>NZ_JAVHLD010000030.1 GCF_031082295.1 Humidesulfovibrio sp.
CCTAGAAAAGTCTGTATATATTTCTCTGTTGAGCAAAAGAAACGACTTAATTTCGGGGGGCTACCATGAACACGCAACGCAAGAGAATGTACACCGGCAAGGTTGAACTGCACAACGGATGGGAGCTGCGGCCATATGCCTACCTCAACAGCGACGGCACCTATGTCCCCGAGCTGTCGGCCCGGAAACACCATCCTGGCAGCGCCATCGACATCGTGACCATCGATGAGAAATGCTGCAGCAAGGACGACGCCTTCTCCGTGGCCCTGAAACGCGGCATGTGCCTGGTGGCCACCCTGGCCATGGGCACCAGCATCGGCACCACCCTGAGCGCGTAAGCCTCGAGCGGCCCGGACCGGCGCACACCCCGGCGTCGGCCCCGGTCTTTACCCCGCACAGTGACGGGCGGCCCCCCCTGCCGTGGAGAGGCCGCCCTTTGTTTCGCCCCGGCCCAGGGGCGCAAGCGCGCGAAGTCCCGCCGCCGTCACCAAGCCGTCACGAACCTTTCACCAGCCAGCCACCCTTTTGCCTGCGCGCCGGGCTAAGCCGAGTCTCCAGGCGGGACACCACCCGCCGGAAACTCCCACCCGGAGCACAACGCCATGCGCAACATCCCTGTCTGGGGCAAAATCGCCCTGGGACTCGCCGCCGCCTCGGCCCTGACCCTGGCCATCACCGCCGGGGGCTACCTGGGCCTACTGCGCACAGAGTCCGCCCTGGCCGAAATGGCCAGGCACCACATGCCCGCGCTGGAGGCGCTCGCCACCCTGCGCAATGCCCTAACCGCCATCCAGCGCGCGGAGCGCACCCTGCTCATCGAGGAGACCTCCGAAAACCCTGCGGAAATAGCCCGCCAGAACAAGCTCATGGAGAAGTACCGGGCTCTGGCCCGGGCGGCCTTCGCGGCCTACGAGGCCCTGCCGCAGACACGCGCCGAGACGAAAGCCAAGGCCGAACCGCAGCCCGTCTTCCAGGCGGGCGCCACCCCCGCAGATACCCCCGATTCCCATACTGGCGATGCACAAACCGCCGCTCCCCAGGCGGGAGCACCCGTGGCGGGCGACCCGGCCTGGCTGGAGCTGAAGGACGCCTGGGACTCCTGGCTGAAGCGCCACGACAAGGTGCTGGAGTTCTTGGCCTCGGACATGCGCATGGGCGCCATGGCCCTGTCCATGCGCGAAGCCAGGGAGTCCCTGCTGCGCGTGGAGGCCGCGCTGGACGCCATGCAGGCCCGGGAGCGCGACGAGGCGAACGCCTTTGTGGCCCAGGCCCTGCCCCAGGCCAGGCGCGACCGGCTGCTGCTGCTCGCGGCCTCGGCCCTGGCCCTGCTGACGTCCGCAGGCTTCGGCCTGCACGTGACGCGCAACATCAGCCGCCCCCTGAAGAAGACCCTGGACTTTGCCGAGCGCGTGGCCGCGGGCGACCTCTCCGCCGAGCTCACGGTCAAGCGCCGTGACGAGATCGGGAAAATGGCCGACGCCCTGCGGATCATGGTGCTGGCGCTGCAGAAGGAGATCGCCCTGGCCGAGGAGCGCGGGCAAGAGGCCGCGGCAGAGGCCGAGCACGCCCGCCAGGCCGTGGAAGAGGCCAGGCAGGCGGGCCTGCGCGCCGAGCTCTCGCGCCGCGAGGGCATGCGCCAGGCGGCCTCGCGCATGGGTCAGGTGGTGGAGCGCCTGGGCTCGGCCTCGCAGCAGCTGGCCGCCCAGGTGGAACAGAGCGCGCGCGGAGCCGAGGAGCAGTCGCGCCTGTCCATCCGCACGGCCACGGACATGGAGCGGCTCATCGCCTCCGTTTCCGGCACCGACGCCGGGGCCGCCAGCGCCGCCACCACCGCCGACGCGGCCCGCGACAAGGCCCTCACCGGCGCCGAGGCCGTGGAGCTGGTGACCCGCGACGTGGCCGCGGTGCAGGAGCGCGCCGCCGTCCTGCGCGGGAGCATGGACGCCCTGCGCGCCAGGAGCGAGGACATCGGCCGCATCATCTCCGTCATTGACGACATCGCCGACCAGACCAACCTGCTGGCCCTGAACGCCGCCATCGAGGCCGCGCGGGCGGGCGACGCCGGGCGCGGGTTCGCCGTGGTGGCCGACGAGGTCCGCAAGCTGGCCGAGAAGACCCAGGCCGCCACCAAGCAGGTGGACGAGGCCATCCGGGGCATCCAGCAGGAGACCGGCGGCAGCCTCACGCAGGTGGAGCTGGCGGGCAAGGCCGTGGACGAGGCCACCGAACAGGCCGGAGCCTCGGCCAGCGCTCTGGCGGAGATCGTGGACCTGGCCTCCCGCGCCGCCGGGGAGGTGCGCGGCATCGCCCAGTCCGCGCGCGAGCAGGCCCAGTCCGGGCGCGAGGTGAGCCAGTCCGTGGAGGACATGCGGCGCATCAGCGAGGAGACGAGCCGGGTCATGGAGGAAAGCGCCCGGGCCGTGAGCGAGCTGGCCCAGCAGGCGCACAACCTCGCGGGCATTGTCGACGACATCCGCGCCGACGCGGGCGAGGACGCGGGTGACAACGAGCTCCCGCACAGGATGGAGCTGCTGCGGCCCGCCGCCTAGCGCTTCATCGCCACCAAACGAACCGGGCGGCCCCTCCAGTTGTGGAGAGGCCGCCCGTTGCCGTTTGTATCGGAGCGTTAAGCTACTCGGCTTCGCCGTTGTTCACGCGCAGCGAGTTGATGAGCGAGAGCAGCAGGCTCGGCTTGTCGTGCAGGTCGCTCGACTGCAGGAACATCATGCGCTGGCGGAAGCGGCTCTGCACGGTGGCGATATACGCCGCGCGGTTCTCCACGTTGTCCGGGTGGTAGGCGTCGTAGTAGTCGGGCAGGATGGCCTCCACGCTGGCGCGGGTGGGAATCTGCGCGCCGGGCAGCAGGTCCAGCTTCTCCCACTGGAGCTTGTCGAGCAGAAGCGCGGTCTGCAGCGTCAGCGAGGTCTTGAGCGGGATGGCCCGCAGGTCCAGGTCCGACGACTTCCAGAACCCGCTGGAGTTGAAGCAGTAGCCCACGGCCCCCTGGTGGAAGACCTTGGTGAAGGCCTGCACGTCGCGCCACAGCTCGTACACCCGGAAGGGGTTGGCGTAGGGCATGAACACCAGCTTCTGCAACTCCTCCTCGGGCACGTTCTCGGCCCGGTTGCGCCGGGTCATGAGGCTCGCGCCCATGGCCACGGCCAGGGACGGATCGTCGAAGCGCATGAGCGGCGGCAGGCAGGAGTCCTTCATGAGCCAGCAGATGATGTCCGGGAAGCCGCAGCGGTTCACGTACGCGCCGAGCAGGTCGCGGTCGAACAGGGCGCGGCCGTTGGAGTTGCGCAGGTCCTGGCCCAGCGGCAGAACCTTGCCGTCCACCTCGATGAGCCCGTGGTTCATGACCGAAATGATGTAGCGCCAGTCGTCTGAGCCGAGCGGGCGCGAGTCGGTCTTGTCGAAGAGCGTGGGCTCCCACACGCGGCAGACCTTCTCCTCGCAGTCGATCTGGAAGGCGTCGTCGTGCAGCACCACCTTCTTGAAGCCCTCGGGCAGGGTGCCGCCGTTGTCGGCGCTGTTGGTGTGCGAGCTCTTGCCCGTGCCGGAAAGTCCGAAGAAGGCGATGGAGCGCTTGCCCACGGCCTTGGCCGCCTTGTCCTTGCAGCCGGAGAAGTCGATCTCCTTGATGCCGCCGTGGCAGGCGGCCATGCCCAGGCGCATGCCCGAGGTCCAGGCCAGGGTGAGCGTGCCCTTCTTGCGCTCGCCGAAGTAGCGCATGCCCAGGTTGAAGATGACGTTGGCGGTCTCGTCCACCAGGGCCAGCTGCGGCCCGCCGTGGTTGTTGTAGAACGGGTCGGGGTTGTTCCACAGGTTGTCGCCGATGATGAGGATGTCCTGGATGGGCAGCTTGGGGCTCTTCTCGTATTCCTTGGCCAGCTCGTCGTACGGGGTGAAGTTGGCCAGCCAGTTGAACACGTTGACGGCGTCGTCCTCTCCGGCCACCAGGGTGGCGCGGATCATGAGGTCCTTGTCCAGGCCGAGGATGGCGTGGGCCTTGATGAGCGGACGCTTCTGGAAGTCGAACATGGCCTCGCGGATGTCGCCCAGGACCTTCTGCTGCTCGGTGGGGGTGAGGGCGTTGTAGAAGCGCCTGGCGTTGGCGCTACGGCCCACGATGCGGCCATGGCAGTTGTTCAGCACCTTGGCGCCCTTGGGCAGGCCCAGGCGCTTGGCGGCCGGGGGGTACACGGGCATGTCGGTGACGGCCACGTCGTGCTGGGCCTTGGCGAGCTCGTAGGCCTCGGCCGCGCTGACCAGGCGCACGCGGGGATCGAGGATGAGCGTTTCGGCAAGGGCGCGCAGGGGGGGCATTTTAGACAGGTCGGGACCGTAGAACTCGTAGCTCGACTGGCTGGACATCCGGTGGGCCTCCAAAAAAGTGCCGCGCGGTGCGCGGAAGGATATGCGGCGGGCCTGCCCCCGCTCCTTTCCAAGCGCAAGGGTGTCCGCCGTCAACTCCTACCATAAATCATGGCCGTGGGGGCGGTCAACGGAAGAGTTCCCGCGGATGTGTTTCCCCTCGGATTGCTCCCTGAAGAAGCCTTGGCGGCGCGGCCCCTCATCCCAGCCCGAATTCGGCCTCCGCCCACAGCTCCACCTTGAGCCCCAGCCCGGCGTAGTCTTTCGCCAATTCGTTGCCCTGGCCCAGCACCTCGCCCTGCCAGCGCGGCGGGACGAAGAGCGTCCGGGCGGGCGCGGGGAGCGTGGCGCGGAGGCCGCTCACGTGCAGGAACAACGCGCGGGCGCGGGCCATCTGCCCCAGGGCGGGGTGCCTCGGCCCGGCCAGAATGCGCAAGCCCGCCTGCTCGACCAGGCCCACGCGCGCCGCTGGCACTCCCGCCCCCCAGAGCGTGAGGAGCGCCCTCGCCAGGGCGTCGACGGTGGCCGGGAGTTCCCAGGGCGCATACGCCCCGGCGCGCCAAAGCTCGGCCAGGCCCGTGCCCTCCAGCACCAGGCAGGGGTACAGCCGCACAAGCTCGGGCGCGCCCCCCGGCGCGAGGCCCGCCACCGCGGCCACATCGCGGGCGAAGTCCTCCACCCCCTCCGGCCCGGACATGCCCGGCAGGCCCGGCAGGAGCTGGACGCCCAGGCTGAAGCCCGCCTCCGCCACCATCCGGCAGGCGCCAAGGGCCGTGGCCCCGTCGTAGCCCCGGCGGGAGGCCGCAAGCGCCGCGTCCTGAAAGCTCTGCACCCCCAGCTCCACAAGGTCGAGCCCGCGCGCGCGCAGGTCGGCCAGCAAGGCCGGGGTCACGGCGTCGGGCCGCGTGGAGCAGCGCACCCGGCACACGCGTCCCAAGGCCCGCAGCTCCGCCGCGAGGTCGAGGAAGCGCTCCGGCCAGGGCGCGGGCAGGGCCGTGAAGGTGCCGCCGTAAAAGGCCAGCTCCACCGGGCCTGCGGCCTCGGGCCGGGCCAAAACATCGGCGCGGGCGCGGGCCAGCACGTCGGAAAGCGGGGCGTCCGTCGCGGAAAGGAGCGCCTGGCCGGTCTGGGCGGGCTGGTTGCAGTAGAGGCAGCAGCCGGGGCAGCCGGCCTGGGGCAGGAACACGGGAAAGACTGGCGGCCGGGGCTGGCGCGAAGGCTCGGGATGGGCGAAGCGGGCGGCCATGTCCGGGCGGCTAGGCGTCGGCTTCGCCGGGACCAGTCTCATCGTGGGCGGGCTCGTTGTGGGCGGGTTCGTCGCTGACAATGCGCCCATCGGCCAGGCGGATGATGCGCTGGGCCTTGCGGGCCACGGCCTCGTCGTGTGTCACGAGCACGATGCTGGTGCCGCTCTCGTTGACCTGGGCGAACAGGCGCATGATCTCCTGGCTGGTGGCGGTATCCAGCTGGCCCGTGGGCTCGTCGGCCAGGATCAGCTCGGGCTCGTTCAGCAGCGCCCGGGCCATGGCCACGCGCTGCTGCTGCCCGCCGGAGAGGTTGGCGGGCTTGAAGTGCACGCGGTCGGCCAGGCCCACGCGGTCCAGCAGCGAGAGCGCCCGTTCGCGCAGGGCCGCGGGCGGCGCGCCGGAATACATGCCCGGCAGCAGCACGTTCTCCAGGGCCGTGGCGTAGGGCACCAGGTAGAAGCTCTGGAACACGAAGCCCAGCGTGGTGTTGCGCAGGTGCGAGAGTTCCTCGTCGGCCAGGCCGGACACGTCGCGCCCGAGGAGCCGGTACGTCCCGGCGGTGGGCTGGTCGAGCAGGCCGAGCAGGTGCAGCAGCGTGCTCTTGCCCGAGCCCGACGTGCCCTGCAGCGCAACGAACTCGCCGCGCCGGATGGTCAGGTTGATGTCCGAGAGGACCTCGACGCCCCCTTCGACCACGTCAGCCCCGTTGGCAAGGCCGTTCGCCCCCACTCCGGGCTGCGGCGCGGGCTGGGGCTTCCCGCGCGAGAACAGCCGGGCCATGACGCCCTGGCGCTCCTGCGGGGCCAGCACCTGCCGGAACACCTTGCGGATGCCGGAGAGCTCGATGACGCTTTCGCCGGACACGCTCATCCGCCCTTCTTGGAGGCCTTGGCGGGCTTTGGCTTGGCGCCCTGGCCCACGCCGGGAGCGGCCTCGGCGGGCTTCTCCTGGCCGGAGAGCACGATCTGCGTGGCCACCTCGTCGCCCTCATTCAGGCCCTCCAGCACCTCGCTCTTGTCCAGGCCGGGCAGGCCGAGCTTGGCCGCCACCGGGCGCACGCCACCGGGCGCGGCCTTGTCCACCACGAACACGGTCTGGGTGCCGCCCACCCACTTGAGGGCCTGGTTGGGCACGGTGAGCACGTTTTGGCGGGTGTCCACCACCACGCTGCACTGGGTGGTCATCTCGGGCCGCAGCAGCAGGGCCTGCTCGCGGTCCACGGTGACCAGCGCCTTGTAGTAGACGATGTTGTCGCGGATCTCGGGCTCGGGGTACACGCGGTCGAGCCTGCCGCTGAAGGTCTTGTCCGGCTGGGAGTCCACGCGGAACTCCACGGGCAGGCCGGTCTTCACGCGGCCCACGTCGGTCTCGTCCACGTAGATCCACATCTCCAGCCGCGCGGGGTCGAGCACGGTGACGAGGTTGGCCACCTGCAGGCCCGCCACGATGGTCTCGCCCTCCTGGGCCGTGACCTGGGAGACCACGCCGTCGATGGGGCTGACGATGCGGGTGTAGGAGATGCGCACATCAAGCGTGGCCAGGGCGGCGCGCGCGGCGGCGGCGTCGGCCCGGGCGACCTTGTAGTTCTGGCGGGTCTCGTCGAGGATGCTCTGGGCCTGCATGCCCTGGGTGGTCAGGGCCTCGTTGCGCGGCAGGGTCTTGGCGGCGAACTCGGCCTTGGCCTCGGCCAGGCGCAGGCGGGCGGCGGCCTCCTGGCGCTGGGCCTGAAGCTCGCGCGCGTCGATCTCGGCCACCACCTGGCCCTTCTTCACCGGGTCGCCCACGCGCACGTAGATGCGCGAGATGGTGCCCGTGGCCCGCGCGCCGATCTTGACGCTGGCGCCCACCTGGGCCTTGATGATGCCCGTGGCCTCCAGCACGCGGCGCACGTCGCCACGCGCCACCACGGTCGTGGCCAGCACCCTGGTGGCGCCCGTGGAGCGGCCCTTCTTGTAGTAGTACGCGCCGCCAGCCGCCAAGAGCAGCGCCAGCGCCAGGTACAGAAGCTTCTTTCGTGTCATGTCGGTTGTCCTGTGTGCCTACGGTGGCCTGGGGCTCCGCCCCTGGACCCCGCCAAAGGGCCTGAGGCCCTCTGGACACCCCATTTGTTCGCGGCGGAGTGCGAGGCGGTCCCCACCCCGCACTCCGCCGCCAAACGAGGGGGGCTGGGGGGAATCATCCCCCCGAAAATTCTTCCTCTTCTACTCGCCCAGGCCCATCTCGCGCAGGAACGAGGTGTCCTCGGTCCAGTCCTCGCGCACGCGCACCCAGAGCTCCAGGTGCACCTGGCGCTCCAGCATCACTTCCAGCTCGATGCGCGCCGCCGTGCCGATCTTCTTCAGAAGCTGGCCGCCCTTGCCGATGACCATGCCCTTGTGCCCGGCCCGGGCCACGTGGATGGCGGCGTTGATGCGCACGGGGCCTTCCTCCGGCTCCTCCCACTGCTCGATCTCCACGATGGTGTTGTACGGCAGCTCCTGCTCCAGCTCCAGGAACAGCTTCTCGCGGATGGTCTCCGCCGCCAGGAAGCGCAGGGAGGCGGTGGAGAGCTGGTCCTCGGGGTACAGGGCCTCGCCCGCGGGCAGGACCTTGATGAGCTCGGAGAGCAGGGTGTCCACGCCGTCGCCCGTGGCCGCGGACAGCGGGAAGATCTCCGCGCCGGGGAAGCTCTGGCCCACGCGCATGAGGAAGGGCAGCAGCTTCTCCTTGGGGCGCACGCGGTCGGTCTTGTTCACGGCGATGAACAGCGGGCGCTGCACGCGCTGCACGGGATCGGCCAGGGGCTTGATCTCGCGGTCAAAGAGGTGCGGCTTCTTGGTGTAGAGTTCGGCGTCGAGGATGAGCACCACGGCGTCGGCCTGGTGCAGGGCGCCCCAGGCGGCCTCCAGCAGCAGGCGGTTCATGCGCCCGGCCATGCGGTGCACGCCCGGGGTGTCGAGGAACACCACCTGGGCCGCGTCGTTGGTCAGGATGCCGCTGATGGCGTTTCTCGTGGTCTGCGGCTTGGGCGACACGATGGCCAGCTTCTGCCCCAGGATGTTGTTCAAGAGCGTGCTCTTGCCGGCGTTGGGCGGCCCCATGAGGGCCACGTGGCCAAAGCGATGGTCGGTGGTCATGCAAAATCCTTGGTGTGATTACAGTATGTTGCCGCAGCGGGGGCTGCGCGTGTTCTTCTGGCGCGGCATTGATGATAGCAGAGCTTTGCGCAGCCGTCGACGCAGGCCGGGCCGCGTTTCCCGGCGGGCGCGCGGGCCTTGCAGACTCTCCCTTCTTGGGCCTGTTTCCAAAAGATGAATTTTGTTTCCCTGGCGAGGAAAGGGGCGGCCCCCTTCGGGGCTTCACGGGCAAGCGGCACCGCCAGGGTGTTGCATCACCTCTGCCTGCCCACGTCCCTACAGGGCCTTGCAGCCCTCCTCGGTCACCACCACCATGTACTCCCAGCGCACGCCGCCCCAGGCCGCGTCGTACAGGCCGGGCTCCACCGTGACCACCATGCCGGGCTTGAACTCGCCCTCGGTGCGGGGGCCCAGGCTCGGTCCTTCGTGGGTCTCCAGGCCGATGCCGTGGCCCAGGGAGTGCGTGAACAGCTCGGCCACGCCCGCGTCCTCGAAGACTCTGCGCGCGGCGTGATAGGCCTCGGCGATCATCGCGCCGGGCTTGATGACCTCCATGGCCGCCTTCTGCGCGTTGACGACCAGGCGCTTGGTCTCCTGGAAGCGTTCGCCGGGCTCGCGGCCCACCCAGAAGGTGCGCGTCTGGTCCGAGCAGTAGCCGTTCAGGCGGCAGCCGGTGTCCACCAGCACCAGGCAGTCCCTGGTGATCTTGGTTTCGCCCGGGATGGCGTGGGGCAGGGCTGCGTTTCTGTCCACGCCCACGATGGACGGGAAGCTCATGCCCTCGGCCCCGGCCTCGCGAAACATGCGCTCGATGGCCCAGGCCGCCTCGATCTCGGTGACGCCGGGCTGGAGCACGTCGGGCAAGGCCCGCATGATGCGGTGGTTCAGCCCGCAGGCCGCGCGCAGCAGCTCGACCTCGCCGGGCTCCTTGATGAACCGCAGGCGCTCCACCAGCCCGCCAGCCGGGGCCAGCTCGAAATGTTCGCGCAGGGCGTCGTGGTCGTACACGCTGACGGCCTTGGGATCGTAGCCCAGGCTGGTGACGCCGCGCCCCTTGAGGAACTCGGCCATCATCGCGTGCTTGCCCGCGCTGTAGATGCACAGGTCTTCGCCGGGCCACAGGCGCAAGGCCGCGTCGGTGAAGCGCGCGTCGGTGAACAGGGCGTCGCGGCCGCTGGCGATGACCACCAGCCAGCCCACGGACTCGTTGCACTGGGAGTCGTGCAGCTCGAACCCGGAGAGGTAGAAGCGGTTGGCGGGATAGCTCACCAGCAGGGCAGGCACGCCCTCGGCGGTCAACAGCGCCTTGAGGCGCTCGCGGCGGTTCTCGAACAGGATGCGGTCGGCGGCGTTCACTTCCACGTGTAGGTCTTCTCCGGTTGTTGGAGCATCATGCGCTCGGCCCATTCCACGCCCTGCATGACGCTGTGGTCCATGTTACCAACTTCGTACTTCCAGCCGCCAAAACGCCCGCGGGAGTAAATGTCCCTGGCCTCAAGCCAGGGCTGGAGCGTGCGCAGGGCCAGGTCGCGCTCCAGGCAGGGCACCGGGTAGCCGTAGTCCACCGAGAGCTCGAACCGGCTCTCGATCCTGCCCTTGGCCGAGGCTGGCAGAAGCTCCACGTTGCCCAGGCCGTCGATGGTGCGCCCCATGAGCGTGGCGAGGTCCTCCCGCTTGTGCTCGGAGAAGCTGGTCTCGCACAGGAACGCGGCCTTGCGCTCGTCGGAGTCCGGGACATTCGCGGGCGCGTAGTTGTGAAAATTCGTCACGCGGTAGAACGGGCAGTCGTCCTCCGGGAAGTACATCCAGCAGCGCTTGTCGCGTTTGCCCTCGTGCAGGGGCCGCTCGCCCACGCCCACGCCCGCCACAAACACCCCGTTGTGCTTCAAGAGCCCGGCGGCCTCCACGCAGTCGTCCGGCGGGGTCAGCAGCTGATTGCGAATCAGCAGGTCCAGCGGGCCGGTGTTCAGCAGCGCGCCGTAGACGATCTTCTCGCCCGAGGCAGTGGTCAGGGTCTTGTTCGCCGCGTCGATGGAGGCCACGGGGTCGCCGTAGCGGATGCGGCCGGAGAGCTTGGCCGCCATGCGCCGGAAGATCTCGCCGGTGCCGCCCTGCGAGGGGAACGCGAAGGCGTTGTTCGGCCCCCAGCCCACTTCGTCGAGCTCCAGGATGATGTTCTTGAGCACGCCCTCCAGGCCCACGATGCTGACGCGCTCGCCCACCCAGGAGGCCGACATGCGCTCGGGCGGGATGGCCCAGACCTTGTAGTTGTAGGGCCACAAGAACACGTTGCCGATGCCCTCGCCGAACACGCAGTGGATCCACTCGTGAAAGTTCCTGGGCTGGGCCTCCGGGCGCTTGCCGGGCAGCAGCCCGCACACGCACTCCCAGCGGACGGGCTTGGGCAGGTGGCGGATGTTGTTCTGGAAGGGATAGGGCACCCAGGCCCCGCGCGCGCGGATGTAGGCCCGGCGCTCATGCCGCAGCTGGTCCGCGCCGAGCAGCTCGTCGAGCAGCTTGTCGAAATACTCGTAGTGCGAGAACACCACGTGCCCGCCGATGTCCCAGGTGTAGCCCTGGGGATCCTTGAAGCTGGCGGCCAGGCCGCCGGGGTGGGCATTTTTTTCCAGCACCACGAAGTTTTGCGCGCCAAGCTCCGCCAGCCTGCGCGCGGCCCCCAGGCCCGTTGGACCGGCCCCGATGATGGCATAGTCGACCTGCATGGAAATCCCCTTGAGGCGGCGCGCGAATTTGGCGGCGGTCAAAATTGCCGCTTGCGCACCACGCACAGGTGTCCTATCACGGATCATGCCGGAATCTCGGCCTGACGGCTTGCGCCTTTCGCGTCACCCACCTTTCTCCCGGCCGTCACACAACCGTCACACGGCGTGGGTAGATCATGCCTCGTACAAACGTGAACATCAACCCTTTCGGAGGTTCATCCATGAAACGTCTTCTTTCCGCAGCCCTCAGCGCCCTGGCCGTGCTCGGCCTGGCCGCCGTCTCCTTCGCCGGCGATCTCCCGGTCAAGGGCTCCACCACGGTCCAGCCCATCATGCAGAAGGCCGTCGAGGCCTTCATGGCCAAGAACAAGGACGTCAGCGTGTCCATCTCCGCCTCCGGCTCCGGCGACGGCGCCAAGGCCCTCATCGACGGCAGCTCCCCGCTGGCCATGATGAGCCGCGAGATGAAGGAATCCGAAATCAAGCAGGCCGAGGCCAAGGGCGTGCGCCCCAAGCAGATCGTGGTCGCCTATGACTGCATCATCCCGGTGGTCAACGCCGCCAACCCGGTCAAGAACATCACCATGGCCCAGCTGAAGGACATCTACACCGGCAAGGTCAAGGACTGGAAAGATTTGGGCGGCGCCCCCGGCCAGATCGTCGTCGTCTCCCGCGACTCCTCCTCCGGCACCTTCGAGTACTGGGGCGACCACGTTATGAAGAAGGAGCGCGTTTTCGCCCGCGCCCTGATGCAGGCCAGTAACGGCGCCGTGGCCCAGACCGTGGCCAAGAACAAGTACGCCATCGGCTACGTGGGCCTGGCCTACGCCAAGGCTCCCGGCCTGAAGGACCTCACCGTCGAGGGCGTCATGGGCAGCGTGGAGAACACCCTGAACGGCACCTACCCCATCTCGCGCGGGCTGTACCTCTACTCCAACGGCGAGCCCGCCGGAGACGTGGCCAGGCTCGTGAACTTCATCCTGTCCGACGCCGGCCAGAAGATCGTGGCCCAGGTGGAGTACGTGCCCCTGAAGTCCAGCAAGACGGCCAAGAAGGGCAAGAAGTAGGCGTCTTCCCCGCGCCAAGACAGTTTCGGCCTTCCTCCCTTGGAACCCCTCCACCCAGTCCGGCCCGCGCGGACTTGGGTGGAGGGGTTGAACCGCAAGAGCACAGGAGTGACGCGCATGCGCCGCAGCACCAGGGAAATCCTCATCAAACGGGCCTTCATGGCCACGGCCGTGACCTCGCTGGCAGTGCTGGCGCTCATCATGGTCTTCCTGTTCATGGAGGGCCTGCCCGCCTTCGGCTTCGTCAGCGTGAAGGACTTTCTGACGGGCATGGACTGGTACCCCACGGACGAGGCCAACCCCGCCTACGGCATCCTGCCGCTCATCGCCGCCAGCGCCTCGGTGACGGCCCTGTCGTCGCTGGTGGCCATCCCCCTTGGCGTCATGACCGCCGTGTACCTGGCCGAGATCGCCAGCCCCCGCGTGCGCGCCGTGGTCAAGCCCGTCGTGGAGATGCTGGCGAGCCTGCCCTCGGTGGTCATCGGCTTCTTCGGCATGGTGGTCATGGCCCCGTTCCTCCAGGACTATTTCGACATCCCCGTGGGCCTGAACCTGGCCAACGCCGCGCTCATGCTGGCCTTCATGAGCGTGCCCACCATCGCCAGCGTCAGCGAGGACGCCATCTACGCCGTCCCGCGCGACCTCAAGGAAGCCAGCTTCGCCCTGGGCGCCACGCACCTGGAAACGCTTCTGCGCGTCACCATCCCGGCCTCGCTCTCCGGCATCGGCACGGCGGTGATCCTGGGCATGAGCCGGGCCATCGGCGAGACCATGGTGGTGCTCATGGTGGCGGGCGGCGCGGCGGTGATCCCGGACTCGCTGTGGAGCCCGGTGCGGCCCATGCCCGCGAGCATCGCGGCGGAAATGGCCGAGGCGCCGTTTCGCGGCCACCACTACCACGCGCTCTTCGCCACGGCCATGGTGCTCTTCCTGGTGACGCTCAGCTTCAACATCCTGGCGGACTACATCTCCCACAAGCACCAGCAGACCGGCTCGGCCAGCCTGTAAAGCGAGGCGAAACATGAACGTTGACGCGACCCTCTCCCTGCCCACGCCCCCGCGCCGTTCCCTGTCCGTCACCACGGGCCGCGACCGCGTGCGCAAGACCAAGCAGTGGCTGGCCTTCATGCTGCTGCGCGGGGCCATCCTCACCGTGGCCGCGGCGCTGGCCGTCATCATCGGCTTTTTGCTGGTCAACGGGCTGTCGTCCATCTCCTGGAGCTTTCTGACTGAAGTCCCGCGCAACAACATGACCGAGGGCGGCATCTGGCCGTGCATCGTGGGCACGGTGCTGCTGTCGCTGGGGGCCATGGCCGTGGCCCTGCCGCTGGGCGTGGCCAGCGCCATCTACCTGCACGAGTACGCCCAGCCGGGCAGGCTCATGCGCATCATCCGCCTGGGGGTGAACAACCTGGCGGGCGTGCCCTCGGTGGTGTTCGGCCTGTTCGGCCTGGGGCTGTTCGTCACGGTGCTCGACCTTGGCGTGTCGCTCCTGGCGGGCTGGCTGACGCTCGGCGTGCTGTGCCTGCCGGTGATCATCGGCACCACGGAGGAGGCGCTGAAGAGCGTTCCGGCCACCTATCGCGAGGCCTCCCTGGCCCTTGGCGGCACCAAGTGGCAGACCATCTGGCGCGTGGTGCTGCCAAGCGCGCTGCCGGGCATCCTCACCGGCTCTATCCTCGGCATCAGCCGCGCCGCGGGCGAAACCGCGGCCATCATGTTCACGGCGGCGGTGTTCTACACGCCCAAGATGCCCAGCTCGATGTTCTCCGACGTCATGGCCCTGCCCTACCACATCTACGTGCTGGCCACGGCGGGCACGGAGATCGAGAAGACCCGGCCCATCCAGTACGGCACGGCGCTGGTGCTCATAGGCCTCGTGCTGGGCATGAACCTCTTCGCCATCTTCCTGCGCGCCTGGCTGCAACGCCGGGGCAAGCGCTAGGCCCCCCGCCAGGGCAAAAGAAAAGGGGGCCGACAGGCCCCCTTTCGCTTCGCTCGGCACTCGCGCGCTATTTCTTGATGCGCTTTTCCCAGAGCTTCATGTCCTTCATCTTGTTGCGGCGCTGGCGCTGCAGCTCCTTGCACACCAGCGGGGTCTTCTTGGCGTAGCCCCACTTGGCGCGGTACTCGTCCGGGGTCAGCCCGAACTTCGCCAGGTGACGCTTGGTCAGCACCTTGAAGCTCTTGCCGCTCTCAAGACAAACGATGCTCTTCTCGCGGATGGCCTTCTTGGGGTCCGAGAGCGGGGCGGCGGCGGCCTCGTCCTCGTCTCCTCCGGTGGCCGCGCCAATCTTCCGGATGCCACTCTGTAGGCCCTTCACCATGGAGAGGATCTCGTCCTCCGTCATGGTGCGCACAGTGGCCTGGGCTTTGACGATATCGAGCGCTTCCTTCAAAAAATCATCCATTACGGCCTCCTAGGGGGGAATTCTCCAGCTTCCGCCCGCACGGCACTGCTTGCGGTCAGAGGCGGACTCTGTGTTTTAATTACGAAATCGGCTTGCAGATGTAAAGTTACAATCCGACATAATATTTACGAAGATATACGCAAATACGCAGAAATGAATGCTCGCCCCACTTGCCGGGGGCCCACCTCGGAAATGGGGTTGCGAATTATCCCAAGAAGCTTATGTTTGACTTGGAGGAGATAAGCAGGCCAGAGGAGAGGGACCAACGACATCAGGGAGGTCGACATGGACACCAAGCGCTTCGACCCCGAACTGCTCTACGTGGAATGCGCGCGCTGCGGCCAACCCGTGCTTTGGAGTCCGGGAGACACCACGAACATCCTGGCCTGGGCGGGAATTGATTCCGGAACGCTGGACGAAAAGTGCATGATCGTTTCCGACGGCTGCCCTTCGTGCATGCCGGGCCAGAGCAGCTTCAGCACCCAGGTGGTGCGCCTGCGCAGAAACCCGGAAGGCCGCGCCCGCGCACAGGGCGCCCCCGTCAACTGAGAACGCCCGCTCCCAGCCGTCCACTGGTCAAGCCCACAGCTCACGTCAACCGATCACCCGCCGTTCACATCAACCACGCGCCGGAGCAGGGAGCAGAGCAAGCGACTCGACCCTGTTCCGGCCGTTTTTCTTGGCCTGGTACAGCGCGTCATCCGCCGCCGCCATGAGCGACTCCAGCGTGTTGCGCAGGTGCGGATGCTCCCCCCCGGGCTCCAGGCTCAAGGTCGCCGCGCCGATGCTGACGGTAATCGAAAGCGTGGTCTCCCCGGTCGAGGTCGGCACCGGCACCGGCAGCTCGGCCACGGCCGCCCGAATGCGCTCGGCCAGCTCGCAGACGGCCTCGCTCCCCGCGTTGGGCGCGAGCACCGCAAACTCCTCCCCGCCCACCCTGGCGAAGATGTCGGACTGGCGCACCTTGTGCTCCAGCAGGTCGGCAAAGGCCGCGAGCACGGCATCGCCCGCCGCGTGGCCGTAGGTGTCGTTGACGCTCTTGAAGTGGTCAAGGTCGAGCATGAGCAGGCTCACCGGCATGTCCGCCCGCAGGGCCGCGTCGATGAGGCGCGGGCCTTCCTGAAACAGGAGCTTGCGGTTGGCCGAGCCGGTCAGATGGTCCGTGAGGCTGGCCTGGCGCAGGGCGTCCAGCGTATCGCGCACGCGCTCCACCATGAGGCAATAGGCGACATTGAGGCGCTTGATCTCCACGGGGTCGCCCAGGTGCGGCTCCGGGTCGCACTGCACGTCGAAGTCGCCGCCCTCGATCTTGCGGGAGTGCTCCTCCAGGCGGCGCACCGGGCCTTCGAGCGAGCGCGCCAGCCTGAGCGCCACCGGGCCGAAGCCCAGGAACAGCAGCGCCGCGCCCAGCAGCGGGAAGCCCAAAATGCCCGCGTGCAGCCGCATGATCTCGCTCTCGGGCTTCTCGGCCACCAGCAGCCAGCGGTTGTCCAGGATCCAGCGGTAGACGCCCACCACGCGCTCGTCGTCGCGGTTGCGGTAGATGCCGGAGGGCAGCGTCCCGGCCTTGGCGCTGTCGTAGATCACGTCGCCGCCGTGCAGGCTGCGCAGGGGGCGCGCGTCGGGCTTGGCCGGGTTGCTGGCCGGACTCAGGAGGGTCCCCTTGGCGTCGAGGAGGAACGTGCGGCTGGTGGTGGCGGAGTACATGGCCTGCAGCAGGCCGAGCAGGGTGTCCAGGCGCACGGATCCGAAGACCAGCCCCTTGAACTGGCCCCGGGAATCCATCACCGGCGAGGCGACCACGATGATCTTGGCGCCGGTGGTGCGGCTGGTGATGACGTTCGAGATGGACCCCTGGCCCCTTTTGGCCGCCAGGAAATACTCGCGGTCCGACACGTCCACCCCGGTGGGGTGCTTGGGGTCGGCTTTGGTGCGTCCATTTTCGCCCACGTAGACCAGGTCGTCAAAGGCGGGTGTGGCGGCCAGCATGCCCGTGAGCATGTCGCGCAGGCTGTCTGGGGGCAGGAGCAGCACGCGGGGGTCGGCCGCAAGATAGCCCACGTCCTTCGCGCGCTCCTTCACCCAGTATTCAATGAACTGCTGCTGCAGGGCCAGCGTGGCCTTCAGGTCCCGCTGGGTCTCCTGGTGCAGGGCCTGGCTGGAGTACAGCAGGAAAAAGGCCAGGCCCACCAGCAGCGGCACCAGGAACATGGCCCAGAGGATGAGCCGGAGCCTCTGCACCAGGCTATAGGAGCGATAGATTCTTGCCATTGGACACATGTAAGCATGCCCCTTCCGCTGGCAAGGGTGGCCTCGTGTTTTCAGCCGCCGATGGCCGACATGGCCGTGCCGCAGACCCCCTGCCCGGCCCGGCGCGCCGCCAGAAGCTCGAACCCCAGGGGCTTGACCTGGCTGGCCAGGCGCAGGATGCGCTCCACGTGCCCCAGGCCGAGCTTCGGGTGGCGCAGGGCTCCGCGCAGGCGGTAGACCCTGTCGGAGAACAGGCAGGTGCGCAGCACGCCCCCGCTGGTGATCCGCAGGCGGTTGCAGGACCCGCAGAAGTGGTTGGAGAGCGGCGTGATGAGCCCGAAGCGCCCGGCCCCGCCCTCGATGGCGAACATCTGCGCCGGACCGGAATCGCCGCCGCCGCGCGTCACGGGGGTCAGCCCGGCCAGGGTCTTGGCCTCGGCCAGGATGTCCGTGGCGCGCCAGACCTGCTCCGGCTTCCACTCGCTGCCGCCCATGGGCATGTATTCGATGAAGCGCACGTCGATGGGCAGCTCCCGCGCCAGGCCGAGGAATCCGGCCAGTTCGCCGTCGTTGACCCCGCGCATGGCCACGGCGTTCAGCTTCACGCGGATGCCCGCGGCCAGGCAGGCGTCGATGCCGCGGCGCACCTCGGCGTAGAGGTCCTGCCCGGTGACCCGGGCGAAGGTGGCGGGATTGAGCGTGTCAAGCGAGATGTTGATGCGCGCGACGCCAGCGGCGGCAAGGCGCGTGGCGAAGGGCGCGATGAGCGTGGCGTTGCTGGTCAGGCGCAGGTCAAGCGTGGGAAAGCGCTCGCGCGCGGCCTCCAGGAACTCCATGAAGCCCTTGCGGGCAAAAGGCTCGCCGCCGGTGAGGCGCACCTTGCCGATGCCCAGGCGCACGCCCAGGCCCATGAGGTCCAGGAACTCCTCGTAGCGCAGCACCTCATCGTGCTTGAGCCACTGGCGCATGCGGCTGTCGCAGTAGAGACAGCGCAGGTTGCAGCGGTCGGTGACGGAGAGGCGCAGGTAGCTGACGCTGCGCCCCCTGGTGTCCGAGAGGTGGCCCCCGGCGCCCTCGCCCCCAGCCGGGGGGCTACTTGGCCCGGCGTTCGGCATCGGCTGCCTCCACCTTGGCCGCTGCCTTTTCCACGGCGGCGATGAACCCGGCCCGCTCAGCCTTCAGGCGCTCGGCCAGGGCGGGGTCGGACAGGGCCAGGATCTGGGCGGCCAGCCAGGCGGCGTTGCGCGCCCCGGCCTTGTCGAGCGCCACGGTGCCCACGGGGAAGCCCGGCGGCATCTGCACCGTGGCCAGCAGCGCGTCCATGCCGCCCAGCGGCGAGGCGGCAAGCGGCACGCCGAGCACGGGCTTGGTGGTGCGGGCGGCCACTGCTCCGGCTAGGTGCGCGGCCATGCCCGCCGCGCAGATGAACACCTGGCAGCCCCCGGCCTCAAGCTCGGTGACCAGGGCTTCCGTGCGCTCCGGGGTGCGGTGCGCGCTCGACACGGTGAAAACATACTCGATGCCGAGCTTGTGCAGAATCTCGGCGCAGGGCTTCATCAGGTCCTCATCGGACGCGCTGCCCATGAACACGGCGACCTTGGCCATGTGTCGTCTCCTTGCTACTTTGTGCGATTGATGCCTTTGTCGCCGATGTCGCGGCGGAAATAACAGCCCTCGAAACCGACCTTGGCGACGGCCTCGTAGGCCTTGGCCTTGGCCTCGGACAGCGTCGCCCCCAGGGCCGTGACGCCGAGCACGCGTCCGCCGCTGGTGACGGTCTTGCCTCCGTCCACCTTGGTGCCCGCCTGGAAAACCTTCACGCCGGGCAGCTTGTCGGCTTCGTCGAGCCCGGAAATGGCCATGCCCTTGGGGTAGCTGCCGGGGTAGCCCGGCGCGGCCACCACCACGCAGAGGGCCGTCTCCGGCCGGACGCGAACCATGTCCGGCTTGAGGCTGCCCCCGGCGCAGGCGAACATGATGTCCACCAGGTCCGAGTCCAGGCGCATCAGGAGCGGCTGGCACTCGGGATCGCCGAAGCGCACGTTGTACTCCAGCACCATGGGCCCGTCCTTGGTGAACATGAGCCCGGCGTAGAGCACGCCCTTGAAGGGGTGGCCCGCGGCGGCCAGGTGGCGCAGAATGGGCCGGATGCACAGCTCGGCGGTCTCGGCGTATTTGGCCTCGGGCAGCACCGGGGCCGGGCTGTACGCGCCCATGCCGCCGGTGTTGGGGCCGGTGTCGCCCTCGCCCACGGCCTTGTGGTCCTGGGCCGAGGGCAGAAGCGCGTAGTTCTCGCCATCGCAAAAGGCCAGGAAGCTCGCCTCCTCTCCGACGAGGGCGTCCTCCACCACCACGCGGGCGCCCGCGGCGCCGAAACTTTTCGCCACCATCATGTCGTCGATGGCGCCAAGCGCCTCCTCGACGGTCCTGGCCACCACCACGCCCTTTCCGGCCGCTAGGCCGTCGGCCTTGACCACCAGCGGGGCGCCCTTCTCGCGCACGTAGGCCCGGGCGGCCTCGGCGTCGTCGAACACGCCGAAGGCGGCGGTGGGCACGCCGGCGGCGCGCATGACGTTCTTGGCGAAGGCCTTGCTGCCCTCAAGCTGGGCGGCGTAGGCGCTGGGGCCGAAGCAGGGGATGCCCTCAGCGGCCAGTGCGTCGGCCAGGCCCTTGACCAGCGGGGCCTCCGGCCCCACCACCACCAGCCCGACCTTTTCGGCCTTGGCCAGCTTGATGAGCCCGTCGATGTCGTCGTCCTTCACGGCCACGTTGGTGGCCTCCCGCGCGGTGCCGCCGTTGCCGGGCGCGGCGAACACGCGGTCCACTTTTGCGGAATCATTGAGCTTCCAGCACAGGGCGTGTTCCCTGCCGCCGGAGCCCACAACAAGCACGTTCATGGTCTGCTCCAGATGGGTTGATTGGTGCCACAGGTCTAGTGAAATCGGCGCGAATTTGCAAGGCGGCCACCGGATGCGTATTTTTGGCACTGGATGCACATTTTGCTTGCGCTGCTTTGGCAAAGACCTATTATGCAATTTGTGATTTCCGCCATCGCCAAGGTACCATGCACCATTTCAAGGAGGTCAGCCATGAGTATGATGAAGGCGTCGACAGGAAAGACTTCAACAAAGACGGCCCCCAAGGCCAAGGTTCCGGCAAAGGCCACGACAATGGCGGTGGCCAAGGTTCCGGCCAAAACCGTCGCGAAGACTCCCGCAAAGGCCAAGGCTCCGGCGAAGAAGAAAAACAGCCGGGAGGCCATGCTGGCCAGGGTCGAGGCCGTGCGCCTGTCTCAGCGCAACGAGGGCCATTTCGACTGCTTCGGCAGGGCCGGGGAAGGCTACTGCGACCAGGGCGAGTGCTCCTACCACTCCGAGTGCCTGAGCGTGTCGCGCATGCTCCACTCCATGTAGCTGGGCTCCCAGCGCTGCCGCCTCTTGAACCGCCACCCCCCGGCGGCTCCAGATGGAATTGCCCCCCAAACAGGGCAGCCCTTTCCCTGCGCGGGTGAATCCTCTACAGTGCTGCCCATGACGAACGAAAACGCCTTGAGCCCGCGCGCCAGCCTCCGGGGCTTCTTCTTCACCGTGCCCTGGAACCTGCTGCTGCTCACGGCGGGGTCACTCCTGGTGGCCTTCGCCGTGAAGTCCGTCGCCGTGCCGCACGGGCTCTTGACCGGCGGGGTCTCTGGCCTCGCGCTTCTGTGCTATTACCTGCTCCCGGCGCTGGACCCCGGCATCTGGTATTTCCTGCTCAACGTGCCCATCATGCTGCTGGGACTCAAGCTGGTGAGCCGCCGCTTCGTGCTCTACAGCCTGTTCGGCATGGCCGCCACCAGCCTGTTCATCGACCGCATCACCTACGTGCTGCCCGTGGTGGACCCGTGGCTCGCGGTCATCGCCTGCGGCGTGAGCCTGGGCGCGGGCATCGGCGTGGCGCTGCGGTCGCTGGGGTCCACCGGCGGCGCGGACATCCTGGCCGTCATCGTGCGCGAGCGCTACAGCATGCCCATCGGGCGCTTCGAGTTCTTCTTCAACCTCATCGTCTTCGCCCTGGGCCTGGCCTTTTTGAAGATCGAGGCCGTGCTGTATTCCGTGGCCATGAACTTCCTGGTCAGCTGGGTGGCCGACGCCTGCCTCTCGCTCTTCAGCGAGCGGCGCATGGCGCTTGTCATATCCCAGCACCCGGAGGCCATCGTGCAGGCGGTGCTGCACACCCTGGGGCGCGGAGCCACCGTGCTCGACGCGCGCGGCGGCTGGAGCGGCGAGGACCGCAAGGTGGTCCTGACCATGCTGAACAACCTGGAAATGAAACGCCTGGAGGAGTTGATCTACAACATCGACCCCGACGCGTTCACCATCATGGGCTCCGGCTTCCACGTCCTGGGCCAGGGCTTCTCCAAAAGGAAGGTGTACTGACATGCGCGCCATCGCCCTCTTGACCGACTTCGGCCTCACCGACCCCTACGTGGGGCAGCTGCACGCCGCCCTCACGCGGCTGGCGCCCGGCGCGCCGCTCATCGACATCAGCCACCAGGTGGAGCCCTTCGGCACCGCCCAGGCGGCCTTTTTCCTGGCCGCCAGCGCCCCCCACTTCCCGCGGGACACGGTGTTCATGTGCGTGGTGGACCCGCGCGTGGGCACCAGCCGAAAGATCCTGGGCGTGCAGGCGGGCTCCCAGAGCTTCCTGGCCCCAGACGGCGGCCTGCTGGACCTGCTGCTCGACACCCCGGGCCTGCCCCCGGCGCGCATTTATGACCTCGCAGGGGCGGCGACGGACTATGGCCACTCCGCCACCTTCCACGGCCGCGACATCTTCTCGCCGCTGGCGGCCCGGCTCTCGGCCGGGGAGGCCATGGAGACCCTGGGCTCGCCCCTGACCCGCGAGGACGTGATGCGCCAGACCTGGGCCAAGCCCCAGGTGGAGGACGGCGGCGTGCTGGCCCATGTGCTGCATGTCGACCACTTCGGCAACTGCGTGCTCTCTCTGCGCCAGGGCTTCCCCTTCGCCGAGGAGGTGGCGGGCTTGTCGCTGGCGCCGGGAGAGAGCATGCCCCTGCGCCGGGTGCGCGCCTACGCCGAGCTCGGCCTGGGCGAGCCGGGCCTGCTGCTGGGCAGCCAGGGCTTCTACGAGCTGGCCGCCTTCCAGGACTCCGCCTCAATGCGGCTGACTTTGAGCCCCGGCGACCCGGTGCGCATCCTGTTCGCCAGGGGCCTGGAGCTTTTGAAGGTATGAGCGCGCCCGCCCGCTTCCTGGGCACGCTGGGCTTTTTGTCGCGGCTGGCGCCCGCCCGCGTGCTGCCCGAGGCCGACCTGAGGCGCATGATGTTCCACCTGCCCCTGTGCGGGCTGGTGATCGGCGCGGTCATCGTCTTGGCGATCGGGGCCCCGGCGGCGCTGGGGCTCCTGGCGGGCAGGCCGCTGGTGCTGGCCTGGCTGGCCGTGGCGCTGCTCGCGTGGGTCACGCGGGGGCTGCACCTGGACGGCCTGGCCGACGTGGCCGACGGAGCCGCCGCCCATGTGGAGCCGGAGCGCTTCTGGGCCATCATCAAGGACAGCCGCTCCGGGGCCTTTGGCGTGGCCGCCATGGTGCTGGCCCTGGGCGGGCAGGGCGTGCTGTTCGGCGAGATGCTGAAGGACGGCCACTGGTGGGGCGTGATCTGGGCCGTGGTGTTTGGCCGCTGCTGCGCCGTGGTCTTCGGGTTCACCGCGCGGGCGCATGTGCGCCCTGGCCTGGGCGGACTGTTCCTGGCCGGGGCGACCCCGGCCGCCACTGCCTGGGCCGTGGCGGCGGCGCTGGCCCCGGCGCTCTGGCTGCGGCCGCTAGCCGCGGCCTGGGCCGTGGCGTTGGCGCTCGCGGCGCTGACACCGTTGCGGCGGCTGGTCACCGCCGTGGGCGGCGTCAACGGCGACTTTCTCGGCGCGGCCATAACTATCGGCGAACTCTGCGCCGGGCTGGGATTCGTCCTGGCCGCAACCGTCTGAACCTCCACGCGAGGAGGCACTCTTGCCAGATTCCATCCGCAACCCAAAGTCGATGTTCACGGCGGCGTCCAAGGCGGCGGCCTGCCTGGCGCTGCTGGCCTGCCTGGGCCTTTCGGGCTGCGTGCAGGCCAACCTGAGCCTCTTCGGCGAGCCCGGCAAGCCCTACAAGGAGCAGCGGCTCGACGGCGACGGGCCGGACAAGGTGCTGCTGCTCGGCGTGGACGGCCTGATCAGCGAGCACACGCGCGGCCTGCTGCGCAACAGGCCCAGCACCGTGCAGGAGCTGGTGGCGCAGCTCAAGCTGGCGCGCGAGGACAAGGACATCAAGGCCGTGGTGCTCAAGGTCGACTCGCCCGGCGGCTCCACAACGGCCAGCGACATCCTCTACCACGAGCTCATGACCTACAAGGACGCCAGCAAGGTCAAGATGGTGGCGGCCATGATGGGCCTCGCCGCCTCCGGCGGGTACTACGTGTCGCTCCCGGCGGACCACATCCTGGCCCACCCGACGACCATCACCGGCAGCGTGGGCGTCATCTTCCTGCAGCCCAGGGTGGCCGGGCTGATGGAGAAGCTCGGCCTCGGCGTGGACGTGAGCAAGTCCGGCACGCTGAAGGACATGGGCTCGCCCTTCCGGGCCGCCACGGCGGAGGAGAAGCGCCTCGTGGACGCCATGACCAGGGCCCAGGCCACGCGCTTTCTGGAGCTGGTGCAGCTGCACCGGCACCTGGACCCCGCGGCCCTGGGCATCGTCGCCTCTGCCCGGGTGTTTACCGCCGCCGAGGCCAAGGACCTGGGGCTCATCGACTCCGTGGGCTACCTGGACGACGCCCTGGCCAAGGCCAAGGAGCTGGCCGGGCTGCCCAAGGACGCAACGGTGGTGACCTATCGCCGCCGCGAGAATCCCGACGGCACCTACTACCTGCCCGGCGTGGAGGCCGAGGGCGCGCGCCCGGCGGTCATCAACCTGGACCTGGAAGGGCTGCTGCCGCCGCAGGCGGGCCTGTACTACCTCTGGACCCCGGGCTACGGGCAGTAAATGATTTCCCGACCCTCCTTGTGCTAGGCTACGTAATCGGCTAGATTGTCACGGTCCGCATCAGCTGGAGAGTCACGTCCAGAGTTGGGCGCCGCCAGGGCGCTCCCAAATTAAAGGAAGGGCATGCCGTCCTTTTCGAGTCCGCGCCGATCCCTTGCCGCCAAGGTGCTCCTGGGGCTGTTGCTCATGGGGCTCTCTGTCGTCGCTATCTTCGTGGGCGGGCGCTTCCTCAACATCAGGGCCTCCGTCGTCGAGCGCGAGAGCAGCCACGCGCTGCTCCTGGCCGAGCCCATGCGCTTCGCCCTGGAGAACCTGGCCGAGCGCCACCCGGAAATCACCACCCAGACGGAGAGGCTCCAGCGCCTGGTCGAGAACCTGGGCCGGACAAAAGGCCTGGTCGCCGTGGCCGTCACCGACCCCTCGGGCCGCCGCTTCCTGGCCGCCTCCGGCGAGCCCTCCACCCTGCACGGCACCGGCGGCGACCTGCCCCAGCGCACCCTGAGCGTCAACCTCCCCCTCACCGAGCCCACCCCGGACGGCAAGTCCCTGCTCGTGGGCATGCCGCTGCACAGGCCGCCCGTGGGCGACAATCCGCCGGAAATCTTCGGCGTGCTGGTGGCGCAGCACGACCTCGCCGGCCCCGTCGCCGAGCGCCAGCGCCAGAGCCTGTACGACTCCGGCGTCATGGCCTTGGGGATGCTGCTCATGCTCCTGGTGGCCCTGGCAGGGCTGCGGGTCTCCATCCTCACCCCGGTGTCCCGGCTGGCGGCGCAGGCCGCGGCCCTGGGCGCGGGCGACCTCACGGCGCGCAGCGGCCTCTCCCTGCCGTCCGGCGGGGGCGACGAGATCGAACGCCTGGCCGCCGGGTTCGACCGCATGGGCGCCGAACTGGAGGCCGCAGCCGAGGCCCAGGCCCGCCTGCACGACGAGCTTCGGGCCAGCGAGGCCAGAGTCCGCGCCGTGTTCCGGCACGCCAGCGTGGCCATCTCCCAGGGCGACCGCGAGGGACGCATCCTTGACGCCAACCCGGCCTTCCTGAACCTCTGGGGCTACACCCTGGAAGAGCTCAAGGGCGTGCGCTGGATCGACCTGACGCACCCGGACGACCGCCCCGAGAGCATGCGCCAGAGCATGCGCCTGCTGGCCGGCGAGATCGACGGGTTCGCGCTGGAGAAACGCTATCTGCGCAAGGACGGCCAGGTCGTCTGGACCAGCGTCAACGTGGCCTCCATGCGCGACGAGGACGGAGAGGTGCAGACCCTCGTCCTGGTGGCCGAGGACATCACCGCGCGCAAGGCCGCCGAGCAGGCCAAGGCCGAGCGGGAGGAGCTGTTCCAGGCCATGTTCGAGGACAACCTGGCGGTGCAGCTCCTGGTGGACCCGGCGAACGGGGCCATCATCGACGCCAACCGCGCCGCGAGCGCCTTCTACGGCTACAGCCAGGAAGAGCTGCGGAGCATGGGCATCGGCGACATCAACACCAGCCCGCCCAAGGTCATCCGCGATGCCCTCTCCGAAGCCGGGGCGCGGGGCGGCGTGTTCCGCTTCGTGCACCGCCTGAAAGATAACAGCCTGCGCGACGTGGAAGTGCGTTCTGGCCCGTTCAGGACGGGCGGACGCGCGTTGCTCCTGTCCTCCATCCAGGACGTGACCGAGCAGCTGCGCGCCGCAAAGAGCCTGAAAGAGACCGAGCAGCGCCTGCGCGAGCTCGTCAACCACATGGACGAGGGCGTGGTGCTGACCGACCCCGGCGGCCTGCTCCTGTTCGCAAATCCCGCCCTCTCACGCATGACCGGCACGCCGCTTGAGGACATTGTCGGCCACTCCCATTTCGATTTCTTGGCCCCGGACGACGCCAAGGCGCAGCGCGACCTCATGGAGGCCCGACGCCAGGGTTCGCGCCAGCCCTACGAGGCAAAATTCCTGCACAACAACGGCAGCGAAATGCTCTTCCGCATCACGCCCTGGCCTCTTTTCTCCCCCGAAGGCGAGTACCAGGGCGCCTGCGCCATCATCCAGGACATCACCGAGGCCCGCGCCCGCGAGGAGGCCGAGCAGCTTCGCCGCCTGCGCCACAGCGCGCTGCTGCGCCTGAACGAGATGCACAACGTCTCCCGCGAGGACCTGCTGGACTTCGCCCTGGAGCAGATCCAGGCCCTCACCCAGAGCCCGCTCGGGTATGTGTACGAATACGATGACGTGCGCCGTGAGTTCAACCTGCACTCCTGGTCGGCGGGCGCGATGGAACAGTGCAAGGTGCAGGACAGGCGGACCCGGTACAACCTGGACGCCACCGGCATCTGGGGCGACGCCGTGCGCCTGCGCGAACCCATCATCCTGAACGACTTCGCCGCGCCGGACCCGCGCAAGAAGGGAATGCCCGAGGGGCATGTTGAGCTCTCGCGGTTCTTGACCCTGCCGGTGATCCGCGCCGGGCGCGTGGTGGCCGTGGTGGCCGTGGGCAACAAGCAGGCGCCCTACGACGACGAGGACGTGACCCAGCTCAAGCTCTTCACCGACGGCCTGTGGAGCGTGCTGGAACGCCAGGAGGCCCAGGCCCAGCTTTCCGCCATCAACGAGCGCTTCCATCTGGCCGTGCGGGCCGGGCGCATCGGCCTCTGGGACTGGAACCTCGCCAGCGGGGCCATGCACCTCGACGCCTACATCGAGAAGAGCTTCGGCCTGTCCCAGCGCGACCTTACCGGCACCCCGGAGGACTGGCTCTGCCGCGTGCACACCGAGGACCGCCCGCGCGTGCGCGAAGCCCTTGAGCTGGCGCGAGCCACCGGCGAACGTTTCGAGCAGTCCTTCCGCGTGGTCACGAAAAACGGCGTGCTGCACGTGGACGCCCTGGCCGTGACCTACCTGGGGGTCGACGACCAACCCATGCGCATGGTCGGCGTGTTCATCGACGTGACCAGCCAGCGCGAGGCCGAGGAGCAGGTGGCGGAGAGCCAGCGCTTCCTCCAAACCGTCATCGACACCCTTCCGGCGCCCTTCGCCTGCAAGGACGCAGAAGGCCGCTACCTGCTGGTGAACCAGGCCTTCCTCCAGCTCTACGACCTGCCGCCGGAGGCGTTGCTGGGCCACACGCTGGACGAATTCAGCCCGGCCCAGGACGCGCGCACGCACATGGCCCACGACAGGCAGCTCCTGGACGCCCCCTCGGGCTCTCCCGTGGAATACGAAATCACCTTCGCCAGGCCTGGCGAGGAGCCGCGCCACTGGTTCGTGGTCAAGTCGCTCCTGCCGCTGTCCGGCGGGCGCAAGCAGGGCCTGGCGGCCATGGCCGTGGACATCACCGCGCGCAAGGAGGTCGAGGAGGCCCTGCGCAAGAGCGAGTCGCGCTTCCGCGAGCTGGCCGCCATGCTGCGCCTTATGTGCGACAACGTGCCGGACATGATCTGGGCCAAGGACCTGGAGAAGCGCTACCTCTTCGCCAACAAGGCCCTGTGCGAGGGCCTGCTGAACGCGACGGACACCAGCGAGCCCGAGGGCAAGACCGACCTCTTCTTCGCCCGGCGCGAACGCGACTCGCACCCCGAAGACCCCGCCTGGCACACCTTCGGCGAACCCTGCCAGGACTCCGACAACATCGTGATGCGCCAGGGCGCGCCAGGGCAGTTCGACGAGTACGGCAACGTCAAGGGCAAGTTCCTGTACCTCGACGTGCGCAAAACGCCCTTCGTCAACGACAAGGGCGACATCCTCGGCACCGTGGGCTCCGCCCGCGACATCACCGAGCAGAAGCGCGCGGAAGAGGCCCTGCGCACCAGCGAGGAGCGCTTCCGCGACCTCTTCGTGGACGCGCCGCTGCCCTACCAGTCCCTGGACGAGAACGGCAACCTGCTGCTGGCCAACCAGGCCTGGCTTGAGACTATGGGCTACTCTCGCGAGGAGGTCATCGGACAGAACTTCGGCAAGTTCCTGCTGCCGGAAGGCGTCGCGCGCAGCATGGAAGTATTCCCCAAGTTCAAGGAAACAGGCGTGCTCGCAAGCGAGGAGTTCACCATGGTCCGCAAGGACGGCTCCACCCTGCTGGCCTCCTTCAACGGCCGGGTGAGCCGCGATGAGCAGGGGCGCTTCGTGCGCACGCACTGCACCTTCCAGGACATCACCGAGCGCCGCAAGACCGAGGAGACCCTGCGCCGGGCCAAGGCCGTGGCCGAGGCCGCCACCCTCACCAAGGCCCAGTTCCTGGCCAACATGAGCCACGAGATACGCACACCGCTGGGCGGGGTCATCGGCGCGGCGAAGCTCCTGGCCCAGTCCAACCTCTCCGCCGACCAGCGCCAGCTGGCCGACATGGCCGTGGAGTCCGGCCGGGCGCTGCTCGCCATCGTCAACGACATCCTCGACTTCTCCAAGATCGAGGCCGGACGGCTTGACCTCAGGCCCGCGCCCTTCGCCCTCAAGCCCGACCTGGAGGCCGTGGTCGCGCCCTTCCGCATGCTGGCCGAGCAGCGCGGCCTCAAGCTCGACCTCCTGCTCGACTTGCACGTGCCCGAGGTGGTGGTGGGCGACAGCGGACGCCTGGACCAGGTGCTGCGGAACCTCCTGGGCAACGCCGTGAAGTTCACCGAGACCGGCACGATCACCCTGGAGGTCATCTCCGACCTGTTCTGCCCGAAGCCCAAGAGCTCGGCCTGCCTGCGCTTCACCGTGCGCGACACGGGCATCGGCATCCCCGCGGACTTCCTGCCGCACCTCTTCGAGAGCTTCAGCCAGGCCGACGACTCCTTCGGCAAGCGCCACGGCGGCACCGGCCTGGGCCTGGCCATCAGCAGGAGCCTGGTGGAGCGCATGGGCGGCACCCTCAAGGTCACCAGCACCCAGGGCGAGGGCAGCGCCTTCAGCTTCACCTTGTGCCTGCCCGTGGGCGCACCAGAGCAGCTCCAGGCTGAGTCCAGGGCTGCCACAGGCGGCTCGGAGACCAGCCAGACCCGCCAGCTGCGCGTGCTGCTGGCCGACGACAACGACATCGGCCGCACCCTTCTGGAGCGCATCCTGAAGGACGCCGGGCACGCCGTCGTGAGCGCCACCGACGGCAACGAGGTCTTGGCGGCGCTGGCCCGCGAGACCTTCGACCTTGTGCTCATGGACGTGCAGATGCCCGAGCTGGACGGCGTCTCCGCCACGCGGATGATCCGCCAGGGCAAGGCCGGTGCGCACAATGCCAAGATTCCCGTGGTGGCCCTCACGGCCTATGCCCAGGCCGAGGACCGCGAGCGCTTCCTGTCGGCCGGCATGGACGACTACGTGCCCAAGCCAGTGGAGGAGGACGTGTTGCTGGAGGCCATCCGGCGCGTCATGAACCCGTCCGGGGGCAATGGCGGCGCGCCCGCCGCGGCCGCGGCCAGCCAGGCCCCGTTCGATCCCGCCGCAAGCCCGCGCTTCGACCTGGGCTTTCTTGGGCGCTCCTTCGGCGAACGCAGCGACCTGCTGCGCGACATGCTGACCCAGTTCCGTTCCGCCAGCTTGCCCGAGATCGAGGGCAACCTGCACAAGGCCCTGCAGGACAAGAACCTGCACAAGGCCCAGCGGGTGGCGCACAAGGCCAGAGGCACCTTCGGCACCGTGGGCGCTCGCCGCGCCGTGCTGCTGGCCCAGGCCACCGAGAAGGCCGCCGCCAGCGGCGACGTGAAGGGCCTGCGCAAGCATGCCGAGGCGCTCTTGGCAGAGATCGCCGGGCTGGAAGAACACCTGCGCCTGGGCAAGCCCTGGCCTGACGCCGAGTGACCGGAGGACGTGGCATGAGCGGAGCGATGCGGGGCAACGGCGACATCAACGACAACCCCAACGACGACTTCAACGGCGGAATCAACGGCGGAATCAACGGCGGAATCGGCGGCGAGATCGACGAGGAGGTCAGCGCCATCATCCGCGAGCTGGGCCTGGTGCCCCTGCCCGAGGAGGGCGGCCTGTACGCCGAAACCTACCGCTCCGCCTCGGTCATCCCCGGCGGGGCCATCCCCGGCCGCCACAGCAGCCCCAGGCGATGCGCCACGGCCATCTACTACCTCATCACCCCGGAGCGGTTTTCCGCCCTGCACCGCGTGAGCAGCACGGAGATCTTCCACTTCTACCTGGGCGACCCCGTGGACATGCTGCAGCTCTACCCCGACGGCACCGGCGCGCACACGACCATCGGCACCGACCTGCTGAACGGGCAGCGGCCCCAGGTGGTGGTGCAGCGCGGAGTCTGGCAGGGCACGCGGCTTCTGCCCGGGGGGCGTTACGCCCTGCTCGGCTGCACCGTGTCGCCGGGGTTCGAGTTCGAGGACTACGAGCACGGCAACCGCGCCGGGCTCACCGCCCGTTACCCGGCCTTTGCCGCGGACATCGCCCTGCTGACGCCCGAAGGCTGAGCCGGCCCGCCCGGCCAGTGCGGCCAAGCAGCCCGGCTATTCCGCGCCGTCCTCGTCCAGGGCCGAGAAGTCCACCTCAAGCTCCACCACCCGCCCCGGTCCCGCCACGGCAGGCTCCTTCCCGCCCGCATAGCGCGACGGCTTCAGGGTCTTCAGCAGGAACATCAAGAGCTGGTCGGAATGCTTGACGGTGTTGCCGCACTCGCGCCCCTGGTGAAACACCGGCACCTCGACCCCGGTGAGCGCGCGCCGCACGGCCTCGGACTCCAGGGCGGCCACGGCCCGGCCCAGGTCGTCGCGCTCGCCCTGGTCCGAGAGAGCCGGGGGGGGCGTCTCGTCGCGCAGACGCCTGGCCGCGTCCAGGGGTATCTCCGCCGCCCTTGCCGCTGCCGCCATGCTGCCCGTCGCGGCGAACGTCTTGCGAAACAGCATGATCTTCCTCTTATCCATAATTATTTTCCTCCTCTGGCCCGCGCCCGCCGCAGGGGAATACCCCGCAAAACGGCCCAGGCCGCTGATACTGTTTCAACTAATTCTAGACGATTACGTAACTAGCTGACGGGAATGGCAATAATTCCCTTGCTTCGGCTCGGCGGAGTGATAGATATGCACATGCGGGAAAGGATGGGCCTTCCCGCAATCACCACCACTTTCCAAGGAGTTATTGTCATGAAGAAAGCCATCATCGCCATGTCCATGGTCCTCGCCTTCGCCGGCGTTTCCTTCGCCTCCGACGCCGCCGCCCCGGTTGCCGAGAAGCCCGCCGCCGAGGCCGCCGCTCCCGTGAAGAAGGAGAAGAAGGCTGTCAAGAAGGCCGCCAAGAAGGCCGCCAAGAAGGAAGCCGCCGCCGAGAAGAAGGCCGCCGAGTAATCACGGCCTGAAAAGGACCAGGGGCGTTCTCGCCGCTGGGCTTCTCACCAGACATTCCGGACGGGCTCCCGGGGTTTTCCCAGGAGCCCGTTTTTTTCGCCGCCAGTATAGCACGGGTTTTCGCCCCGGACAAAAATGGACGCTTTTTGGCCGTAAAAAAGACAAAAATTCCGGGTTGACAGCCTCCCTGGCAGCCCTGTTTTCAGGGCCTCTCCGCTCATTCAAGGCGGGCTTTCCGGCAGCCGAGAGGAAAAAAGTGCTCCCCCCGCAGCCCTTGCGCTCTGCGGATTTGCGCCATAAGTCCTTGCCCCGCCTGCGTCGCCAGCGGCTGGATTTTTCTAGAGATAGTTGATAAAGTACGTAGACACTGGCCATCCGACCAATTTGACCAAAATATATCCGCAGATTCCGTGTTCTCGAACCCTCAAGCTGTTGCAAGGATACCCTCAATGACCGCGACCCCTTCTGCCGCCGACCTGCCCCTCATGCCCTCCGACCTGCCCGATGTGGTCCTGAACGACAACGCCAAGGTGGTGCTCGCGCGCCGCTATCTGCGCAAGGACGCCGAGGGGAAGCCCTACGAGCTGCCGCGCGAGTTGTTCTGGCGCGTGGCGGCCAAGATCGCCGCCCAGGAGGCCAACTTCAAGGGCGGCAAGAGCAAGGTGGCGGCGCGCGCGCGCGAGTATTACGACCTCTTGACCAGCTTCAAGTTCCTGCCCAACTCGCCCACGCTGATGAACGCCGGCACCGACCTGGGCCAGCTGGCCGCCTGCTTCGTGCTGCCCGTGGGCGACTCCATCGAGCAGATTTTCGACGCAGTGAAGCACGCCGCGCTCATCCACAAGTCCGGCGGCGGCACGGGCTTCTCCTTCTCGCGCCTGCGCCCCACCGACGCCCGCGTGGGCAGCACCGGCGGCGTGGCCTCCGGCCCGTTGTCGTTCCTGCGCATCTTCAACACCGCCACAGAGCAGATCAAGCAGGGCGGCACCCGGCGCGGCGCCAACATGGGCATCCTGCGCGTGGACCATCCGGACATCCTGCGCTTCATCCGCGCCAAGGAGCGCGAGGGCGAGCTGAACAACTTCAACCTGTCGGTCGGCCTCACCGAGGCCTTCATGCAGGCCGTGGACAAGGACGAGGAGTACGACCTCGTCGCCCCGCACAACAAGAGCGTCGTCGAGCGCCTCAAGGCGCGCGAAGTCTTCGCCCTGCTGGTGCAGAAGGCCTGGGAGTCGGGCGATCCGGGCATGGTCTTCCTCGACCGCATCAACCGCGACAACCCCACCCCGCAGCTGGGCGAGATCGAGGCCACAAACCCCTGCGGCGAGCAGCCCCTGCTGCCCTATGAGGCCTGCAACCTGGGCTCCATCAACCTGGCCGCCTTCTACAACGCCGACGCCCGCGAAGGCATCGACTGGGAGGGCCTCAAAACCGTCATCCACCAGAGCGTGCGCTTCCTCGACAACGTCATCGAGGCCAGCGTCTACCCGCTGGAGCAGATCTCCGAGATGGTGCGCACCAACCGCAAGATCGGCCTTGGCCTCATGGGCTTCGCCGACCTCTTGTACCAGCTGGGCGTGGCCTACAACTCCCAGGAGGGCGTGAGCCTGGCCGAGCGCCTCATGGCCTTCATCCAGGACGAGTCCAAGCTGGCCTCAAAGGCCCTGGCCGACGAGCGCGGCCCCTTCCCCTCCTTTGATGGCAGCACCTACGCCGCCAAGAAGCAGGGCCCGTACCGCAACGCAACCACAACGACCATCGCCCCCACGGGCACGCTCTCCATCCTGGCGGGCTGCTCCTCCGGCATCGAGCCCCTGTTCGCGCTGAGCTTCACCCGCACCGTCATGGACAACGACAAGCTCATCGAGGTGAACCCCTACTTCGAGGCCGCCGTGAAGGCCGCGGAAGCCTATAGCCCCAAGCTCATGGAGGAGGTCGCCAAGGTCGGCTCCGTGCAGAAGCTGGAGCTCCTGCCCCCCGAGATCCGCCGCGTGTTCGTCACCGCCATGGACATCGAGCCCATCTGGCACCTGAAGATGCAGGCCGCCTTCCAGAAGTTCACCGACAACGCCGTGTCCAAGACCGTGAACCTGCCCTCCAGCGCCACCCAGGAAGACATCTGGGACATCTACTGGAAGGCCTACGAGTACGGCTGCAAGGGCGTCACCGTGTACCGCGACGGCTGCAAGGCCTCCCAGGTGCTCTGCACCGGCGACGGCCAGGAGAAGAAGGACGGCGCGGCGGAGGACGGCAAGCCCAAGACCGTCGTGCGCAAGCGCCCGGACATCGTCTACGGCTTCACCCAGAAGGTCGACACCGGCCTTGGCGCGCTCTACCTCACCATCAATGAGCAGGACGGCAAGCCGTTTGAGGTCTTCGCCACCATCGGCAAGTCCGGCAAGTCCATCACCGCCAAGGCCGAGGCCATCGGGCGCCTGGTGTCGCTGGCCCTGCGCTCCGGCGTGGAGGTGCGCGACATCGTGGAGCAGCTCAAGGGCATCGGCGGCGAGCACCCCAAGTTCCAGAAGAAGATCCTGCTCCAGTCCATCCCCGACGCGGTGGCCTGGGTGCTGGAGAACCGCTACATGTCCGGCGAGAAGCACGCCAGCGCCCACGCCAACGGGCTGGTCAAGGAGACCTGCCCCGACTGCGGCGAGGTGCTGACCTTCGAGGAAGGCTGCAACTGCTGCAAGGCCTGCGGCTACACCAAGTGCGGGTAAGAGAGAAAGCGTAGGCTTCGGGGGTCGGCTGGCCCCTGGACCGCCAGCAACACGAAAGGCCCCTCCCGCCAACGCGCCGGGAGGGGCTTTCTGCTTTGCCTACGCCGTCGCAACGCCATCAAACCCTTCTATGAGGAATCATCTATAGCGATATGTGATAGCTCTTGACATGACGACACCAATTCCGTGTATAGCAACAGTGGAATTGCAGTTGGCCAGTGGCACCACAACCAAGCACAACGACGGTCCTATGGACAGCTTGGGCATCGCCCTGTCATCATGTTTCGCCCACCACCCCCCTGACGCCGCGCCTCGGCGCGACCGGGGCCGTTGATGCTTCGGCTGCTGCGCAGGCGCGACCTTGAGGTGGGCATGTTCCTGGCCCACTACGGCCAGGGAACACCCGAAAGCCCCATCATCCCCATCGGCAAGCCGATCCTCTCGCCCCTGAACGTCGACGAATTCGTGCCGCCCGAGGTGGACGAGATCTACGTCGACGACAAGCTGACCCTGCACGTCATCAACAAGCTCCACAAGGACCGGACCCGGGCGGCGCAACAGGAGGCCGTGCCCCTGGCCGAGGAGTTGCCCGTGGCCGAGAAGCTCTACTCCGAGGCCCTGGAGCACGCCCACGAGTTCATGAACGACGTGCGCAAGGGCAAGGACGTGAACTACCACGACGCCGAGCCCGTGGTGGACGGCTTCATCGAAAGCGTCTTCCGCAACGAGTCCGCCGCCGTCACCCTGTTCAAGCTCCGGCGTTTCGACGAATACAGCTACACCCACTGCATAAACGTGGGGGTGCTCTCCATCATCCTGGGGAAATTCCTGGGGCTCGACAAGGACACGCTGCGGCTGCTCGGCCTCTCCGGGCTGTTCCACGACGTGGGCAAGGCGCGCATTCCCGAGGACATCCTGAACAAGCCAGCCAGCCTCACCCCGCGTGAGATGGAGATCATCAAGACCCACCCGCTGGAGAGCTTCAAGATCATCTCCGCCACGGACGGCCCGGCCAAGGACATTCTGCGCGGCGCAGTGGAGCACCACGAGCGCTTCGACGGCACGGGCTACCCGCGCGGCCTCTCCGGCAAGGACATCGGCATCTTCGGGCGCATCATCAGCATCGTCGACGTGTACGACGCGCTGACCAGCAAGCGCTGCTACAAGGCCGCCATGCCCACCTCCAAGGCCTTGAGCCTCATGTACCAGTGGCGCGACTCCACCTTCGCACCCAACAGCATCGAGCACTTCATCAAGTGCATCGGGGTGTACCCGGTGGGCAGCTTCGTGCGGCTCTCCACCGGCGAGTACGCCGTCGTCACGGACAACAACTCCTCCAACGCCTCCAGGCCGATGGTCAAGATCCTCTTCGACGCCTCGCTGCGGCGCAAGGCGTCCGTGGAGGTGGACCTGCTCAAGGACCCGAGCGGGCTGGAGATCAAGGAATGCCTGAACCCGGCGGGCTACCCCGTCGACCTGGCCCGCCTGCTGCTGGTCTGAGCTTCCACACCCGCAAAAAAGGGGCGGACCCTGCGGCCCGCCCCTCGTTCTGCTTCCTCTATCCCCGCGCTACAGCACCGGCAGATACCGGCTCAACTCGTACTGCGTCACCTGGGTGCGGTAGCTGTCCCACTCCATGATCTTGTTCTCGTAGAGCTTGTGGAAGATGTGATCACCCAGGGTCTCGCGCACCAGCTCGCTCTTCTTCATCTCCTCCGCGGCCTCGAACAGGCTGCCGGGAAGCGAGGTGATGCCGTGCGCGTCGAGGGTCGCCTGGTCCATGTGGAAGATGTCGCTCTCCACCGGGTCGGGCAGCACGTAGTTCTGCTCCATGCCGCGCAGGCCCGCCGCCAGCATCACTGCGAAGGTCAGGTACGGGTTGGCCGCCGGGTCCGGGCAGCGCAGCTCCATGCGCGTGGCGGCCTCCTTGCCGGGCTTGTACATGGGCACGCGCACCAGGGCCGAGCGGTTCCGGCGCGCCCAGGCCACGTACACCGGGGCCTCGTAGCCGGGCACCAAGCGCTTGTAGCTGTTCACCCACTGGTTGGTCACGCAGGCGAACTCCCGCGCGTGCTTCAAGATGCCCGCGATGTAGCTCTTGCCCTCGGGCGAGAGGTGGTACTGGTCCGCCGGGTCGAAGAAGAGGTTCCGGCCGTTCTTGAACAGGCTCTGGTGCACGTGCATGCCGGAGCCGTTCTGGCCGTAGATGGGCTTGGGCATGAACGTGGCGTAGGCCCCGTGCTTGCGCGCCACCTCCTTGACCACCACGCGGTAGGTCATGGTGATGTCGGCCATCTTCAGCGCCTCGGCGTAGCGCATGTCGATCTCGTGCTGGCTGGGGGCCACCTCGTGGTGGCTGTACTCGATGGCGATGCCCATCTTCTCCAGGGCGAAGATGATGTCGCGGCGGATGTTGTTGCCGAGGTCCAGCGGCGGCGCGTCGAAATAGCCGCCCTGGTCCAGCAGCTCGGTGCCCTTGTCGTTTCCGAACAGGAAGAACTCCAGCTCCGGCCCGCAGTAGTAGGTGTAGCCCTTTTCCGCGCACTTGGAGAGCACCCGGCGCAGGCAGTAGCGAGAGTCCGCGGCGTAGGGCTGGCCGTCGGGGGTGTGGATGTCGCAGAACATGCGCGCCACCGGGCGGTCGCTGGGGCGCCAGGCCGCCACCTGGAAGGTGGTGGGGTCGGGCATGGCCACCATGTCGGACTCGTCGATGCGGCAGAAGCCCAGGATGGACGAGCCGTCGAAGCCCATGCCCTCCTCGAAGGCGGCCTCCAGCTCGCGGGGGGTCACCTGGAAGCTTTTCAGCGTGCCCAGGATGTCCACGAACCAGAACTGCACGAAGCTGATGTCATAGTCCTTGACCGCGCGCAGCACGTCGTCGGCGTTTTTGCAGTTGAAGACCGGAGTGTTCATGAGCTGGCCTCCTTGGGGCGTATGGTTGCCCGCGCCGCTTGAGGGAGCGGCCCTGCGGGGGTGTGTCCTCATGCTGTCCTAACGCCGCTGGACAATTCTGTAAAGCTCGGCAGGGCGATCAGGGCCGCGTACCTGCGAAATTGTCGGGAAGGCCCTCTTTCCAAACCCTGTCAATGGGGAATTTTTGTCCTTTTTGCGGCCAAAAACGGGTGATTTTTGTCCGGGCCGAAAACCGGGGGTACAATGGGCCATTTGCGACGGGCAGCCCGCCTGTTGCGCAAACCCTAGGAGACCCCCATGCCTCAGCCCTCCCACCTTTCCCTCAAACGCGACCAGCAGGGCCGCATCGCCGAGCGCACGATTCGCTTTGGCAACGTGGCCGAAACCCGGCGCTACGCCTACGATTCCGCAGGGCGGTTATCACGCGTCACGGACGCATCCGGCGCGCTGTGCGAGTCCTACCAGTACGACCCGCAGGGCCGCCGCCTGGCCGAGATCAACCCGGCCCGCTTTCGCGGCGAGCGGCGCTACACGTATCTCTCCGGCAATCGCCTGGGCCAGGCTGGCCAAACCCAGTACGGCCACGACCGCGCGGGCTTCCGCAACCTCAAGGTGGCGGGTGACGCCGAAACGCACTACCGCTACGAGCCGAGCGGCCTGCTCATGC
>NZ_JAVHLD010000031.1 GCF_031082295.1 Humidesulfovibrio sp.
GAAGAGACCGCGCAGCCCGTCCGCTTTGGGAGTCGGGATGTTCGGTGTATATGGCTACAGAATTGTAGATGTGCCTGCGTTTGTGTTGATTGTCGCTGTAGGTGAGTGGTCAACATGCCTGAATTGCAAACTTAAATTGTGGCGCTGTTCTTGCTCTCCCTATGCAAAGACGGAGGTGCGATGGACACGGTTCAGACGCGTTACGGCATGATCCCGGTGGCGGGCTGCCTGGAGTGGCACGGCAACGGCTCGCTCAAGTCCTGCGCTCCCGCGGGTCCGGCCTTGCTGCGGACTCCCCTGGGCGAGCTGCCGGTTCAGCACAGCACCGACGACCTGCGCAGGCGCACGGTGCAGGCCCTGTACTTCCACGAGGACGGCACCCTCAAGCACCTGCCGCTGGAGGAATCCACCGAAATAATGACCCCCGTCGGGCCGTTGCGGGCGGAGCTGGTGACCTTTCACGAGAATGGGGCGCTGGCGCGCGTGTTTCCGCTCAACGGCAAGCTCTCGGGCTACTGGACCCAGGAGGACGAGGGCCGCCTGGCCGGGCCGGTGACGCTCCCCACGCCGCTCGGGCCGCTCACGGCGAAGGTGCTGGGGGTGAGCTTCTACCCGGAGGGCGCGTTGCACAGCCTGACCCTCTGGCCCGGCGAAGTCCTGGACGTGCAGACTCCGGCGGGCACCATCGCCACGCGCATCGGGATCAGCTTCCGGCCCGACGGCACCCTGCGCAGCGTGGAGCCCGCCAGGCCGCAACCCGTGGCCACGCCCGTGGGCATTGTGCAGGCCTTCGACCTGGACGCTTGCGGCATCCACGGGGACGCGAACTCCCTGGCCTTCGCGCCGGACGGGTCGGTCTGCGGCGTGGCCACGAGCCTGACACAGCTGATAGCCGTTGGCAGGGACGGCGGCGAGCGCCGGTTCAAGCCCGGCAACCGCGAGAGCCTCTGCGGCGACGCCGAGCGCGAGCCCGTGCCCATGTGGCTTGGTTTCACGCCGGAGGCCGTAGCGTACAGGTCCGCGCCGGAGGCCGAGCCTGTCGTGCTGCCCACGGCCGGGCACACCTTCCGCACCAGCCCGCACCTGGAGCAGTTCGCCAATCCTTTCGGGAAGATGAGTTGCTCGGTCTAGGCGCCTGGGCTAGAACATGCCGTAGAGCATCCTGCTGGCCATGACGATGAGCAGGCAGGCGAAGATCTTCTTGAGCTTGCCCACGGGCAGGCTGTGCGCCAGCTTTGCCCCCAGCGGCGCGGTGAGCACGCTGGCGGCCACGATGCCGATGAACGCGGGCACGTAGACGAAACCCAGGTATCCGGCCGACAGGCCGGGCAGGGCGACTCCTTGCCCGCCGAGGATGAAGCCGGCGCTGGCGGCCAGGGCGATGGGCAGCCCCACCGCCGCCGCGGTGCCGATGCATGAGTGCATGGCGACGTTGCACCAGGTCAGGAAGGGCACGGTCATGGTGCCGCCGCCGATGCCCACCAGCGCGGACACGCTGCCGATGACGCTGCCCGCCCCGAACATGCCGAGGCCGCCCGGCACCTCGCGCGTGGCCTTGGGCTTGATGTTCAGGAGCATCTGCGCCGCCACGTAGTACAGAAACACCACGAAGAAGCCGCTCAGGAAGCGGGTGGACAGAAGCGCCGCCAGCTTGGAGCCCAGGAACGAGCCGATGAGGATGCCCGGGGTGATGGCCTTGAACACGGGCCAGAGCACGGCCCCGCGCTTGTGGTGCGAGCGCAGCGACGACACGGACGTGAACACGATGGTGGCCATGGACGTGCCCAGGGCCAGGTGCTGGATGTAGTCGCCCGGCAGGGCTTGCGCGTGGAAGGCGATGTTCAGGATGGGCACGATGACCAGCCCGCCGCCGATGCCGAGCAGTCCGGCCAGGGCTCCGGCAAAGGCGCCGGTGCCGATGTAGAGAAGCCATGCGGTAAGCGCTGCGTCCATGGGGGTGGACCTCCGGGGGGGATTGGTGCGACCGGGCCTGTCTACCCCCGGCGCGCACGGCTGTAAAGGCGGATAGGCTCGCGCGCATTGCCAGCCCAGGCGCGACCTGCTAGGGGTTTGCGCATCATGTGCGGCATTTCCGGCATCCTCGACGCCACTGGCGCGCTCACCCCGGCGGAACTGTCCGGCGCGGCGGCGCGCATGGCCGACCAGCAGGTCCATCGCGGCCCGGACGACTCCGGCCTGTGGGCCGACCCGGCCGGGCATCTGGCGTGCTCCCACCGCCGCCTGTCCATCCTCGACCTCTCGCCCCAGGGCCACCAGCCCATGGTCAGCCACTGCGGCCGCTTCGTCTTGTGCTACAACGGCGAGGTCTACAACCACGCCGACCTGCGCGTCCAGATCGAGGCCGCGCGGGCCTACTCCGGCCGTCCTGCCATCGCCTGGCGCGGGCACTCGGACTCCGAGATCCTGCTGGAGGCCCTGGCCCTGTGGGGCCCGGAGGAAGGGCTGAAGCGCGCGGCGGGCATGTTCGCCCTGGCCCTGTGGGACACCCGCGAGCGCACCCTGACCCTGGCCCGCGACCGCCTGGGCGAGAAGCCCCTGCACTACGCGTTCAGCCAGGGGCGGCTGCTCTTCGCCTCGGAGCTGCCGGGCCTCACCGCCGCGCCGGGCTTCACCTCGCGCGTGGACCGCGCGGCCCTGGCCCTGTACCTGCGGCTGTCCTGCGTGCCCGCCCCGCACTGCATTCTCCAGGGCGTGCGCAAGCTCCCGGCCGGACACCTCCTGACCGCGCGCGTCGCCGACCTCTCCGGGGGCGACCTGCCCGCGCCCAGGGCCTGGTGGTCGCTCACCGAAACCATGGAATCCGGGCTGGCCAAGCCTTTCGCAGGCACCGAGGCCGAGGCCCAGGACATCCTGCTGGGCCTGCTGCGCCAGAGCGTTCGCGGCCAGATGGTGGCCGACGTGCCGCTGGGCGCGCTGCTGTCCGGCGGGATCGACTCCTCCCTCGTGGCCGCGCTCATGTCCCAGCAGGCGGCCTCAAGCGGCGGGGAGCAGGTGCGCACCTTCACCATCGGCTACACCGACGCGGCCTACGACGAGTCGGCCCAGGCCGAGGCCGTGGCCCGGCACCTGGGCTGTCGGCACACCACCCTGGTGGCGCGGCCGGAAGATGCCCTGGCCCTGGTGCCGAAGCTCATGCGGATTGCCGGCGAGCCCTTTGCCGACGCCTCGCTTTTGCCCACGCGGCTGGTGGCCGAGCTGACGCGCGGGCATGTGACCGTGTGCCTGTCCGGCGACGGCGGGGACGAACTTTTCGCCGGGTACAACCGCCACGTCCACGCCCCGAGGCTCTGGGCGCGACTGGCCGGGCTGCCCGTTGGCCTGCGCGGCGTGGCGGCCGGGCTTCTGCAATCGGTGTCGCCCCGCAGCTGGGACAGGGTCTTCGCGGCGCTGTCGCCCCTGTTGCCGAAGCTGGGGCAGCAGCGCCTGCCGGGAGAGAAGCTGCACAAGCTGGCCCAGGCCCTGCCCGCGCGGGTTCCCCCGGCCTACTACGCGGCCCTCGTCTCGGCCTGGCCCGACCCGGGCCTGCTGGTGCCCGGCGTGAGCGAGGCCCCCTGGGCCCTGCGCCAGCCCGCGGGCTGGCCCTCCGCGCGGCTGTGCCCCCAGGGCTCCACAGCCTGGATGCAGTACCTGGACGCGGCCTGGTACCTGCCAGGCGACATCCTGACCAAGGTCGACCGGGCCGCCATGAGCGTGGGCCTGGAGTCGCGCGCGCCCTACCTGGACCACCGGGTGGCCGAGTTCGCCTGGAGCCTGCCCGAATCCATGCGGGTGCGGGGCGGGCAGGGCAAGCAGCTCCTGCGCGGGCTCTTGTCGCGATACCTGCCGCCGGAGCTGTGGGAGCGACCCAAGATGGGCTTTGGCGTGCCGCTGGGAGACTGGCTGCGCGGGGAGCTCAAGGACTGGGCGCAGGCGCTCATCGATCCCGCGCGGCTGCGGCGCGAGGGGCATCTGGAGCCTGGGCCGGTGCAAAAGGCCTGGACCGAGCACCAGTCCGGCCGCTTCAATCGCCAATATCGGCTCTGGCCCGTTCTGATGTTTCAATCCTGGCTGGAAACCGCCGGGATTTCAGGGTAGAAGGCCTCCATGCGCATCGTCATCGTCGCCGGATACGCCCCGTCCCTCGTGAACTTTCGCGGGCCGCTCCTGCGCGCCCTGGTGGCGCGCGGCCACAAGGTCATGGCCCTGGCCCCGCCCGAGGAACCCGGCTCGCCCGATACGTCCATCTCCCTGCGGGCCATGGGCGTGGAGCTCATCCGCTTCCCCATGCGGCGCGGCGGGGTGGACCCGCGCCAGGATCTGCGCACGCTTTTGGCTCTGCGCCGGGAATTCCAGCTGCTTCAGCCGGACCTGATCCTGGCCTACACCATCAAGCCGGTGATCTACGGCTCGCTTGCGGCCCGGTGGGCCTTTCGCGGGACCGGGAATACGCCTGTGGTGGCCTCGCTCATCACGGGCCTGGGTTATGCCTTCGGCGGGCTGGAGATGGAAGCCGATTCGGCTGGCGATAACCCGGCTGGCGACGCCAAGTCCTGCTCCTTCGCGCAGAAATGGTCCGGGCGGCGGCTCTTGTCAGAGCTGGTGGTGCGCCTGTACCGCAAGGCCCTGGAACACAACCGCGTGGTCATCTTTCAGAATCCCGACGACCGCGACCTCTTCGCCAGCCTGGGCATAACCGGCCAGGGCCAGCGCGTGGCCGTGGTTGCCGGGTCCGGCGTGGACCTGGAGCATTTCGCCCCGGCCGCGCCCGTGTTGGCCCACCCCCACACCGGCGCGCCGATCTTCCTGTGTGTGGCCCGGCTGCTCTGGTCCAAGGGCGTGGGCGTGTTCGTGGAGGCCTGCCGCCTGCTCAAGCAGCGCCACCCCCACGCCATCTGCCGCCTGGTCGGCCCGCTCGACCCCGGCCCGGACGGCGTGCCCGCCGAGATGGTGCGCTGCTGGCGAGAGGAGCGCGTGGTGGAGGTGCTCGACCCGGTGCAGGACGTGCGCCCGCATCTGGCCGAGGCCAGCGTCTTCGTGCTGCCGACCTTCTACCGCGAGGGCACCCCGCGCTCCATCCTGGAGGCGCTCAGCATGGCCCGTCCGGTGATCACCACGGACATGCCCGGCTGCCGCCAGACCGTCGAGGAGGGCGTCACCGGCTATCTCGTGCCGCCTTTCGAACCCGGCGCGCTCATGCGGGCCATGGCCCGGTTCGTCGAGCAGCCGGAGCTCATCGCCCCGATGGGCGCTGCGGGCCGACGCCTGGCCGAGGAAAAGTTCGACGCCGACATCGTGGTGCGGGACATGCTCCTGGCCATGGGCCTGGCAGAGCCTCCGGGCGCGCAGGCGCATGGGCCGACTGGCCTTGACGACGCTCAAGTCAATGTTGAGGACAACCTCGAGGACAACGCTGAAGGGGTCGCTCCAGGTCAAGAACCCGGGGCGGGCCGGTGACGGCCAAACGCCTGCTGGACCTGGCCCTGGTGCTGCCGGGGCTGGCGATCTTCGCGCCGGTGCTGTTGGCCGTGGCCCTGGCCGTGCGCCTCAAGCTCGGCCCCGGCGTGCTCTTTCGCCAGGAGCGCCCCGGCTTGCACGGCAAGCCCTTCCACATCCTGAAATTCCGTACCATGCTTCCCGGCAGCGCCCCGGACGCCCAGCGCCTGACGGACTTCGGGCGGTTCTTGCGCAGCACCTCCCTGGACGAATTGCCGGAGCTCCTGAACGTGCTCGCGGGCGACATGAGCCTGGTCGGCCCAAGGCCGCTCTTGATGCAGTACCTGCCGCGCTACTCGAAAGAGCAGGCGCGCCGCCACGAGGTGCCGCCGGGCATCACCGGCTGGGCGCAGATCAACGGCCGCAACGCCCTCACCTGGGAGGAGAAGTTCGCCCTGGACGTGTGGTACGTGGACAACCGCTCGCTGTGGCTGGACCTGGTGATCCTGTGGCGCACGGTGCGCGCCGTGCTGCGGCGGGAAGGCGTCAGCGCCGCTGGCGAGGCGACGATGCCAGAATTCATGGGCTCTCTTCCCGAGGCGGGACGCCCGGAGCCTGGCGAGGTTCCCCACAAATGAGGCGAAGCCTCCGATTGAACATCGGGGGCGCTTCTGTTACCCCTGCGGCAGCCAACAAGCCGCCACGGTCTGAGCGGTGAAAGGAACATCCGATGTCTGAAAAGCCTCCTGTCCGCGCCAAAGAAAATTTCCTCGTCTTCGGCTCGCCCGCGTTGGAACAGGCCGAGATCGACGAGGTGGTGGCCTGCCTGAAAAGCCGCTGGATCGGCACCGGCCCGCGCACGGCCAGGTTCGAGCGCGACTTTGCCGAGTACAAGGGCGTGGAGTCCGCCGCGGCCCTGCATTCCTGCACTGCGGCCCTGCACCTGGCGCTCGTTGCCCTGAGCCTGAAGCCCGGCGACGAGGTCATCACCACGCCGCTGACCTTCTGCGCCACGGTGAACGCCATCCTGCACGCCGGGGGCACCCCGGTGCTGGCCGATGTCGACCCCGCGACCATGAACATCGACCCGGCCAAGGTGCGCGAGATGATCACCCCGCGCACCCGCGCGCTACTGCCCGTGCACTTCGCCGGGCGCCCCTGCGACATGGACGCGCTTTCGGCCCTCGCCGCGGAGCACAACCTCGCCGTCATCGAGGACTGCGCCCACGCCATCGAGACCACCTACCACGGCCGCAAGGCCGGAACCCTGGGCGACTTCGGCTGCTTCAGCTTCTACGTCACCAAGAACATCATCACCGGCGAGGGCGGCATGGTCATCGCCAAGCGGCCCGAGGACCTCGCCCGCATCAAGGTGCTGGGCCTGCACGGCATGAGCGCCGACGCCTGGAACCGCTTCGGCGACGAGGGCTACAAGCACTACCTCGTGGTCGAGGCCGGGTTCAAATACAACATGATGGACCTGCAGGCGGCGCTGGGCATCCACCAGTTGCCGAGGGTCGGCGCCTACCACGCCCGCCGCGAGCAGGTCTGGGCAGCCTACGACGCGGCCTTCGCCACGCTGCCGGAAGGCAAGCGGCTGGGACTGCCGTCTCCCCAGGAGCCGGACACCCTGCACGCCCGGCACCTGTATTCCGTCATGGTGGACCATGAGCAGTGCGGCATCACCCGCGACGCCTTCCTTACGGCCATGACCAAACAGGGCATCGGCGTGGGCGTGCACTACCTGTCCCTGCCGGAACATCCCTATTACCAGGAGCGGCTGGGCTGGCGGGCCGAGGACTACCCCCACGCCATGCGCCTGGGCCGGCAGACCGTGAGCCTGCCCATCTCGGCGCGGCTCACCGACGCCGATGTGGCCGACGTCATCACCGCCGTCAGGCGCGTACTTGGCGTGGAGTAGAATGTTGGAATCGGGGCGCTGCCCCGAACCCCGCCGGGGGAAATGATTTCCCCCGGACCCCCTCATTTGCTCGCCGCGCTTTCTGTGGCGGGGACCGCCGCAGAAAGCGCGGCGAGCAAATGAGGGGGTCCAGAGGGCCTCAGGCCCTTTGGCCGCCGGAGGCTGCCCGATTCCCCAGGGCTTGCCAGTCGTTGACGCAAACGCCGCCAGGGCGGTACAGAACAGGAAACAACACGCGGCGGACATCCGCCAGGGGCCAGCATGAAAATCATCGTCATGGGTGCGAGCGGACACGGGCAGGTTGTGGCGGACGTGCTCTACCAGATGTGGACCAAGGGCCGGGAGCTGGAGATTGTGGGTTTTCTTGACGACGACGCGTCGCTCACGGGCACCAAGGTCATGGGCCTGAACGTGCTGGGCAAGCTGGCGGATCTGCCCGCCATGCCGCACGACAGCATCATCATGGGCATCGGCGACAACGTGGCGCGCGCCCGGATTTACGCCGAGCTGAAGAGCGCGGGCAAGCGTTTCGTCACGGCCATCCATCCTTCCGCGGTGCTCGCGCCGGACGTGGTGGTGGGCCAGGGCGCGGTGCTGTGCGCGGGCACGGTCATCAACACCGGCGCGAAGGTGGGCGAGAACGCCATTATGAACACCTGCGCCAGCCTGGACCACCACAGCGTGCTGGAAGCCCATGCCCATGTGGCGCCGGGCGTGCACCTGGCCGGAAACGTCCGCGTGGGCGAGGGCGCGCTGGTGGGCATCGGCTCCTGCGCGGTGCCGGGCATCTCCATCGGCGCGTGGAGCGTGGTCGGCGCCGGTACGGCGGTGATCCGCGACGTGCCCAGCCGTGCCACCGTGGGTGGCGTGCCCGCGAAACCGCTGTCCTGACCGGAGTTTTCGCCATGAGCCACGCAAAAGCACCCAGGCTGTTTCTTTCGCCCCCGCACCTGGGCGGCGACGAGACGCGCCGCGTGGCCGAGGCTTTCGCCAGCAACTACATCGCGCCCTTGGGGCCGCAGGTGGACGCCTTTGAGGCGGCCTTCGCCGAATGCACGGGCCTGCCGCACTGCCTGGCGCTCTCAAGCGGCACCGCGGCCATGCACCTGGCCCTGCACTGCCTGGGGGTCGGGCCTGGAGACGTGGTGGTGGCCTCCAGCCTGACCTTCATCGGTTCCGTGAGCCCGGCGCATTTTCTCGGCGCGGAGGTCGTGTTCGTGGACAGCGACCGCGCCACCTGGAACATGGACCCGGACCGCTTACGGGAGGCGCTCATGGCGCTGGCTTCCGAGGGCCGCCGGGTCAAGGCCGTGATCCCCACCGACCTTTACGGCCAGTGCGCGGACTACCGGCGCCTGCTCGACATCTGCGCGCCCTTTGGCGTGCCGGTGGTGGCCGACGCCGCCGAGGCCATGGGCGCTCGGTATGGGCATGGCGACGACGCGGTCCACGCCGGAGCCTTTCCGGGCCTCGCGGCCAGCATCTTTTCCTTCAACGGCAACAAGATCATCACCACCTCCGGCGGCGGCATGCTGGCCTCGGAGGACGCGGACTTCATCGCCCACGCGCGCAAGCTCTCGCAGCAGGCGCGGGAGCACGCCCCGCACTACGAGCACAAGGAAATCGGCTATAATTACCGCCTGAGCAACATTCTGGCGGCCATCGGCCTGGGCCAGCTGGACGTGCTGGAGGCCAGGGTGGCGTCGCGTCGGCGCATCTTCCGCTGGTACCAGGAGGCGCTGGCGGCGTTGCCGGGGCTGTCCTTCATGCCCGAGGCCGCCTACGGCAAGGCCAACCGTTGGCTCACGGTGGTGGAGATCGACGCGAAGGCCTTCGGCGCCACGCCCGAGGCCGCGCGCCAGGCCCTGGAGGCGCAGAACATCGAGTCCCGGCCCGTGTGGAAGCCCATGCACGCCCAGCCGGTGTACGCCGGATGCCGCGTGTTCGGAGGGACCGTGGCCGAGGAGCAGTTCGCGCGGGGCCTGTGCCTGCCGTCGGGCACGGCCATGACCCGGGACGACGTGGCCCGCGTTGCGGCCATTCTCGCGGATGTATCGCGCAGGGGGCGGGCCTAGATGCTCTGCAACCCGCGCAACCTGAACTTCTACCTCATGCTCGCGGCGGACGCCCTGTGCTTTGCCGCGGCCCTGACCATAAGCTACCTGCTGCGCTTCGACTTCAACCTGTCCAATTCCTACGGCGCGCAGCTCATCGGGCTGTTCAAGTACGACCTGTCCCTCAAGCTCGGCGTGTTCCTGCTGTTGGGCCTGTATCGGGGCATGTGGCGCTACACCAGCCTGGTGGACTTCTGGAAGCTCACCGAGGCCGTGGTTCTGGCCCAGGCCCTGTTTGTGGCCCTGGTGGCCTTCCGCTTCGGCTTCGCCGGGTTCTCGCGCAGCGTGCTGGCCATGGACGGGCTGCTCTGCCTGATGTTCACGGGCGGCGTGCGGCTGACCATCCGCACCGTGTACGCCCGCACAGCGGCCTGGACCAGCGCGCGCAGGAACCCGCAGCGCCCGGCCCGGCGCATCCTGGTCATCGGCGCGGGCAGCCTGGGCGAGCGCCTGGTGCGCGAGATATCCACCTCGCCGCAGTTGAACTACGAGGTGGTGGGTTTTCTGGACGACGACCCGGCCAAGCGCGGGCGTTCCCTGCACGGGCGCGAGGTTCTGGGCAGTGTGGAAGACCTGGCCACCGTGGCCGAGGAACGCGGCGTGGAGGAGCTGTGCATCGCCGTGAGCCACGCAACCGCCGCCCAGATGCGCCGCATCGTGGACCTGTGCAAGGCCACCGGCCTGCCCCAGCGCATCCTGCCCGCCACCAGCGAACTGCTCGACGGAAAGGTGGCCCTGACGCTTCGGCCCGTGGACTACCTGGACCTGTTGGGCCGCAGCGAAGTGGCCCTGGACGAGGCGGGCATCGCCGGCACCATCACCGGCCGCGTGGTGCTCGTCACGGGCTGCGGCGGGTCCATCGGCGCGGAGCTTTGCCGCCAGGTGGTGCGCTTCAAGCCCGCGCGCCTGGTGCTGGTGGATCTTTCGGAATACAACCTTTACGCCATCGCCGGGGAGCTGTCCTCGGAGCACGACTTCAGCGCCTATTCCTGCGTGCTCGGCAGCGTGGCCGATCTCTCCCTCATGCGCCAGGTCATGGCCGAGCAAAGGCCCGCGCTGGTGCTGCATGCCGCGGCCTACAAGCACGTGCCCATGCTGGAGGAGAACCCCTGGTCCGCCGTCACCAACAACATCCTGGGAACCCGCGCGGCCATGCAGGCCGCCGTGGACAGCGGGGTGGAGCGCTTCGTGCTCGTCTCCACGGACAAGGCCGTGCGCCCAACCAGCGTCATGGGCGCCAGCAAGCGCGTCACCGAGCGGCTCATGGCCTGTTTCGCGGGCAGCGGCACGCGGTTCATGGCCGTGCGCTTCGGCAACGTGGTGGGCTCGTCCGGCTCGGTGGTGCCGCTGTTCCGGCGGCAGATCGAGCGTGGCGGGCCGGTCACGGTGACGCATCCGGAGATGACACGCTATTTCATGAGCATATCCGAGGCCTGCCAGCTCATCCTCCAGGCCGGAGCCATGGGGCAGGCCGGAGCCATGGGGCAGGCCGGAGCCATGGGGCAGGCCGGGGGGCAGCAGGGCGGGGAGATCTTCGTGCTGGACATGGGCCAGCCCGTGCGCATCGTGGACATGGCCCGCGACCTGATCCGGCTCTCGGGCAAGGAGCCCGGTGTGGACGTCGATATTGTGTTCACCGGCCTCAGGCCAGGTGAGAAGATCTACGAGGAGCTCATCACCGAAGGCGAGGATGTGGTGCGCACGGAGCATGAGAAGATCATGGTGCTCGGCGGCACCCTTGGGGCTGACCCGGCCGAGGTGGCCTGTGTCCTGGACGGAGCGCTGGAGGAGCTTGCGGCTGCGGCCCAGGCCCGGGATGGCGAAGCCGTGCGCGCGCTGCTCATGCGCCTGGTGCCGGAGTACGCCCGGCCCGAGGACGATCGTTCGGAAGACGGGCAGGGCGGCGGCAAGTGAAGCGCATCCTGCTGATCCTCGTCCAGGTGGGCATCCTGGTCGGGTGTGTTTTCTACGCCCTGAAATATCTTGATATTTCAAAAGTCCTTGAGATACTTTCGCGCGTCTCGGCGTGGAAGGTCTGCGTGATTTTTCTGTTCCAGTGCCTCATCACTTGCTTCGCCTCGGCCTTTCGGCTCTTTGTGCTCTGCCACCGCGAAGTGCCTTACGGCACTGTCCTTTTGGCACAAAGCCTGGGCCAATTCCTGAACATGTTGTTGCCCGCCAAGTTGGGCGAGGCAGCCAAGATGGCGCTTCTGCGCCGCTCGCTGCCTGGCGGCCTGGCCCAGATCACGGAGATAGTGTTCTGGGAGCGCTTCTCCGACCTCAATCTGCTGCTGACCCTGGCGCTTCTGTCCGGTGCGCTGCTGGGCAACTCGGTGCTGGCCGCTCCGCTGGCCATGATCGTAGGCGGACTCTGGGGCGCGGTCCTGGTGCTCAAGCTCTGGGGCGTCTTCGTTGAGAGCCTGCTGCGACTCTTGCCTGGGCCGCGCCTGGCCGGCTACCTCATGGGGGTGGCCAGAGCCCTGCGCGAGCGACTGTCCGTGGGCTTTGCCGTGGGGCTGGCCACGCTGACGCTGCCCCTATGGCTTGGCAGTGTGGTGACGCATGCGCTGATGCTGAGCTGGGTCTTCGGGCTGGATCTCACCCTGGTGCAGATATTGGCCGTGGCCGTTGTCGGCCTGGCCGGGCTTTCCGCCCCGGCGACGCCTGGCAGTGTCGGGGTCTACGAGGCCGCCATGATGGCCGCCCTGACCGCCTTTGGCCAGCCCAAGGAGGAGTCGCTGGCTGCCGCGCTGCTGTTGCACGCTGTCCAGCTTGCTCCGGTGCTGCTCGTCGGCTGCTGGGCCACGCTGCGCGTCGGTTTCCGGGCGGCCCTGCGGCTCGGGCAGGACAAGGCGGAAGCCCAGTAGCAGCCTGACGTTGCAGACTGGCGGTGACCGGCCAACAACTGGCCGGTCGACATCAGGCTACCCCAGCCGGACGAGTCCGTAGTTCTTCTTGCCCTTGCGCAGCACGGCGAAGGCCCCGTGGGTGGCGTTGACCTCGCCCAGGAAATCGTCCTCGGCCAGCGCGCGCGCGGCGTCAGTGACCTTGGCGCCGTTCAGGCTGACAGCCCCGGCCTGGATGTCCTTCCTGGCCTGTCCCTTGGACGGGCAGAGCCCCAAGTCCACCAGTATCTGCGGCAGGTCCGGCAGCGCGTTGAAGGCGTAGTCGTGGGCGGGCGCGGCCTCAAGCGCGGCAACGAGGGTGCCGTGGTCCAGCGCGCGCAGGTCGCCCTTGCCGAACAGGGCCTCCGTGGCGGCCAGCACCTTGGCAAGTTCCTCTTCGCCGTGCACCATGATGGTGGCGTTGGCGGCCAGCGCCTTCTGCGCGGCGCGCTCCTGGGGCGCGCGGGCCAGCTCCGCCTCCAGCCCGGCGATCTCATCCTGCGTCAGGAACGTGAAGTACTTCAGGAACTTGACCACGTCCTGGTCGTCGGTGTTGATCCAGTACTGGTAGAAGGCGTAGGGGCTGGTGAGCGCCGTGCTCATGAAGATGGCGCCCTTCTCGCTCTTGCCGAACTTCTTGCCGGAGGCAGTGGTGATGAGCGGGAACGTCAGCGCGAAGGCCTCGCCCGCCTGTTTCTTGCGGATGAGCTCCGTGCCGGCGGTGATGTTGCCCCACTGGTCGCCGCCGCCGATCTGCAGGCGGCAGCCATACTCCTTGCAAAGATGGTAGAAGTCGTAGCCCTGCAGGATCATGTAGCTGAACTCGGTGTAGGAGATGCCGGTCTCCTCGCGCTCGATGCGGCCCTTGACCGAGTCCTTGGCCAGCATCCAGTTCACCGTGAAATGCTTGCCCACGTCGCGCAACAGCTCGATGGCGCTCATGTTCTTGACCCAATCGTAGTTGTTCACCACCCAGGGCTTGGCGCCGGTGTTGCGCTCGAAAAACGCCTCCACCTGGCTTCTGATGCGCTCGGCGCGCGCGTTCAGCGCGCTCATGTCCGAGAGCTCGCGCTCCTTGTCCTTGCCCGAGGGGTCGCCGATGAGGCCCGTGGCCCCGCCGAGCAGGAAAATGGGCTTGTGCCCGGCGCGCTGCATGCGAACCAGCGCCAGCAGCGGCACGAGGTTGCCGATGTGCAGGCTCTCGGCCGTGGGGTCGAAGCCGCAGTACATGCTCTGGCCGGGGGTAGCGAGGTACTTGCGCAGGCCAGCTTCGTCGGAGACCTGATGCACCAGGCCGCGCCAGGAAAGTTCGTCGTAAATGTTCACGGTCAAGCTCCTGTCAAACATTGAACCGCCAGGCGCGGATGGAAAGCGCCCGGCCGGTGGTGTCTTCGATGTCGAGAAGGGCGCCGGTGAGCGCCACGGGGCCGTCGGCCACTTCAAACCGTTCCGGCGACGCAGTCAAGAACTTCCGCAGGATGGGCTCGATGCTCATGCCTAGGCAGGAGTCCACAGGCCCGCACATGCCGAGGTCGGACAAGAAGGCCGTGCCCTTGCGGAGCAGGCGCGCGTCGTTGGTCTGCACGTGCGTGTGCGTGCCAAGGACCGCGCTCACGCGGCCGTCCAGATGCCAGCCAAGGCCGGCCTTTTCGCTGGTGGCCTCGGCGTGAAAGTCGATGATGCGGATTTTGACGTCCGGGTGCTCGGCGTCCAGTTCGGCCAGCAGCGCATCCGCCGTGCGGAAGGGGCAGTCGATGGCCTGCATGTACGTGCGGCCCATGAGGTTCAGGAGCGCCACCGGCGGCAGGCCGGGCCTGCGCAGCACCACCATGCCGCGACCAGGCACGTCCGGCGGATAGTTGGCTGGGCGGAGGAGCCGGGGCTCGCGCTGCATGTACGAGGGGATGTCGCGATACTTCCAGATGTGGTTGCCGGAACTCAGGCCGTCCAGCCCGGAAGCGAAAAGCTCGCCCGCGCCCTCGGCCGTGAGACCAAGCCCGCCCGACGCGTTCTCGGCGTTGGCCAGGACCATGTCCACGGCCTCGGCCTCGCGGATGCCCGGCAGATGCTTCTTGACCGCCAGACGGCCAGGCCTGCCAACAATGTCGCCAAGATAGAGGATGCGCATGAAGGGTGCTTACGACAGGAAGGGCCGGGGGGCAAGAAAAAGCGGGCAGGGGAGGGTTCCCCCCTGTCCGCCAGCCATTCAGCATGTGTGATCTTACGCTCCGCCGCCGGGCTTAATGGCGAAGCCTTTGGTGGTGCCGCCGGTTGTGCTGGGCGTGCCCGCGATGCGCGAGAGGTAGGCGTCGCCCAGGTCTTTGATGTGGCCGGCCACGTTGTCGAAGTGGTTGAAGTGGACCTGCTCCTCGTCGATGACGCTCTGGAACAGGTTCACGCTGATGTTGTCGCCGGCCTCGCGGCAGACTTGCAGGAACTTGTTGTAGGTGTCGATGGTGGCGTCTTCCACTCCGGCGTCGAAGACGAAGATCTTGCGCACGTCCTGGCCTTTGACCACCTTGCCGTCGCCCTGAGTGACGGGTTCTCCGCCCAGTTCCTTGATGCGTTCGGCGAACATTTCAGCGTGGCGCATCTCGTCGATGGCGATGAGCTTCATGTTGGCCGCCATTTCGCCGTAGTCCTTGTCGTCCAGGTTGTAGTGCTGGTTCATGTACTGGGTGATGGCGTAAAGCTCCATGGCCCTCGCCTTGTTCAGAACCTCGATGACCTTGGCCTTGCGCTTTTCCCTGCTTTCAACCGCCATAAGGCACCTCCGTCGGTGTTGTGGATCGAGTAGAGCCCTGTCGGGGCTTTTCGGATTGAATAAGCCTAGGAGATTTGCCTTCGGAACGCAAGGCGAGCGCGTTTGGCGTCGGGCGTGAAAAAGGCCGGGAAGTGGTGACTCCCCGGCCTCATTCAGGCTTAATGGCGGTTTTGCTCTACTTGGCGTAGCCCACGGCGCGCTTTTCACGGATAACGGTGACGCGGATCTGGCCGGGGTAGGTCATGTTGCTCTCGATCTTGGAGGCGATGTCCTTCACCAGGAGGTAGGTCTGCTCGTCGGGCACGCGCTCGGCGTCGACCATGACGCGCACCTCGCGACCGGCCTGGATGGCGTAGGCCTTGGTGACGCCGCCGAAGCTGGTGGCGATGCCCTCCAGTTCTTCCAGGCGCTTGACGTAATTCTCGAGCAGTTCCTTGCGCGCGCCGGGCCGAGCGCCGGAGAGGGAGTCGGCCGCCTGCACCAGGGTGGCGATGGCCGTCTGCGGCGCAACGTCCTCGTGGTGGGCCTGGATGGCGTGGATGATCTCCTGCGCTTCGCCGTGCTTCTTGGCCAGGTCCGCGCCGATGAGGGCGTGCGGTCCTTCGACCTCGTGGTCCACGGCCTTGCCCAGGTCGTGCAGCAGGCCTGCGCGCTTGGCCATCTTCTCGTCCAGGCCGAGTTCGGCGGCCATGATGCCGCAGAGGAAGGCGACCTCGATGGAGTGCTGGAGGACGTTCTGGGAATAGCTGGTGCGGTAGTGCAACTGGCCCAGCAGCTTGACGACCTCGGGGTGGATGCCGTGCACGCCCACGTCGAAGGTGGCCTGCTCGCCGATTTCGCGCAGCTTCACGTCCATTTCCTGCTCCACCTTGCGCACCACGTCTTCGATGCGGGCGGGGTGGATGCGGCCGTCGTGGATGAGGCGCTCAAGGGCCTGCTTGGCCACTTCGCGCCGGAGCGGGCTGTACGCGGAGAGCACCACGGTCTCTGGAGTGTCGTCGATGATGAGGTCAACGCCGGTGGCGGCTTCAAGGGCGCGGATGTTGCGTCCCTCGCGGCCGATGATGCGTCCCTTCATCTCTTCGCTCGGCAGGGTCACGGCGGTGACGGTCTGCTCGGAGATGTAGTCGCCGGAGTAGCGCTGGATGGCGAGGGAGAGGATCTCCTTGGCCTTCTTGCTGGCGTTCTCCTTGGCCTCGGTCTCGATGTTGCGGATCATTCGCGCGGCCTCGTGGCGGGTGCGCGACTCGACCTCGGTCATGAGGCGTTCCTTGGCCTCCTCGACGGTGAGGCCGGAAATTTCCTGCAGCTTGCGCTCGTGGATGTCGGCTGCGGCCGCCAGCTCTTCCTGCTTCTCGGCCAGGGCCTTTTCCTGCTTGATGAGGCGCTTTTCGAGCTCCACCACGCCGGATTCCTTTTGGGCGACCTTTTCGAGCTTGCTTTCCAGGCGCTCTTCCTTTTCCTGAAGGCGGGACTGCTCGCGTTTGATGGTCTGCTCGCGGTCCTTGAACTCCTCTTCTTGTTCCTTTTTCAGGGCGAAGATGTCGTCCTTGGCCTGGATGCGGGCTTCCTTGCGGGTGGCCTCGGCCTCTTTTCTGGCTTCCTCAACGATGCGGGTTGCAAGGTCCTGTGCGTCCTGAAGACGTTTTTTGCTGACGTAGGTGCTTAAATAATAGCCGCCCACGAGGCCCACGGTGAGGGCTACTGCGTCCAGGGCGATGAGCAACAGGCTGGAATCATTCATGCGCTGCTCCCTTCCGGTTATATTGACAGGCCTTGACGGGCCTGATTCGTGCGCGGCGAAACGCGCCAAAAAGGCGACGAAACCCGCACGGTTCGTGCTGCGTTGTCGGGAGCGCTATTGGAGGGCGGTAGGCGTTTATGCGGAGGGGGAAAGCCTTGTCTCGGGCCGCATGATGCGAAGAGAAGTGACCCGTGGACTATATATAGCCCCGGGGTGCCGTGTCGTTCTTGGAGTTATGAACCTCGCTTGCCGAGGTGGGCTCCACCGGCTGGCCGTCAGGCTCCCCGCATCGAGGCGGGCATGCACACGGGCGCACTCTGGCGGATCCCTTTTGATGCATATTGGCTCAAAAACTCAAGAGCAATCACGAACTCCCCAGGGTTTGTCCGAATTTCCCCTATGCGCAAGGCCGACGGTCCGGCCTATTGTTGCCTCTCCAAGAGCTCCTGCATCCGGGCCTCAAGGCCCTCCAGCCGCTGGCGAAGTTCGAGAAAGTCATCTGCGATCCCGAGGGCCAGAAGCGTGAGCAGTTTCTCCCTGCTTATATACCGACCATCCTTGCTCAGCTCATGGAAGCGTTCTTCGAGCAAGGTCTGGGCTGCTTGGATGCGCTTTTCATCCGCATCCGTTTTGAACGAGAGTTCAAGTCCGTTGACCGAAATGGTGTAGCGGGGCATGGGGTTTCAGTCGCCCTAGCGCTCTTCGAGCGATGCCTGCACCTTCACCAGAAGGGCTTCAATACGGTCTTGAATTTCCCGCCTTTTACCGGCCTCGGCCTCTTTTTCAGCTGCCAGGGCCCGGTTTTCCTCTTCCAACTGCTGAACGCGCGCAATGAGCTGCTCGAAGCGTGCTTCCAACCTTTCGATGAGTTCCATAACCAGACCTTATCTACTTGCGGCACCAAAATCAAGGTTTCTTGCCACGGCCCGGCAGATTGCTTTGCCGCGCTCGGGCGATGCCAAGAGCCCCTTCCGGCACGCTCTTCGTGATGACCGAGCCCGCGCCGACAAGCGCGTTGGCGCCAACGCTGACCGGCGCCACAAGGGCCGTGTTGCTGCCGATGAACGCGCCCGCGCCGATGTCGGTCTTGTGCTTGTTCACGCCGTCGTAGTTGCAGGTGATGGTGCCCGCGCCGATGTTGGCCCCGGCGCCGATGCTGGCGTCGCCCAGGTAGGTCAGGTGGCTGGCCTTGGCCCCCTTGCCCAGCACGGACTTTTTCATCTCGACGAAATTCCCCACGCGCGCGTCTTCCATCAACAGCGCACCAGGCCGCAAGCGGGCATAGGGGCCGGCTGTGGCCCCGGCCTGCAGCGTGGCCGATTCCAGGTGGCTGAATTCGCGCACCTCGGCCCCGGGCTCCAGCACGGCGTCGGTGAGCTGGCAGAACGCGCCGACCTTCGCGCCGCGCGCGATGCGGCTCGCCCCCAGGATGCGGCAGGGGCCGGTGATCTCCGCGCCGGGCTCAACCTCGGCTCGCGGCCCCACCACAACGCTTGCACGCTGATGGATGAGGCAGCCTGAAGCCAGGAGCCGTGACACGATGTCCGAGCGAAGCCGCTCCTCGGCGTCGGCGAGTTCCAGGGGGGAGTTGACGCCCAGCAGACCGGAAGAATCATCCCGGCGCAGGGCGTGGACGCTGAGCCCTGCCTCGACAGCGAAGCCGACGAGGTCTGTGATGTACAGTTCCCCGGCCCGGTTGGCGTTGGTGAGGGAGAACAGGAAATTCTCCATGGCGGCCACGTTCAGGCAGAACAGGCCGGTGTTGACCTCGCAGGTGTCCGGCCCGTGGGTGGCTGGGTCGTAGTCCTTGGCCTCAACGATGCCCAGGACCTCGCCGTCCGGGCCTCTGAGCACGCGGCCAAAAGCACCGGCGTCGGGCAGCACCGCGGTGAGGAAGGCCAAGTCGGCGCCCGCCCGGCAGGTTTGCAAAAGGTCTTCCACAACTTCCGGCGTCACAAGCGGGGTATCGCCATTCAGGACCAGGCAATGGCTCGCTCCAGAGGCGCGGACGCGGTCCCAGGCGACTTGCAGGGCGTGGCCGGTGCCGAGCTGCTTTTCCTGCAGCACGAAGCCTTCGGCCAGTTCCGGGTGCGCCTTTCTGACCATCTCCACGCCGTGCCCCACTACCGTGAGCACCTGAGCGGCCACAGCCTGCGCCGCACCAGCGACAAGCCCGAGCATTGTCTCTCCCAGGACGGTCTGAAGGACCTTGGGCTTGTCAGAGTGCATGCGCGTGCCTTTTCCAGCAGCCAGGATGACGGCGATGGTGTTCTGGTGGGGCATTGTGTCTCCTGGCAGCCTGGCTGCGCTGTGTTCCCCGCCGCTTGGCGGATGAAAAAAGGCAGGCCGGATGAGCCCGGCCTGCCTTGGTTTCTCAGACGTCCTGAGCCTCTGGGCGGCGCAGGGTGCGGGATGCTAGCACGTTCCGGCTTTGTCCCCGGAGTTGCGGCAGCTCAAGCGAGCCAGGGAACGACGCAGCGCGGCCTGGGCACGGGCGTGGTCGATCTTGTCCTGGGCACGGGCGAGACGCTGCTGGGCACGCTCCTGGGCCTTGCGGGCGCGTTCCAGGTCGATGTCCGTAGCCATTTCCGCGGCCTCTGCCAGGATGGTGACCTTGTCAGGGCTGACCTCGGCAAACCCGCCGGACACAAAGACGTAGTGGGTCTTGCCCGCGTCCTTGTAGTACAGGTTGCCGATGCCCAGCGCGGACAGGAAGGGGATGTGGTTCGGCAGTACACCGAACTCGCCCAGCGCGCCGGGGGCTCCGACATAGTCAACGTCCTGCGAGAGGACCTTGCGGTCGGGCGTCACGATTTCAAGCAGCAGCTTCTTGGACATGGCACACTATCCTTGCTTGGCTTTTTCCAGAGCCTCGTTGATGTCGCCGACCATGTAGAAGGCGCTCTCAGGGATGTCGTCGTGCTTGCCTTCGATGATCTCCTTGAAGCCCTTGATGGTGTCTTCAAGTTTGACGTAGCGGCCGGGCTTGCCGGTGAAGGCTTCGGCCACGTGGAAGGGCTGGGACAGGAAGCGCTGGATGCGGCGGGCGCGGCCGACGAGGAGCTTGTCGTCGTCGGAGAGCTCGTCCATACCCAGAATCGCGATGATGTCCTGGAGTTCCTTGTACTTCTGGAGGATCATCTGGACATTACGGGCGGTGCCGTAGTGCTCCACGCCCAGGACCAGGGGGTCAAGGATGCGGGAGGTGGAGTCCAGCGGGTCCACCGCGGGGTAGATGCCGAGCTCCGCGATCTGGCGGGAAAGCACCAGGGTGCCGTCCAAGTGCGAGAACGTGGTGGCCGGCGCGGGGTCGGTCAAGTCGTCGGCGGGCACGTAAACGGCCTGGACCGAGGTGATCGAACCCTTCTTGGTGGAGGTGATGCGTTCCTGCAGTTCACCAAGGTCGGTGCCCAGAGTCGGCTGGTAGCCGACCGCGGAGGGCATGCGGCCGAGGAGCGCGGACACTTCCGAACCCGCCTGGGTGAAACGGAAGATGTTGTCAACGAAGAAGAGCACGTCCTGGCCTTCCTCGTCACGGAAGTACTCGCAGCAGGCCAGCGCGGTCAGGGCGACGCGGGCGCGGGCTCCTGGAGGCTCGTTCATCTGGCCGTAGATAAGCGCGGCTTTCTCGAGAACGCCGGCGTCCTTCATTTCGTGGTACAGGTCGTTTCCTTCACGGGTGCGCTCACCAACACCGGCGAACACGGAGATGCCGCCGTGCTGCTTGGCGATGTTGTTGATCATCTCCATGAGAATAACGGTCTTGCCGACGCCTGCGCCGCCGAAGAGGCCCATCTTGCCGCCCTTGGGGAAGGGAATCAGCAGGTCGATGACCTTGACGCCGGTTTCAAGCACTTCGACCTTGGTGTTCTGGTCGACGAAGGCGGGAGCCAGGGCGTGAATGGGCATGAGCTTGTCGCTCTTGATCGGGCCCATTTCGTCCACGGGGCGGCCGACGACGTTCATGATGCGGCCGAGCGAACCGGCGCCGACCGGAACCATGATGTTCTTGCCGGTGTCGGTGGCTTCCATGCCGCGGACGAGACCTTCGGTGGCGTCCATGGCGATGGTGCGGACCACGTTGTTGCCGAGGTGCTGGGCCACTTCGCAGATCAGGTCCGGCGCGTCGGTGTTGTTCGGGTTGTTGATCTGCAGCGCATTCAGGATGTGCGGCAGCTTGCCCTCAGGAAATTCGACGTCAACGACGGCGCCGATAACCTGAACGATTTTTCCCACGTTAGCACTCATTGTGTTTGGCCCCCTTATTATCCTTTCAGCGCTTCAGCGCCGCCAACGATATCCATAAGATCCCTGGTGATGGAAGCCTGGCGCGTCTTGTTGTAGAGAAGCGTCAGGGCATTGGTCATGTCGTCGCAGGCGCGCGTCGCGTTGTTCATGGCGCTCATGCGAGCGGCATGTTCACTGGCCGACGTGTCGAGCATGCCCCGATAGACCTGCACCTTGATGAAGCGGGGCAGGAGTTCGGCCAGCAAGCCTTCCACGGAAGGCTCGTAGACGTATTCCTTGCCCGAGCTTTTGACCTCGGCGGCTTGCTCTCCGCTGATGGGCAGAATGCTCTGCACCACCGGAACCTGCCGGGCCATGCTGATGAACTCGCCGTAGACCAGGACCACTTCGTCAAGCGTCGCGTCGAGGAAGGAGTTGATGAGCTCCTGCCCGAGCTTGCTGGCGAGCGTGAAGTCAAAGCTGTTCATCACGTCACGGTATTGAACCAGGATCTCGTACTCGGCCTTGCGGACCGCGTCGCGACCCTTCTTGCCCACGCAGTAGAACTTCACGTTCAGGCCCTGGGCCTGCTTCTCTTTGGCCAGCTTGAGGCCGGCCTTGATCAGGTTGACGTTGAAGCTGCCGCACAGGCCGCGGTCGGATGTAACGAGAACAATGCCAACGGTCTTTTTTTCCTCGCGCTTGGCCAGAAGCGGATGGACCGACTCGTCCGCCCCGGCAGCCAAGTCACCAAGCATTTCGAAGAACTTCTGCGCGTACGGCTTGAACCGCTCAATGCGGCTCTGCGCGTTGCGCAGCTTCGCCGAGGCCACCATGTTCATGGCCTTGGTGATCTGCTTGGTCTTCTTGATCGCGCCGATCTTTGTTTTGACGTCCCTCAGGGATGCCATCGTACCCTCCTGCGCCCTAGGCGCGGAAGCCCTTCTTGAACTCGTCGATGGCGGCCTTCAGGCGACCTTCGATGTCCGCATCAAGGGCCTTCTTCTCGAGGATGTCCTTCAGGATGTCAGCCTTGGAGTTGCGCATGAACTCAAGCATCTCGGTCTCGAACTTGCGGACGGCTTCCAGTGGCACGTCGTCCATGTAGCCGCGGGTGCCGGCGTACAGCGAGGCAACCTGCTCCTGAACCGGCATGGGCTGGTACTGGGGCTGCTTCAGCAGCTCGACCAGGCGGGCGCCGCGGTTGAGCTTCTGCTGGGTGGCCTTGTCCAGGTCGGAGCCGAACTGGGCGAAGGCGGCCAGTTCGCGGTACTGGGCGAGGTCGAGGCGCAGGGTGCCGGCGACCTGCTTCATGGCCTTGATCTGGGCGGCGCCGCCGACGCGGGAGACCGAGAGGCCGACGTTGATGGCCGGGCGGATGCCGGCGTTGAACAGCGCGGGCTCCAGGTAGACCTGGCCGTCGGTGATGGAGATGACGTTGGTCGGGATGTACGCGGACACGTCGCCGGCCTGCGTCTCAATGATGGGCAGGGCGGTCAGCGAACCGGCGCCCAGGCCGTCATTGACTTTGCAGGAGCGCTCCAGCAGGCGGGAGTGCAGGTAGAAGACGTCGCCGGGGAAGGCTTCGCGGCCGGGAGGACGGCGGAGCAGCAGCGACATCTGGCGGTAGGCAACAGCCTGCTTGGACAGGTCGTCGTAGATGATGAGCGCGTGCTCGCCCTTGTCGCGGTAGTACTCGGCCATGGTGCAGCCGGAGTACGCGGCGATGAACTGCAGCGGCGCGGGCTCGGAGGCGGTGGCGGAGATGATGGTGGTGTACTCCATGCCGCCGTACTTGCGCAGGGTGTCGGCAACGAGAGCGACGGTGGACTTCTTCTGGCCGATGGCCACGTAGAAGCACTTCACGTCGCCGCCCTTCTGGGCGAGGATGGCGTCGACGCAGACGGCGGTCTTGCCGACCTGACGGTCGCCGATGACCAGCTCGCGCTGACCGCGGCCGACCGGGGTCATGGCGTCGATGGCCTTGAGGCCGGTCGCCATGGGCTCGTGGACGGACTTACGGGCGACGATGCCGGGGGCCTTCAGTTCGACCGGGCGGGTCTCCTTGGAGGCGATGGGGCCGAGGCCGTCGATGGGCTGACCCAGGGGGTCGATAACGCGACCGGCAACGGCTTCGCCGACGGGCACGGAGAAGATCTTGCCCGTACGCTTGACGGGGTCGCCTTCCTTGACTTCGTTGCACTCGCCGAGAAGCGCGACACCGACGTTATCCTCTTCGAGGTTGAGCACCATGCCCATGAGGCCGCCGGGGAACTCCAGAAGTTCCATTGCCATGGCGTTCTTCACGCCATGCACGCGGGCGATGCCGTCACCGACGTAGAGGACGGTGCCGGTCTCGCTCATTTCCACGCGGGACTCGTAATTCTGGATTTGTCCCTCAATGATTTTGCTGATTTCTTCCGCTTTGATCTGCATGGCCCTACTCACCCCTCTTGATGGTTTCTTTCAAAATGTTCAGCTGGGCGCGCAGACTGGCGTCGAGCACGCTGTCTCCGATCTGCAGCACGATTCCGCCGAGGATCTCGGCGTCGGTGCCGTAGTCGAGGACCAGCTTCTTGCCGGTCTGCTTCTCCAGCCGTTCTTTCAGCTCCACCTTCCGGGAGTCGGAAAGCGATACGGCGGTGACCAGCTTGCCGGAGACAATGCCGCTCGCTTCATCGAGCATGGCCTTGTAGTCAGCAGCGATCTCGGGGATGGAGACCAGCCGGTTCTTATCCGCCAGCAGGTTGACGAAGTTGGCCATGGCCCCGCTGAGGCCAAGCTGCTGCGCCATCTGCTTGAGAACAGCTTTCTTCTCCTCCACGCTGAAGACCGGGTTCTTGAAGAACCTCAGAGCCTCCGGCGCTCCCGCCAGTGCCTCTGCCAGGTCGGCAAGCTGCTTGCCGTAGGTCTCAAGCTCGGAGGAACCCTGCTTGCTCCCTACGGTGAACAGCGCCTTGGCGTACCTGCGCGCGACGATGTTCCCGCTCAATTGAGCACCACCTTTGTTAAGTATTCATCCACGAGGCGCTCATGATCCTTGTCGGTGAGCTTCTCCCGCACGATTTTCGTCGCCTGCTCGATGACCTGGTCGGCGATCTCGGCCCGGACGCGGTCAAAGGCGGCGCGGGCTTCGTTCTCGGCGCTGGTCTTGGCCTGGAGCTGCATGGTGGCAGCATCCTTCTGGGCCTTCTCGATGATGGCGGTCTTGATGGCTTCGCCCTGGGTCTTGGCTTCGGCCAGGATGGCGGCCTTTTCCTGCTCCAGGTTGCGGATGCCGGTCTCCACGTCCTTCAGCTTCTTCTCGGCCTCGGCCTGGCGAACCTCGAGATCCTCAAGGTCCTTCTTGATCTGGGCGCGACGCCCGCCAAAGAAGGCAGCGATCTTCTCTCCGCCAAACTTGTAGATGAGGAAGATGAAGATGATGAAGTTGACGATACGGAAGGCGTAGTTCTTCCACATTTCCGCATCGATGCCGTGGCCTCCCTCGCCGCCGCTGGCGTATGCCACAGCGGCAAAGGCCAGAACGCCGATCAGGCTCAAAACTGTATGTCTCGCGACTTTCAAAATGTGCCCCCTCCTTCTTCCTGTCGGCTTAAGCCTGGCCCAAGATCTTGGCCGTGGCCTTCTGCGCGAATTTCTCCACCTCGGAAGCCAGCGCCTGCTTGGCCCCAGCCACCTGAGCGGCGATCTCGTCATGTGCGGCCTTCAGGGAGGCGGCGACCTCCTTGCCGGCAGCGGACATGATCTGCTGCTCTTCGCCCGCGCCATCGGCGCGCATCTGCTTGCGCATCTCAAGACCTTCCTGGCGGGCGGCGTCGATTGCCGCCTGGTAGCTCTTAAGCTTCTCCTCGGCGCTGGAGTTGAAGCCCTCGATCTTGCCCACCTGGGCGGCCATAAGGCTGTTGCGTTCCTGGATCTTTTCCCGGATGGGGCGGATCAGCAGGAAGTTCAGGCCAACGAGCGTGAAAAGGAAGTTGACCAGCTGGATCAGAAACGTGAAATCGATGTCAATCATGATCGGCCCCCAGCGCGTTGAAAATGGGATTGTGAATTTTGGTCCAAAGTCAGAGGTGGCCTACACGATTGCCAGAGGCCTGTCAAAGCCTTTTTTCATTTTTATCGGCTCCTTTTGACTCGAAAATGCTAGTGCTCCAAGGGGTTGCAGGCATGTGCCAAAAATCACTTTATGCCCAGGATTTGTCAAAACGACTCCCCTTTGACGCTCGTCCGAGCACGGGCCGTCGCGGCAAAGGGGTGGGGAAACTGCGAAGTCGGGGACGGCGCAGATTCTTCGGGACTAGTTTTGTTTGAACAGGAATCGGCGCATGGACACGTTCAGCACCAGGCCGAGGAGGCTGAAGTTCACCAGGGTGGCGCTGCCGCCGTAGCTGATGAAGGGCAGCGGGATGCCGACCACCGGCATGAGTCCCAGGACCATGCCCATGTTGATCAGCACCTGCCAGAAGAAATAAAAGAACACGCCCGCCGCGAGGTAGCTGCCGAAGGGGTCCTTGGCGTCGCGCGCGACCATGGCCACCTGATAAAGGAAGGCGCAGAACAGGCTCAAGAGCACCATCATGCCGAAGAAGCCCCATTCCTCGCCCAGCACGGCCACGGCGAAGTCCGTGTGCTTTTCCGGCAGGAACCGGAGCTGGCTCTGGGTGCCGGCCAGAAAGCCCTTGCCGAAGATGCGCCCCGAGCCCATGGCGATCTCCGATTGCAGGATGTGGTACCCGGAGCCCAGCGGGTCCGTGGCCGGGTCCAGAAATGCCAGGATGCGCCGCTTCTGGTAGTCCTTGAGCCCGAACCAGGCCAGAGGCATCAGCAGCGGCACCAGCACGCACAGGGTGCGGAACAGCCAGGGCCGGATGCCCCGGTAGAGGATCAGCCCGCCCAGCAGCAGCAGCACGAGCATCCCGGTGCCGAGGTCCGGCTGCTTGATGACCATGAGCGTGGGCACCAGGCCAAGGCCCAGGATGTAGGCCAGGCGCTTCAGGTCCAGGCGTTCCGGCTCCGTGGAGAGGATGCGCGCGCCCAAAAGCAGCATGGCGAACTTGGCCAGTTCGCTCGGCTGGAAGCTGAAGAGGCCGAAGTCCAGCCAGCGCCGCGCGCCGTAGATTGTCTTGCCCAGGAAGGGCACGGTCAAAAGCAGGAGCAGCGTGACGACGTACAGCGGCCAAGCCACGGCGGAGAGCCTGCGGTAATCGAAGCTCATGAAGGCCAGCATGCCGACAAGACCGATGGTGCCCCAGATGATCTGCTTCTGGTAATAGGGCTCGACGGACACGCCTTCCTCCAGGCGCACACCGCTTGCGGAATACAGGTTCAGCACGCCGACGAAGAACAGCGCGGCCAGGATGCCCACCAGCGGCCAGTTCACATGGTAGAGCATGCGGCGGTCGATGGGGGTCATTGGACCACCTCCGGCTCGTGGGTCGGATCCGGGAACTGCGGCTCCACGGGGTCCACGGCCACGCGAGCGGCGGGCTCCGCCGGGCGTTCCGCCCCTTCGATGTCTCTGGGCGGCAGCTCCTTCTTGCCCAGGAACAAGGCGTCGAGCATGGCCTTGACGGCGGGGCCGGCGCCGGACGCGCCGTGCAGCCCGTGCTCGACCATGGCCACCACCACGAAGCGCCTGCCGTCCCGTTCGCCGAAGCCGGCCATCCAGGCGTGGTCGCGATACTTGTAGGGCACGTTGTCGCCCATGCGCTTGAGCTCGTCTGTGAGGCGCACCACCTGTGCCGTGCCGGTCTTGGCGCCCACCACCACGCCCGGCGTGAGCACGCGCCGGCAGGTGCCGCGAGGGTCCTCCACCGTGGCGATCATGGCCTTCTTGATCATGGCCGCGTGCGCGGGAGTCAGGGGGATGTTGCCCTGCACCTCCGGGGCCACGCCGCGCATGAGCTGCGGCTTCAGCACCTTGCCGCCGTTGATGAGCGCGGCGATGAGGCGCGCCACCTGCAACGGGGTCAAGCCGGTGTAGCCCTGGCCGATGGCCAGGTTCAAGTCCTCTCCCTTGGTCCAGCGCACGCCGTAGCGCTTCATCTTCCACTCGCGCGAGGGCATGAGCCCGGCCTTCTCGTGCGGCAGGTCGATGCCGGTGGGCTCGCCCAGCCCGGCCATCTTGGCGTAGGAGCTGATGCGGTCCACGCCGAGCTTCATGCCGAGCTTGTAGAAGTACACGTCGCAGGACTCCACCAGGGCGCGCTGGAAGTTCACCGTGCCGTGCCCGCCGCGTTTCCAGCAGCGGAACACGTGGTTGCCCAGGGCCAGCTCGCCGGTGCACTGCACGGTCTCGCTCGGGTCCACGGCATTCTCGTGCAGGCCGTCCGCGGCCATGAGCAGCTTGAAGATGGAGCCCGGCGGGTAGACGCCCTGGGTGGCGCGGTTCTGCAGGGGGTGCATGGGGTTGTCGCGCAGCTCCGCCCACTGGGCCGAGGACAGGCCCGTGGTGAAGGTGTTGGAGTCGTAGGAGGGCTCGCTGACCAGGGCGTGGACCTCGCCGGAGTCGGGGTCCATGACCACCACGCTCCCGGCCTTGCCCTCCAGCACCTTGTGGCCCAGCTGCTGCAATCCCAGGTCGATGGAAAGGAAGATCTCCTCGCCCGCCTTGGGGTCGCGCTGCAATTCCTCGGACAGCCTGCGCCCCGTGACGTCGACCTCGATGAGCCGCTTGCCCTTGGTCCCGCGCAGGCGGTTGTCCAGGCGGTTCTCCAGGCCCTGCTTGCCCACGAAATCGCCCATGGACAGGGTGGGGTCGGCCTGCATTTCGGCCTCGTTGGCCTCCGCCACGTAGCCCAGCACATGGGAAAGCAGGTGGCCGTAAATGTACTTTCTCCGGGTGCGCGAGAGGATGTCGAGCCCCGGCCAGCGAAGGCTGCCGCCCTCGATCTTGGCGATGAGGTCGAAGTCCAGGTCCGGCACCAGGGTCAGCGGCTCGAAGGGTTTCACCTTGGGCTTGTTGCGGGTGTAGATGTCCTTCAGGCGCTCCGCCGGGATGCCCGTCCACTCGGAGACCTTGTCCAGGGTGGCGGGGATGTTGTCGCAGTCCTCGCGCACCAGGCCCAGCACGAAGGCGGGCTCGTTCACGGCCAAAAGCTCGCCGTTGCGATCGCGCAGGAAGCCGCGCGGGGCGAAGATGTACTCGGTGCGCAGCTGGTTGTTGCGGCTCTTTTCCGTGAACACCGGGCCAAGGTGGATCTGCAGGTACCACAGGCGCACGGCGAACAGGCAGAACAGCCCGAAGATCAGGCATTGCAGCAGGCCCACGCCCATGCGCGGCTGCTCTTGTCCGTAGGGGCTATGCAGATTCTTCATGAGCCTTTTTCAGCCTGTCTGGGAACATGGAGTCGGCCACATACCACAGGGTCGGATACAGCAGCGCCTGGAGCAGGCATTCGCCCAGCACCCGGCCAAGGGGAAAGGCGCGCATCTCGAGCACGGCCATGAGGTAGAGCAGGAGCAGATGGGCCAGGCCCAGGGTTATGCCGAGCAGGGCCTGGAACTGGAAGCTGCCGGGGTCAAGCAGCCAGCGCCCGACGGTCAGCAGCGAGAACAGCACGGCGTACCACAGGATGCCGTAGCCGAAAGCCAGCCCGCCGGCGCCTTCCTGGATCGCCACCCAGATCAAGGTCAGGATGATGGTGGCGCCGGGCTTTTGCCAGCGCAGGGAAACGGCCATGCCGGGCGCGAAGAAGTCCACGCCGGGCAACAGGCTCTGCCCCCAGATGCCGAGGACGGTGAAGGCCAGCCACCAGAATGCCGCGAGCATGGGCTACTCCCACAGGGCGCGGGAGTCTTCCGGCCGGACCGCGCGCTTGAGCAGGAGCACCTCTTCCAGGCGGGGGATGTCCACCAGGGGCTCGGCCTGCACGTCCATGAACAGGGTGGCTTCCTCGCGGCGCACGCTGGTGACCCGCGCCACAGGCAGTCCCTTGGGGTACAAGCCGTCCATGCCGGAGGTGACGAGGATCTCGCCGGGCTCGATGGTGGACTTGAGCCCCACGTACTTGACCACGAGCTGCTCGCCCGCGCCCATGCCGTAGATCACGCCGGCGGCGCGGTTGGTGCTGCCGACAACGGCCACGCGGCTTGCGGGGTCGATCAGGAGCAGCACCGTGGCCACGGAGAGCCCGGCGCGGTAGATGCGGCCCACCACGCCCTCGGTGCAGATGACGGGGGTGTCCTCCAGGGCGCCGGAGAGCTTGCCCCGGTCCACCAGGATGGTTTCCAGGATGGCCGTGGGGCCGACGCGATGGGCGATGACCCGCGCGCCCTCGCGCTTCCAGTCCGGCGGCTCGGGAAAGCCCAGCAGCTTCTCCACGCGGGCCGTGGCCTCGGCGCGCTCGCGCAGGGTCATGTTCTCCAGGCGCAGGGCCTTGATCTCCTGCAGCAGGGTTTCATTCTGCTGCTTCAGGCCCACCAGGGACAGGTAGCGGTCCACGAACCCGCCCGCGGCGTTGCCCACCGCGGAGCCGGGACGCAACACAGCTCCAACGCTATCCAGGCCGGAATAGGTGCTCAGGCGGGTCAAGAACCCGGTGCGCAAATTCCAGGTGTACAGGGCCAGGTAGAAGAACAGCCCGGCGACTAGGAAGAAGGCGACACGTTTCGGATTCACATCAGTCCGTGGTCACTTCCCTGTAGAGGTCGATGCACTCGAGCGCCTTGCCTGAGCCGAGCACCACGGCGGTGAGCGGGTCGTCCACCACGGTGATGGGCAGCTGGGTCTCGTGCTGCAGGAGCTTGTCCAGGCCTTTCAGGAGCGCGCCGCCGCCCGTGAGCACGATGCCGCGGTCGACGATGTCGGCTGCCAGTTCAGGCGGGGTCTGCTCCAGGGCGATGCGCACGCCCTGGACGATGCCTTCCACCTGCTCGGAGATGGCGCCGCGCACTTCCTCGGCGGTGATGATGCGGTTCTGGGGGATGCCGGTGACGAGGTCGCGCCCGCGCACCTCCATCTCGCCCGCGCCCTCGACAGGGTAGGCGGAGCCGATGGTCATCTTGATCTCCTCGGCGGTGCTTTCGCCGATGAGCATGTTGTACTTGCGCTTCACGTGCTGCATGATGGCTTCGTCCATCTTGTCGCCGCCGATGCGCACGCTCTTGGCGTACACGATGCCGGACAGCGAGATGACGGCGATCTCGGTGGTGCCGCCGCCGATGTCCACCACCATGTTGGCCGTGGCCTCGGTGATGGGCAGGTTGGCGCCGATGGCCGCGGCCATGGGCTCCTCGATCAGGTAGACCTCGCGGGCGCCGGCGCTCTGGGCGCTTTCCTTGACGGCGCGCTTCTCCACCTGGGTGATGCCGGTGGGCACGCAGATCATGATGCGCGGGCGCACCAGGCGGCGGGAATTGTTGACCTTGGAGATGAAGTGCCGCAGCATGGCCTCGGTGACCTCGAAGTCGGCGATGACGCCGTCCTTCATGGGGCGGATGGCGACGATGTTGCCGGGCGTGCGGCCGAGCATCTTCTTGGCCTCGGTGCCCACGGCCAGCACGACCTTGCCCCCGCGCGAGTCGCGCTTCACGGCGACGACGGACGGCTCGGAAAGCATGACGCCAGCGCCTTTGACGTAGACCAGCGTGTTCGCGGTCCCCAGGTCGATGGCCAGGTCTGTGGAGAAATATTCAAAGAACTTGTCGAACAGCTTGACCATAAAACCCCCGGTTCTTGATATATTTGGTGGCCGCCAGTAGAGTGGGTGGGCGGCGGCAATTCTCTCTTACATGTGCAGAACAGCACCTCGTACCAAAAGAAGTACCGGCAGGCAATACATGAGCACTTCCCCCGGCCCTGCGGAAGCCACACGAATCCACCCTTTGGCGGCTTTTTTTCGTGCGCGCCTGGGGGGGGAGGCCCGCAAGGTGCCGCTGGACGCCGGGTTCTCCTGCCCCAACCGCGACGGAACCATCTCCCGCGCGGGCTGCATTTTTTGCAACCCCGCCGGCTCCGGCACGGGCCTCCGCGCCCAGGGGCTGGATCTGGCCGGGCAGTGGGGGCATCTGGCCCCCCGGCTGCTGGCCCGCCACCCCCATGCGCGCCTTCTGGCCTACCTTCAATCATATAGTAACACACATGCGAGCATCGGTCGCCTGCGGACCGTGCTGGCGGAAATTTCCGGCCTGCCCGGTGTGGCGGGGCTGTGCCTGGGCACGCGGCCCGATTGCCTCGACGTGGAGGGCGATTGCGCGCGGCTGGACGTGCTGGCCCAGGCGGGCTTCGGCTTCGTGCAGTTGGACCTTGGCCTGCAAAGCGCCGACGACGCGGTGCTCCGGCGCATGAACCGCGGCCACGACGCGGCCTGTTTCGCGGCGGCGGCCAGGGCGGCGGCGGAGCGTGGCCTGTTCGTGTGCGCCCACCTGGTGCATGGTCTGCCCGGAGCAAGCCGGGACGATCTGGCCCGGTCCGTGGACTTCCTGAACGCCCTGCCCGTGGCCGGGGTCAAGTTCCACAACCTGCTGGTCTGCCGTGGCGCGGGCCTGGAGACCCTGTGGCGGGCCGGAGGGTACGCGCCGCCGTCGCGGGAGGAGTATGCGGCGGCCGTGGTGCTGGCCCTCTCGCGCCTGCGGCCCGACATCTGCGTGCAGCGCCTGGCCGCGGACCCGGCCCCGGGCGAGCTTTTGGCCCCGGACTGGGGCGCGGACAAGTCCGGCACGCTCAGGCGCATCCGCGAGGAGATGTTGCGCCAGGACGTCTGGCAGGGCAAGGTGGGCCATTGCCCCGGCGCGCTGCCCGATTGGGGCGAAACGCAAGGAGTGCTCATGAACGGCAAGATGACGATGCAGGCCGAGCGCGTGGAACTGGTGGCCGCGCCGCCGCTGTCCCTCGCGATCCACTGGCGTGGCGGCCGGGTGGCCAGGCTCGAGCTCGGCAGGGCGGAGGTGGGGAGCCTGCCGCCGGACGCAAGCCCCGAGGCCAAGGCCGTGCACAAGGCCCTCTCGCTGCTGGCCGAGGGCAAGCCCGCGAAATTCCCGGCCCTGCCGCTTGCCTGGGACACGTTGCCGCCGTTCACGGGAGACATCCTGCGCGCGCTCCATGAGCGTGTGCCCTGCGGCCGGACCCTGACCTACGGCGAGCTTGCCGCCCTGGCAGGACACCCGGGCAAGGCCAGGGCCGTGGGCCAGGCCATGGCGCGCAACCCCTGGCCCCTTGTCGTGCCGTGTCATCGCGTGCTGGGTGCGGACGGCGCGCTCACCGGCTACACCAACCCCCACGGCCTGGACCTGAAGGCGCTGTTGCTGGCGCTGGAAGCGGGTCGGCCCGCGAAAGGGTAGGGGGGCGCATGGCCTACGCCTTTCGGCTGGATGACGTGCGCATGGCCTACATCCGCCTCTCCCGCGCGGACCTGGTGGCGGAGGCCCCCGGCTTCGCGCTCAGGCTGGGCGGGGTGGAGCACCGGCTGGACCACGCCGTGCTCAAGCTCGACACCGTTTCCATCAACGACGAGCTGTGCCAGGTGGAGCGCATCCTCCAGCGCGCGCCCACGCGGCAGGTCACGCTGGTGGTGCGCGGGGCCGAGGGCGTTCTGCACGAGGAACTGGTGCTGTTCCACCATTCGTTCTTCGCGCCCTTCGTGGACTATGTGAAGGCCATGCCGGTGGGCGGCGAAGCGGCCAAGCCGGGGCTTCTGGCCGCCTTCACCCACGCCCGCGACGACAACGACATGCTCCGCTTCTGGGAGGCCCACCACGCAAGGCTTGCGGGCCACCGGAACCTCTACGTCATCGATCACGGCTCGGCGGTGTCGCCCAGGGGCGTGCTGCACCCGGACACCAACGTGGTGCCCCTGCCGCGCGGGCTGACCGACCACGCCGACATGGCGCGCTTCTGCGGGCATTTCCAGCGCTTCCTGCTCTCGCAGTACCGCTTTGTGCTGCACACCGACGCCGACGAGCTGCTGGTGCCTGAGGACGGGGAGGAGGCGCTGCTGGCCAGGCTTGCGAGCCCTGGCTACGGGGGCATCATCCAGCCGGGCCACGCGTTCGACGTGCTGCACGACATGCGCCCTGACACCCCGGCCGAAGCCCCGCTCAAGCCCGGCGAGCCCGTCTCGACCCAGCGCGGCGTCATGCTGCCCGCCGAGGGCATCTACAAGAAGCCGGTGCTGGCGAGCATCCCGGCCAGCTGGCTGCAGGGCTTCCACCTTGTGTACGAGGAGGCGAGCGTGCGCGAGGACCCGGGCCTGTGGCTCATGCACCTGCAGTCGGCGGACTTCGGGCTGCTGCTGGACAAGAACCGGCGCTGGAACGCGCTCCGGCAGTCTGAAGCGGATTTTGCCCGCTGCCCGCAGGGAGGTCGGCCCAGCGACGAGGACTCGCTGCGGCGATGGTTCGTCCAGGTGCTCGCGGATGAGCGGCTGACGGCGATACCGGAACGACTGCGAGGAAAATTCTAGGGGAGAAGAAACAGAGCGCCAGCGCCGCCGTCCTGTTTGGGGCGGCGGCGCTGGCGCGCGTTTAGACCTCGACGTGGCTGGAGTTCACGATGATGATATCCGTGGAGGTGATGTTGCTGACGTTGTTGGCGATGGTCACTGCTGCGTGCGCGCCAGCGTAACCGTCGTCATCGAACTTGAGTATGTTGAAGTCGTCGTCCCGGACCCAGCAGGCGGCATTGGTGTCGGCCGCATTCATGTAGTCTGTCAGCGTGTTGAAGACATGTCCTTGGGCCGTGGCGGTGTCACTGAAGCCGAAGTCGCCCCCTGCGGCGGTCTTGTAGAAGGCGAACTTGTCCGTGCCGCTGAGGAAGTCGCTGATGGTGTCGCCGCCCTCGCTCTGGGTCTTGTAGATGAACAAATCAGGGCCGGCCCCTCCTGTCATGGTGTCGGCGCCGCCGCTACCATAGAGGTGGTCTCCGCCTCCCGTGTTGCCGCCGCCTACAAGCGAGTCGTTGCCGGAGCTGCCCGTGATGTAGAGGTACCCGGCGCTTGTGGCGGACCCGTCGAAGGTCAGGGTGCCGGAAAGCGATGCACCGTCCACGTACACCGCTGGCGACATCCCGACATTGTCCACGTTGCTGAAGAGGCTGTTGGTGGCGGCCAGGTTTGCGCTGGTGCCGCTAAGTGTGATGTGTTCAAATCCGGTGACGTTGGCCAAGTCAGTCGTGTTGCCGGAGCTGTTGTCCAGGTGCAGGGTGTCTGAGCCGCTGCCGCCGCTGACGGTGTCGGTGCTGGAGAGGTAGGTGCCCATGTACACGGTGTCTTCGCAGGTTCCGAGGGCGATGGACACTGTAGTGGCTCCGGCGGTGACGGTGTCGCCGTGGTTGGAGCCGTAGTACTTTTCGATGTCGTACAGGGTGTCCGTGCCGCCGTAGCCGTTGGCCGTGACAGAACCGGTGCTCAGGTTCGCCGTCACGGCCCCCGTGGCGTTTCCGTAGCTGACCATGTCGATGCCTGCGTCGCCGTGCAGGTGGTTGTTTCCTGCGCCGCCGTTCAGGGTGTCGTCGCCGTCGCCGCCGTAGATGGTGTCGTTGCCCGCGTTGCCGTGGAGCACGTCGATGCCCAGGCCGCCCTCAAGGTAGTCATGGCAGGAGCCGCCGAAGATGGAGTCGTTGCCGTCGTTGCCATACACGGTGGCCGCGCTGGTCCAGTTGGCCAGGTCGATGGTGTCGGCCCCGCCGCCGCCCTTGATGATCTCGATGCCGGAGTAAGAGTGGAGGCTTGAACCGGCCAGAGTGTTGAAGCTGGCGCCACCTGTCTGGTCCGCAGTGCTGGTGATGTTCAGCGGGTTGCTCGTGAGGTCGGAGTAGTCCAGGGTGTCGGAGCCGAGTCCGCCTGCCATGGTGTCTCTGCCCTGAGTGGCGATGAAGGTGTCGTTGCCGGCGCCGCCGCTAAGCAAGTCGCCGATGGTCACAGAGGCGCTGTTGGTGCGGGCATCGCTGCCCTTGATGGTGTCGTCTCCCGCGCTGCCGGTGATCTGGAAATAGCCGTAGTTGCCAACGGCGGAGCCGTTGAAGTTCAGGGCCTCGCCTGCGCTCAAGCTTGAGGCATTGATGATGAGCTTGCCGCCCACGGCGTCCCACATGGTGGCGTCGGCCGAGCCCGAGAACTCCATGCCGTGGTAGATGAGGGCCGAACTTGCGCCGGAGATGTACACCTGCTCCACGCCCTGGACATTGTCCAGGTCGTTGGTGCCGAGGCCGTTGTCTGCGAAATACAGAGTGTCATTGCCCGTGCCGCCGTCCACGGTGTCGTCGGCGGTGAGGTTGGACTCCATGTAGATGAGGTCGTCGTTCGTGCCGCCCTGGATGCTGTCGATGCCGGCTCCTGCGGTGAGCGTGTCGTTGTCCGCGCCGCCGATGATGGTGTCGTTCCCGTCGCCGCCGCCGATAACGTCCATGCCGTCTTCGCCGTTGAGCATGTCGTTGCCGTCACCGCCGCTGATGGAATCGTTGTCGATGCCGCCCATGATGGTGTCGTTGCCCAACCCGCCGCTCAGCGTGTCGTTGCCGGCGTCTCCGTAGATGGCATCAAAGTCTGCGCCGCCGTCGATGAGATCCGCATCCGCGCCGCCGTATATGGTGTCGTTCCCTTCGCCGCCCTCAATGATGTCTTTGCCGCCCCGCCCGTAGATCAGGTCCGCACCGCTGCCACCGTAGAAGAGGTTGGCGGAGTTGTTGCCATAGATCTCGTCATTATACTCGCTGCCGGTGACGTTGACGACGGTTGAGGAGATGGCGGTGACACCGGGCTCGAAAGCGTTGGAGTAGGAACTCTGGACCCAATTCTCGTGATTCCCGCTGGACTCGTAGTAGGCGGAGTCGCGGAGCGAAACCACGCTCGTATTCTGGTCCGAGGGGTCGAGATCGACGAACTGCCCCTCCGCCTTGGTCGTGAGCAGAAGAGAATTCTCTGTCGTGATGCCGCTGAGGGGGTTGTCCGGCTGCTCGGTAATGGTTGTGATGATTTGGTTCAAGAAGTCCTGGGCCGCCTGGCTGATGAGCAGCGGATTGGTACCGTCGCCGAAAGTGCCCAGGCCGCCGGGGTTGCCCGGGCCACCAGGACCGCCAGGATTGCCGAGGCCGCTGGGCCCGGTGAACTGGTTGAGGTTGAAGATCGAGCCTTGGGTCAGGTTCAGGAACTGGCCCTGGAGCTGAGTGCCCTGCTGTCCCAGCTGCCCCTGCTGCGCGGCCAAGTCGGCGGCGGCCTTTGCGGCGGCCTCGGCCAGGGCCTGGGCCTGCAGCGCGGCGGCGGCCTCGGCAGCGGCCTTGGCT
>NZ_JAVHLD010000032.1 GCF_031082295.1 Humidesulfovibrio sp.
CTTGATCCATCCGGCCAGGTCATTGGAATCGGGTAAGGCCCGGGGGGCCCGAGAGTCGTCCAGATCGTCGGCGGGAGCCGGGGCGGTGGCGGCGGGCCTGCACGGATTCTTCGCCATCAGCCTGGGCGCGAACCAGGTGCTCTCCGGCCTGGCCTTGTCGCTGCTCGGCGCGGGGCTCACCGGCGTGCTCGGCCGCGACCTGCTCGGCGCGCCGGGGCTGGTGCTCCCGTCCGTGCCGGTGCCGGCGCTCTCGGAGCTGCCCGTGGTCGGCCCGGCCCTGTTCAACCAGCCCGTGCTGACCTACCTGGCGCTCGTCCTGGCCCCGCTTTTGTGGTGGGCGCTGGCCCGCACGCGCCTGGGGCTTCTGGTGCGCGCCAGCGGGGAAAACGCCTCCGCCGCCTATGCCTCGGGCGTGTCCGTGCCTTTGGTGCGCCACGGCTGCACCTGTTTCGGCGGGGCGCTGGCGGGCCTGGGCGGAGCGTTCCTGTCGCTCTCCTACACGCCGGGCTGGAAGGAGGGCATGAGCGCGGGCCAGGGCTGGATCGCCATCGCCATGGTCATCTTCGCCACCTGGCGGCCAATGCGCGCCCTGTGCGGGGGGCTCTTGTTCGGCGCGCTCACCGCCGCCCAGTTCTCGTTCCAGACCGAGGGCGCGGAGCTGGTGCCCGTGTGGGTGCTGCGCGCCGGGCCGTACCTGCTGACCATCGGCGTGCTGACCTTGGTGCAGGCCAGCGCGCGGCTGCGGCGATATTCCGGCCCGCCCGCCGACCTGGGCCGCTTCTTCCGTCCCGGCAGCTAGGCCCGCTGACCGGAGAAGATCCGGAGAAGGCCTAGCGCCCCAGCACGCCCGGCCAGTTGCGGTCGGCCTGGTCGATGTAGCCCTTCGTGTCCAGCAGCCAGGTCTCGCGCACGGACTTGGAGTAGTTGAGGTACAGGTGCCCGTCCACGATGCTCCAAGCCTCCGGGTCGATGCCCGCGGTGGAGCCCTTGGCCACGGCGTAGGCGCAGTAGCCGCCGTATCGCGGCGCGTACTTCTCCGGGGTCGCCATGAACAGCCTCAGGTGTTCCGCCGAGGCGAAACGCCACTCCGCGCCGCTCCACTTCAGGCTGTGCTCCTTCTTGCCCTCCACGAACCTGCCTTGGGTGAAGTAGGCCACCACGTCCGCGCCTTTCACCGCCACGACGCCAAAAAAGCCGGTGTTCACGGCGCTCTTGGCGGCCAGGGCGGTGCTCGCGGCGAGGCAGAGCAGCAGGGTCAGGATCACGGTGCGTAGACGCATAAGACCTCCGGTGTCGCAGGCGATTACGCGAAGGGCATGCGCAACAGCCCCCAGAGCCCGGCCCAGGCGCGGTCGCGGAAGATGGTGAGGCCGATGGTCATGCCCGCGTGGCCCAGGGCTGGCTGGTCCAGGTAGGTGGCGAAGAGCCGGTCCCACCAGGGGAAGCAGAAGCCGAAGTTGGTGTTGGCCTCGCGCATGTCCGCGCTGTGGTGCACGCGGTGCATGTCCGGCGTGACGAGCGCCAGCCGCAGGGCGCGGTCCAGCGCCAGGGGCAGGCGAACATTGGCGTGGTTGAACATGGGCAGGGCGTTCAGCAGCAGCTCGAAGGCCAGCACCGCCCAGGCCGGGGGGCCGAGGGCAAGCACCAGCAGAAGCTTGTAGGCCAGGGACGCCAGCATCTCCAGCGGATGAAAGCGCACCGCCGTGGTCAGGTCGAGCACGGTGTCCGCGTGGTGCACGCGGTGCAGCCGCCAGAACCAGCGCCAGCGGTGCGAGGCCACATGCTGCCAGTAGATGGCGCAGTCGAGCAGCAGGATGGCGCACAGCCCGGCGGCGGGTTCCGGCAGCGGCAGCCCCAGCGCGGCAAGCAGGTTGAACAGCCCCCAGCCCTTGGCCTGGGCCAGGGCGGCCAGGCCCACGGGCAGCACCGGCACGCTCAGGCGGATGACGAGGGTGGACACGGCCACCAGCCCCAGGTTGGCGGGCCAGCGCAGCCGCCGCTCGGCCGGGCGCGCCAGGCGCGGGGCCAGTGCCTCCGCCAGGGCCAGGGCCAGCGCCACGCCCAGGAACGTGGACAGCCGCAGCAGCGCCTCGTGGTTCATGTTGCGCCCGCCTTTGCCCCGACGTCATCGGCCTCCAGCAGACGGGCGGCCTCCGGGTGGCTCTCCAGGTAGTCGGCCAGCCCGGCGCGGTCGTCGATGTCGCGCCAGGGCGGCAGCATGTAGGCCGTGCGGCCCGCCTCGCGCAGGGCGTCCAGGGTTTGGGCCAGCACCTTGGGCGTGCTCCAGTCGATGCCGGAGAAGATTTCCGGCGCGAAGCTGCCCCGACGCAGGGCGATGAGGTGGTAGCCGCCGTCCAGGGCCGGGCCGAGCACCGCGTCGTGGTCGTCCAGCCGCGCCAGCGCCTCGCTTAAGAACTCCGCGGGCCTGTCCGGGGCGTCGGTGCCCACCAGCACGGCGCGTTCCGCGCCACGGGCAAAGGCGTCCTCGAAGGCGTGGCGCATGCGCAGCCCCAGGTCCTCGCCCCTCTGCGGCGCGTAGTCGTACCCGGAGCCCAGCCAGGACGAGAACTCCCCCCCGCGCCGGGCCGGGGCGAAGCTGACAGTCACGGGCAGGCCGAGGCTCGCCGCCGCGGCCAGGGTTTCCTCCGCGAAATGCCGCGCCAGCCGCGCCGCCGCCGCATCGCCGACTTCGGCCGCCAGCCGCGTCTTGACCGCGCCGGGCTCGGGAAACTTCAAAAACACGATGACGCGCCTCATGTGTAGAACCTCGCAAGGCGTTGCGGGCCGACGCCCAGGTGGTAGAGCGCGCGCAGCAGCACGTTGCGGGCGGTGCAGAACAGCAGGCCCTCGGCCTCCCAGCGCCGGGCCGAGGTGGACGCGCAGGCGGACAGAAGCCGGATGCGGCGCCCGGAACGGCGCAGGCGGGTCATGAGCTCCAGGTCCTCCATGAGCGGGATGTCCGCGAAGCCGCCCACGGCCGCGAAGCAGTCCCGTCGCAGGAAGATGGCCTGGTCGCCGTAGGGCGCGCGCGTGAGGCGCGAGCGCAGGTTGGCCGCCCAGGCGATGAACCGAAGGCCGGGGCCGGGCGGGCCGCTCTCCGGCATGATGCGGAGCCGGAAGGCCCCGCCGCAGATTACCCCGCCGCCGGTATCGCCGGTCTCGGGCGCCAGGGCGTGCTCGATGCGCGCGAAGGCGTCCAGCGGCAGGCGCGTGTCCGCGTGCAGAAACAGCAGCACATCGCCGCGTGCCGCTGCGGCCCCGGCGTTCATCTGCCGCGCGCGGCCCTTGGCCGAGGCAAGGCCCTTCACGCCTGCTGTGTCCGCGCCCTCTCGCAGCGCCGCCAGGGTGGCCTGTTCCGGGTCGCCGTCCACCACGAGGATCTCCACGCTGCCAGCGCTCGGGCCGCCCGGGGCCGGAATGCGCGCCAAGTGCGCGAGCAGCGCGCCAATGCGCGCCTGTTCCCGGTACGCGGGGATGACGACGGAGAGGGCAGGGCGGGGGTGGTCCATGACGCATGGTAGCAGGTGCGCGGAGGAAACGGAAGGCTTGGCCGCGTTGCGGCGGCAGCGGGAATGCGCTAGGCTCGTGGCATGAGCCAGTCGCAGACCCCCTCCCCCCCGGGCGGCAACGCCCCCAGGTTCGCGCTGGCGGCTCTGCTGCTGCTCGGCGTCGCGGCCTTCTTCGGCCTTGGGCTGGACAAGTACCTGACCCTGGCGGCGCTCAAATCGTCCCTGGGCGAGCTGCGCCAGTGGACCGACCAGCGGCCCTGGGTTTCGGCCTCGGGGTTCTTCGCCCTGTACGTCACGGTCACCGGGCTGGGGCTGCCCGGCGCGGCGGTCATGACCATCGCCGGGGGCGCGCTGTTCGGCTTCGTGGAGGGCGTGGCGCTGGCCTCCTTCGCCAGCACGGGCGGCGCGGTGCTGTCCTGCCTGTCGGCGCGCTACATCCTGCGCGGCTGGGTGCAGGCGCGCTTCGGTTCCCGGCTGGCGGCCGTCAACCAGGGCATCGAGCGCGAGGGCGCGTTCTACCTGTTCACCATGCGCCTCATCCCGGCCCTGCCGTTCTGGGCCATCAACCTGCTCATGGGCCTGACGCCCATGCCCGTGCGCACCTATGCCTGGGTTTCGCAGGTGGGCATGCTCCCAGCGACCATGGTCTTCGTCTACGCCGGGACGCGCATCGCCCTTGTGGAGTCTTTGGCCGACGTGCTCTCTCCAGGCCTCATCGCGGCCTTTGCCCTGCTCGGGCTGTTCCCCATCACCGCGCGCAAGCTGGTGGCCTGGCTGCGCGGCAGGCGGCGGTCCTGACCTTCATCCGCAAGGAGGCGTCCATGGCAAACTACGACTACGACATCGCCATCATCGGCGGCGGAGCGGGCGGGCTTTCCGTGGCCGCCGGAGCGGCCCAGTTGGGCGCGCGCACCCTGCTCGTCGAGCGCGAGGAGCACCTCGGCGGGGATTGCCTGTTCTACGGCTGCGTGCCGAGCAAGACCCTCATCGCCACCGCCAACGCTCGCCACGTCATGTCGCGCGCGCAGGATTTCGGCCTGCCCGCCGTGGACCTGCCGCCCGTGGACTTCGCCAAGGTGCGCGAGCGCATCGAGAGCGTCATCATGGGCATCCGTGGGCACGACTCCATCGAGCGCTTCTGCGGCCTGGGGGCCGAGGTGCGCTTCGGGGCGGCGCGCTTCGTCGACGATCATGTGGCTGAAATCGACGGCAAGCGCGTGAGCGCGGCCAAATGGGTCGTGGCCACGGGCGCCCGCGCGCAGGTGCCGCCCATTCCCGGCCTGGCCGAGACGCCGTTTCTGACCAATCGCGAAATCTTTTCGCTGGAACGCCTGCCGGAGCGCCTGGTGGTGCTGGGCGGCGGGCCCATCGCCGTGGAGCTGGCCCAGGCCTTCCGCCGCCTGGGCTCCCAGGTGGACGTCGTCCAGCGCTCCACGAGCATCCTGACCCGCGACGACGCGGACATGGCCGCCGAGGTGCGGCAGACCCTGGAGGCCGAGGGCGTGCGCTTTCATCTGGGCGCGGCGCTTGCTTCCGTGGGGCTGGAGAAGGGGCGCAAGGTCGCGCGCTTCACCCAGGACGGGCAGGAGCGCAGCGTCGGCGGCGACGTCCTGCTGGTGGCCCTGGGCCGCACGCCCAACGTGGAGGGCCTGAGGCTGGAACAGGCCGGAGTCGAGTACGGCCCCAAGGGCATCACCGTGGACGCGCGCCTGCGCACCAGCCGACCGCACATCTTCGCCTGCGGCGACGTGACCGGGGCATGGCAGTTCACCCACGCGGCCGGGTACGAGGCGGGCGTGGTGGTGGCGAACGCAATCTTCCGCCTGCCGCGCAAGGCCGACTACACCTGGATGCCCTGGTGCACCTACACCGAGCCGGGCCTGGGCGGCCTGGGCCTGAACGAGGCCGCGGCCCGGAAGGCGGGCCTGAAGCCCGGCGTGGACTACCGGGTGGTGGTGGAGCATTTCGCGGACAACGACAAGGCCCGGGCCGAGGCCGAGACCGGGGGCAGGCTCAAGCTGCTGCTGGATTCCGGGGGCAAGCCGCTGGGCGTGCAGATCGTCGGTTCCGGCGCGGGCGAGCTTTTGGGCGAGTGGGCGGCGGTGCTGGCGGGCAAGGTCTCGCTGACCACGCTGGCGGGCACCACGCACCCGTACCCCACGCGCTGCGAGTCGGCCAAGGCCGTGGCCGGGCGCATCGTGGGCGAAAAGCTGTTCTCGCCCACGGTCAAGAAGGCCCTGCACTACGTGTTCGGGCTCAAGGGCCGGGCCTGCGTGCCGGCGGAGCCGCCTGCCTAAATGCGCGTGGTGCTCGCGGCCTGAACTAGGCCGCCACTGAGCCGCCTCAGGTGAAGCCCGACCCGGCGGTGCAGGCGAAGCAGTGCTCGCCCACGGGGATGGCCGCGCCTTCGTCGTGGGCCAGATAGTCGCGCACGTGCCGCGCCCCGCTGGCGGGGATCCCTGCGGCCTGATGGAAGTCGCAGTCGTAGAGGCTGCCGTCCCACCCCACGGACACGATGTTGCGGCACATGAGCGAGCAGAGCACGCCGGGGTTGAAGCGCTGGCGCAGCAAATCCATGTAGCCGCCCAGGTTGCCGGAGCGCTCAAGCCAGTTGTGGAAGCGCCCCAGCGGCACGTTGGCGAAGACGAAGAGCGAGTCGAAGCGGATGCCGCGGCGGTCGAGGGCCTGGCGGAAGGTCCTGGTGGCCGAGGCCTGGGCGGGCGGCAGGAAGGCGCCGCCGGGATTGGACACCAGGTGCAGTTCCAGTCCGGCGCCCTGCCCGAAGCCGCGTGAATTCAGCCTGTGCAGCATGTCGAGGCTCTTTTCGAACACCCCCGCGCCACGGATCGCCTCCACCTGCCCGGCGTTGACCGCGGGCAGCGACGCCCCGATGCTCCAGCCGCCCTTGGCCAGCAGGTCCACCAGCGCGTCGCGGCCGTCCATCTCCAGCAGCGCCAGCAGGTTGGTGCGGAAGATTCGCCCCGTGGCCTTGTTCGCCGCCAGGGGGCCGAGGTGCGTCAGCAGGTGCGCCAGGTCCGGGTTCAGCTCCGGCGCGCCGCCGGTGACGTCCACCGAGGCGAAGGGGACGCGCCGGGCCAGGGCGATGACCTCGTCCATGGTGGCGCGGCTCATGGCCTCGGTGCGCGTCGGCCCGGCCTCCAGGTGGCAGTGGCGGCAGGATAGGTTGCAGGCATAGCCCACGTTGACCTGCAGGCAGTCTGCGCGGCCCTTGCGCAGGCTCAGGCCGTGTTCCGCCAGGGTTTCGGCGAAGGTCATCTCGCTCGTGGGCGCGCTCATGAGGCTGGCCTACAGGGTCTTCTTGTCCAGGATGTTGCGCATCTGCACGCCGTGCACCAGGGTGGCCCCTCCGCGGATGGCCGCGGCCACGTGCACGGCCTCGGTCATCTCGTCGGGGTTGGAGCCCTTTTCCAGGCAGGTGTTGGTGTAGGCGTCGATGCAGTAGGGACACTGCACCGCGTGGGCCACGGCCAGGGCGATGAGGGCCTTTTCGCGCTCGGAGAGCGCGCCCTCGGCAAAGACCTCGCCGTAGTAGGCGAAGAACTTCTTCGCCGCCTCTGGCGCGTTCTTGCCGATGTCGCCGAATTTGGCCAGGTCCTGCGGGTTGTAGTAGTCCATCGGTGCCGCTCCTTGCGCTTGCGGGGGTGGTGGGTGACTGTAAGGGGCTCCTACTTGAACAGGCTCAAGTACTTGCCGTAGCCTTCCTTTTCCAGGTTCTCCCTGGGCACGAAGCGCAGCGCCGCGGAGTTCATGCAGTAGCGCAGGCCAGTGGGCTTGGGGCCGTCGGGGAACACGTGGCCCAGGTGGCTGTCGGCCAGCCTGCTGCGGACCTCGGTGCGCGTGGCAAACAGGGTGTTGTCCGCGCGCTCCACGATGTTGCCGGGCTCAAGCGGCCGGGTGAAGCTGGGCCAGCCGGTGCCGGAATCGAACTTGTCCCTGGAGCTGAAGAGCGCCTCGCCGGACACGATGTCCACGTAGATGCCCTCGCGCTTGTTGGTGTCGTATTCGTTGCGGAAGGGCGGCTCGGTGCCGTCCTCCTGCGTGACCTTGAACTGCATGGGGGTCAGCCTCGCCTTGAGCTGCTCGCGGGTGGGCTTGCGCCAGCCGCTCGCTGCCTCCGCCGAGAAGGCCGAGAACGGCTTGTCGGCCTCTGTCCCCCACAGGGCGCGGATGGTGTTGTCGCGGCCGCAGTTGTAGCGGTAGAACTTGTAGCGGATGGGGTTCTTCTCGAAGTAGCGCTGGTGGTACTCCTCCGCCGGGTAGAAGGTGGTGTAGTCGAGGATGGGCGTGACCACAGGGCGCTTGAGCGCATTGGAGTCCGCCACGGCCTTCTTGGAGGCCTCGGCCTCGCGCCGCTGCTCCGGGGTGTGCACGAAGATGGCCGGGCGGTACTGGTTGCCCCGGTCGCAGAACTGGCCGCCGTCGTCGGTGGCGTCGTGGTGCCGCCAGAACCATTCCAGCAGCAGCCGGTAGCTGACCTTGGTCGGGTCGTAGCGCAGCTGCACGGCCTCCAGGTGGCCGGTCTGCCCGGCGGAAACCTGCTTGTACGTGGGGTCCTTCTCCTTGCCGCCCGCATAGCCCGAGGTCACCTGGACCACGCCGGGGATGTGGACGAAGTCGGACTCGACGCACCAGAAGCAGCCGCCCGCGAAGGTGGCCACGCCGAGCTTGTCCTGGGTCATGACTGCTCCTTTGTGTTCCTGCGCCTTCTGGGGCGCGGCCATGGCCACAGGGATGCTGCAGGCCAGCAACAGCGCCAGAAGTGTGATTGCCCTCTTCATGTCCAACGCTCCAGCCAAAGGTGTTCAAGCCAAACAGGAATGTATGCCATTTTGGCCTGTAGTCAATGGGCGGGTGCGTCGGCTTGCGCAATCCATTCCCCTGGCGTAGGAAGAGGCAATCAGGGAATCCCCCCAGCCGCCCAGCCCGGAGGCCGCCATGCGCGCTCTTGCGCACTATGTTTTTGCCGCCACCATCACCGTCTTCTATGGCGGGCGGGTGTGCCCGTTCATCAATCAGCTGACCATCGTGCAGTGGGCGCAGTCCGTGGCCGTGGCCTTTGCCCTGGGGTATGCGCTGCACCGCTTCTACATCCGGCCCAGGGTGGAGAAGGGGCCTGTGCTGGGGCGGGTGCTCCGGCTGGCCAGGGCCGAGTTCGCGCTGTTCATGCTCCTGGGGGTCGCCCTGGCGGCGAACAACACGCTGGTGCTGGGCTTTCCGCTTCTGGCCAGCGGCGGCAAGGTGGTGCTGGGCTGCCTGATCCTGGGGGCCTTCGCCGCTGCGGACCTGGCCCTGGAGGAGGAGCGCAACCTGGCCCGGGAGTTCCTGCGCACCAACCAGGAAATCCCGGTGGGCGAGAAGATGTTCCCGCTGACCAGGCAGTTCGCCCTGGCGGCCACCTTCGTGCTGTTCTCCGTGGTGCTGGTGGTGTTTCTGATCCTGGTGCGCGACTTCGAGTGGGTCAAGGGCGTGGAGCACGGCAGCCTGGAGCTGCCCCTGCGCGCGGTGCTGGTGGAGTTCGCCTTTGTGCTGGCGGTGGCCCTGGCCGAGATACTGAACCTCATCAATTCGTTTTCGCGCAACCTGCGGCTGGCCTTCGACAATGAGAACGGCGCGCTCATGCAGGTGGCCGGGGGCAACCTGGACACGCGGGTGGTGGTCAGCAGCAACAACGAGTTCGGGCTCATGGCCAGCTACACCAACCGCATGATTATGACCCTTGGGGAGCGCACCCGCGAGCTGGCAACGGCCCAGGCCGAGGAGGAGAAAAGCAAGCTGCTGGCGGGACTCTCGGCCAGCCTGTCCAAATACCTCTCGCCCCAGATCGTGAACTCGCTGCTGACCGGGGAGAAAGGCACGGAGCTCGTCACCCAGCGCAAGAAGCTGACGGTCTTCTTCAGCGACATCAAGGACTTCACCAAGACCACCGAGAGCATGCAGCCCGAGGACCTGTCCAGCCTGCTGAACAGCTACTTTACCGAGATGTCCAGGATCGCCCTGGACTACGGGGCCACCATCGACAAGTTCATCGGCGACGCCATGCTCATGTTCTTCGGCGATCCCGAGACAAAGGGCGTGAAGGCGGACGCCGAGGCCTGCGTGCGCATGGCCGTGGCAATGCAGCGCCGCATGGGGGAGCTGCAGGGAGAATGGCGCGAGCGCGGCTACAACAAGCCCTTCCACATGCGCATCGGCATCAACACCGGCTTCTGCAACGTGGGCAACTTCGGCAGCGAAGACCGCATGGACTACACCATCATCGGCGGCGAGGTGAACCTGGCCGCGCGCCTGGAAGCACAGGCCGAGCCAGACGGCATCCTCATCTCCGCCGACACCTATGCGCTCGTGAAGGACATTGTGGAGGCCGAGGAGCGCCCCAGGCTTGAGGCCAAGGGCATCGAGCGCGAGGTCATCCCCTACGCCGTCACCGGCATTTTTGGAGAAACGCCCGGCGGGACGGATGTCTTCCGGAAGGAGCTCGACGGGCTGCGCATCGTCGCGGACCTGGAGAAGGTCAGCGACGGGGACAGGGCCGCCGCCATCGCCAGCGTGCAGGAGCTGCTGGCGCGTCTGCGCGGCGGGCGCACCGGCTGAGATGCCGCCGGGGGCCGCCATCTTTCTTGAACGAACAAGGCGCAGGAGGCCGAATCCATGCCACCGACCGTGAAGCCCTTTCGGCTGCTGCAATGCGCCGCGCTGCTGTTGCTGCTCTGCGCTGGCTGCGCGCGGCCGCCGCACCAGCCCCTCACCCTGACCATCGCCCACGTCAACGACACGCACTCCAACCTTGAGCCCGTGGACACCGGCCTGACCCTGGCGGGCGAGAAGGTCAAGGCGCAGCTGGGCGGGTTCGCGCGGCTCAAGACGGCACTCGACGCGGTGCGCGCGCGCGATCCCAACGTGCTGGCGCTGCACGCCGGGGACGCGGTGCAGGGCACGCTGTTCTTCAACGTGTTCCAGGGCCGGGTGGACTTCGCGTTCCTCAATCAGTTGGGGTTGGATGCCATGACCCTCGGCAACCATGAGTTCGACAAGGGCCCGGCCCTCACGGGTTCGCTGGTGGCCCGTGCCAGGTTCCCGGTGGTCTCGGCCAATCTCGACGTTTCGGTGGAGCCGGCCCTGGACGGGCGCATCCGGCCCTCGGTGGTGCGGCTCTACGGCGGCGAGCGCGTGGGCGTCATCGGCGCCACCACGCCCAGCACGCCCAAGATCACCAGCGATGTGGGCGGGGTGGTGTTCCACCCCGTGGCCCCGGCGGTGGCGGCGGCCATCGCGGAGCTGAGCGGCCAGGACGTGGACAAGATCGTGGTGCTCTCGCACCTGGGCTACGAGTCCGATATCGCCCTGGCCAAGGCCGTGCCGGGCATCGACGTCATCGTGGGCGGGCATTCCCACACGCTGCTTGGCGATCCGGCCAGGCTCGGGAAACTGGGCCTGACCCCGGCGGGGCCGTATCCCACCGAGGTGCGCGGCCCGGACGGCGGCAGGGTTCTGGTGGTGCAGGCCTGGCGCTGGGGCGTGGAGCTCGGTGTGCTGAAGGTCTCCTTCGACGCGGCGGGGGAGGTCGTGGGCTTCGATGCCCGGCCCATGCTGCTGGCCGGGGATGACTTTTCCCGGGACGGCAAGGCCGTGGCCAAGGGGTCGCCCGAGCAGGCGCGGCTCACGGCGGCGCTTGCGGACTCCGGCGTGGCGCAGGTGGTCGCCGAGGACCCCGCCCTGGCCAAGCGGCTGGAGCCTTTCGCCCGGCAGCTCGATCCCTTCCGCAACGCCCGCATCGGGGCTCGCGCGGCGGTGGACCTCGTGCGCGGCACCTCCACGGATCCCGGGCCCATCGTGGCCGACGCCTACCTCGCCAAGGTTCCCGACGCGCAGGTGGCCCTGCTCATGCCCGGCGGCCTGCGCCAGGATATCTTCCAGGGCGAGATCACCCAGGGCATGGTCATGGGCGTGCTGCCCTTCGGCAACACCCTGGTCACCGTCGACCTCACCGGGGCCGAGTTCAAGCAGGCCCTGGAGGACGCCGCCGAGTTCCGGCTCAAGACCCATCCGCCCGCCGGAGCCGATATGCGCAATGTCCGGCTGTTCCACGCCTCCGGCTTCACCTGCGTGGTGGATCCGGCGCGGCCTTCGGGCCTCCGCGTCAGCGGCATCCGCGTGCGGCAGTCAGGCGAGCATGGCGGCGGCGTGGCGGAGCTTGACCCGGAGGCCACCTACCGGCTCGTGACCAACAGCTTCGTGGCGGGCGGCGGCGACGGCCTGACGACGCTCAAGAACGCCGCGGGCGAGCGTCTGGACACCGGCTACCTGGAATCCGACGCCCTGGCGGAGCATTTGAAGGCGCTCGGCGTGGTCACTGCCCCGGAGGAGCGGCGCGTGGCCATCGAAGCGGGGTCTGCAGCACCGGTGTCCCGGCTGCGGTCCGGCCGGGCCAGGCTTGGGGAAGCGGCGTAGGCTTTCTGGACGTGAGATGAGCGGGTGGGAATTGTTCCTGGCACCCCGCCCCATTGACAAAATTCCGCAAATATCCTCTACTTTATCAAGACTAGCGATTGTTTCGACTGAAACCTGACCAGGACAGCGAAATCATGACCCATTCGCCCAGCAAGACCGACGAACTCAGCGCCCTGCACGCCGAGAACCGCCACCTCAAGGAAACCGTCGCGGCCATGCGGGACACCCTTGAGGCCATGGTGCTTGAGAAGAATTCGGCGGTGCAGCGGCAGGCGGCGGCCAGCCGGGACGAGATCGAGAACATGAAGTCCGCCGTGGTGGCCCTGCGCGACGCTCTGGAGAACCTGCGCATCGAGCGCGACCGCCAGGTTCAGGAGGCCGTGGCCCGGGGCAAGGCCGAGAACCGCGAACTTCAGAACGCCGTCCAGGCGCTGCGAGACCGTCTGGATCAGGCCCTGCTGGATGAACGCGACCGCTTCCGGCTGGAGCGCCGGGGGCTTGAGGACGAGTTGGCGCAGCTGCGCCAGACCGTGACGGTGTTGCGCGAGGCCCTTGAGGCCAAAGGCCGGACCCCATGACCCCGCCCGCAAAATCCTCCGTCCGGACAAAAAAGCCCGCCAAGGGACCCGCCAGGACCCCGGCCGCGGTCAAGCATCTCGCGCAGGAGCGCTCGGAGATGCTGCTCGGCGTGTCGCACCGTATGGCCGCCCTGGACACCCTGGACGAGATGCTCCAGGCCCTGGTGGAGATGACCAGCTGGGAGCTGGGGGCCGAGCGCGGCTCCCTGTTCCTGAACGACCCCGAGAGCGGGGAGCTGTATTCCATCGTGGCCCTGGGCAACCAGCGCCGCCGCATCCGCATCCTGAACACCACCGGCGTGGCCGGGCGGGTGTTCACCACCGGCAAGGGCATGGTGGTTGCCGACGCCTACAAGAGCAAGCATTTCAACCGCGAGGTGGACCTGCAGACCGGGTTCGTGACCCGCAACATCATCTGCGCGCCCATCCGCACGGTGAAGGGCGAGATCATCGGCGTGGCCCAGGTGCTGAACAAGAAGGAAGGGGCCTTCACCCGCGAGGACCTGAAGCTGCTGGAAGCCATCGCCATGCAGGCGGCCATCGCCTTGTCCGGCGCGCAGTTCGTGGAGAAGATGCAGGCCTCCCGCGCCAAGGAGCTGGAGTTCCTGAACGTCGTGGCCGACGTGACCTCCGAGATCGAACTCGGCACGCTCCTGCGCAAGGTCATGGGCGAGGCCACCAAGATGCTCGCCGCCGAGCGCTCCACGCTGTTCCTGAACGACGAGAAGACCAATGAGCTCTGGTCCATGGTGGGCGAGGGCATCGCCGCCACCCAGATACGCTTCCCCAACCACCTGGGCATCGCGGGGGCCGTGTTCACCAGCGGCCAGTCCGTCAACATCCCCCACGCTTACGCCGACCTGCGCTTCAATCCGGCCTTCGACAAGAAGACGGGCTTCTTCACGCGCTCCATCCTGTGCACCCCGGTGGTCACCAAGGAAGGCAAGGTCATCGGCGTGACGCAGGTGCTGAACCGGCACGGCGGCCCCTTCACCAGCGAGGACGAGTCCCGGCTCAAGGCCTTCACCGCGCAGATCTCCATCGCGCTGGAGAACGCCAAGCTCTTCAGCGACGTGCAGAACATGAAGAACTACAACGAGAGCATGCTGCACAGCATGAGCAACGGGGTCATCACCCTCGACGAGGACGGCCGCATCAAGACCTGCAACGCCGCCGGGCTGCGCATCCTCTCCGCCGAGGCCGCTGGCCTGCTCGGCACGCCCTTTGCCGAGTTCTTCACCGGCGCCAACGCCTGGCTGGTGGACAAGGTGGCGGCGGTGGACGCGTCCCTGCTGCCGGAAACCACCGTGGACGCCGAGCTCGTGCTGGCCGAGCGCAACGTGTCCGTGAACGTCTCGGTGCTGCCGCTCTTGAGCGGCGAGCAGAAGAAGCTCGGCACCATGCTCATGATCGAGGACATCTCAAGCGAGAAGCGCATGAAGTCCACCATGAGCCGCTACATGGACCCCAAGCTGGCCGACCAGCTCATGGCCGGGGGCGAGGACATTCTGGGCGGCAAGGTGGTGGACGTCACCGTGCTGTTCTCCGACATCAGGAGCTTCACCACCCTGACCGAGAGCCTGGGCGCCCAGGGCACGGTCAGCTTCCTGAACGACTATTTCACGCTCATGGTGGATTGCCTGCAGGCCGAGGGCGGCATGCTCGACAAGTTCATCGGCGACGCCATCATGGCCGTGTTCGGCATTCCGCTGCCCCACGAGGACGACGAGGACCGGGCCCTGCGTTGCGCCATCGCCATGATCCGCTCCCTGTCCGTGTTCAACGCCCAGCGCGCGGCCCTGGGCAACAAGCCCATCGACATCGGCATCGGGCTCAACTCGGCCCAGGTGGTCTCGGGCAACATCGGCTCGCCCAAGCGCATGGACTACACCATCATCGGCGACGGGGTGAACCTGGCCTCGCGCCTGGAGAGCGCCTGCAAGCAGTACAGCGCGCGCATCCTGATCAGCGAGTTCACCCAGGCCAGGCTGAAGGGCATCTACCGGATGCGGGACGTGGACGACGTGGTGGTGAAGGGCAAGACGGAGCCCGTGCGCATCTACGAGGTGCTGGACTACCACACCGACCAGACCTTCCCGAACCTCATGGAGGCCACGGGGCATTTCCAGGAGGGCCGCAAGGCCTACCGCGCCGGGGACTTCGCCAAGGCCACCAAGGCCTTTGCCGAGGCCCTGCGCCTGAACCCCTCGGACAAGCTCTCCAGCACCTATCTGGGCCGGTGCGAAACCCTGGCCGCGGACCCGCCCAAGGATTGGCGCGGGGTGTGGACCATGACCTCGAAGTAGCCTGCGGCAGGCAATGGAGCGCCCGTGAACACAACCGGAAAACCCCCTGGCCCGAGCCAGCCCACGCCTTCCGGCGCGGACCACAGAAGCCATGCCCGCCACACGGTGCTTGTGGCCGGGCGGCTCTGGAGCGGCAACGAGTGGCAGACCTGCGAGGTGGTCAACGTGTCCGTGGGCGGGGCCAAGCTGCGCGTGCTCGGCATCTACTGCAAGGACCAGGAGCTCGTCATGGAGATCAAGTCCTGCGGCAAGTTCCCCGGCGTGGTGGCCTGGGTGCGCGGCGACGAGGTGGGGCTCCATTTCACCGGCGACCCGGCAGAGATCGCCGAAGCGCTCATTGCCTTGGCCACCTTCGGCTAGGGGCCAGCTTCCGTTGACCTAGCCGCCGACTTTCCGCCCGGTTCCCCTCATGCTGAGGCCGATGCGCCCGCGCTGCAGGTCCACCTCCGTCACCCTGACCAGCACCTCCTGCCCCACGCGCACCACCTGCGCCGGATCGGCCACGAAGCGGTCCGCCAGCTGGCTCACGTGGACCATGCCGTCGCGGTGCACCCCCACGTCCACAAAGGCCCCGAACTTGGTCACGTTGGTGACCAGGCCGGGCAGCTCCATGCCGGGCTCCAAGTCCTCGATGCGGCCCACGCCCTCGGCAAAGGCGAAGGCGCTGAAGCCCTCGCGCGGGTCGCGCCCCGGCTTGTCCAACTCGGCCATGATGTCCGTCAGGGTGGGCAGGCCGGTGTCCCCGTCCACATAGTCCGCCAGGCGCACCTGAGCCCTGGCCCCGGCGTCGGCCAGGAGCTGGGCCACGGTGCACTTGGCGTCGCGGGCCATGCGCTTGACCAGGGCGTAGCGCTCCGGGTGCACGGCGCATAAGTCCAGGGGCTCCGGTCCGCGCACGCGCAGAAAACCCGCGGCCTGCTCATAGGCCTTGGGTCCCAGGCGCTTGACCTTGCGCAGGGCGTCGCGCGTTTGGAAGGGGCCGTTTTCCGTGCGGTGCTCCACGATATTTTTGGCCAGCACCGGCCCCAGCCCGGAGACGTGGGCCAGCAGCTCCTGGCTGGCGGTGTTCACGTCCACGCCCACGGCGTTGACGCAGCTCATGACCACGTCGTTGAGCGCCTTGCGCAGGCCCGCCTGGTCCACGTCGTGCTGGTACTGGCCCACGCCGATGGACTTGGGGTCGAGCTTGACCAGCTCGGCCAGGGGGTCCATGAGCCTGCGGCCGATGCTCACGGCCCCGCGCACGGTGAGGTCCAGGTCGGGGAATTCCCGCCGGGCGATGTCCGAGGCCGAGTAGATGGAGGCCCCGGCCTCGTTGACCAGCGCCACCGGAATGCCCAGGTCCAGCCCGCGCACGAAGGCCTCGGTCTCGCGCCCGGCGGTGCCGTTGCCGATGCCGATGGCCTCCACCTGGTGGCGCGCGCACAGGTCCTTCAGGGTGGCGGCAGCGGCCTCGCGCTGGCTGGCCGAGGTGGTGGGGTAGATGGTGGCGTGGTGCTTGAGCGCGCCCTGGGCGTCCAGCACGGCCAGCTTGGCCCCGGTGCGGAAGCCGGGATCAAGCGCCAGCACGCGCTTTTGCCCCAGAGGCGGAGCCAGCAGCAGCCCGCGCAGGTTGGCGGCGAAGACCCGGATGGCCTCGGCGTCGGCCCGGGCCTTGACCTCGGCGCGGAGCTCGTTTTCCAGAGACGGGCAGAGCAGGCGCTTCACGCCGTCGGCCAAGGCCAGGTCCACCTGCTGCGTATCCGAGTTGACCGCGACGGGCCCGCGTCCGCGCAGAAACGCGCGCCGGGCCAGCTCCAGAACATCCTCCTCCGGCGGGCGCAGCGAGAGGGTCAGGAAACCCTCGGCCTCGCCCCGGAACATGGCCAGGGCGCGGTGGCCGGGGATGGTCCTGAGCGCCTCGTCCCAGGCGAACCAGTCGCGGTAGGTGGCCCCCGCCTGCTCCTTGCCCTTGACCACCTTGGCCTGGAAGCGGCCGCGCCGGGCGAACAGGTCGCGCACGCTGGCGCGCAGGCGCGGCTCCTCGGCCACCTGCTCGGCCAGGATGTCGCGCGCGCCGGAGAGCGCCGCCTCCGCGTCGGGCACGCCCTTGGCCTCGTCCACAAAGGGCCGCGCCAGGGCCAGGGCGTCGCGCCCCTGCTGGCCGCCCTGTTGGATGAAAAGCGCCTTGGCCAGGGGCTCCAGGCCCTTCTCGCGGGCCATGGCCGCGCGGGTGCGGCGCTTGGGCCGGTAGGGCAGGTACACGTCCTCCAGCCGGGCCTTGTCCTGGGCCTCGTCCACGGCCTTCTTCAGCTCCGGGGTGAGCAGCCCGCGCTCCTCCAGGGAGGCGACGATGGCCTCGCGGCGCTTGTCCAGCTCGGCCAGATCCTCCAGGCGGTCGCGGATGGCGGCGATGGCCACCTCGTCCAGCGAGCCCGTGGCCTCCTTGCGGTAGCGGGCCATGAAGGGGACGGTGGCGCCCTCGCTCACCAGGCGGGCCACGGCAGCCACCTGGGCTTGGGACAAAGACATTTCCTTGGCGATGCGCGGGCAATGATTTTCGGTCACGGTGCTTCCTTGCGTGCGGGATAAGGCTTGGCGCTGCGGCGCTTGCGCAACGTACCGCAAAAGGTTGCGGCGCGAAACCGGAGAAATCCGGCTGGGAGCGGCGGGGATGAAGCGAAAAGCGGGCGGCCTGGTGGTCAGGCCGCCCGCTTCGGGTGCGCGTTGCTCGCTGGTTCAGACGTCCGTGGCGTCGTGCTTCGGCGTCGGCTCCAGCGTGGGCGCTTTGCCGCGCCGGGCCAGGCTGTACACCAGCACGAAGAACACCGGCACGAAGTAGATGCCGAGCACCGTGGCCGAGAGCATGCCGCCGATGACGCCGGTGCCGATGGCCTTCTGGCTGCCGGAGCCAGCGCCGGTGCTGAGCGCGAGCGGCAGCACGCCCAGGATGAAGGCCAGGGAGGTCATGAGGATGGGGCGCAGGCGCAGGCGAGAGGCCTCCAGGGTGGCCTCAAGCACGCCGTAGCCCTTTTCAACCAAGTCCTTGGCGAACTCCACGATGAGGATGGCGTTCTTGGCCGCCAGCCCGATGGTGGTGAGCAGGCCCACCTGGAAGTACACGTCGTTGGTCAGTCCCCGGCTCATGGTGGCCAGCACCGAGCCGATGATGCCCAGCGGCACCACCAGGATGACCGCCGTGGGCACGCTCCAGCTCTCGTACAGCGCGGCCAGGCACAAGAACACCACCAGGATGGAGATGGCGTACAGGGCCGGGGCCTGGGAGCCGCTCATGCGCTCCTGGTAGGACAGGCCAGTCCACTCCAGGCCGATGCCAGCCGGGAGCTTGGCGGCGATGGCCTCGATGGCCTCCATGGCGTGGCCGGAGCTCTTGCCCGGCGCGGGCATGCCCTGCACCTCCACGGCGGGGAAGCCGTTGTAGCGCTCCAGGCGCGGCGAGCCGTAGGTCCAGCGGCCAGTGGCGAAGGCGCCGAAAGGCACCATGCCGCCCTGGGTGTTGCGCACGTACCAGCGGTTGATGTCCTCGGGCAGCATGCGGAAGGGCGCGTCGCCCTGCACGAAGACCTTCTTCACGCGGCCACGGTCGATGAAGTCGTTGACGTAGGCCCCGCCCAGCACCGTGGACAGGGTGTCGTTGATGTCGCCCAGGTTCAGGGCGAAGGCCCCGGCCTTGGCCTGGTCGATGTCGATCTGGTACTGCGGGGTGTCCTCCTGGCCGTTGGGGCGCACGGCCATGAGGTTCGGGTCCTTGGCGGCCATGCCCAGCAGCTGGTTGCGCGCGTTCATGAGGGCCGTGTGGCCCAGCCCGGCGCGGTCCTGCAGGTACAGGTCAAAGCCCGAGGCGTTGCCGAGTTCCATCACCGCGGGCGGGGTGAAGGCGAAGACCATGGCGTTCTTGATCTGCGAGAAGGCCCCCATGGCCCGCCGGGCGATGGCTGCGGCGCGGCTGGCCTCGCCCTTGCGCTCGTCCCAGTCCTTGAGCTGGATGAAGGCCAGGCCGGTGTTCTGGCCGCTGCCCGCGAAGCTGAAGCCCGCCACCGTGAAGATGGAGCTGACCGTGGCCTTCTCCGTCTCCATGAAGTGGTGCTCCACCTTCTTCAGCACCTCCAGGGTGCGCTCCTGGGTGGCGCCCGTGGGCAGCTGGATGAGCGAGAAGATGACGCCCTGGTCCTCCTCCGGCAGGAAGGAGGAGGGCAGGCGCAGGAACAGGAGGACCAGGCCGGCCACGATGACCGCGTAGACGACCATGGTCCGCTTGGTGCGGCCCAGGAGGCCGCCCACGCCGGTCACGTAGCCCCGCGAGGTCTTGTCGAAGAGGCGGTTGAACCAGCCGAAGAAGCCGTGCTGGTGCGCCTCGTGGCCGCCCTTTTTCACCGGCTTGAGGAAGCTGGCGCACAGGGCCGGGGTGAGCACGATGGCCACCAGCACCGAAAGCGCCATGGCCGAGACGATGGTCAGCGAGAACTGGCGGTAGATGACGCCCGTGGAGCCGCTGATGAAGGCCATGGGGATGAACACCGCCGAGAGCACCAGGGCGATGCCCACCAGCGCGCCGGTGATCTGCCCCATGGATTTCCTGGTGGCCTCACGCGGTGGCAGGCCTTCCTCGGTCATTATTCGCTCCACGTTTTCGACCACCACGATGGCGTCGTCCACGAGGAGCCCGATTGCCAGCACCACGCCGAACATGGTCAGCGTGTTGATGGAGAAGCCGAAGGCCGCCATGACCCCGAAGGTGCCCAGCAGGACCACGGGCACCGCGATGGTTGGGATGACGGTGGCGCGGAAGTTCTGCAGGAACAGGTACATGACCAGGAACACCAGCAGGATGGCCTCGGCCAGGGTCTTGACGACCTCTTCCACCGAGGCGCGAACGAAGGGCGTCGTGTCATACGGGAACACCACGCGCACGCCCTGGGGGAAGGTCTTGGAGAGCTGGTCCATGGACGTTTTCAGGGCCTTCACCGTGTCCAGGGCGTTGGCGCCGGTGGCCAGCTTAACGGCCAGGCCAGCGGCGGGCTTGCCGTTGAAGTGGGTGACGGTGCTGTAGTTCTCGCGCCCCAGTTCGCAGCGGGCCACGTCGCCCAGGCGCACGGCGGAGCCGTCCTGGTTCACGCGCAGCAGGACCTTGCTGAACTGCTCGGCGGTTTCCAGGCGCGTCTGCGAGAGGATGGTGAAGTTCATCTGCTGGCCGGGGACGGCGGGGTTGCCGCCGATCTGGCCCGCGGAGATCTGGGCGTTCTGGGCGGTGATGGCGCTCTTCACGTCGGCCGGGGTCAGCTTGTAGCTGTTCAGCTTGTCCGGGTCGAGCCAGACGCGCATGGCGTACTGCGAGCCGAAGAGGGTGGCCTCGCCCACGCCGTTGACGCGGCTGATGGGGTCGAGCACGTAGGCGGCCACGAAGTCGGCCAGGTCGCCGCCGGTCATCTTGTCGTCGTCGGAGACGAAGCCCAGCACCATGAGGAAGTTGCGGGCGCTCTTGGCCACGGTGATGCCCTGGCGCTGCACCTCTTGCGGCAGCAGCGGGGTGGCCAGGGCCAGCTTGTTCTGCACCTGCACCTGGGCGATGTCCGGGTCGGTGGAGGAGTCGAAGGTCAGGGTGATGTTCACCTGGCCCGTGGTGTCGCTGGTGGACGACATGTAGCGCAGGTTGTCGATGCCGTTCATCTTCTGCTCGATGACCTGGGTGACGGTGTCCTCCAGGGTCTTGGGCGAGGCGCCGGGATACATGGCGGTGATGCTGACGGCTGTGGGCGCGATGCGCGGATATTGCGAGATGGGCAGGCGCATGATGGACAGCGCGCCCGCCAGCATGATGATGATGGCGATGACCCAGGCGAAGACCGGGCGGTCGATGAAGAACTTGGCCATGTGCGGAGGCTCCCGGTGCTACTGCTGGGCGGACTTGGGTCCGGGCTGCTGTGCGGTCTGGTTCTCGGACGGACGGGGGGCGGGCTGCCCGGCCTGAACGTCAGGCTTGGCGGCGGGTTTGGGCTCCTCGTTCTGGGCGGTCTGGAGCTTGGCGGCCTCGGCGGCCTGGGGTGCGGGGGCGACCTGCGCCGGCTTGGCCTGCTCGGCATTGGCCTGAGCGGCATTTGCCTGAGCAGGGCCAGCGGCTTCCACGGCCTTGACCTTGGCGCCGGGCCGGGCCTTCTGCAAACCTTCCACGATGATGCGCTCGCCCGCGGCCAGGCCGGAAGTCACCAGCCACTTGTCGCCCACGGCGCGGCCCACCTCGATGACGCGGGGCTCGACCACGCCGTCCTGCTTGACCACCATGACCAGGGGCTCGCCCTTGCTGTTGCGGCTGACGGCGGTCTGCGGCGCCAGGATGGCCTGCTCCTCCACGCCCTCCTCCAGCACGGCGCGCACGTACAGGCCGGGCAGCAGGTCGTGCGCCGGGTTCGGGAACACGGCGCGAAGGGTGATGACGCCGGTGCTCTGGTCCACCGTGATGTCGGAGAACTGCAGCGTGCCCTCCACGGGGTAGGGGGTGCCGTCCTCCATCAGCAGCTTGACCTTGGCCCCGCCATCCGCGGATTTCTTGAGCCTGCCGGAGGCCAGGTCGCGCTTCAGGCGCATGACCTCGCTGCTGGACTGGGTCACGTCCACGTAGATGGGGTTGGTCTGCTGGATGGTGGCCAGCGGCGTTCCCTGGCTGGCCGTGACCAGCGCGCCGGGAGTGACGGCGGACTTGCCGATGCGTCCGGCGATGGGCGCGCTGACGCGGGTGTAGGAGAGGCTGATGCGGGCGGCTTCCAGGGCCGCGCGCGCGGCGCCGACCTCGGCCTCGGCCTGGCGGTGGGCGGCCAGGGCGTCGTCGTTGTCCTGAACGCTTACGGCGTTGGACTGGGCCAGGGCGCTGAAGCGCTCGCCCTTGAGCCGGGCGGGCCTTGCGTTGGCCTCGGCCTTGGAAAGGGCGGCCTTGGCGCTGTTGTAGGCGGCCTGGTAGGTGGACGGGTCGATCTGGTAGAGCACCTCCCCGGCCTTGACCTCGGAGCCCTCCTTGAACAGGCGCTTCTGCACGATGCCGCTCACCTGGGGGCGGACTTCGGCCATGAGAAAGGCGGAGGTGCGCCCGGACAGCACAGTCGTGAGGGTCAGTTGCTCGGGGGCGATGGTGACCACGGCGACCTCGGGCTCGGCGCTCGGGGGCGGGGTGCTGGCCTGGGTGGACTGGCCGCAGCCGGAAAGAACTGCCGCGAGGGCGGCGACAACAAGAAGCGAGGAAATGAGCTTGCCAAAATGCATGGTGTGTCCTGATCTGTTAGATGTGGAAAATTGGTTGTGCCGTAATGCTAGGCCGTGGCCGAAGCTGCCAGTCTAGAGCGCAGCCTCTCAATGCCGCCGAGTGAAAAATCCATGATGAAGTCGGTAATTGTGTCAATGTTTTCAGCTTTTAGCGCCATCTCCGGGGTAACTATGGGGATGGCCTCCTTGGCGAAGTCGAAGAGCACGCACTGGCCGATGATGCTTGAGGCGCAACGAGCGATGGTCGTCTCGTCGGCCCCGGGCAAGAACAGGCGGACGATCTCCAGCAGGAGGTTGTGCGCGCGTCGGCAATGGCTTTCAAAAATCACGCCAAAATACTGGGAAGGTTCAATGATTTCCTGGGTCAGCCTGCGGCCGAGCAACTCGTCCACGGGGTCCCCATCGCCAAGGATCTGGAGCAGGTGGCTTCTGACGTAGGCGCGCAGGCGCTCCACAGGCGTGCTCTCTGGCGTCAGGTCCTGCTCGCGAGGGTGGCGGCGCTCTTCGCGCTCGATGTAGTCCTTGAGCACGGCCACATAGAGCTCTTCCTTGCTGCCGTAATGGTAGCACACGGCGGCCACGTTGGCCTCGGCGCGGTCGCAAATGTCGCGCACAGTGGCGTTCTTCAGGCCCCGCTCGGCAAAAACCTGGCGCGCGGCCTGCAGCAGCCTGGCTTTGGTCCCTGCGTCTTTCGTGCTTTTCATCGGCCACCTCATTAAAACAAATGGCTGAAACATGATTTAGAACTAAGTTTAAAAATGGGTTTAATGTTTGGTTTGGCCTGTGTCAAGGTCTGAGAATAGTCAGTTTTGGGCTGGAGTTGGGCGTTTGGTGCTTGTAAGACGGTGGAGCTTTAACGATCCGGATTGTTTTTGCAGTGTCGGATGAAGGCGCGGAGGGCGGGGGGGAGAGAACCGGCGTCAGTTGCCCAAAGAGCAGGTCTTTCAAGGGTGGCTGAAGGCAAGGGGCGACTCCGCCAAGTGCTCGGCGTCCGTGCTGGGCGGAGCGAGATTCAGCGCAGCTCGCTCTGGCGTGCCCGGCGATGGGAACGCTTTTGTGCGGGTTGGCAGGATGCCGCTTGGGCAGGAGCGGCACACGGCCTGTACATGGCCCAAATTGATCTTGCCATATTCTCAGCGTTGGGGGAAAATGTGTTTGCTTGGGGTCTAGGCCCACGACAGGTTTTGCTTGTGGCATCAGCGGGACTTCGGGAGGTGAACGATGTTCTGTCTCTCAATGACTGCGGCTCGCTATCGGCTTGTCGCCGCCACCCTGAGCTTGGCGTTTCTGCTTTCCGGCTGCATCTTCGCCTATATTCCGCAGCCCTTGCCGATATTCCCCTATGGCCCGGACGCCAAACCCATTCCCGACCGCAAAGAGCTCTCCGTTGTCGATGAGACCCTGACGGGCGGCTCCAACAGCACGGGCTCACGCTCGGTGTTCATCGCCATGCGCGGGACGCGTGTCGTCGGCAAGGAGAGCAAGCTGGACGAGCAGGATGTGCTTAAGGAAATCCCGGCGCCGGACTTCAAGCCCTCCGTCATCTCGTCCGTCGCTCCGCCGCTGTTCCGCACGCCCAAGGAGGGCGACCGCCACTATTTCAACTTCACCCTGAGCAAGGACTTCGCCGAGGGCATCACCGCGTTTTTCGCCGGGGAAAGCGAGAAGTCCGTCAAGGCCTTCGAACGCGTCCTGGCGGACCCGGAGGTGAAGCGCCCGGCCGCGTGGCAGGCATCCATGCACCTGGTGTACCTGCATCTGATGATGGGCCGTCCGGACCTGGCCGAGACCGAGGTGCAGCGCACCGAGCTGTGGGAAAAGAAGATGACGGAGGGCAACAACGCCTATTCCCGCGCGGTGCGCGCCGAGGTGCGCTACTGGGCCGGGGACTTCGAGGGGGCCATCGCGGACGCCAAGGACGTGCTGGCATCCATTGGCGACTGGACCATACCGACCATCTATCCTTCCCCCCCGCGCGACCAGGTGGACGTGGTCCGCTTCGGCGCGGCCAAGGTCCGCGCCATGACCGTGCTGGGCATGCTGTACACGGCCAAGGGCATGTACAAGGAAGCCATGCCCTGGCTGGAGCAGTCGGCCAAGGAGATGAACAACGTCGTCTTCCTGCACTGGGTGCCGCTGTATGCCGTCTACATCACGGCCAACAACTGGGAGGTGTTCTACGGCCAGGGCTGGAGCCTGACGAGCCTGGCCACCGCGCTGCTCGCCCAGGACCCGGACTCCGCCCGCGCCGCGGAGATGTTTGCCGACGCGCAGAAATTTTTCGACGCCATCGGCTACGTGGCCGGCAAGGTGCTGATCGAGAGCTTCAAGGCCCAGGTGCTGCTGGCCACGGGGCACTACCAGCGCGCGGAGCGGCAGGCCACGGTTGCCCTCTCGCACGCCAGGAAGAGCAGGCTGCTGGATTTCATTTGGCGGCTGGAGGCCGTGCGCGGCGAGGCCCTGCTCAAGCTGGACCGCTGGGCTGAGGCCGAGCAGTCGCTGCGCGCCGCGCAGACGATCGTGGACCAGCTCTCCGGCACCATGGTCAGCGACATGGCCAAGGTCCGCTTCGGCGTGGGCAAGGAGATCATCACCAGGAATCTGGTGAAGATAGACGTGCGCAAGCGCGACTGGCCGACGCTGTTCCAGGACCTGGAGCGTGGGCGGGCCAGGGCCTTTGTCTCCATGCTGGCCAACCGCAGCGTGGGCGCGGGGAGCAACGTCGAGCTGACCGAGCGCATCCACGCCCTGGACAAGGAGATCCTAGGCGAGCGTCAGCGCAAGTACGGCTTCATGCAGAATGCGACCGTGGAGTCCGGCCGGGAGGAGGACCTCCTGGCCAGGCGGCAGAAGATCGTCGAGGAACTGCACGCCAAGAACCCGGACCTGGCCGAGGCATACGCCGTCTCCACCGTTGGGCTGGCCAGGGTTCAACGCTCACTCGACGCCGGGGACCTGATGCTCTACGCCCTGCCGACCCAGGGGGATGAACCGCTGTCCTTGCTGCAGGTGACCGCCCGGGATGTGCAACTGCGCATTCTGCCGGTCACGACCCGCCAGTTCGGCCAGCACCTGAAGGATTTCGTCGCCACCCTCTGGACCGCGCAGCCCAAGGCCCAGCATGCCTCGCTCGCGCAGCTGGGGCAGGATCTGGCGCTGGCCTCCTGGGGCAAGCCTGCCAACGTCCTGGTGGTGCCCAGCGGCGACCTGCACTTCGTGCCGTGGGGCGCGCTGGATGTTTCCTTCGCCGTTGGCGTGCTGCCGACCGGAGGCTGGATCGTGCGTTCTCCGCACAAGTCCCTGGGGCGCATCCAGGCCTGCGTCGTCGGCGACCCGGAGTTCGGCGGCGTGCTGCCCCAGTTGCCCGACGCCCGCGACGAGGCCGTTGCGCTGGCGAAGCTGTACGGCACGCAGGCCATCATCGGGTCGGATGCCACGGAGCAGGCCCTGCGCCGGCGCGTGGGCGCTGGGGTGGACGTGCTGCACCTGGCCACCCACGCCCTGTACGACCCGCTGTACCCCTTGCAGTCTTCGCTGATCCTGAGCGACGGCACAAAGGCCGTGCCCCTGTCTGCGGAAAAGCTCTACAGAGCCCCGCTCTCGTCACGGCTCGTGGTGCTTTCCGCCTGCGAGACGGGCATGGGCCAGGTCATCTCCGGCGACGACCTGCTTGGACTGACGCGCAGCTTCTACCTGGGCGGCACCAACGTCATCCTGAGCAGCCTGTGGCCGGTGAGCGACGAGGCTACGCGCATCTTCATGGAGCAATTCCACAAGAGCGCCCGCGGCGGCGACTATGGCAAGGCCTGGCTGGCCGCCCGCGACGCCGTGCGCTCCAGGGGCGCCACGCCGGCGGAGTACGGCGCCTTTGTCCTGGGCGGCATGCCCCGCGAGCGTTGAGCGTTCGGGAGGGCCAGTCGGGGTTGGTCCGCCGAGGCGGAAATGGCGCATTGCTGGTGGTCCAGCAAGGCATTCATTGTTGGGTCAGGTGTCATGATACGTTGCAGGAGGTTCGCCATGCTCCGGAAGTGTCTGCTCTTGCTTGCCTGCTTCCTCTTCCTGGCGGCCCAGCCTGCTCGAGCCGAGCGCCGCACCGCCCTGGTGATTGGCAACAGCGCCTACCAAAGCGCGCCGCTCAAAAATCCTGTCAACGACGCCAGGGCAATGGCTGTGGCGCTCAATAACCTGGGCTTCGAGGTCATACACCTGGAGAACGCCAGCCAGGCGGTCATGCTGGATGCGGTAAACACGCTGGGGAGACGGCTCGCCCAGGGCGGCGTGGGCCTGTTCTACTACGCCGGGCACGGGGTGCAGTCAGAAGGGCGCAACTACCTCATCCCGATCCAGGCCTCCCTCACGCGGGAGAGCGACCTGCGCGAGCAAGCTGTGGATGCGTCTTTGGTGCTCGAGCGCATGGAGCAGGCCAACAACGACCTGAACATCGTCATTCTGGACGCCTGCCGCAACAACCCCTTCGCCAGGAAGCTGCGCTCCGGCAGGGGCGGGCCGGGGGGCCTGGCCGCGATGCAGGCCCCCAAGGGGTCGCTCATCGCCTTCGCCACCTCGCCAGGGTCCGTGGCCTCGGACGGGGCCGGAGACAACGGCGTGTACACCAAGCACCTGCTCGAAAACATGAGCACCCCCGGCATCCAGGTGGAGCAGATGTTCAAGCGTGTCCGCACCGGGGTTATTGAGGATACAAACAACAAGCAGCGCCCCTGGGAGACGACCTCGATCCAGGGCGATTTCGTCTTCGCGGAGGGTGCCGCGCCAGCTCCCGGGACGCCCCAAGCCGTTGCGCCCCTGCCGCAGACCGCAAGCCCCGCCATGAAGCCGGTCCCGCAGGCGCGCTCGAACCCCATCCAGGTGGAGTTCTCCATGTTCAAGGAAAACGGCAAGAGGCCGCCCACGCCGGTCAAGACCGGCGACAGCATGCGTTCCGGCGACTCGTACTTCTTCCACATCCGGCCCAGCAAGGACTGCTTCCTGTACCTGTTCCAGGTGGACGCAACGGGCAAGGCCTTCCGCCTGTTCCCTAGCGACACGTATCACACGCAGGCCAACCCGGTGCTGGGCAAGACAAGCATCACCCTGCCGAACCAGACCGAGGTGTTCTACCTGGACCAGACCGTGGGCAAGGAGGAATTCTACTTCCTCGCCTCCGATGAACCGGTGGAACTGCTCGAAAACTTCGACAGCGGCACCGTGGATGGCATCATGCGCTCCGGACTGACCCTGCGCGGCCCGGCGGGCGTCAAGGCCGCCACGGGCATGGTTTCATCCAGCGGAGCAGGAGAACAGGCCCTGAAGGTGCAGGAGTTCTCATTCGTGAAGAGCTTCGTGCACGCCATCGCCATCAAGCATAAGTAGCCGGAGCTGGAACATGCCAAGCGCAACACAACACCGCAGGAGACGTCTGGCAGCGCTGCCGCTGGCCTGTCTGCTCGGCCTGCTGGCCGGGCTGCTTTGGGCGGCCTCGGCCCTGGCCCAGGAGCAGATGGTCCCCAAGGAGGAGCTGATCCGCCAGCTGGGAGGCAAGGAGCCCGCGGCAACGCCCACAAGGCTTGGGAAGGTGCGCCTGCGCGGCCCGGCCGGAGTCAAGAGCACCGGCGACCAGCTTGAGCAGCCAGCCCGGCCAAAGGAAGTCGCCATCCTGATCCACTTTCGCTACGACTCCACGGAACTGGCGGACGAGTTCTCCCGCCAGCAGCTGCGCGAGGCCGGCGCGGCCTTCTCGTCCAATGAGCTTCGCGGGCTTGCGTTCGAGATCGGCGGACACACGGACGCGCAGGGTTCGGAGGCGTATAACCTGGAGCTTTCGCGGCGGCGCGCCCAGGCTGTGAAGGACGCCCTGTGCCGGGGCTACAAGGTGGACTGCGGCGCGTTTGAGGTCAAAGGCTACGGCATGTCCGAACCCGTGGCCGGGAACGACGACGAGGTCGGCCGAAGCCTGAACCGCCGGGTGGTGTTCAAGAGACTGCGCTAGGCATCAAGGCGCAAGCCTCCGGCCGGGTAACCGCTGGCCGAGGGGAGGCTGCGCGGCACCGGAATAGCCCTCCCGTTTCCGGGCAAAGCGAACAAAGGAGGACTTCCATGCGAAGGGCTCTGCTGCGGTTTGCTCTCATCATCATGACGCTTCTGAACAGCGCCTGTGCCGCGGGCATTTACCAGGCCATCGCCCCGGAAGGGGACGAGAACAACCTGAAGGCCCGCTTCGACGAGAACATCGCCCTCTTCGAACCCCGATTCGAGCAGAATGCGCTGGTCAACACCCAGCTCATGTATCTGTGCGAGGCGTATTCAAGGACGAAGCGCTTCACCAGGCTCAACGCCTGTCTCGACCGGATGGAGGAGCGCTACAACGCCGGCGAAAAGACGTACTTCAACATTGACCTGTTCGACTACGTCGCGGTCTTGCGCACCAGGGCCTTGATCGACCTGGGCGACTACGCCGGGGCCGTGTCGTACAGCGAGGGGTACCTGGGCAAGAGAAAGGCCGACATGAGCCGCATGTTCATGGTGCAGCAGCTCGCCTATTCCGGGCTTGCGAAAGCGCTCAGCGGCGACCGGCAGGGCGCGGAGGCGACAATCGCGGAGATGGAGTCCGTCTATCTTGGCTACCCGTTCAGCATGATCCAGCCGGAGCGGAACGAGGGCGAGGCCAGGATCTTCATGGCGCTCAAACAGTACGACAAGGCCTACGAGGTGATGCAGCGGTCCTCCGCCTTCGCGGAATTCGCCAAGTCGGTGGCGCAGGCAGCCATGGGCAGCCCCGGCTGGTTCGTCATCCTTGAGCTGCCCACGCAGTACATGCGGGCAAGGGCGGCGTATCTCTCCGGGAGGCTGGAGGAGGCGAAGCAGGGCTATGACGCCCTGTTGACCAACGAACGCACCCGCGACAACGGCGAGATCCTCTGGCAGCTCTTGTTTGATCGCGGGCGCATCGCCGAAGTTGAAGGCAAGGGCGAGGTGGCTCTGCGCTTTTACATGCAAAGCGTCGAGGTGGTGGAGCAGCAGCGCAGGTCCATCTCGACGGAGACCTCCAAGATCGGCTTCGTGGGCAACAAGCAGGCTCTGTACCAGAGCCTCATAGCCCTGCTGATACGGCGTGGGCAGCCCGCCAAGGCCTTCGAATACGTGGAGCGAGCCAAGTCACGCGCCCTGGTGGACCTGCTGGCCGAGCGCCAGAACCTCCTGCCCAAGGACCAGCCGAACGTCACCCAGGCGCTGGGGCAGTTGGCCAGCCTGGAGCAGCGCTCCGCCTACATCCACGCGGGCGGGACAGAGAGCGCAAGGCTGCGCAGCGCCATGGCCAGCGCAGTGGGGGAGCTGCGGCAAAAGGCCCCGGAGCTGGCGTCGCTGGTCACTGTGGAGGCGCCCGACACCGCCAGCATCCAGGCCCATCTCGGGCCGGACGAGACCCTGCTCGAATACTACGGGCTGGGCGACGAGCTTTACGCCTTCACCGCCACCCGCGAGTCCGTCACCGCCAAGATGCTCGATGGCGCGGGCCTGGAGGCCGAGGTGCGGGCCTTCCGCGAGGCCCTGGGCAACGTGGAAGGCGAGGCCTGGAAGCCCCTGGCGCGGAAGCTCCACGCCCGGCTTGTGGAACCCGTGGCCGACGCGCTGGCAAGGCCGAAACTCATCCTCGTCGCGCATGGCGCGCTGCACTATCTGCCCTTCAACGCCCTATTTGACGGCAAGGATTACCTGCTCGACAAGGTCACGCTGCAACAGCTGCCCTCGGCCAGCGTCATGGAGTTCCTGGCCAGCCGCAAGCCAGCCACAGCCAAGGATATGCTGCTGCTCGGCAATCCCGACCTGGGCGACGTGGCCATGGACCTGCCTGGCGCCGAGGCTGAGGCGCGGGCCATCAAGGGCATCTGGCCCAACTCCGTCATGCTCATGCGCAAGGCCGCCACAAGGGGTGCGCTGGCCAAGGCCGGGCAGCTGTTCCGGATCATCCATGTGGCGGCCCACGGCGAGTTCGTCAGCGATCAGCCGCTCAAGTCGCGCCTGCTCTTGAGCCCTGAAGGAGCCGACAACGGCCAGCTCACCGCAGGGGACTTGTATGGGCTGCGGCTCAATGCCGACCTTGTGACGCTCTCGGCCTGCGAGACGGGCATGGGGAAGGTGCTCTCCGGCGACGACGTGGTGGGGCTTACGCGGGGGTTCCTGTATGCCGGGGCCAATTCCATAGTGGCCAGCCTGTGGCCGGTGTCGGACGACGAGACGAAGTATCTCATGACAAGCTTTTACAAGAACCTGAAAAGCATGCCCAAGGCCCGGGCCTTGCGTCAGGCCCAACTGGAGACAAGGAAAAAGTACCCGCATCCGTTCTACTGGTCCGCTTTCCAACTCACGGGCTTGGGGAGATAGGCGCACAGGGGCTTCATGCCCGCGGCGTTCGCCTTCCCCAAATCGGCCAGGGCCGGAGTGGTGGGCTCTTCCATGCAGGTAGAGTGCACTGCTGCTGGCGCGTTGCGCGACGCGTGTGCCGCACCAGGGGCGTACACAGGCAAGCATACCTTCTGGACCGGCAGCGCTTCCGAACGGCGTGAACGTAGCTGTAGCTTACGGGCTGTTTAGCAGTGAATATTATATTGACTGGTTGACTTCTTAGGACCTGGCTGGATTATCAAATGGCGGAGAGGGCGGGAGCCGAATGTGATGCGTAACACATTGAATGTTATTGCAAAAAGTGATAAATTGTAAAATTTTCATACCCCCAGGGTTGCCCCTGGTCCCTCTGGATGCAAATGGACCGCGTTGGAGAGTCATACCCAAGTCCCATCCGTGAGTTTCTCCCAAGTATTGGTCCAGAATTATGGCAAAAAGCCAGACAGAATTGAACTCACGGCCTCTTGCATGATGCTTAAGCGATGTGGCACATGCTTCCAAGAAATCTGTGCATTCTGCGAATGCACTCCAAACGATAGACTTCAGGGCGACATTTGCAGTGCGGATTTGTGGCGCAGCCTCCCGTGTGCAAGGAAGACATGCGCCCACTACCGCGGCGTAGTAATTCGGTGCCGCTGCCCTTGGTTTGGTGCCCGGATGCGGAGCCTCATGGCTAGCGTTTAGCCAATTACTATACGCCCCCGCTCAAGGGCAGATTCATGCATCATGAATAGTGGTTGATTTTCAGTTGAATGGAGCTGCGCAGAAGAAGCGGAACGCAGGCTCTGAGGTGGCAAAGCAATGCACGGCCGTCGGGCCTCTCCTCCGCCGACGGCCGTGCATTGTGCACGTGTGCCTAAAATCCGTTCTTTTGCATGATGGCCTTCAGGGTGCCGTCGGCCTTCATGGAGCTCAGGCCCTGGTTAAAGGCATCGCGCAGAGCCTTGGAGCCCGGCTTGGACTTGGGAAAACAGACGAAGAGTTCCTTGTTTTCAAGCACCGGACTCATGAACTCGATCTTGCTGGCGTCGCCTGGGATATCCTTCTTGGCGAGGTACAGGCCAACATACTTGTCGGCCACCATGAGGTCGATGCGGCCAGCCACAAGCTTCCTCAGGTTCAGGGTGTCCTCATCAACCTCGTCCTTCTTCAAGTCCTTGCGCGCGTCGAATTCGGCGGTGTTCACATAGCCTCGCACCACGCCGATGCTGTAGGGCTTGAGGTCATCCAGGGTCTTCCAGGTGATGGCCTTGCTCTTGAGTTTGAAGAAGCCCAGCGGCCCGGCAGGGAAGGGGTCGGAAAGGAGGAAGTCTTTTTCCAGTTCCTTGGCGTAGTATTCGGGCAGGTACCCGTCGACCTCGCCTTTTTTCGCAACGGCGACAACGCGCGCCCAGGGCATGAACTCGAATTTTGCGTCCTGGCCCTGACGTTTGAAGGCCTCTCGCACCACCTCAGCCACGAAGCCGTTGCCTGGCATGGCGTGGCTGATGTACGGCTCCCAGTCCAGGGTGGCCAGCTTCACGCTGCCCGCCCAGGCCGATGAAGCCAAAGTTAAGGAGAACAGAAGAAGCAGCGTAGACAACCATTTTTTCATTTCAAGCCTCCTTGGTTTAGCCTGTTTGTTGTGCCGGATGGTTTTTGGGCTCGTGACCACTGCACCCCGACATGCTGTGCAAAGGCCGATGCAGGTGCCAGCGCTGTCTGGTGTCCCCGATGGTCTTGACCGGGAAATCATCGCCTTGCCGACCCGGTTTTAGCTCTTGACGCTTCCGCCTGGCCGGCCGGCTGCTTCACTGTGGCCAATGGCTTGGGCGCTGCCAACGGCCTGGGCGCAACGGCCGCAGATGGGCTCTTACGCTCCATGCCGCCTTCCTCCTCCATTTGCTCGATGAGCCTGCGCAAGATCTGAGCCTGTTCAGCCATCTTGCCCACGGCCTCGGCCGACTGGCGCATGGCGTCTGCCGTTTCAATGGAGAGTCGGTTGACATCTTCGATGGAGTGCGAAATCTCCTCGCTGGCGGCGGATTGTTCTTCGCTCGCCGTGGCGATCTGGCGCACCTGGTCGGTCGTGGTGTCCACCAGGGACACTATCTCCTTGAGGGCCTCGCCGGACTTCGCGGCCATGCCGGTGGAACTGGTTATGAGCGTCGCCGTCTCGTCGACATTGGCGATGCTCTTGTGCGCGCTGTCCTGGATGCCACGGATGGCGTTGCCCACTTCCTTGGTGGCCAGCATGGTCTTCTCGGCGAGCTTGCGCACCTCGTCGGCAACCACGGCGAAGCCGCGCCCGGCGTCGCCCGCTCGAGCGGCCTCGATGGCCGCGTTCAGGGCCAGCAGGTTCGTCTGGTCGGCGATGTCGGAGATGACGTTCATAACCTGCCCGATGCTTTGGGCCTGCTGTCCCAGAGCGTTCATGTCCTCCTTGAGAGCAACTGCCTGCTTTTGCACTTCGCCAATGCCCTGGACCACCTGGTCAACGATGTTGGCTCCGTCGATGGCCTTGTGCCTGGCCAGGTCCGCCGTCTCTGCCGCCTGGGCCGCATTCTTGGCCACCTCAAGCACGGTGGAGCTCATCTCTGTTATGGCGGCGGCGGTGTCGCCGATGCGACTGGATTGCTCCTCGGAACCCCGGCTTGATTCCTCGATCTGGGCGGAAAGCTCCTCAGAGGCGGAGCTCACAATCACCACCACGCCCTCAAGCTGTTGCGCGGCCTGGAGCATGCCCTCCTGCTTGGCCTTTTCGGCCTGTTTCAAGGCCTGCTCCGCAACCAGGCGGGCTTCGTCGGCCTGACGGGCGCTCTCGGCGGCTTCCAGGCTTTTCTGGCGCACGGCCTCCAGGTTGGCCGATAAGTTGCACACCATGGTTTCCAGGTGGGTCTTCAGGGCGCCGAGTTCCCCGAGGAAATATCCGGCCATTGCCTGACAGGCCAGATTGCCCGAACCAACCTCCTGGGCATAGCCCTGCATGGCCGTAAGGGGCCGGATGACGATCATGGTGATGACCAAAAAGAGGATGGCCACAACCGCGGCATCAACAATGAGCGTGCTGATGGCCGAGGCCCAGAGCATCTGCCTCAGTTCACCCTGCACGAATTTCTGGGTGAAGTTGACTTCGATGAAGCCAATGGCTGCCCCCTGGCGCTCGATGGTGGCCTTTGCGGAAATCGCCTGGGCATCGGCCGGGGTCTCAGTGATGTCCACAGCGTTCCAGGACGCATCACGTCCCTTGGCGGCGAAGATCTTCACCCCGTCCTGTTCGCGGATCACCAGTGATTGCACTTGCTTTTCGCCCATTTCCGAGAGCAGGGCTTCCTGGGCCTGCTTGGTGTCCATGCCCCAGATGGCCTGGGCCGTGCTCTTGGCCAGACGGCCAGCCACCCGCTGGGCGCTGTCACTCAGCTCCTTTGAGGCGGTGACGGAGCGCTCATGATAATTGTAATACCCAAAGCCGAAGAGAATGACTGTGGTCACCAGCACTAACGCAGCCGTCAGAAATGCCCCGATTGAACGGGAGGATATGGATCGGTGTTGTGACATTGTGTTCTCCGGTTCAAAGCCGTTATGAAACCCGGATGGTGCAACAATCTTGAGCCATCCAGATGCGGGCCGCGTGGAGTCTAGGTCCTGGACGTCGTTCCAGCGGGCAGCGCCTTGGCCTTGCCTGATTGAGTGACCTGAGCCATGCCCTCATCCACCTGGAAGAAGCTTATGCTTTGCTGCAACTGCCCGGCTAGGTTGGACAGTCCCTCGCTGGTGCTGGCCATCTCTTCCGAGGAGGAAGCATTTTGTTGGATCACGTTGTCCAGTTGCTGGATGGCCTTGTTGATTTGCTCTGCGCCGATGTTTTGTTCACCCGTTGACGCCGCGATCTCCTGCACCAAGTTCGCCGTGCGCTGGATGTCCGGCACAAGCCGTGCCAGCATCTCACCAGCCTTCTGGGAGATGTCCACGGTAGAGTTGGAAAGCTGACCAATCTCACCCGCAGCCTGGCCGCTACGCTCGGCCAGCTTGCGCACCTCGGCTGCCACCACGGCGAAACCCTTGCCGTGTTCGCCAGCGCGCGCGGCCTCGATGGCTGCGTTCAGGGCCAACAGGTTGGTCTGCCGGGCGATCTCCTCGACGATGCCGATTTTCTCGGCGATGGTCTTCATGGCGCTGACGGCCTTGCCCACGGCGTTGCCGCCCTCCTGTGCGTCCCGCGCCGCCTGCACGGCGATTCTCTGTGTCTGCTGGGCGTTGTCAGCGGTCTGCTTGATGTTTGCGGACATCTGCTCCATGCTTGAGGACACCTCCTCGATGGCTGCGGCCTGTTCTGTTGCGCCCTGGGACAGGGTTTCGCTTGATGCCGAGAGTTCCTCGGAGCCGCTCGCCACCTTGTCCGTGGCTTCGCGCACCTCGCTCACCACGTGGCGCAGGTTCAGAACCATGTCCTCCAAATGGAACTTCAGCGCCCCAAGCTCACCAAGGAAGCGGCCGGTCATCGCCTGGCAGGACAGATTGCCTGTGCCCACCGCCTGGGCATAGCCCTGCATGGCGGTTAGGGGCCGGATGATGATCATGGCGATGACCATGTAGAGGATGGCCACCACCGAGACATCCACGATGAGGGTGCTGATGACCGAGATCCAAAGCATCCGCCGCAGTTCGGCCTGCACAAAAGCCTTGGTGATGCTGACCTCAATGACGCCGATGAGCTGGCCCTGGCGATCAATGGGGACCTTGGCGAAGACCGCGTTGCTGTCGACCGTGGCCTCGGCGAGGTCCACGGGGGCCCAGGCCGCATCGCGCCCCTTGGCGGCGAAGATCTTCACCCCGTCGGCCTCGCGGATGACCAGCGCCTGGATCTGCTTCTCGCGCATCTCCGAGAGCAGCGTCTCTTGGGCCTGCTTGGTGTCCATGCCCCAGATGGCCTGGACGGTGCTCTTGGCCAGGCGGTCGGCCACGCGTTGGGCACTTTCGTTCAGGTCTTTTGACGCATCGACGGAGCGCGCATGGTAGTTGTAATATCCGAAACCGAACAGAATGAGCGTGGTCACCAGCACCAGGGTCGCAGTCAGATAGGTCCCAACGGAAATGGTTGCCGATGATTGGGGGCGGGGCATCGTTCTCTCCTCTGCGGCATGTGGGGCAACGAGGGCGTCTTCATCCGGGCCTTGCCGCGGGGCGCGGCTCTCAACGTCTT
>NZ_JAVHLD010000033.1 GCF_031082295.1 Humidesulfovibrio sp.
TGAAGCCCCCGCGCCAGAGATGGTGCGGGGGCTTTTGATTGTCCTGCCGCGCTTAAGCTTCTGCGCTATCGTAAGAAAGGACGGTTGCTTTCAAACGTTCTGCATGAGTGTAGATGTCGTCAACAGACGCAAGAGGAATGCGTTCTTCGCTTTTGTCCGCTTTGAACATGCCAAGATACTTCTGTTTCCCATTGAAGTGCAGGCGGCAAATTGGTTTGCGATTGTTGTCATCCAACAGAACGCCGCAATAGCTTTGGGTGTCTCGCATGGCGATCCGTTTCGGGTCGACGGTACGGCGCAAGAGCGATTTGACCAGGTGGAAGGCTTCATGTTCATCTTCTGTCGTCACCACTTTCGGTTCGGCGGGAACCTCCTGAGCCTCCATTTCCATCTTGCCTTCCGCATGCTCTGCTACGGGCTGCGAGTCGATCATTGCCGACTTGAGGCGATCATTGATCTGATCGTTGATGAATTGTTGGAAGGCGCGTTTTGTCAGTCCGGTGAACATTTCGCGGACCTTTGCTGTCAGTGTGCCGTCGTAGACTTTGCTCGCAAGCAACTTGACCAGCTCGTCGCTAGGGGCTTGAAGCTCCTCAGCCAACACTGTCTTGAGCGCACGCGTGTACTTGAGTTCTGCTGCTGCTGAGAGGGTTGCCGCCATATCCCAATTGGCTTTGGAGAGCTTGAGCAATTCGGGAATGAGAACCTTGTCCGGGTTCAGGAGATCAAACTCCATGAAGGGGCGCTGGTCCATGACGTTCGGTTTATCAAGATCCGTGAAAAAGAGGTATTGAGTGCCATTTGTCAGGATTCCGATTCGGGCTGTTGTCAGCGTGTGGAAGTAGCGGAACAGTTGGCTGCACTTCCCGGCGTTGAGCGTTGTGCCGCAGCACTTGCATTCGATGAGCATAACGGGCTGGCCGTCGCGGAGAATGGCGAAGTCGACTTTCTCTCCTTTCTTGATGCCAACGTCCGCCGTGAATTCAGGCACCACCTCGGCAGGATTGAAAACGTCGTAACCCAAGAGATGCAGAAAGGGCATAATGAAGGCGCTTTTCGTCGCTTCCTCGGTCTGAACGAGAGCTTTGGATTGCCGTACTTTGTCTGTCAGTTCCTGAAGCCGTGCCGGGAATTCCATAAAGCCTCCTATGGCCTTGGCTTGAACGCAAGTTGTTAACGATATCGCTTGTTACAATACGCATCGTAATTTCGCAACCCCAGGCAAGAAAAAGGCCCAGCGTTGCCGCCGGGCCAGTGTTGGGTCAGTCTATGTGCCGTAGCAATATGCATTGAGCCGGGTGGCTATTCAGCCCCCCACAGCCGCGCGCACAACTCCTCCAGCATCCGCAGCAGCTCACCACACAGGCCGCCCAGGGCCGGGGCGGTGCCGAAGAGCGCCCGGCGCGTCTCGCGCAGGCTGTAGGTGAAGGCCTGGTCGGAGTCCGTGGCGCGAACGGTCATGTCCAGCCGCTCGGCCAGCAGCAGGCCGGACAGCCCGGAGCAGAACAGCTCGGAGAGCCGCGCGAACTCCGCGCCGTGTTCGGTCCAGTAGGCCAGGGCGGAGGCGGTGGGCGCGGCGGCCAGCGCCTCGCACACCAGGGCGTACACGCTGTTGATGCCCGGCCCCGGCAGCCCGCGCCGCCAGCCCAGCAGCCACGGGTTGCGCCAGAACAGCAGCAGGTGGCTCTCGCCCAGCGCGATGACGCGCTCCAGCGCCGCCTTGGCCGCGAGCAGGCCCGGGTCTGGCCACAGGCACTTGTCGAGCCCGATGTTCCAGGGCGCGATGGCGCTCCCGTTAGAATTGGCGTCCGGCTTTGCGTCAGGGTCGGCGCCCGCGAGCTCGCGCAGGAGATGCGTGAACCAGGCGTTGGCCTGGGGCGAGTCCGGCGTCTCCAGGTGCGGGTAGGACAAAACGTAGCGGCCCGCACCAAAGCTCCCCGCGATGACCGCCGGGCGGCTCGTGAGGAAGTCCGGGTGGATCTGCACGCCGTAGAGGTTCTCCCAGTCGCTCAGGGTCTCCTCCGGCAACAGCGCCAGGTTCAGGTCCGCCACCCAGAAGTCCGCGCCCAGCCCGGCGTAGCGCGCCAGCACGCGCACGTCGTCCTTTTGCCCCTTGGGCGGCGGCGCGAACTGCGCGGGCCACCAGACCGGGGCCAGGATTTCCCCCCCGCCGCCAGCGCCGGACACGCCGGGCGGGCAGAGGGGGTCGCCGGTGTCGAGGCCCAGGCGCACATGGCCGGAGAGGAAATGTTGCAGCCGTCCGGCAAAGCCCATGCGCCCCCAGGGGCACAGCCCGAGCGAGTCGCCCGGCCGCGCGCCGGAGAGGGCCAGGCCCGCCCCGCCGCAGAAGCCCAGGTACGAGCCGCCAGCGGCCACGAAGTCGCGGATGGCCTGCATGCCCTGCGGGCCCAGGCGCTCGGCCCGGCCCCGCGCCCAGCCGCCGGGGACAATCAGAAGATCGGGGCCGCCGGAGGGGTCGGCCAGGGCGCCGCCGCCCATGAACAGGCAGGGGGCCGTGGGCTTGCCAGCGAGCGCTCCCTCGGCTATGTCATGTGCGCGTAAAATCACGTGGGGCTGCTTCAGCGCGCGCAAAGCCCGCAGCACAAGCACCCCCCACAGGTGCGATTCATCCCACAAGACGAAAACGCGCGCCATGTTCCGCTCCCCCCAAGGTTTCCGGGCACCCTAGCCGCGCCCGGCCCTTCTTGGCAAGCGGGGCATTGATCAATCCGCATGACGCAATCTGCATCGCGCGCGCGAGCGAATGAAGGAGCCAGCCCACATGTCCGAGCCGAAGACAGACGCCACATTGCCGAAAGGCTACGAGCCCGCCGACGTGGAAGCCCGCTGGGGCAAGCACTGGGAGGACAACAAGACCTTCTCCCCGGACCCCCAGGACGTCCTTTCCGGCGGCAAGGAGCCCTATTCCATCGTCATCCCGCCGCCCAACGTCACGGGCGCGCTGCACATGGGCCACGCGCTGAACCTGACCCTGCAGGACATCCTCTGCCGCTTCATGCGCCAGCAGGGCAAAAGCGTGCTCTGGGTGCCGGGAACCGACCACGCGGGCATCGCCACGCAGAACGTGGTCGAGCGCCAGCTCAAGAAAGAGGGCAAGAAGCGCGACGACCTGGGCCGCGAGAAGTTCATCGAACGCGTGTGGGACTGGAAGAAGGAATACGGCGACCGCATCCTGAACCAGATCCGCCGCATGGGCGCCTCCGTCGACTGGACGAGCGAGCGCTTCACCCTGGACGAGGGGCTCTCGAAGGCCGTGCGCGAGGTCTTCGTGCGCCTGTTTAACGAGGGGCTCATCTACAAGGGCAACTACATCGTCAACTGGTGCAACCGCTGCCACACGGCCCTGGCCGACGACGAAGTGGAGCACGCCCCCAAGAAGGGCAAGCTCTACCAGATCAAGTACCCGCTGGCGGACGGTTCCGGCGAGCTCATCGTGGCCACCACCAGGCCCGAGACCATGCTGGGCGACGTGGCCGTGGCCGTGCACCCGGAGGACCCCCGCTACACCCACGCCATCGGCAAGATGGTCACCCTGCCGCTCGTCGGCACGCAGATTCCGGTCATCGCCGACGCCTACGTGGACATGGAGTTCGGCACCGGAGCCCTCAAGATCACCCCGGCGCACGACATGAACGACTGGGCGCTGGCCCGCACGCACAACCTGCCCGTCATCGCCGTCATCGACGACAAGGGCGACATGAACGAGAACGCCCCCGAGGCCTATCGCGGCCTGGGCAAGAACGCCTGCCGCGACAAGGTCGTGGAGGACCTGACCGCCCTGGGCCTGCTGGTCAGCATCAATGACCACGACCACAGCGTGGGCGAGTGCTACCGCTGCAAGTCCGTCATCGAGCCCCACGTGAGCGAGCAGTGGTTCGTGAAGGTGGCGCCGCTGGCCAAGGCCGCGCGCGAGGCCGTGCCCGCGCAGACGCAAATCTTCCCGGCCCAGTGGGAGAAGACCTACTACGAGTGGCTGGACAACATCCGCGACTGGTGCATCTCCCGCCAGATCTGGTGGGGCCACCGCATCCCGGCGTGGACCTGCCAGGCCTGCGGCGAGCTCATCGTCCAGACCGACGACCCGACGAGTTGTTCCAAGTGCGGCGGCGCGCTGACCCAGGAGGAGGACGTGCTGGACACCTGGTTCAGCTCGGCCCTGTGGCCCTTCTCCACCCTGGGCTGGCCCGCGGACACGGACAAGCTGGGGGCCTACTACCCGACGAGCGTGCTCGTCACCGGCTTCGACATTTTGTTCTTCTGGGTGGCGCGCATGATGATGATGGGCATCCACTTCAAGGAGCAGGTGCCGTTCAACCACGTGTACATCCACGCCCTGGTGCGCGACGAGCAGGGCAAGAAGATGAGCAAGTCCACGGGCAACGTCATCGACCCGCTGGAGATGATCGGCAAGTACGGCACCGACTCCCTGCGCTTCACCCTGACGGCCTTCGCCGCCATGGGCCGCGACATCAAGCTCTCGGAGAAGCGTATCGAGGGCTACCGCCACTTCGTGAACAAGATCTGGAACTCGGCCCGCTTCGCGCTCATGAACATGCCCGAGGACGGCGGCGCGCCAAAGGCCGACCTTTCCGACGCCAAGGGCCTGGCCAACGCGTGGATTCTGCACCGGCTTGAGGAAGTGAAGGACGAGGTGGAGGCGGCGACCCTGGAGTACCGCTTCAACGACATCGCCCAGGGCCTGTACAAGTTCATCTGGAACGAGTTCTGCGACTGGTACGTGGAGATGGCCAAGGGCGACCTCTACGGCGAGGACGCCGCCGCCAAGGACGCCACGCGCAAGGTGCTTTTGACCGTGCTCTCCGAGACCATGGTGCTGCTGCATCCGGTCATGCCCTTCGTGACCCAGGAGATCTGGAGCGTGCTGCCGGGTATTCAGGACAAGGAGCTCGCGCTTCAGCCCTATCCGCAGCGGCGGCCCGCCTTCAAGAATCCGCAGGCCGCGCGCGACATGGCCTTCTTCCAGGGCGTGGTGGGCGCTGTGCGCACCATCCGCACGGAGCTCACCATCGACCCGGCCAAGAAGCTCCCGCTCATCATCGATACCGGCACAGAGCAGGGGGGCGACAACGCCCTGGCCGTGCTCACCGCCAATGTGCACCTGATCAAGTCCCTCGCCCGCATCGAGACTGCGGACATCGGCCCGGGCCTGACCGGTCCGCGCGCCAGCGGCACGGCCGTGGTGGAGGGGTCGCGCATCTTCGTGCCCTTGAAGGGCATCGTGGACTTCGGGCAGGAGCTGGCCCGCCTGGACAAGGAACTCGGCAAGCTGGACAAGCAGTTGGCCGCGCTCAAGGGCAAGCTCTCGGCCCCCGGCTTCGCCAACCATGCCCCGGCGGAGATCGTGGCCGCGGAGAACGAGAAGCTCGCGGGGCTGGTGGACGCCCGCGCCAAGATGGCCGAGCTGCAGGACCGCCTCAAGAGCGCCCTGGCCGAGGAGGCGTAAGCCCCCATGATCAACACCGTCGTCATCCGCCCCTGCACGCCAGGGGACGAGCCGCTCATGTCCGAGATCGTCTGCGACGCGGCGCAGGCGTATAAGGGCAAAATCCCGGCCGACCGCTGGCACGAGCCCTACATGCCGCTTGAGGAGCTGCGCGCGGAGATCGCCGCCGGGGTGCGCTTCTGGGGGGCGGAGGTCGGCGGCACGCTGGTCGGCATCATGGGCATCCAGGACGTGGACAACGCGGCGGGCGACGTGACGCTCATCCGCCACGCCTACGTGCGCACCACGCAGCGCGGGCTGGGCATCGGCGGCAGGCTGCTCAAGCACCTCAAGGGCCTGTCCCGGCGGCCCATGCTCATGGGCACCTGGGCGGCGGCCACCTGGGCCATCGGCTTCTACCGCAAGCACGGCTTCGCCTTGACCTCGCTGACGGAAAAGGAAAAGCTGCTGCGCACCTACTGGAACATCCCGGCCCGGCAGGTGGAGACCAGCGTGGTCCTGGCCGACGCGCGCGCCCTGGGCATGCTGCGGGAGACGGTGAGCGCGGCGGGCGAGTTCGCCCGGATAGCCGAGCTGTGGACCCCGCGCCTGGCGGGGGAGCTCAACGGCCAGCTTGTCAAGTTCGTGCGCCTCAAGGGCGAGTTCGAGTGGCACACGCACACGGACGAGGACGAGATGTTCTGGGTGCTGGAAGGCTCCCTGACCATAGCCATGCGCGACCGGAGCGTCGTCATCGGCCCCAACGAGTTTTTCATCGTTCCGCGCGGAGTGGAGCACAAGCCCCTGTGCGCGGAGGAATGCCGCATCATGCTGTTTGAACCCGCGGCCACCAAACAATACGGCGACCAGCCCGGAGCATAAGCCATGTCCACAGTCTACCTCATCGGCGCAGGCCCCGGCGATCCCGGCCTGCTCACCATCAAGGCCAAGCACCTCATCGAGACCTGCGACGTGGTGGTCTACGACTATCTCGCCAACGCGGAGTTCTTGAAATACGCCCGCAAGGACGCGGAGATCATCTACGTGGGCAAGAAGGGCGGCGACCACACCCTGCCCCAGGACCAGATCAACCAGCTCATCATCGACAAGGCCAAGGCGGGCAAGTCCGTGGCGCGCCTGAAGGGCGGCGACCCGTACGTGTTCGGGCGCGGCGGCGAGGAAGCCGAGGAACTGGTGGCCGAGGGCATCGCCTTCGAGGTCGTGCCCGGCGTGACGGCGGGCGTGGCCGCCCCGGCCTATGCGGGCATCCCGGTCACCCACCGCGACTTCACGACGAGCGTGTGCTTCATCACCGGGCACGAGGACCCCACCAAGGAAGAATCGGGCCACAACTGGGAGGTCTACGCCAAGAGCAACAGCACCCTGGTGTTCTACATGGGCGTGAAGAACCTGCCCATGATCGCGGGCAACCTCATGGCCGGGGGCCGCAGCAAGGACACCCCTGTCGCCCTCGTCCGCTGGGGCACGCGCTGCAACCAGGAGTCCATGGTCTCGACGCTTGAGAACGTGGCCGCCGAGGCCGAGAAGCGCAAGTTCGCCGCGCCCAGCATCATCATCGTTGGCGGCGTGTGCTCCCTGTCCGACAAGCTCAGCTGGTTCGAGAAGAAGCCGCTGCTGGGCAAGGGCGTGGTGGTCACCCGCGCGCGGGAGCAGGCCAGCGACCTGGCCGACGTGCTGCGCCACATGGGCGCCTGCGTGTTCGAATTTCCCACCATCACCGTGGAGCCCCTGGACGACTACGACGAGGTGGAGCAGGCCATCCTGGCCCTGGGCGCCGTGGACTGGCTCGTCTTCACCTCGGTCAACGGCGTGAAGCATTTCTGGACGCAGTTGAACGAGATCGGCCTGGATTCGCGCGCCCTGGGCGGCATCAGCGTGGCGGCCATCGGCCCGGCCACGGCGGACGAGCTGAAGCTGCGCGGCGTGACCCCGGACTTCGTGCCGCCGAAGTATGTGGCCGAGGAGGTCGTCGCCGGGCTGCTTGCGCAGGGCATCGCGGGCAAGAACGTGCTGATTCCCCGCGCCAAGGTCGCGCGCGAGGTGCTGCCCGAGGAGCTGGCCAAGGCCGGGGCCAACGTTCGCGTGCTGCCGGTGTACGAGACCAGGCTCACCCAGGCCGACGCCACGGAGATCACCGAGGCGCTGGCCAAGGGCAATATCCAGGCGCTCACCTTCACCAGCTCCAGCACCGTGGAGAACTTCTTCACGCTGCTTAGCCCCGACACACTGCGCGCGTACCCGGATGTGAAGATCGCCTGCATCGGGCCGGTGACGGCCAAGACGCTCTCGCGCTTCGGCTTCACCCCGCACATCCAGCCCGAGGACTACACCATCCCCGGCCTGGCCGCGGCCCTGGGCGCGAAGCTGTAAGAGAAGATGCCCCCGGGCGGCCAAGGGGCGTTGTCCCTGGGGTCCGCGAACGGGCCTGAGGCCCCTTGGAGCCCCCAGTACGCGAAGGGCTTGCTCCGACGTGCGCGGCAGCCCCTCGCCAAGTTGAGGCGAGCCGTGAGCGCATCGGCAGCGATGGAATGATTCTCAAAAGGGAGGCGCCTGCGCATGAATGGTCAAGACAGCTCACACCGGCATGGCTGGCTGGTCGGCGTCATCGGAATGGTCGCCGGGTTGGCGATACTGTTTCACATGCCCTCAATCAAGGGCGTGGCCGGGGTAGCCGCCCTTGTCGTGGCGGTCCATGTCGTTGGCGCGCTGGTCTTCTTCGGATCCCTCCGCAACCTTGTGGCGAGGCCCTTGGACAGGCTCTGTGCGCGTCTAAAGCCCGAAGGACGAGCCGCAGAGCGTTCCGGGTTGGACTTTGGCTGGGCGCGAGGATGGATGAACGGCCTCTGGATCGCCGCCCTCGCAGCCGGATTGATGGCCGTGGTCGTCCAGATGACGGCGCCCGGATGGTGGCCGGTTTCCTTTCTTTTTTTGCTCGTGGCGGTCAACCTGTTGGCAGGAAACGCCCTGGTGCGGTCAATCAAGCGGCTTGATCACGTCGTCTTGCCGATGGTTTCTCTTCTGGCCGACAGGCAGGACACGGTTCTCGACGCGGGTTGCGGTGCCGGACGGACGACCGTGGCACTGGCCAAGGCGAACCAGCATGTCCGGATCGTTGCGCTCGACCGCTTCGACGCGGCCTACATCAAGGACGGGGGCAGGGCGCTGTTGGTGCGCAACCTGCAAACAGTCGGGATTTCCGGCCGGGTCAGGGTCGAAAAGGGCGACATCACCGAGCTGCCCTTCCCGGACGGGGCGTTCGACTGCATCGTCAGCGCCCACGCCGTGGACCACCTCGGCTCCAGCAAGGAGCGGGGCCTGTTGGAGCTGCGCCGGGTCTTGAAGTCCGGGGGGCGTTTCCTGCTGATCGTGTGGGTGCCTGGCTGGGCCATGTTCGCCCTGGCCAATGTGCTGTCCTTCTTTTTGACCTCCAAGGAGTCATGGAGGAGAATGGTCCGGCGCTCTGGGTTTTCCATAGTCGATGAGGGCGCGCACAACGGGGCGTGGTTCATGCTCCTGGAATAGCGGGCTGGCCCCCGCCGTGCCTGGCGGACATGCGTAAGCAACGGCCGCAGCCCGGAGGCCTTGGCGCTGGCGTCCTCCGCCGCAGCCGGTCTTCCAGAAATCGGCCCGGCTGCGCGTCCTGCCGGCTCGTGGTGTTACGGTAACGCGGAACCGCCCCGCTTGAGTTGGGGGTGGGCGCGGGCGTCCTGCGTGCGCTCGGCGTTGGCGTGCCGGGGCAGGGCAACGGCCACCCCAGCAGCAAGGACAGGGGGAAATACACGCCCATGGAGATGACGCCGAGCGCGAAGCCGTCGATGCAGCCCGCCCAGAACCGAGGCCAAAAGGTCATGTAGCGGTTCATGCGACCCTCAGTTGAGGCGTGTTGTTGAATGCCGGGCCACACACAGGCCGGTGCGCACTGTCTAGCGCGATCAGGGTAGTCCGTTCAACCCGTCTATATTTTTTTTGTGATTGTCGCGCAGATGCCGGGCGTCCTTGGCCCTGCGTCTGCCTGCGCACTGGCGGGCGGTCTTGCCCCTGTCTCGGCTGCAGCCCGAATGGATGCGCCGGGGCTACGGCCTGCCAGCCGCCAGCCGCGCCCGCACGCGCTCCAGGTTCTGTTGGGCTACATAATAGTCCGGCACCAGGGCCAAGGCCTTGGCGTAGTGTAGCTCCGCCCCGCGCACCGCAAAACAAAGCCCCCGGTTGCAGACGCCGGGGGCTTTTTGCTTGGGCCGGAGGGGGCTTGGGGGGACTACTTCGCCCCTGCCAGGGCTCGCAGGCTGGTCAGTCCTTCAGGTCGCACATGTTTGTCTTCGGCGTGCCGAAGATGGCTCCCGTGACCTGGCGAACGAGGTCGTGGATGCCCTTGCGCTGGACCTCGGCGCGCAGGTCGTTCAGCTCGCGCTCGCTCAGGCTGAGGAACACATCCACCACCCTGGGGTCGAAGTGCGTGCCGCTGCCCTGGCGGATGATCTCCCGGGACTGCTTGAAGGTGAACGGCTCCTTGTAGGGCCGCTTGCTCATGAGGGCGTCGAACACGTCCACCAGGGCGAAGATGCGCGCCGTGAGGGGGATGTTCTCCCCGGCAAGGCCCGTGGCATAGCCCGTGCCGTCCCAGCGCTCATGGTGGTAGTGAACCACGTCCGCGCCCAGGCACAAGAATTCCACGCCCTCCACAATGTCCCGGCCCTTGGTCACATGGGTCTCCATGATCGCGCGTTCCGCCGCGTTCAGCGGGCCGGGCTTGAGCAGGATGGCGTCGGGCACGCCGATCTTGCCCACGTCGTGCAGGTACGCGCCGATGACCAACCGCGCCATGTCGTCGGTGGACAGGCCCATCTGGTGTCCAATAAGCACCGCCATGGCCACCACCTGCTCGGAATGCTCCTGGGTCTCGGTGTCGCGCATTTCCAGGGCGTTGACCATGCTGCGGATGGAGTCGAGCGATGTCTTGACCAGGGAGGAGTAAGCCTGCTGCAACTGGACCCCGGAGTGCACCAGCTTGAGCGAGGCCAGCTTGAACTGGCCGTAGAAGAAGACGTGCAGCAGCAGGGGCAGCAGCAGCGCTCCCAGGGCGTAGATGAGATTCTGCGTGTTCAGGATGCCCAGCGGCGGCACCTTGCGGTAGAGCTCCACCGCGCCAACGATGCGCCCGCCCGAGATCACCGGAACATACATCTCAAGCAGCGTGCCGTACTCGCGCAGGTTGTGGTTCTCCAGCTTGTCGGCCTCGTCTATCTCCGTGCTGGGCTGGCCGGTGGTCAGGGTCTCCAGCAGTTCGTGGTCGTCTGGAAAGCGCTTGCCGACGACCAGCGGGTCGGCGAAGGAGTAAACCACCCTGGCGCTGCGGTCCCAGATGCGGAACTCCACGAGGTTGCTGTAGTCCATGAAGATGTTGATGCGCTCGATGAGCGGATCGTTTTTCCGGGCGAGCATGTCGCGCAGGTCGAAATCGAGCTCCTTGGCCAGGAACTTGCGCGCGATGGCCAGGGAGTCCTGCTTGTATTCGGCGATGGCCTGGGCGTGGCGCAACAGGGGCAGAGCGACGGCCAGCAGGGCCGCGAAGCAGAGGGTCAGCCAAAAGCTGCGCCGGAAGAAGGAGCGCAGAAGCTCCGGGGCGTCAAAGTGCCGCATCGGGTGCCTCGCCCTCAGCGCAGGTAATCTTGCAGGAACCGGCCCATCTGCACGTCCACGCCGAGGATGTGTTCGCCCAGCCATTTCTTGACGAAGTTGAGCAGGTCCGCGGGATTGGCCCTGCCCGCGGCGCAGTCTTCCTCAAACGCCAGGACGGTGTCGCTGTAGGACTGGTGTTCCTTCAGGTGCGCCTCGAACTCCGGGTAGCCGAAGGCCTGCATGTAGCCCTCCTCGATGTGGAAGTGCTCCGCTGCATAGGCCTTGAGGTTGGTGACCATCTCCGGGGCGGGGCAGTGCCACCCAGCGGATTCCACTGCGTCATGCAGGCCGTTGACCATGTCCACAAGCTGTTTGTGCTGGTCGTCGATGGTCTTGATGCCCACCAGCAGGGAGTCGTTCCATTCAAAGTACGGCATGCCGCTGCTCCTTGGCTGAGATTCGTCCACGAATCATCTCTACCATATCTGTAGCTGGCGGCAAGGGCTGAAACGAAAAGGGCTCCGGTCCCCTCCCTAGACGACCGGAGCCCATCGCCGCTTTGGTGGGCGGCTTTGTTGCCGAATGTATCGGTGCTTTGGCCAGGGACTTTAGGCTTGGCCTCAGGGCAACGAAAAAGGCCGGACATTTCTGCCCGGCCTTGATCGTTCAAGCAAGAAAGGATCAGACTACTTCTTGTCGTCCTTGTCTTCGGCCTTGTCGGCCACGGCGCATTCGGTGGTCAAGAGCAGGCTGGCCACGGAGGCGGCGTTCTGTAGGGCCACGCGGGCGACCTTCTTGGGGTCGATGACGCCGGCGGCGTAGAGGTCTTCAAACACGCCGGTGCCGGCGTTGAAGCCGAACGCGCCCTTGCCGGCGCGGACCTTCTCCACCACCACGGAGCCTTCGAAGCCCGCGTTGGAGGAGATCATGCGCATGGGCTCCTCGATGGAGCGGCGGATGACCAGCACGCCGGCGGCCTCGTCGTCGTCCAGGGTCTTCAGGGTGTCGAGCACCTTGGAGGCGCGCACGAAAGCGGTGCCGCCGCCGGGGATGATGCCTTCCTCGACAGCCGCGCGGGTGGCGTTCAGGGCGTCCTCGACACGGGCCTTCTTCTCTTTCATCTCCACTTCGGTGGCCGCGCCGACCTTGATGACGGCGACGCCGCCCACGATCTTGGCCAGGCGCTCCTGGAGCTTTTCCTTGTCGTAGCTCGACGTGGTGAGGGAAATCTCGCCCTCGATCTGCTTGATGCGGGCCTTGATGTCTTCCTTCTTGCCGGCGCCGTCGACGATGGTGGTCTTTTCCTTGTCCACGGTGATGCGCTTGGCGCTGCCGAGGGAGTCGGCGCGGACCTTGTCGAGGGTCAGGCCGATGTCATCGGACACGACCTGGCCGCCGGTCAGCACGGCGATGTCCTGCAGCATGGCCTTGCGGCGGTCGCCGAAGCCCGGAGCCTTGACCGCGCAGATCTTGAGGGTGCCGCGCAGCTTGTTGACCACCAGGGTGGCCAGGGCCTCGCCGTCCACGTCCTCGGCGATGATCATGAGCGGGCGGCTCATCTTCACCACCTGCTCGAGCACGGGCAGCAGGTCCTTCATGTTGCTGATCTTCTTCTCGGAGATGAGCAGCAGCGCGTCGTCGAACTCGCAGGTCATCTTGTCGGAATTGGTGGTGAAGTAGGGGGAGAGGTAGCCGCGGTCGAACTGCATGCCCTCGACCACGTCGAGCACGGTCTCCATGCTCTTGGCTTCCTCGACGGTGATGACGCCCTCTTTGCCGACCTTGCTCATGGCCTCGGCCAGGATGTCGCCGATGGTCTGGTCGTTGTTGGCGCTGATGGTGCCGATCTGGGCGATTTCCTTGCGGTCCTTGGTGAACTTGGCGATTTTGCCGAGCTCGGCCACGACGGCCTCGACGGCCTTGTCGATGCCGCGCTTGACGCTCATGGGGTTGCGGCCGGCGGCAACGAGCTTCAGGCCTTCGCCGAAGATGACCTGGGCCAGCACGGTGGCGGTGGTGGTGCCGTCACCGGCCACGTCGTTGGTCTTGGAAGCGACTTCCTTGACCATCTGGGCGCCCATGTTCTCGAACTTGTCCTCGAGGTCGATCTCCTTGGCCACGGTGACGCCGTCCTTGGTGATGGTCGGGGCGCCCCAGGACTTCTGGATGACGACGTTGCGGCCCTTGGGGCCGAGGGTGACTTTCACGGCGTCGGCGAGCTTGTCGACACCGATTTTCAGGCCCGCGCGGGCGGTTTCGTCAAAGCGGATGGTCTTGGCCATGTCAGGTGCTCTCCTGTTTTGAAAGATTCGGCGGCGTGCGCCGGAGTATTATTGAGGCTATTTCTCGATGACGGCCAGGATTTCGTCCTGGCGCATGATGGAGCATTCCTCGCCGTCCATCTTGAACTCGGTGCCGGCGTACTTGGCGAAAAGCACAACGTCGCCCTTTTTCACCTGCATCTTGACCTTCTCGGTGCCGGGACCGGCGGCGATGACGGTGCCGCGCATGGGGCGCTCCTTGGCGCTGTCGGGGATGATGATGCCGCCGGCGGTTTTCTCTTCCTCGGGCAGGCGCTTGATGATGACGCGGTCGTGCAATGGCTTAAGCTTCATTATGATTCCTCCTGAACAGATTGTGTGCTTTTGGTTCTGCCGGGCCTCGGTGGTCGCGCAGGGATGCCCTGCGTTGAGGCGTTTGGTTGCGGCGTTGGAAAGATAAGCAGGGGCGAGGGGATGTCAACGCCTGACGGGCAAGTTTTTTGCCGTGGCAGGGGTGAACATGCGCGGCCGCATGGGGGCGGGAGCGGGGCGAACGCAAGCGGGGGTTTGGGAAGTCGCGGCAGGAGAGGCGTCAGGGCCTCGCAAAACACGCCGGGGCTGGCGAACGAGCGCCGCCAGCCCCGGCGCGAGCAATCGTCTAGTCGACCCGCTCGGCCTCGCCGCCGTGGGTCTTCACGAACTCGCGCACCTGATGCAGGTTGTGCAGGCCGAGCTTTTTCATGAAGTTGGCGCGATGCTTCTCCACCGTGCGGGTGGAAAGGAACAGCTTCTCGGCGATTTCCTTGTTCTTCATGCCGCCGATCACCATCTCAAGGATGTGCTTTTCGCGCGCGGTAAGCTGCTCCAGCGGGGTGGGCTTGGGCGCGCGGCTGCCGCGCAAATACCCGTTGATGAGGGTGGCCGAGACCTCGGGGCTGACGTAGGCCTCGCCACGGCAGACCGCGCGGATGGCTGAGAGCAGGTCCTCGGCGCTGGCGGCCTTGACTACGTAGCCGTCCACGCCGGAGTCCAGGGCGGCGTGCAAGTATTCCTCGGCGCGGTGCGCGGTCAGGGCGATGATGCGCGCATCGGGGAAGTCGCGGCGGATGGAGCGCACCGCCACCATGCCGTCCAGGCCGGGCATGGACAGGTCCATGAGGACGACGTCGGGCCTGTGCTCGCCATACAGCCGCATGGCCTCGCGTCCGTCCTGGGCCTCGCCCACCACGACGCAGTCCCCCTGGGTCTCCAGGTAGGCCTTGAGGCTCTGTCTGAGCAGGGCGTGATCCTCAGCCAGAAGAACCCGCAGTTTTGTGCCCGAAGTGCTGTCGCTCATGTATGCATCCCCATGTGTTCTCGCTGCAGCGAAAGCCGTTGCGCGCGTATTGAGTTACGCAAACTTTACGCATTGAGCAGTACGCAGTCAAGTGTCCGCAGCGTATTTCTTGCGTAGTAAAATCGTAGGGATGCACTTGCTAGGGGGAAGGGGTAGGGCGTGCCCAACTGTCATATTGACCCAGTGCAAAGAATGCGTCAAAATAGCTATATGCGTAAAATAATACTTGTATTGCTATTGGCCTTGACGCTTGCGCACCCCGCATTGGCCTGGGAGACGACCGCGAAAGCCGTGCGTGACGGCGACTCCATCGATGTGATGAACGCCGATGGGGTGCAGGTGAGCATCCGCCTCTACGGCGTCGATGCGCCTGAACACAAGCAGGCCTATGGCTACCAGGCCAAGAACCGGCTGAAGCAGCTTGTTACAGGCAAGATCATACGCATCGAGAACATGGACACGGACCGCTACGGTCGCACAGTGGCCTTGGTGCGCCTCGTGGACGGCACGCTGATCAACGAGGAAATGGCGCGCTCCGGGCTGGCCTGGGTGTACGATGAGTATTGCAAGGAGCCCGACCTGTGCGCGGATTTGCGCCAGGCCCAGGCCCAAGCCAGAAGCGTCGGTCGCGGTCTCTGGGCCGGGTCCGACCCCATCTCGCCCTGGGAATGGCGCAAGCGCAACAAAACGGAGGAATGGTACGAAAAGCCCCTCCGAGCCGTGAAGACCCTCGCCCGCAAGGTCCGGGTGGCCATCCATCGCTGAGAGCAACGGCACTTTATGGATGTCGAGGGCTGGCCGTGTGGCTTGCGTCGTCGCAGGGTGATTGCGCAACGAGGTGTTCGTAGTATTTGATGGCGCGGTGCGCCGTGCCCGCCAGCGCAATGAAAAAGCCCCCGGCCGCATACGCAGCCGGGGGCTTTGCTTGATGAAGTGGGCTGACTACCAGTTGGCGTCGGCAAAGGGGTTGCTGCCCAGGCCGAAGTCGGCTTCGGGCTCGCCACCCACGGCGGGGGCGCCGGAGGCGTCGCCGCCAGCGGCACCGGCGTCAGCGGCGGCGCCGCCACCGGCCACGCCGGCAACGACCACGCCCTGGGCCTTGACCTTGGCAACTTCTTCCATGAGCTGCTCAAGCTTCTTGATGTGCTCGTCCATCTTGGAAGCGGTGACGGACAGCTTCACGTCGCCCTTGGCGGCCTGATCCTCGAAGTCCTTCAGCTTGCCCTTGGCGCCGGCGAGGTCGGCGGCGATGGCGGCCTTCTCGGCGGTGAGCTTGGCAACCTGGTCGTTGAGGGCTGCGTTCTGGGCGCGCAGGTCGGCCATCATGGCCAGGATGCCCTGGGCCTGGGCCTGGGCGGCCTCGGGCAGGGCCTTCACGGCCACTTTCTCGCCAAGACCGGCGACTTCGCCGGAGGTGGCCTTGGTCAGCTGGGGCTCCTGCTCGTAGATCCAGGCCTTGGACAGAGCCGCGGCGATGGGCGCGAACTCGGCGTCAACCTGGCTCTGGGTCAGGAAGGAGAGCATGTCAAGAAGGCCGCTGTCAGCCGCGTCGCCGCCCTTGAGGCAGGTGACGAAGGTATGCATGGGGAACACTTTCGCTTCAGCCATGGGATTCCTCCTTATGGTCGGGAAAACCTTTCAGTGTTGTTCAAACCAGTGTCCGCTGCGCGGACCCCACTCACTCTTGCCAGGGCTTAAATCTCGCCCATGGGCAGGCGACCGATCTTGCGGGCGTAGGCCAGCGCCACGGTGCGGTAGACCACGTGCCCAAGCTTGGACCAGGGCAGGTAGGCCAGCATCATGAACACGAAGATCAGGTGCAGGTAGTAGGTGGGGTAGGCCAGCATCTTCTGCCCGATGAGGCGGAAGATTTCGGAACCGATGCCCGTCAGCGCGATGCCCCAGATCACGGTCAGCAGGTACCAGTCGTACCAGTTGCTCGTGCTCTTGGCGGAATCCAGGGCGGTGCGGCGGCTGGTCAGCTTCATCAGACCGTAGACCAGGGCCACGGCGCCGGCGTTGGCCAGCAGCTTGACCGGGCTCCACAGCGGCATGGGGGTGTGTCCGGCCCAGGCGATAAGCCCGGCCAGGCCGCCCTCAAGGCCCAGGATGTGCTGCAGGAAGAAGGCCCCGAACCAATGGCCCACGGCCACCACGCTGGTGACGACCATGAGCGCGATGAAGGCGTAGAAGACGAAGAGGTGCCCGGTGAAGCGCTGCACGTCCTTCTCTTCCTTGCCGCAGTTCTGGAAGCGGCTGTGCTGGGCCACCTCGACCTTCAGGGTGTCGATGAGGCAGCTCAGGAAGCTGGGCTCCTTGCCGCGGCCGACGATGTAGGTCTTGGGCAGGGTCTCGAAGCCTTTGAGCATGTTGGCGATGCCACCGGCAAAGGCCAGGGCCATGAACACAAAGACCGCACCGAAGATGGGGTCGATGGTGTAGTCGCCGGGGAACAGGCCGCCGTAGATGATGGCGCCCTCGGCCGCGACCTTCAGCCCATGTCCGTCGGTGACGAACAGGGGGAAGGCCGTGCCCAGCTTGCCGGCCATGATGGACCAGATCAAGCCGTAGATGACGGCCGGGATGAGCATGAGCAGGGGGAAGCCCGCAGCGGAGCTCATCCACTTGCCGATGATGCTCGGCTTGGCGAGGTTGCGGTAGGCCATGTTGCGCAGGGCCGAGAGCAGGTCGCCGGGTTTAGCGCCGCGGGGGCACAGGTCAGAGCAGGTGCCGCAGTTGTGGCACAGCCAGATGTCGATGTCGTTGACGAGCCTGTCCTTGAGGCCCCACTGCGCCCAGACCATCTCCTTGCGGGGATAGGGTCCGTCGGGCGGGGACAGGGGGCAGACAACACTGCAGGTGGCGCACTGATAGCACTTTTTGAGCGACTCTCCGCCCACCTGCTGCAGTTCCTGAACGAATTTCAGGTCCGGTTGAACCCTGACGGTGTTCGACATGGTTCCAAACCTCCTAGTAGCCCTTGAACGGGTTGGGCCCGAACTTGGTGATGACTTCGGTCATGAAGCGTTCGATGATCGCCGGCACCTTGTCGTACTCGTCGATGGACACCTCGTACTGTTCCACGCGCTCGGCCTCGACACCAAGGCGTCCCAGGGACTCCGCGATGTTGGTCTTGCGGCGGCTGCACAGCTCCGAGCCCTTGACGAAGTGGCACTGGTAATCCGGGCCGTACTTGCAGCCCAGCATGATCACGCCGTCCACGCCCTTGCTGATGGCGTCGGCCACCCAGATGGCATTGACGGAGCCAAGGCAGCGCACGGGCACGAAGCGCACATACGGGCTCCAGCTCTTGCCGCGGAAGGCGGCCATGTCCAGCGCCGGGTAGGCGTCGTTCTCGCAGGCCAGCACGATGACGCGCGGGCCGCCGGCGACCATGTCGTCAGGAACGTAGACTTCCTTGATCATGGAGCCGATCTGGTCGATGTTGTAGTTGTCGAAGCTGATGACGCGCTCGGGGCAGGCGCCCATGCAGGTGCCGCAGCGGCGGCAACGCGTCGGGTTGGGCTTCGGCGTTCCCTTCTCGTCGTCGTCGAGAGCGCCGAACGGGCATTCCTCGGTGCAGCGCTTGCACTGGGTGCAACGCTGGAAGTTGAACACCGGGTAGCTCACGTCGCCGGAACGCGGGTGCACGGCCACGCCGCGGTTGGCGCTGCCGATGCACTGCACGGCCTTCAGGACGGCGCCCGCGGCGTCTTCCTTGGCGTTTGCCAGCGTCATGGGCTGACGCACGCAGCCAGCGGCGTAAACGCCGGTGCGGCGAGTCTCGTAGGGGAAGCAGATGTAGTTGGAGTCCACGAAGCCGTCGAACAGCTCAAGCTCGGGGAAGCCCGGGCCCTGGCGGTAGCTCAGGTTCATGGTGGCGTCGTGCGCGGTGACGGGCACGATGGCCGTGGGCAGGACGACCAGGTCGGCCTTGATCTCGACATCGGCGCCGAGCAGGGTGTCCTTGGCCGCCACGATGACGCCGCCGTCGGCATCCTCGCTCACCTTGGTGATGGTGGCCTTGGAGAGCATGACGCCAGCGTCGTCCTGGGCGGCCTTGTAGTAGCGCTCGTTGATGCCCGGGACCATCATGTGGTCGTAGAGCACGAAGGCCACGGCGTCGCCCAGCTTCTCGCGCACGTACCCGGCCTGCTTCAGGGCCACCAGGCTGGTGAGCTCGGAGCTGTAGGCCAGGTGCTTGGCGTTTTCCTTGTCGGGGTAGGCCGGGGCTTCCTCGGCCTCGGCAGCCGGAGCGGCCTCGCCTTCGACGGCCTCTTCCTCGGCCGGGACGGCCTTGGTGCACAGGCTCACGTCGGTCAGGAAGGCCACGCTAGCGGGGGCCTTGCCATCGGACGGGCGGGCGATGCTGCCGGCCTTGGCCATGGCCTCGAACTCGGCGGCGGTGACGACGTTCTTGATGCTGCCGTAGCCCATGGGGGCCAGGAAGCCCGTGTCGCCGGGAACCCAGCCGGTGGCCAGGACGATGGCGCCGATCTCGAGCTTCTGCTCGCCGCCGGCGCTCACGGTGACGTTGTACTGGCCGGGCGCGCCCTCGACGGACTTGAGCTCGGCGCTGGTCATCACCTTGATCTTGGCGTTGCTGGTCACTTCCGCGATGAGCTTCTCCACGCCCGTGTCCTCAGCCTTGAGGTAGGGGTGGCTCATGGGGAAGGTCTTGTACATGGTCGCAGCCTTGCCGCCCAGGGTGGCGGCCTTCTCGACCAGGACCACGTCGCGGCCGAGCTTGGCGGCCTCAAGCGCTGCGTTCAGGCCGGTGAAGCCGCCGCCCAGCACCATGATGGTCTTGAAGGTCTCGGGCACTTCCGGGGCGGGGATGCGGCTCTTGGAGAGCTTCATCACGCCCATCTTGATGTAGTCCTTGGCCATGAGCGGAAGCAGGCCGGGGACTTTCTCGTCCTCGCGGAAGCTCCACACGCACTGCTCGCGCAGGTTCACGCGCTCGACCTGGACAGCCTGGCCGAACTTGAAGATGTCCCACTTGACGCGGGGCGAGCAGGCGCAGACGACGACGCCGTCCAGGCCGTTGGCCGCGATGTCGGCCTCGATCTCGGCCACGGCTTCGGGGCTGCAGAGCACGGGGTTCTGCTTCACGACCGGGCAGTTGCCCGCGAGTTTACCTTTGGTGACGGCTTCCATCAGCGGCGCCATTTCGAGCGCCTTGCCGATGTCGCATCCGGAACAGATGTATACTCCAAGCTTTTCAGCCATTGGCTACCTCCCCACCACGTTTTGAATGGCTTTCAGGGCAGCGCCGGTGCCGGTCTGGGCGGTCTTCATCACGTCCAGGGGCAGCTTGGCGCATCCTGCGGCGAACACGCCCTTCTCGGCGCCGCCGATGATGAAGCCGTCATCATCAACAGGAAGCTCCACGGGCAGCTTGGAGCCCGCGCAGCTCGGCTGCATGCCGGTGGCCAGAACCACCATGTCGAAGCGCTCCTCGCCCTTGATGCCGGTGACGGCGTCTTCGACGGTGAGGATCGGGCTCTTGCACTCGCACTCGACGATCTTGGCGACCTTGCCCTTGACCAGGGTGAGCTTGTCGTCGGCCGCGACCTTCTGCATGAAGTTGTCGTAGCGGCCGGGGGTGCGCAGGTCGATGTAGTAGACCACGACCTGGGCCTCGGGCAGCTTCTCGCGGATGTAGGTGACATGCTTCAGGGAAGCCATGCAGCAGATGTACGAGCAGTAGTTCAGGTGGTTCTCGTCGCGGGAACCGGCGCACTGCACGAAGGCGATGCGCTTGGGAGCCTTGCCGTCGCTGGGACGCTCGATCTTGCCGTTCGTGGGGCCGTTCGGAGCGGCCAGGCGCTCGAACTGCATGTTGGAGACCACGTTGGCCAGCTTGCCGCCGCCCAGGTTGTCCAGCTTGGCCATGTCGTAGGGCTTCCAGCCGGTCGCCCAGACGATGGAGCCGACGGAGAGATCAAAGGTCTTCTCGGCGTCGGCGGTCTCGATGGCGTTGTAGGGGCAGGCGTCCTTGATCTTGTCCAGCTCGCCGGGGGCGCAGGCGGCCGCGTCGACCACGTAGCGCTGCGGGAAGGCGAACAGGTGCGTGGAGTAGGCCACCTTGCGCTCGGCCAGGCCGAACTCGAACTCGCTCTTCACGGTGGTGGTGGCGGCCTTTTCGCACTCGCCGCACATGGTGCAGTTGGCGTTGACAAAGCGAGGGCGCTCTTTGATTTTGACATCAAAAGCGCCCGGACCGCCAGTCACGCTGACGACTTCACTCATGGTGAAGAATTTGACCTTGGGGTTGTTCTTGATGCGCTGGAACTGGATTTCCAGGCCGCAAGAAGGCGGGCAGAGCTTCGGGAAATATTGGTTGAGCTGCGCCACCCGTCCGCCGAGATACGGATTGGTCTCGACGATGTAGACCTCGTGGCCGACTTCGGCGGCCTCGAGGGCGGCGGTGATCCCGGCGAATCCCCCGCCTACGACGAGAATACTGTTGTTCGACATTCGCTGTCCTCCCTCTGTAAGTGTGCCAGGCAGGCCATTGACTCGCCTGGGCCGAACGGCATGCGCCACGGCGTGGGATTTTCCCTTGCCCGCTTGGGCATGACTTCGGGGATGGCCCCGGCTTGGCCCTCCCCGCTAAATGCCCCCGAACGGGCGGAAATTGCCCCAGCAGTTGAAATGGCCCGAACCCGGACTGCAACGAGGCTGTTCCAGTCCGGGTTCAGACCACTTCCCCGTCTGGGAAGCAGGGCGGCCGCAAGCCCGAGGCTCACGGCCGCCCATTTTCAACGAACTTCCCTACTGGGCGTCAGGGATGATCTGGATGTAAGGCTTCTTGAAGATCTTGATCTCTTTCTTGGTCGGGTCGTACTTGGAGTTGACGAAGCACTTCCACTTCGCGTCGTCCAGGCCCATGGCGTCGCCACGGTAGTAGAAGCCGGGGTAGCGGGTTTCCTCGCGGAACTCGATGTGCTGCAGGTGCAGGCGCACGGTCCACAGACGGTGGAACTGCTCCCAGGCGCGCATCAGTTCGTGCAGGTCGCGGGCGGCCAGCTTCTTGGAGTCTTCCTCAAGCATGCCCATGAGCCAGAAGGCGGTCTTGAGCAGGGCGCCGGAGGTCATGTACAGGGTGGCAACGCCTCCGCCGTACTCGTCCGAGCACTTGATCAAGCGCATCATGAAGTTCTTGGGGGTGATGTAGTTCGGGTTGATCTCCGGAGCGGTGGAAGCACCCTTGAACTGCTCGTAGGTGTACCAGGGCTGGTAGATCTCCTTGGCAAGGTCAGCAGCCTTCACCTGGAGGGTGGGCTTGAAGTCCTTGTGGTCGATGACCCAGCGCACCATCTGCTTGCCGCAGATGCGGCCTTCAGCGTGGGAACCGGAGGAGAACTTGTGGCCGGAGGCGCCAACGCCGTCAGCGCAGGTCCAGAGACCTTCGACGGTGGTCATGCGGTTGTAGACCTTGCCGTTGGCGGCGCGGACTTTGTACTCCTCGGGAACCCAGGCCTCGTCCGGACCGGAAACCCAGATGCCGCAGCAGCCGGAGTGCGAACCGAGCAGGTAAGGCTCGGTGGGCATGATCTCGGAGCCACGCTCTTCAGGAGCGCAGTTGGTGCAGGCCCACAGGTTGGCCATGCCAACGCACATGTCGAGGAAGTCTTCCCAAGCCTCGGACTCGAGGTGCTTCCACTCGGCACCCTTCAGGTCGCCGTTGACGGTGGTGAGCAGGGCGGTCTTGGTGTCCATGAAGATCGGGCCGCGGCCTTCACGCATTTCACGGAGCATCATGTGGTTACGCAGGCAGGTCGGGATGATGTGACCCTTGGCGTAGCCGCGATCCTCGTAGGGCTTCAGCATGGCGCGGTTGGTGGCGCAGTAGTCTTCGCCCTTGTAGTTCGTGGCCTTGGCCTTGAACAGAAGGAACCAAGCGCCGACCGGGCCGTAACCGTCCTTGAAGCGGGCGGGGACGAAGCGGTTTTCCATCATGGTCATTTCGGCGCCAACCTGAGCGCACATGGTGTAGGTGGAACCAGCGTTCCAAACCGGGTACCAGGCGCGGCCCATGCCTTCACCCATGGAGCGGGGACGGAACACGTTGACCGCGCCGCCGCAAGCCACGAGGCAAGCATTGCAGGTGAAGACGTACACTTTGTTCTCACGGGTGCTGAAGCCCACGGCGCCGGCGATGCGGTTCGGGGTGTTGGCATCCAGGAGCAGCTTCACGATGAAGATACGCTCGAGGTAACGGTCGTCACCCAGGGCCTTCTTCGCGGCTTCAGCAACGATGACCTTGTAGGACTCACCGTTGATCATGATCTGCCAACGGCCGGAACGCACGGGGGCGTCGCCGTTGCGCAGGGACAGGCCGGCGGCCTTGGCCTGGGCGCCGTCGAGGTTCTTGCCGTCTTTCTTGATCCAGACGGGCAGGCCCCACTCTTCGAACAGGTGGACGGAGTCGTCAACGTGACGGCCCAGGTCGTAGATCAGGTCTTCGCGGACCAGACCCATGAGGTCGGTGCGGACCATGCGGACGTAGTCGTCCGGCTTCTGCTCTTTGCCGACGTAGGTGTTGATGGCGGAAAGGCCCTGGGCCACGGCGCCGGAACGCTCGAGGGAGGCCTTGTCCAACAACATGATGGAGATGTCCTTGCCGAACTTGTCAGCCCAGGCGACGGCCTCGAAGGCGGCGCCGCAATTGCCCATGCCGCCGCCAACCATCAGGATGTCAGCATGCATTTCGACAATCGTCGGCTCGGCCAGGGGGACACCTTTGACGATTTCTTTAGAAGGAATCTGAGGCATAGCTACCTCCGTATGCTCTCATAGTGTTAATAGAGTAGAGACTCTTAACTCAGATCGCCACGAAACCAGGCCGAGTGCTAGTCGCAAACGGCGTCGAGCCAGCACTGAGACTTGTCAGCCTCGGCCAGTTCGAACTTCTTCTGGATGGCGTTCTCAGGCGTCGTCAGCATGGCGGCGGTCTCAGTGAAGAGCAGCTCGTCGTCCAGGTTGCCGGGCTCGGGCTTGCCACCGAAGCAGTTGATGGAACCTTCAGGGGTGGTGCGGATGGGGAACTTAAAGCGCTTCACGGAGCCGTTGCGGAACTTAACAGTCCACATGATGTCTTCAGCCGAGCGCATGGGGATGGAGGTTCCACCCATGGGGGCGAAGTCGGCGTAGGGGCGGGCTTCAATGGCGCCCTGGGGGCAGATTTTCACGCAAGAGTAACATTCCCAGCAGGCATCAGGCTCCTGGTTGTACGCCTTCATGGCGTCCGGATCCAGAATCATGAGGTCGTTCGGGCAAATGTACATGCAAGCGGTCTTCTCGCCACCCTTGCAGCCGTCGCATTTTTCCGGATTAACAAAGGTCGGCATAACACTCCTCCTAACAGGTTTAAATTAAAGCAGTTACCGACACGATCCACAGCCAACTACGTGCTCTACAACAGGCACGGACTTGTGAAAAAAGACGATTATCAAGCCTTTCCAGGGGTGTCAAGACGAAAGTGAATTTTTGAACAAGGGTCCGCACCCCGTTCTCCACCCCGCCGGAAGCCCCCGGTTGGAAAGGATTTTTGCCCCGTGACTCCGCCTGACCTGCCGGAGTGGCCGGGCGGTAACGGGCGCATGATCCTTGGCTTCTTCGTGATTTTGATCACAAGCCGCATTTTTTTGACGTAGCGTGTGTGCCTATACACCAGGTCCGCAAATTCTTGCAAGCCTTTTTCTGGTTGCGGGCGTGGCGGGTGCTAATCCCTTGGGCGCCAATGGATTGCTGGCATTTTTCATCATTCCTTGGGCCTGGCGGGAAATATGGCTTGACACAACTTTCACAATCTGTTCATAGTCGCGACGCTTATACAGTCCACGGGTGGCGGGCATCGCATGCGATGCCTGCAACAAGGCCCGACAACTGGCGCAAGCGCCAGTCAGGACGATGACCACCAGAGCCCCAGGGCGTCGCCGAGTATGGCGCGATCCCTTGGGGCCAAGGCTTTGGCAGAGGTAGTGGTACACATCAACCCGCTTTTTTTTCAAGGAGAAACGTAGATGGCATCTAAACTCGTTCCCCCGCATGGTGGCAAAGGCCTCGTCTGCTGCTTGCTCGAAGGCGCCGAACTGGCCGCCGAGACCAAGAAGGCCGCTGGCCTGAAGAAGATCGAAATTTCCTCCCAGGAAAAGGGCGACCTGATCATGATGGGCATCGGCGGCTTCAGCCCGCTGACCGGCTTCATGGGCAAGGCCGACTGGAAGAGCGTTTGCGAAAAGTTCACCATGACCGACGGCACCTTCTGGCCCATCCCCGTGATGCTGGCCACCGACGACGCCTCCGTCAAGGCCGGCGAGGAGATCACCCTTGAGCGCAACGGCACCATCATGGCCACCATGAAGGTCACCGAAGTGTTCGAGCTGTCCGACGCCGAGAAGACCATGGAGTGCGAGAAGGTCTACAAGGGCGAAGGCGCCGACTCCCAGACCGACTTCATGGGCACCGCCATCAAAGATCACCCCGGTGTTCAGATGGTCCTCGCCCGCAAGAAGTTCTGCCTGGCCGGTCCTGTGAAGGTCCTGTCCGAGGGCGGCTTCCCCGAGAAGTTCCCCGGCGTCTACAAGACCCCCGCTCAGCTGCGCGCCGAGATGGACGAGCGCGGCTGGAAGAAAGTCGCCGCCCTGCAGCTGCGCAACCCGATGCACCGCTCCCACGAGTACCTGTGCAAGATCGGCGTTGAAGTGTGCGACGGCGTCGTCATCCACTCCCTGGTTGGCGCCCTGAAGCCCGGCGACATCCCGGCCGAAGTCCGCGTTGACGCCATCAACACCCTGGTCGAGCACTACTTCGTGAAGAAGAACGTGATCCAGGCCGGCTACCCCCTGGACATGCGCTACGCCGGTCCCCGCGAGGCCCTGCTGCACGCCCTGTTCCGTCAGAACTACGGCATGAGCGACCTGCTGGTCGGTCGTGACCACGCCGGCGTCGGCGACTTCTACGGCATGTTCGAGGCCCAGGAGATCTTCGACAAGATCCCGGTCTCCGGCAACCCCGCCAAGGACCTGCTGACCCAGGCCATGAAGATCGACTGGACCTTCTACTGCGTGAAGTGCGACGGCATGGCCTCCCTGCGCACCTGCCCCCACTCCAAGGAAGACCGCGTCATCCTGTCCGGCACCAAGCTGCGCAAGCTGCTGTCCGAGGGTGGCGACGTGCCCGATCACTTCGGTCGCGAGGAGTGCCTGGTCATCCTGCGCAAGTACTACGCCGGCCTGACCGAGAAGGTCGAAGTCAAGATGCAGAAGGCCGCCTCCGGCGCCACCATGTAGTCGTCGAAAGACAACTGCAAGCGATCCTTATGGGGAGCGTCCGCAAGGGCGCTCCCCTTTTTTTCACCCCGCGGGTCGCAAGCGGCATCAGGGCTTGGGGCAGTGCGGAACCTTTGACTTTTCCCCCCGGACGGGTATGCTTGCACCACAAGCCAAATTTCCGGAGGAGCCGCCCATGCTCGTACGCGACTGGATGACCAGGAATGTCATCACCCTAGGACTGAAGACCACCGTTGTCGACGCGGCGGAGATCATGCGATCCAAACGAATTCGGCAGTTCCCGGTCATCGACGAGCAGGGCATGCTGGCGGGCATCGTTTCCGACCGCGACATCCGCGACGCCATGCCCTCCAAGTTCCTCCCCGGCGATCACGCCACCGGCGGCAGCCTGGCCAAGCTCCGCGCCGCGGACATCATGACCTCCGAGCCCCTTACCGTCACCCTGACCACCCCGGTGGACATCGTCTCCAACATACTCCAGCGCCACAAGTTCGGCGGGTTGCCCGTGGTGGACTCGGTGGGGCGGCTGGTGGGCATCATCACCGTGGCCGACGTGATGCGCTTCCTGTGCTCGGTCTCCGGCGTCGCCCGCGGCGGGCCGCAGATCGCCTTCAAGCTCGACGCCAAGCCCGGCCCCCTGGCGGCGCTGCTGGCCGACATCCGCGCCGAGGGCGTGCGCTACGCCTCGGTCTTCACCTCGTACGACCACGTCGACCCCGGCTTCCGGCACGCCTACGTGCGCATCGGGCAGATGGGCGAGCACACGGTGCAGAGCCTCCTGGCCAACCTCGGCGCGCGCTACACAGTTTTGTACTACGTCGAGGACGGGCGGACCACGCTGGTCGCGGAATAGCCCCGGCCCCACAACTGCGCGCGGCCCGGCGGGATGCTCTCCCAGCCGGGCCGCGCGCGTTTGCGTCCCCGAGGCGTCGGCGCCTGCGCCGTCTACTCGATGATGACGTGGACCAGCTTGTACACATCGGGCCGGTATCCCGGCTCGCTTTTCTTGATCTTGATCTGGATGTCCGACTCGCCCTTGGCCTTGGCCTTGAACATGTAGCGCACCCGGCCGGAGGTCGGCGGGGTGATGCCGTCCAGGCGAAGCAGGTCGGGGTCGAAGGACGCCCCGGCAAAGCTGTAGCCGCTCAAGCCGGGGTCGCGCATGTCGAGGGTCAGCGCGGCGCCTTTGGGCAGCCGGACTTCGTGGCCCTGCTCGCCGTCGAGGACAAGCACGGCGTCGTCGGAGCCGCCGAGCATCTTGGGCATGCTCAGGCAGGACGACAAGGCCAGGGCGAGAACGAGGCCCAGGGCAAGGCGCGCGGCGAGGATGGCGCGGCGCGGCGGCAAACGGCGGGGTGGGGCTGATGGCTGTGGCATGGCGCACAGTAGCGCGGCAGCGGGGTCGGTGGCAACCGCCCAGGCGCCGAAAAAACAATGGGGCCGGTTGCCCGGCCCCGGGGAGAGGAGGATGAAGCTGTTCTGGGAGGGGTTCGTCTTGCAAAGCCGTTCGTCTTGAAAAACGTTCCTCGTCCTTAATTCTTGGCGTGCAGCTGGGTTTCAAGCCATTGCCGGACTTCCTCGTTGGGCGGGTAGACGCCCTTCAGGTGGCCCACGGATTCCAGAAACTTCCGGCCCATTTCCTCGGGCAAATCCAGTTGGACGAGCTCGCGGGCTTCCTCGGAATTGCGCCGGACCAGGATGGCCCTGGGCTGCTTGTCCCAGGTGTAGACCACGAAATAGTTGCTGTAGTCGGCCTTGGAGCGCACGGGCTGGTGCTGCGCGTGCCAGGAATTGTTGCCCCACTCAAGGTACAGGGTCACTGCGTCCCAGGGGGTCATGCTCCAGTCGATCTCAAGGTCGCGATAGTCACGAAGGCTGCCCATATTTCCTCCTTGTTGTCTGGCACAAATAGTAATCCTTCCTGAATTGATGTCAACCAGATTCCTCTGAAAATAGAAAAATATATCCATATGTGCTCAGGAAGGTTAGTGTACACTGGTGCATGACGCTTTGTTTGACGGCTTTGATAGCATGTGCCAGAAGAGGCCGATCAAATTTCATGGTGTTGGAGGTTGCGCATGGAAATGACTGATATTCTGCCCGTTTCGGGCTGGGCCGAACTGGAGCGAGACATCACGGAACGTTTCGGCGTGAACGCCCATGTCTACAACGCCCAGGGTTCACCCTTCACCGGCCATTCCACCTGGGACAACCGCCTGTGCCTTGCCCTGCGTGAGAACAAGACCGCCGCCACGGGCATTTGCGCGGTCATCAACCAGGTGATGGGCCACGAGGTGCGCGAGACCGGTGCCGCCGCAACGGCCGACTGCGATGCCGGCATGCTTGTGGTCTGCGTACCGCTGTTCCTCGACGGCTCGCTGATTGGCATGGTGGGCGGCTGCGGCGGCTTCGTGGACGACAACGAGCCGGAGAGCTACTTGCTGGAGAAGATGGCCGGGCTCGGTGAGGAGCGCGTGAAGGAGCTGTGCCAGGGCATGCCGCGCAAGACCGCTGACGAGGTGCAGGCCATGAGTGACTACATCGTGGGCCGCGTGGCCGAAATCGTAGCAGAATTCGAGGCCCGCCGGGCCTGAACGAGGGGGAGTGCATGGGCCGGAACATCATCGTCATAGGGGCCGTTGCCCTGGGGCCAAAGGCGGCCTGCCGCCTCAAGCGCCTGGAGCCCGAGGCCAATGTCATCATGCTCGACCGGGGCCTGCGCATCTCCTATGGTGGCTGCGGCATCCCGTACTATGTCTCCGGCGACGTGAGCGACGCCGCCGAGCTCCAGTCCACCTCCTTTCACCTGCTGCGCGATGAGAAGTTCTTCCGCGACACCAAGGACATCGAGGTGCGCCCCGGAGTGGAGGCGGTGGCCATTGACCGCGCGGCCAAGACCGTGCGCGTGCGCACCCTGGCCACAGGGGCCGAGGAGACGCTGCCCTACGACAAGCTGGTCATCGCCACGGGCAGCACGCCACGCAGGCTGCCCATCCCTGGCGCGGACCTGCCCGGCGTGTTCGCCGTGGCCGATTTGGACGCCGCGGTGGAGATCCGCGCCCGGCTCACGGCAGGGGAGGTCGGCAGCGCCGTGATCATCGGCGCGGGCTTCATCGGGTTGGAGATGGCCGTGGCCGTGGCCGACATGTGGGGCGTTCAGACCACGGTGGTGGAGTATGCCGGGCACGTGCTGCCCACCGTGCTTGACCGTACTCTGGCGCACATGGCCCGGCTGCACATGCAGGACAAGGGCGTGGCCTTCCGCCTGGGCTGCCAGGTTGTCGCCATCGAGGGGGCGGGCCGGGCCGAGCGCGTGGTGCTGGGCACTGGCGAGACCCTGGCCGCGGACCTGGTGATCATGGCAGTGGGCGTGGCGCCGAATTCCGGCCTGGCCAGCGAGGCCGGGCTGGACGTCTCGCCTCGCGGAGGCATCACCGTCAACGACCGCCTTGAAACCTCGGACCCGGACATCTTTGCGGGCGGCGACTGCGTGGAGCTTTCTGGACTGGTGACTGGGCAGCCCATGTACCTGCCTCTGGGTTCCCTGGCCAACAGGCAGGGCCGCGTCATCGGCGACAATCTGGCCGGGGGCGACAGCCGCACACCGGGGGCCGCGGGCTCCTGGTGCGTGAAGCTGTTCGACCTGGCCGCCGCAGGCACGGGCCTGACCCTGGAGGCCGCCCGGCGCGCCGGTCTCGACGCCGTGCAGGTGCACGCGAGCCAGCTGGACCGTGCGCATTTCTACCCGGACAAGGGATTCATGTTTCTCGACATGGTGGCCGAGCGCGGCACCGGGCGCGTGCTCGGGGTGCAGGGCGTGTCCGAGATGGGGGATGCGCTCATCGGGCGCATCAACACGGTCGCGGCCATGCTGCCGCAGCGGGCCACTGTGGCCGACGTGAGCAACGTTGAGCTGCCCTATTCGCCGCCCTTCACCACGGCGCTGGACATCCTGAACATGCTGGCCAACGTGGCCGAGAACGTGCTCGCCGGGCGCAACCGCAGCCTGCTGCCGCACGAGTTCGCCGAACTCTTCGCCCAACGCGAGTCCGGGGCGACGTATTTCCTGGACTGCCGTGAGCTGGGCAATGCCGCGCCCTTTGTGGAGAAATACCCCGACCTGTGGCACCACATCCCCCAGGGCGAGTTGGCCCGGCGCATCGATGAGCTTCCCCGCGACCGCAAGGTCGTGCTCCTGTGCAACACCGGCGCGCGCTCTTATGAGGCCCTCGTCACCCTGGCCGCGGCGGGCATCACCAATGCCTACAACGTTGCCGGGGGCATGGTGTCGCTGGTGCGCTCCGGCGTGAAACTCTAGCCGGGGGCCGCTGTGCCGCGCATCTTCACCCGAGAGCACACGGTGGTGGAGTCGGACATCGACATCCAGGGCCATGTGAACAACCTGCGCTACCTCAAGTGGATGCAGGACGTCGCCGTGGCCCACTCCACGGCCCAGGGCTGGTCCATGCAGCGCTACGCGGCCGAGGGCATGGGCTGGGTGGTGCGCTCGCACACCATAACCTACAAGCGCCCGGCCTTCCTGGGCGAGGTGCTGACCACCTGCACCTGGATCGCGGGGTTCAGCCCGCGCATGAGCCCGCGCAAGTACCTGTTCTGGCGCGCGGCGGACAGGTGCGTGCTGGCCGAGGCCGAGACCATGTGGGTGTTCGTGGACCTGAAGACCGGCCGCCCCACCAAGGTGCCGGACGAACTCCGCGCCGCGTTTGAGATCGTGGAGGACGAGGGCGAGGCGAAGCGGATGTTGGAGGGGTGAGGGGCGTTGACTCCCACCCCCGTCCCGGTGCACAACTCCCCAACCATGAGCACTGAAACCTCCTCACTTCCCATCGGCGTTTTCGACTCCGGCGTGGGCGGGCTGACCGTCCTGCGGGCGCTCAAACGCGCGCTGCCCGCCGAGAATTTCCTGTACCTGGGCGACACCGCCCGGCTGCCCTACGGCACCAAGAGCGGCGCCACCGTGGCCCGCTACGCGCTGCAGACCACCCGCGTGCTGGTGGACATCGGCGTGAAGATGCTCGTTGTGGCCTGCAACACCGCGTCTTCCGTGGCCATGCCCGGCCTGGCCGAGGCCTACCCCGGCCTGCCCTGCACCGGCGTCATCGAGCCCGGCGCCGCCGCCGCCTGCGCCTGCGCCCCGCGCGGCCGCATCGCGGTCATAGCCACCGGCGGCACCGTGCGCGGCGCGGCCTACCAGGGCGCCATCCTGCGCCGCCGCCCGGAGGCCACCATCGCCACCCGGCCCGCCCAGCTCTTCGTCTCCCTGGCGGAGGAGGGCTGGATCGACGGCCAGGTGGTGACGGACATCGCCCGGCGCTACCTGGACCCGCTCATGGCCGAGTTCCCCGAGGGCGGCCCGGACTGCCTGGTGCTCGGCTGCACGCACTTCCCGGTGCTGGCCCAGGCCATCCAGGGCGTGCTGCCCCAGGGCGTGTGCCTCATCGACTCCGCCGAGACCACGGCCCGCTGGGTGGCCGAGGAGCTTGGCGTGCGCAAGCTGCTGCGGCCCGATGGCGATGGGACGGGAACCGTCCGCTTCTTCGCCACCGACGACCCGGAGCGCTTCGCCCGCGTGGGCGAAATTTTCCTGGGCGAGCCGCTGTCGGCCTCGGACGTGAATCTGGTGGACCTGTAGCCCAGGGCCGCCCCTCAGCCCCCTTGCCCTTTGGCGCCGGGCCGTCGTAATGTTTCCGATATTCCTGCGGAGCGATGACGATGCTTGAACTTGCGGTATTTCTTTGCGGGGCCGTGGTCATGGTGCTGGAGCTCACGGGCTCGCGCGTGCTTGCGCCCTTCCTCGGCACTTCCATCGTGGTCTGGACCAGCCTCATCGGCGTGGTGCTGGGGGCGCTCTCCCTCGGCTACTGGTGGGGCGGCCGCCTGGCCGACCGCCGGCCCGAGCCGAAGCTCCTCTCCCGCCTGATTCTGCTGGCCGCCGTGACCACGCTGTTCATGGCCGCGAGCAAGGGCCTGCTCTTGACCTTCCTGCTGCACAAATCGTCCCTTGGCGTGTCGGATATGCCCCTGAACATGGCCGGCGCGACCCTGGCGGCCACGCTGATCCTGTTCGGCCCGGCCTCGGTGCTTCTGGGCATGGTCTCGCCGTTCGCCGTGCGCCTGCGCATGGAGAGCGCGTCCAGCTCCGGCCGCACCGCCGGGAACCTGTACGCCCTGTCGACCCTGGGCAGCATCGTGGGCACCTTCGCCGCCGGGTTCTGGCTCACGGCCACCCTTGGCACCACCAACATCATCCTGTGCATGGCCGGGGTGCTCGTGCTGGCCTCGGCCTGCGTGCACCGGGGCGATGCGCTGGGCAAGCTCGGAGCGCTGGCGCTCATCGTGGCGGTCGCCGGAACCCTGAGCCTGTATGACGCGCGGCTCCAGTCCGCCGTGGGCCTGTTCGACCTCGACACCAGCTACCAACGCGTGCTGGTGTTCAGCACCCAGAGCGTCGTCTCCGGCAGGGAGACGCGCGTGCTGGCCACCGGGCCGGAGGGCGTGCAGTCGGCCATGTTTCCGGACGAACCCCAGGCCCTGGCCGTGCCCTACACGCGCTTCTACCGCCTGGCCGGGCATTTCCGGCCGGACCTGCGCCGCATGCTCATGCTCGGCGGCGGCGGCTACTCCTTCCCAAAGTATGTGCTGAGCCAGCCCCACGAGTTCGGCGGGCAGCCGAGCCTGGACGTGGTGGAGATTGACCCGGGCATCACTGCCATTGCGGGCGAGCATTTCGGCTGGCCGGGCCATCCGGACGTCCGCGTGCACCACGACGACGCCCGGCGCTTCCTGGCCAGAGCCCAGGGTTCGCAGCCCTACCAGGTGGCCCTGATGGACGTGTTCACCAGCCACTATTCCGTGCCCTTCCATCTGGCCACACAGGAGACGGTGCGCGGGCTCTCCCAGGCGCTGGACGCCGACGGCGTGGTGCTGGTGAACTGCATCAGCGCCGCCACAGGCCCGCGCAGCCGCTTCTACCGGGCTTTGCTGGCCACCTACAAGTCCGTGTTCCCGCGCGTGGAGAGCTTCCTCGTGGGCAACAGGGACGACCCCGCCGATTTCCAGAACATCATGCTGGTGGCCTTCAAGTCGCCCGCCGCACCCCTGTTCACAAGCCCCGACGCGGAGCTGCAGGCCATGCTGGACGCGCGCTACGAGCCCGGCCCGCCGCACCCCGGCGATCCCCCGGTGCTCACCGACGACTTCGCCCCCGTGGACCACTACCTGCTGAGCCTCTAGGCCCGGCAAACCCTGGAGAACCCCCCCCATGCCTCTGCGCCTGCACGGAATCCGTCACGAAAGCTTTGAACGAGAGGCCGAGCTGGCCGTCTGGGCCGCCGAGTACGGCCACAGCCTGGCCCACACCGACCTCTGGAAAGGCGAGGCCCTGCCGGAACTCTCCAGCTTCGACTGGCTGCTGGTCATGGGCGGGCCGATGGGCGTCTACGACGAGGACAAGTACCCCTGGCTGGCCGGGGAAAAGCGCTTCCTGCGCCAAGCCGTGGACGCGGGCAAGCGCATCCTGGGCGTGTGCCTGGGCGCGCAGCTTTTGTCCGTGGTGCTGGGCGGGCAGGTCACGCGCAACCGCTACGGCGAGATCGGCTGGCACCAGGTGCAGGCCACGCCCCAGGCCGCGCAGAGCCGCGTCTTCGCCGGGCTGCCCCAAGCCTACGAGGCCTTCCACTGGCACGGCGACACCTTCTCCATCCCCGAGGGCGCCCTCTGGACCGCCAAGAGCGAGGCCTGCGCGCACCAGGCCTTCGAGGCCTGCGAGGGCCGGGTCGTGGGCCTGCAGTTCCACCTGGAAACCAACGCCGAGAGCATGCGTGAGATCGCCGAGCACTGCGCCGACGAGCTCCGGGCCGACGCCCAGCCCTACATCCAGCCGCTGCCGAAACTCCTCGAGCGCCCGGAACGCCTGGGCGACCTGCGCCGACTCCTGGACCGCATTCTGGACAACATGGCCGCGCTGGGGTAGAGCCCGGCTCCAGACCATACATCTTCAAGGGGGGCACCATGGCCGAAACCGTGGACGACATCACCATCAGCTTCGAGGAAGAAGGCGTGCTCGTGCGCGAGGAACTGGACAAGGTCATCCTCTCGCGCGGAGCCTGGACCACCATCCTCTTCATGTACCGCGAAATGGACCGCGCCCGCACCGACTACGGCCCGGTGGCCTTCTCCGTGCGCCGCTACAAGAAAACCGGCGGCGAATACAAGCAGCAGAGCAAGTTCAACATCTCCAACGTCGAGCAGGCACGCAAGATCTCCGAGGCGCTCCTCGGCTGGGCCGCAGATCTGCCCGCCACAGAACCCAAACCGGCCGCCAAGCCCGCAGCCAAAAAGCCCGCCGCCAAGAAGGCGAAGTAGCAAGGCCGGGAATGCCTCCGGCCAGGGGCGCCGTCCCTGGACCCCGCCGGTGTCCTGGGCAGGCGCGTCGGCTGGGCTGGCCCTGGCAATGTGCGCGGGTTTTTTGTCGAAGACGACAAAAAGCCCCGCGCACGGTTG
>NZ_JAVHLD010000034.1:0-15141 GCF_031082295.1 Humidesulfovibrio sp.
CCGCCCCTGCCGTCGGCGCTGCCGACGCTGCGGCCCCGGAGGCCCCCGGCGCGGCCATGACCGCAGCCGAGCCCCGCCCGGAGGCCGAAGGCGGCGAGAGCGCGCCCAAGCCCCGCAGCCGTGGCCGTGGACGCGGCAAGTCCTCCGCCTCCAAGTCCGACGCCAAGCCCGACGGCAACTCCAACGCCAAGTCCGATGACAAGTCCGACGCCAAGTCCGACGGCAAGTCCGACGGGCCGAAGGCTCCCAAGGAGCCCGCCGCCAAGGAGTCGAAGGACGCCAAGGAGCCCGCCGACGGCAAGAAGAAGCGCACCAAGAAGATGTTCATCGGCGTGCTGCCGAACGAGCTTGTGGAGGTTGTGCTCACCGAGGACAACCTGGTGCAGGAATACTACGTGGAGATGCTGCACCAGGCCAAGACCAAGGGCAACATCTACAAGGGCTACATCCACAACATCGACTCCGCCCTGCAGGCCGCGTTCATCAACTACGGGGCCGAGAGAAACGGCTTCCTGCAGATCGACGAGGTGCACCCGGAGTACTACCAGGGTTCCTATCCGCTCAAGAAGGGCGCGCGCTACCCGCTCATCCAGAAGGTGCTCAAGGCCGGGCAGGAGGTGCTTGTCCAGGTCGTGAAGGAGCCCACCGGCAAGAAGGGCGCCTTCGTCACCTGCTACCTGTCCCTGCCGGGACGCTATTTCGTGTACACCCTGGGGCGCGACCAGCAGGGCGTCAGCCGCAAGATCGAGGACGAGAAGGAGCGCGAGCGCCTCAAGTCCTGCATCGACCAGATCGGCCCGCCCGAGGGCGTGGGGCTCATCGTGCGCACGGCGGGCATTGGCCGCGCCAAGACCGAGCTCGTGCGCGACTACAAGGTGCTGCACCGCCTCTGGGGCGAGATCAAGAAGAAGGCCCAGACCGAGAAGGCCCCGGCGCTCGTCTACAAGGAGCTGGACCTGGCCGTGCGCGCAGCGCGCGACTACCTGACCCCGGAGGTCTCCGAGGTCTGGGTGGACGACCCCGACACCTTTGAGCAGATCCGCGACTACGTGGCCCTGGCCTTCCCCAAGAGCCCGAACATGGTCAAGCTCCACGCCGACCACGACAAGACCATGTGGGAGCGCTTCGGCCTGACCAAGCAGGTGGAGCAGATCTACTCCCGCGAGGTCACGCTGCCCTCGGGCGGGCGCCTGGTGTTCGACCACACCGAGGCCCTCACCAGCGTGGACATCAACTCCGGCAAGATCGGCGGGGAGCAGAGCTTCGCCCGCATGGCCCACAAGACCAACACCGAGGCCGCCGAGGAGATCGTCCGCCAGCTCAAGCTGCGCGACATCGGCGGGCAGATCGTCATCGACTTCATCGAGATGAAGGACCCCAAGCACTGCCGCGACGTGGAAAAGGTCGTGAAGCAGGCCATGAAGAACGACCGCGCCCGCACCGACGTCTCCGGCATCTCGCCCTTCGGGCTCATGGAGCTGGTGCGCCAGCGCCTGGGCTCCTCGGCCATCAGCGTGTCCACCGAGCCCTGTCCCTGCTGCGGCGGCACGGGCATCCGCAGGAACCTGGAGTGGCAGTCCCTGCAGGCCATGAAGACCATCCACCGCCTGCTGCGCCGCCCCGGCTGCCCGAACCCGCTCCAGGTGCCCCTGGGCCAGGAGCTGGCCATCTACATGCTGAACAACAAGCGCGAGCTTTTGACCGAGATGGGCGCGCGCCTGGACAACCGCGTGGAGATCGTGGTCAACACCAAGCTGCCGTAGGCCTCACAGCCTGTTCCCCCGCTCCCGGGATCCTCTCCGGGGGCGGCGGGGGGCGGGCGTCAGCAATGGCCTGCAACAGGCCACAACAAGCACGGAAACAGCGCCATGCAGCCCCGGACAACCTCCCCGCTGGCCGAAAACGCCATCCTCATGCACTCCTGCTGCGGGCCGTGCAGCATCACGCCCATCATGCGCCTGCGCGACATGGGCCTTGAGCCCACCATCTTCTTCTACAACCCGAACATCCACCCGCTGCTGGAGTACCTGAAGCGCCGCGAAAGCGTTCTGGCCGTGGCCGCGCGCCTGAATGTTCCGGTGCTCATCGCCGACGAGGCCACCGACCCCGAAAGGCCCGCCCACTCCGGCCCGGCCGCCGCCCACGCCGCCCCATGGCTCACCGCCATGGCCGAGCTGGGCCCGGGCATGGACGACATGAAGCTGCGCTGCCCGCGCTGCTACGACATCCGCCTGGTTGTGGCGGCGGCAAAGGCGCGGAGCCTGGGCTTCGCGCGGTACACCACCTCGCTGCTCTACAGCCGCTACCAGAACCAGAAGGCAATCATCGAGTCCGGCCTGCGCCACAGCGGCCCCGGCCTGGACTTCCTGCCCGAGGACTTCCGCCCCGGCCTGCTGGAGGGCGTGCGCCTGTCCAAGGAGTGGGGCATTTACCGCCAGCAGTATTGCGGCTGCCTATTGAGCGAGTACGACCGCTACAGGCGCCTGCTGGAGCCGGAAGCCGCAGCCGCACAGTCCTAAAGCGCCGCCTGGGCCGCCCGCTTCCACCTTTACCATTCTGGTCGGGAATGGTAATGATTCGCCTGCGCGCATCAATACCTGACACCGAATGAGAAGGCCCCCCGCCCGAGGCTCCATGGATTGCAAGCTTTCCGATCTCATCCCGCGCCATGAGCTGCGTCTCATGGCCGAGGCCTGCCACAAGGCCTGCGGCGTGGCCGTCAGCATCAAGAACGCCGGCGACGACCGCGTGCTCGCTGGCGCCGGCTGGCAGGTCATCTGCGCCGGATATCACCGCATGCACCCCAAGAGCCGCGAGCGCTGCATGCAGAGCCGGTCCTTCGACATCGGGCAGGAGCTGCGGCTGGACGCCAAGGAATACCTCTGCAGAAACGGGCTGCGCCACCTGGCCATCCCCATGCTTGTGGAGGGCCGCCACCTGGGCACCTATTACCTGACCCAGTTCTTCTACGACACCGACGTCAGGGACCGCGAGTATTTCGCCGCCCAGGCCCGGGAGTTCGGCTACGATGTGGACGAGTACCTGGAGGCGCTGCAGGAGGTGCCGGTGCTCACCCGCGAGCGCGCCAAGGAGATCGTGTCGTACATGAGCACCTTCTCCCGGCTCATCGCCGACCTGGCCACCCGCAACCTGCGCCTCAAGGCGGCCCTGGAGGAGAACGAGCGCATCCAGGCCCGCCTGCGGGAATCAAGCGCCCTCACGGAAAGCATCCTGAACGTCATCCCAAGCCCCATCTTCATCAAGGACCGCGCCGGGGTCTACACCGGCTGCAACGACGCCTTCAGCGCCTTTCTGGAGCGGCCAAGGGAGGAGTTCCTCGGCAAGGGCGTGTTCGACCTCTACCCAGAGGTGGAGGCGAAGAAGTATCATGAGATGGACGAGGCCCTCATGGCCTCCGACGGCATCCAGATGTACGACTTCCGCATGACCCGCAAGGACGGCACCGTGCGCGAGGTCATGTTCAGCAAGGCCGCCACCCACGACGCCGAGGGCGAGGTCTCCGGCATCGTCGGGGTGGTCACGGACATCACCGAGCGCAACCAGGCCGCCCGCGCCCTGCGCGAGAGCCAGGAGCGCTACCGCTTCCTGGCCGAAAACTCCGCCGACATCATCTGGCGGCTGGATGCCGACCACCGCTTCGTCTACGCCAGCCCGGCGGACGAGCGCACGCGCGGCTTCCACTACGCCGAAATCCTCGGGCTGACCGTCTGGGACGCCATGCACCCGGACCACGTGGAGCGCATAAAGCGGCACTGCCGCGAGTACGCCGCCTCCATCCAGGGCAAGCCCGAGCCCGCGCCAATGCGCTTGGAGGTGCCGCTTCTGCACAAGAACGGCGGCACCCTCTGGGCCGAGATCCTCTCCACCCCGGTGCGCACGGACGACGGCGCCATCACCGGCTACCACCTCGTGGCCCGCGACATAAGCAAGCGCAAGGCCTACGAGGAGCGGCTCGTGTTCGTGTCCACCCACGACGCGCTCACCGGCCTGTTCAACCGCGCCCATTTCGAGGCCGAATACCGCCGCGCCAGCCAGGGGCGGCTGCTGCCCGTCAGCATCATCATGGCCGACGTGGACGGGCTCAAGACCATCAACGACACGCTGGGCCACGCCGCGGGCGACGACCTCATCAAGAACGCCGCCGACATCCTGCGCATGGCCTTCCGCTCCGGCGACCTGGTGGCGCGCCTGGGCGGCGACGAGTTCGCCGTGCTGCTTCCCGGAGCGGACGAGAACGCCGTGGCCGAATCCGTCAAGCGCATCCACGCCGAGGTCGAAGCCTTCAGGCGGCGCGGGGGCAGCAGCTGCCCGGTGCGCCTGTCCGTGGGCGCTGCCACGGCCGGAACACCTGAAGGCCTGGAATCGCTCCTGCGCGATGCCGACAAGCGCATGTACGAAAACAAGTCCGCGGGCAAGTCCACGCAATCCTGAGAGAAACCGTCGGCATTCTGACCGGCGCCACAGGCCCCAGGCGGCGCGGAAAGCCGCGCATCCCTAGAGCGCCAGGCAATTGCTGCCGCTGGAACAGTATTTGCTATGTCGGTGGCATGGAAACCTCCTGCCGCCTCCAGAAACGCCGCCAGTCCGGCCTCCCGTCCCTTGTGCGCGCCCTCGTGCTGGCCCTGCTCGGGGTGGCGCTGCTCGGCGCCGGAGGCTGCGCCATGCTGCCCTTCGCCCTGGGCACCACGGCCTCCCTGGCAGCCCCGAGGGCCGCCTCGCTGGCCTACAGCGGCGTCAAGCAGGCCTACCAGACGGCTCAGTTGGCGGCGGACGAGCGCGACATGAACACCATCCTGCGCGACAACATGCTCACCATGAAGGCCAAAAGCACGCTGCTGACGGAGCAGAGCGCCTCGGACGTGGACGTCTATGCTTACAACGGCGACATCTTCGCTGTCGGCACCGTGGACAACGAGCAGCAGCGCGACCACGTCATCCGCACCCTGCAGGCCGTCAAGGGCGTCGACGAGGTGAAGGGCGTGCTGCGCATGCGCGACCTCGAAAACCCCTACGCCGGCCTCAAGGACGACTTCCTCGAGAATTCCACGCGCATGGCCCTCAGCCGCTACGTGCTGCACAAGAACGTCGGGGTGGAGATCAGCGCCGTGCAAGGCGAGATCTGCCTCATCGGCGTGGTCGGCACCCATGCCGAAGCCCTCGACCTCATCCAGTACGTGGAGTCCGTGTCCGGAACGCGCGCCCTGTCCCTGCTCGCCATCCGCGACGAGTACGCCACCGGCAAGCGCGAGAACAACCATCGCTACCTGCTTACCCCAAGCCCGGAACACGCCCCAGCGCGCCCGGAACCTGTGCAGCTTGCCGCTGCGGAACCGCAGCATCTGCCCGCCGGCCCGGTCGTGGCCCACAAGGCGCCGACGCACCAGGAAGGCCAGGAGCCCGTGGTCTGGAACAAGGCGCGGCTGCGCCTGGGCGAACGGTTGCATGCCCTGGCCAAGTCGCTGAAAAACCCCACCGCCAAGGCCGAGTTGCTCACCCTGGCCGGGCAGGTCACCACCGACCGCGACCTGTCCATCGCCGACAGGCTGTCCGTGGCCGCCGAACAGGCCACCCACCAGCACGCCCGGCTCAAGATCCAGTCCCTGCTCGCCCAATACTGAGGCTGCGGCCGACCGAAGCCTTTCGGGTCGCGGGCGCCAAGCCCGGCCCGCACCAATGATTGTCACCCAGCCCACGTCCCGCCAAATTCCCGCACGCCTCCTTGACCCACCCGCGCCCTGGGCGTAGCCTTGCTCCCAAACCGCCCCGCCGACATCTGGCCGGGCGCAACCTGCGCACTGCGGCGAGTGGCCGCGGGAGGTAGCGATGCAAGGGGAAAAGGCTGCGTTCATTTGCGTCAAGGATACGCTGGATGGCGCGTATCCGTCGCTGGTGCTGGGCATCAACGCCGCGCGCCTGGGCATGGACACCAAGATCTTCTATTCGTTCATGGGCCTGAACATGGTGCTTACGGGCGGCGCGGACCACGCAAAGTACTTTCCGCCGGGCGTCATGGGCGTTATACCGGGCATGGTCACCCTGGCCACGGGCATGATGAAGAGCAAGATCGACAAGGCCAACATCCCCAGCCTGGGCGAGCTCATGGAGATGGCCCAGGCCGAGGGCGTGGAGCTCATCGCCTGCAAGATGAGCATCGACATGATGGAGATCGACGAGAGCAAGCTGCTGGAAGGGGTCGTGGTCTGGACCGCGGAGGATTTTCTGCGCTACGCCAGGGACTGCAAGATCTGCCTGTTCACCTGACGGGCGCGTGATTGCCCCGGCCCGAAGCCGGTCTGGCCAGCCTTGGGCGCAAAGTCGTTGCCAGGGTGGGCCGGAAAGGATAGCATCGGTTTCCGAGACGCGAGGGCGTCATCCTCCGTGAACCTTTTGCAAAGGAAGGCCCGTGGCAAAGCCGAACTATCAATACGAAAAGCGCTCCAAGGAGCTGGCCAAGAAGAAGAAGAAGGAAGAGAAGCTGCGCCGTAAGCAGGAGAACGCAGGGCGCCCTGTGGAGTATGACGAGTACGGCAACCCCGTCGAGCCCGGCCAGCCCGAGCCTGGACAAGACGAAGCCGCCCCTGCGGAGCCCCAGGCCTAGAGCCCTTGTCTCCGTCTCCGGGGCAGCCTGAAGCGGCTGTCCCCCCCGCCTAGAACGTCACCGACAGGCTGACGGAGCCGAACATTTGCGGGCCTCTCTGGCCGTCGTACTCTTCCGTCCTGTAGACATGGGTGTAGGTGAGCTTTGCCTTGCCAAGCACCAGGCCGACGCCCGCCATGAGGTCCGCCACCAGCGGCTTTTTCGGCACGTGCGGGCTGTGCTCCCAGGTGTTGCCGTCCAGGAAGATGTTGCGCGCCACGGCGCGGCCCTCAGCCCCGGCGAAGAGGTGCACGCCGAAGCTGGTGTCCTGCCGCAGGCGCGGGTCGTCGGGATCCGCTGGCGCGCTGACGCCTCCGCCCGGCTGGATGAGCGAGGTGCCGAAGTCCCAGGGCAGGCGGTAGCCGAGGCGCGTCTCGAACCCGGCGGCGGCGTGCGTCTGCACGTTGCCCACGGTGATGCGGCCGTGGGGCAGCACGTCCACTGCCACGTCGCGGCCCAGGTCCAGCCGCTTCCAGCGCAGCGTGCGCTGCCAGGAGAGCATGAGCCCCGGCTCGTCGTGGATCTGATGGCGCCAGCCCTCGGCCCGGGCAAAGCCCATGAAGGTGTGGTAATTGCTCTGTGTCTCGCCCGCGAGGGCGGAAGGCCCCACCATGCCCAGGCTGGTCTCGAAGCTGTCGAGCTGGGTGGGGGTCTTGGCGTGCAGGGCCAGAGAGAAGTAGGTCCAGCCGGCGTAAGGCCGGTCGTCGGGCTGGGGAGCCTCGGTCTGGGTGTTGGAGGGGGTGTACATGTTCTGGCCAAGCGACAACGCGACGTTGTACTGCTGTCCGGGCTCGTTCACAAAGGGCAGTTCCTTCAGGTAGGCCACGGCGAAGTTCGGCAGGCGCTCGTCCTCGGCGTATCTCTTGAGGTCGCCGGAGATCCAGGTCAGCTTGATGCCATTGGTGTAGCGCTCGTCGGTCCCGGCGAAGAAGTCGTTCTCCTCGGTGAGGATGAGGGTGGACGCTGTTTTGGCGGCGGGCTTGGCCGCCGGGAGGGCCTCCGCGCACCACGCGGGGGTGGCCAGGGCCAGCGCGAGCAGGGCCGCCAGGGCCAGGGCGAAGGTTTTCGGGGAACGGGTGCGCATACCGCTGGCTTGCCCCGGCGTTGGCGCGCTGTCAAGGAATCTCAGCGTTTGAAACGCGGGCGCGGGATTTGCAGTGTCCCGGCGGGAGAGCCTGGCCCGTCAGGGGCGGGCAAATATTTCCTGCGACCCGTACCGCGAGGAGGTCCTCCATGCGTTCGTATCAAGCTATTCCGGTCCTGGTGGCGCTGCTGCTGGCTGCGCTGCTGCTTGCCGCGTGCGGCAGCACGCCCAAGGTAGACCGCGTGGACGTGACCTGGTCCAGCCTGAGCCCCGCGCCCCGCTGGGGGCTGTATCCGGGCTATCGCCAGGAGATAGAGTTCCGGCCGCTGTCGGCCTACACCGTTGACTTCTTCTCCGGCGGCAAGGTGGTCACCGGCGGCACCGTGGGCGACACCGGGGCGAGCCTCGTCTTTGTGGCCTCGGCCGGGGCGCGGGATGTCTCGGCCCAGTCCGAGGGCCCGGGCAAGCTCACCATCACCGTCACCCTGAAGGATGAAAAGGGCGGCACGCACCCCCAGGTCTGCCTCAGGGTGGAGCGCCAGGGCGACAAGATCTGGTTCGAGTTCCCCAAGTAGCCGCGCTTCCCCTCCCTCATATCCGCAAGCCGCTGCCGACCGGGCCGCTTTTGCCCGGCGCACCGGCGTTCGGCAGCCGCCACGCCGACCTCGCCGCATCGAGAAATCTGCGCTGAAATCAGCGCTAGATATTTTTATGACTTTTTTGAGAGAATGTGACAGCTTTGATTATTCACGTGTTTTTAAGCTGGCGCGACACGACGCCGGAGAGTGGCCCTGCCGCTGGCGCATCAGGCTGGTCGGGGTTTGGATCAGGATCGCCGGGGGCGGGCGGTGGCCACCCAGGTCCGGGAAAGAATATCTAGAGTAAGTGCAAGGTGGCGGCGGGCGGGGCTGGCTGGTATATGTTCAACAAAAAAGGGCCGACGGAGTGCTTCCGCCGGCCCATTGCCGTTTCATGGCGCGGGAATCAGTCTAGTTGGCCGGGAGGTACACCAGCTTCTCGTCCAGGTCCGTGGTCCACGGGGCCTTGGAGTTGCGCCAGCCGTCCTTCAGGCGCTTGCCGAAGTCCGGGCTGGCCTTGTCCGCGATCTTGTCGCCCTCGTACCCGTCCACCATGCTGAAAACGTCGGTAAAGCCCGCCGCGATGAGCGTGTTGGCGGCAGCGGCGCTTCGATGGCCAGAGCGGCACATGAGCACGAGGGTGTCCGAAAGCGCGTGGCGGCGCTTCATCTCGCCCACGAACTTCGGGTTCATGGCCAGGGGGTAGGCTTTCTTGGCGGCGTCGAAGATTCCGGTCCAGACCATGGCCGGAATGTTGGCGGCCATGGTGGGGTGGCCAAGGAAGTCATATTCCTCGGGCGTGCGGACGTCCACGATGAAGACCTTGCCGGGCGCCGCGCGCCACATGTCATAGGCTTCCATGGACGTGACGTATTTGCCCAGCCGCGTGTGCTTGCGCTGGTCCTGGGGTGCATCGGCCGCCAGGCACTGGGAGCCGAGGGCGAGGGCCGAGAGGGCGAGGCAGAGCGCGAGGGTGCAGTGGCGGATCGACAGAAGCCTGTTGCGCATGGAGTCCTCCTAGGGGATACGGGGTGATGCCCCGCTTGGCCCGGAGGTAGCAAACTACTTATCCGCTGGCAACAAGGTCTAGGTAATCGTGGGGCTCCGGTGCGCGCAAAGGGCTCAGGCGTTGGCGGCGGCCAGCGCGCGGCGGATGCGGCCAGAGGGGTCGGCGGCGGCCAGGGCGAGGGCAAAGGCCTCGGTTTCGCCCCGGGCCTGGGCGTCGGCGGCGGCCAGCGACAGCTCCGACAGGCCCGCCCCGGGCCGGAACACCCGCAGGTCGCACAGGCCGGTTGCCAGCCCCACGCGCCAGTCGCCGCGCGCCCGCAGGCCCAGCTCCGAGAGCGCGCCCAGGCGCAACGCATCGTTGCCCGGCTCCAGAGCATAGGCCGCGTCCAGGCGGCGCAGCACGTCCACGTCGCCCGGTTCCAGCGCGGTGGCCAGGAACAGGCATTCCATCGCGCTAGCCGGGAGGTGGTGCGCCGGCTCGAAGGAGAAGCCGCCGCGGCGGGGAGGGCTGTCCTGCCGGGGAGAGTCCGGCCCCAGGCGCTCGGCCCAGGCCAGCAGCAGGGCCACGGGGTGCGCGGGGCCGCCCTCCGGGAGCGCGACATCGGCGCGGCGGGCGAAGTGGCTTGCCAGGGCCAGCCCGTGCCCGAGCAGCTCCTGGCCGTCCCCGGTTTGCTCCTGGCGGTGATTTGCCGGGTTTGCCCCAAGGGAGAGGCGCAGCGCTGCCATGGAGCAGGTGAGGGCCAGCGGCAGGCCGAGGCTCGCGGCCTCGCGGCAGCGGGCAAGCAGTTCAATGGTCTCGGCGCGGTGGCCCAGGGCGTTTGCGACGCGCAGCCGCGCGGCCAGCACCAGCTCGTCCGGCTCGCCCGAAGGCAGCGGGACGTCCAGCTCGCGCAGTGCTTGGGCGATGTCGTGGCCGGAAGTGCCGCCCGGCACGAAGCGCCCGGCCTCCAGCAGCCCGGCCTGGGTCAACGCCAGCCAGCGGCGGCTTTGCGAGGCGTCCGCGCCCTGGCGGGTGGCGTTCGCAGCGGCCTCCAGGATGCGCTGGGCGCGGGCCAGGGGCAGGTGGTGGGCCTGGACGCGTTCCCAGGCGGCGCGACCCAGGGCCTCGGCCAGGCGGGGGCGGGCGGCCAGCATCTGCGCTGCGTCGAGCAGCTCCAGGGCGTCGGCGCAGACGATCATCTCCCGCCCAGGCTCGAACAGCGCGGCCTGCTCCTCGCCCAGGTCCTGGGCCAGCACCACGCAGCCGCAGCCCGCGGCCTCGAACAGGCGGAAGTTGACCTCGCCGGTGATGGACTCGTTGGGCGCCAGCCGGGTGGTCCGGTAGAAGGCCAGCATGGCGTGGAAGTCCAGGTCCTCGCAGGCTTCGAAGCCTCCGGGCAGGGCCTCGCGCAGGAGCTCCACCAGCCAGGTGCGGGCGGGCCTGCTGTGGCCCAGGCGGCCCACGAAGCCCGCGACGCGCTGGCGCTCGGCAAAGGGCGTGAAGGGCTCCTGGGGCGCGTACCAGGGCAGGTGGAGGGTCTGCCCGGCCCCCAGGGTGCGCAGGTCGGTCAGCCAGCGTTGCTGGGTGGAGAAGGTCAGGTCGAACAGCCGGGCGTAGGCCGCCTGCCAGAAGGAGTTCAGGTGCGGATCGCGCGCCCAGAACAGGCGTACGCAGTCGAGCTCATGCAGCCCGTGCACGAGCTGCCGCAGTCCCAGGCACTCCTGCTGGAGCACAAGGTCTGGGGCGAAACCGTGGCGCGAGAGCTCCGCGGGGAGGTCGAGCACCGCCCCCGGCTCAGGGGACAGGCACAGCACCTCGCAGCCCAGGGCGCTGAAGGCGTCGCTGAGGGCTGCGTCCACGTGGATCAGGCAGAGGCGTTTGCAGCGGTCCATAGGCGGCATGTACACGACTTCTTTACAAAATACTACGAAAGAAAAAATATGGGTAGTAGGCCTATTCCGATCTGCTGGACGGGTCGATAAGAAGCCAGCGACAGGACTGACCGACCAGTCCCGGCGCTACGGAAACCAGGATAAGGATTCCGTCCAAGTCGGGCGAAAGGGACTTCGCCAAGCACCGGGCGGGGGCGAGAGCGCTCCTGCCGAGGGTATGCGCCCCCGCCCGACCCCGTGCGCTAGGCTCTTGACCGACCTGAGCCAGGCGCACGTAGACCAGACAGTATTCGTTCTTTTTGGGAGAGGAGAGACACCATGACGACGCACGCCCCGCATCGGGATCGGGCTCTTCCCGATCCGCCCGTGGCAGAGGCATCGGTCCGGGAGGCCGAGGATCCTGAGCGCTTGGCCTATTTGGACGGCCTGAAAGTACAGATTCGCCAAGGGGTGTACCAGGCCGATATTCGCGACCTGGCGCGGTCGCTTGCGAGCATGCTTGTTCGCGACCTGTAGCGCCTTTGGCGAGCCCGCGCCCTGAGGCGGGAAGATTTCGCTTGCCAAGAACCTTGCAGTTCGGGTAAACGTCCTTTCTCACGTTGCGCCGAGGTAGCTCAGTTGGTAGAGCAGGGGACTGAAAATCCCCGTGTGGGGAGTTCAATTCTCTCCCTCGGCACCAGAGAAATCAGCCCCTTACGATGCAAGTCGTAAGGGGTTTTTCTTTGTGGTGCCAATGTGTGCAACCACTGTGCAACCTTTGCGCCTGGTGCTTCCCTGTTTGCGCCCTCCTCTGATAACGTGTTGACGAATGGCGGCCCGAAACCATTCAAACAGAGAGGGGGAAATTATGTCTGACGAAGCTAAACAAGCGCTTAAATCTGTTGGGTCCGGCGACGACGCAGGCTGCATCGCTTTCGTCCAGCAAATCGTTGTGGCCTACGCTGGTTCAGCCGGAGCACAACAAGCTTACATCCCGGCACTTTATGCAAACCTTGTGAAGCTCTTTACGAGTGGAGAGGTCCCAAGGTAGCCGAGCCTTCATGGAAGACCTTCTTGGTGCTGCCGGAAGAGCTTCCCAAGCATGCCTCTATGCCCCCCCCCATGCCCTGGCTTCAGCTGGGGGCCTTTGCCTGGGCATAGGGGGGGCCGATGCTTGTCTCCCGCTCCATCTGGTCAGCCCCACGGCGTTCGCGTCGCGATTCATGTACCCGAGGACGTCGGCTAGATCCTTGGACGTGGTTTTCGCCAAAGGGGTTCCGGAGCAAGAACCGTTGGGGGCGAGGGTTTCCTGCAGGGACACGCAGGCCGGGGGCTTATGCTGACTCACTCGGCCTGGAGGCCGCTGTCTGTGGCGATGGGCACCAGCTTACAGCGGAATTAAGGGTGGCCGAAGTCATGGCTCTGGGCCATGCTATCCTGCGAGGCGAGGTGGTCGGTCTTGTGAAGGGTCAAGCGGCTGGGCTGGTGCACATGGCGGGCAAGGGGGGCTTTGATCGCATCCAGTTCATACCGCAGGCCGAACACCTGCTGTGGCATCCCACCTTGAGTTGCACGCCGCGCCGGGCAAACATCAGCGAAAAGTCCTATCTCCGTGACCTGCGCCAAGCGGCAGATGTCACTGGGAAGGAGGAATGCTGCGTGCTCCCGGGCCTCAGGCCAGGGAGGGCGTGAGCTGGCGGCAGAAGCCCTGGGAAATGCATGAGCGATACGGCGTGCCCCCCTGAGGCGCATACCGCGTAATTTCTCGTTGCCAGAAGTTCGGAGATCTGAAGGCGGCGTCAAAAAAACGGAAGCAGGGTGCAGCTCATGAAGAATTAAGAAGCCCTTTGGAGGTGGCTGGCCCGTATCATTTCCAAGACGCAGGACAATTTATTTCAATGTCTTTTGCCGCATCAATGACTATCGGGTCAGGGAACAGGCTTGTTTCGAGGTGTTTGATTTTCACCCGCGCTGTATCCCCTAGGCAAACTTTTCGCATGTGCTCAGATACGCGATTAAATGGAAATACGACTTTTATTGTTTTGTGCGGCATCACCTTTTGGACGGTGTTGATTGCCGGGATTAAGTCACTGTCTGCGGAGAACAAAAGAGCCTTGTCATACTCGTCTTGAAGCGCCATTTTTACAACGTAAATGGCTATATTTACATCTGTTTCCTTTTCTTCAAACGTCTGGTACTTTTGATGGCATGTCGCTTGGCACTTTCTCTCCACGGTCTTGAAATTCCCAAGGATCGGCTCAACACCTGCCCAGCGCAACGCCTTCATATAGGTCTTGTGCTTCTCCATTTTTTCGGTATCCCATTTCGCCAATGCGCTGAAATAAAACACACTAGTTAGATCGTCTACCGTTGGTGCGATAAACTTCATCGCCAGGGACCGATAATCTACCCACTTGAAGCGCTTTAGGCCGTTGCTTTGCAACGAGTGATACATATTAAACCCGTCAACAAATGCGACTACACGCTGCTTTGGCATGACCGCTCCAAAAGAAAAGGCCCTGGTAAGGGCCTTATTTTCAAAAATCCGACTCCACAGGGAGTCGGGGTCCGGTCAGCACAGGCCAGCCGGAGGGGATGTGTGAAAGATATACACAGATCATGCCAGCGTCAAATTTTTCATTGGCAAACAAGGAGACAACGAAAACGCAATTTTCTCTTAGCTATTCGGTGTATTAGCCTGTTGGGCGACCGCGAAAGTTTTCCACATGTTTCCACAGATTTTATCGTTTTGCGCGGGAAACAGCGCAAAATGGCATTCAATTTCGAAGTCCATTTTGCCTGGTCCCAGCGGCAACGTCATTCATCTGCCATTCCTTGGCGTGCCCTGCATGAAAACTGTCCCCCTACTTGATGATGCCCTTGGCCTGCCCCACCTTGAGTAATTTATTCCAATTGGTGGTGTAACGAGGCGAGCGCCGCAGTTGGCGCATGTGCCAGGGGCTGTCCGACGCAGATTGGAAGGCAAAGCGCAGGGCGAGGGCTCTAGGACTCATCACTTTCCCTCTCAGCCGCTGCTCTCTTATTTTCCGCGTCTGCCAACATTTCCGCACCTTCCTTGGTGGTAAGATGACCTAACTTCCTTACCAGCTTGCCGTCATTCCCCAATCCAAATCCTATGATATTACCATTTTCATCCTGAATTTCAATGACGTGAAACATACTCAGTCCACCTCCTATGAGAGCGATATTGCCTCACTATACCTCGTTGTGTCCTCTTTCGTTCAATCTAGCGCTCCAATCACCGCGCGACAGCCGCCAAGGGGTTGTGCCATGGGAGCCCTGTCATACGACTTGACCGTGTTGCTGGCGACCACACCGTACTTGAATGTCATCGAGACGATGCACTGTCCACCTCCCATACCCACGACCTTGGAGCGGTAGGTCCAAACCTTGGCCCCGCTCGTTAACCGAATATGCTCGGTGGGCGCCCCAAGCTTCATGGCGACTTCCTCTTCGGACATGCCCATGATCCTTGTGGATACTTGGTCAACGGTCTTGTCGCCCCCGGCGTTTGTGGCACACCCGAAAGGCCAACAACGAACGCAACCAGTGCTAGGCGGATCATGTTGCTCTGTTCCATCGTTCCCCCATAGCATTGAGATCCCCCCCTCGGCATGCCCCCGCTCGGTGCGGAAGTGCCCGGAAGAATCGGCGGGGTAGGCCTAGCCAAAACAGTATGAGGCCCCGGTGCTGAGCCGGGTTTTCTTCTTTTCCTTATTGCTCAATTGGGGTGGAAAGCGATTTTACCAATTCGTTTGCAGTTGCCAAAGCGGTATTGTGAAGTCTTTTAATGGTCGGTGTGTAGGATGCCATTTGATCTTCGAGCATCTTCTTAACATGCAGAGCATTTTGGCCAAGGACGAATGTCCCCAAGCCAACAGCATACCCCCATTTGTTGACGAGCGAGTTGTTGTGGGAATAGGTGTCAAGAAGCCCTTTTG
>NZ_JAVHLD010000034.1:15151-32454 GCF_031082295.1 Humidesulfovibrio sp.
ATAGCACCTGACGATAAGTTCACGCTCATGATCGTTTTTGATTTTTCCTATAAGATCAGCGTTCTCTTCGTAGATAACAAAATACCTCTGCGCAGTGGGATAAATATATAAGAATGGTTGTTTTTCGTCATGGGCATCAAGTACATTTCCGATGTTTTCAAAATAACTGTTTATGAGAAATGTTATCTCAGCAAGTAATGCTTTTCTAAAATTGCTGATTTCAAGTAGCGCGGCTTTTTCCGAATCGTTACGTGCTATCTCTGCACTTAAAAGGACTCCGCGCTCTACATGCTTGCCGCCAACCTTTGCGCCGATAAAAGCAGCCACTATTGCAGCTATTGCCGTTATATAAATGTCCATCACCTTACTGCCTCCATGTTCGTCCACAAGCCGCTGATATCGCCCTTGCGGCGGATCTTCACCATGCCTGAGAACACGGCCGTGTCCTCGAGGAACACCTCCTCGCCCGGCTTGAGCTGAATAACCGCCCCCGCCACCACGGCCTTGGCCATGAGCTTCGACCAGGCGGCTTTGTCACCCTGGGAGGCTATCTGCATGGCCCGCTCCAGCAGCTCGCGGTTATGGAAGCCGAACCACGTGCCCGGCCGAACGGTCATGCGGCCATCCGCAGCTGGTGCAGCGGTGGATGCCTGGGCCACCGGCGCCGGGATGGCCTGGAGCTTGCCCTTGTCCGGGGCGTTGCTCAACAGCATGACCACCAGAAAAAATGCGACCGCCCCGACAAGGAAGTACTGCACCCCCGCAGGCATGGCCTTCCAGCGGGCCTGAATGGCCGCCCACCCTGCCCGCTTCCCGCAATGTGGGCAGTCCTTGGCGTCGGTCGAAATCTCGCGCTTGCACTCTGGGCATGGGTACAAAGCCATGTCATTTTCTCCTGCTGAAAATGGCAACTGAACGTCAGGGGGCTTCCAAGAGAACAGGCCGTATCTGAGGTAAATGAGCTTGAGCGGCCTGTCCTGCCCGGATGCCGACGCGAATTCCGATACAAGGGTATACAATTCGGCCCGACGCCTGTCAAGTTGGGGGCTTCGACATCCTTCTGGTGTGTTGGAAACGGCGTTCTCCAGAGCCACTCCGTTGATGTACTTGTCGCCTTTGGGCTGGCTTTCGCATAAGAGGCAGGCCATGAAGAAACAAGCATCCCCGAAGCCCTACCAAGCAAGCCCAGAAGACCGCCAAGACCTCCGCGAAACGCAAGATGCCCTCGGACCGGAGTTAGCGTTGCCTGGCTAGGGGGAACGGGGCGATGTGGCACAAGAAGGTTACGCAAGAGCCATGAATGAGGAATACCCGACCGGCCATAGTCCAAACTACGTTTGGTACGCTCGGCGAGGTAGGGTCCGCGTGAGTAAGGTCTTATCGATCCAGTTCATAATTCCATTGACCATCAACGCGACAACAAAGGTTGGCAACTATGCATCTTTGGACCTCTGCCGAAGCCGCTGAATACCTAGGAATCAAAGGGGCCAACGGCGCCCGCACGGCCAAGCGCCTACTCCTGGATATGGGCGTGCGACCTTTCCCCTTGGGCCGTGGGCGTGGCCTGGGAGACCGCTGGAGACCGCAGGAGATAGAAGAGGCCTTGGACAAGCTACGGGGCAAAATCGTGCAGCCGGAGCCGCGCAGGGCGCCTTATGTCAGTATAGTGGGCCGCAGCTTAAAAGAGGTAGTTCGGGAACTAACTAACACGCGTACCGAGCCTTAGTGACCGATGCTAGAAAGACCTCGACTTTGCATCATGCCCCACATGGCTCAAGTCCACGACCACCAGATCGAACTCGTCCACATGCCCGGCGTGTTCCATAAAGCTCTTGAAGGTTTGGCCAGTGTTCAGCTCTGCGCGTTTGTCACCATACAGGCGCGCAAAGCTCTCCCCGAGCAGGATATGGCCACCAGGCAACTCTGTGTCTTTGGCGGCCAGGAACATTGGCTCGGACGCCCCCAGCACGGGAGCGACCCCAAAGGTCGGACCCTGGCGCTGGCAAAGGTAGGTTCCAGGCGTCAGGTATGCGAACGGTGGTTCCAATACCGTGTCCGGCATTTCAAAGGTGCAGCCCAGGACCGTGCGTGTGGGCTCCTCGCCCCCCACCATGCGGTCAGCCACCAGCACGCCGAGGGTTCCCTTATCGTTGCGCTCCAGGCGGTATAGATACATCTTGAGCGGTTCCATGTTGTGCTCCTGATATGCAAGACAAGTTCGCGGATCCTCTGCTCTACTTCTACCCGTTCAGTTGCCAGTAGCGGCCACCAGCAGTAAGCAGGGACTCCGTGCCAAGGGCCAGGGATTTCTTGGCCGCAAGTTCGGCCTCCATTGTGGCGCCGGGGATCTGGTTGCGCAGCTTTGTGGCCGCCACGTCGCCGCCCCAGCGGATGAGTGCGACGTCGTCATGCATAGCCTGATAGGTGTCCTCGAGCACCATAAGTGGGCTGCCCTCGGTGCTTTTGATGCCGGACGCACCATAGGCGGCTTTTTGCTTGCCCTGAAGCACCAGGGATTTTTTGCGCAGGCTCATTTCCTCAAGCGCAGCCTTATCCAGTTGGAACTGTGCCTCGCCCTCCAGGACCGCAGCATTGAGCGCGCCGACCTGGCGCTGGCTGGCCGCAGCCCGACGCCCAGCAACCATCTGCGCCGCGCCACCAACCCCCGTGGCGACTTTGAATACGTTGGTGGAGGCGTCCTTGCTGGCAAGCTTGTCCCACCAGGTCGGGGCAAGATTTTCTCGAAGGATTTTTATGTCCGTGGTTGGGTATTCTCCATGAAAGCCTCCGAGGTCGGTGACGATCAGAGAGCCCGGATTATCCCCCACGTATTCACCGGCAGCGTTCCATGGGGTATCGTTGTAAAGGGCTCCGGTGTCCTGGACAGGTACAGGCGTTTCCCAAGTCATAAGAACCTCACGTCGATGATCTGTTGTAACTGCTCAAATGCTCCAAGATTGATGCGGGCAGTTCGCATTCCTGGTCCTCGCCCGTCCTCACCCCGTCCACGTTGAAGGCCTGGCGTTCAAGGGGGATAAGCTTGGCAAGGACAGATGCCAAAGCAGAGACCATTCTGGCCGCGCGATCCAAATCCATCTGGTGCATCTTGCGTCCCTCGGCTAGGGCCTTTTCCGGAGTGTCCTGCTCTGCATCGGTCAACATCTTATCCAACCCTTCCATCAGGCGCTCACTCGCTCCGTTAAGTCGAGCGATATCTTTGCGGTGCCTGCGCACCACCTCCACCACCCGAGCCGCTGCCTCATCAACATCCCGGTCCTCCGCGCGCGCGCGCGCGATTTCGCCGTCAACACCATCGTCAACGCCGTCAACGGGATAGTGGGGCAAAAGGAGTTTTGTGCGCGCCAAAGCGGCCACCTTGGAACTCAAGTCCTGGGTCCATCCAAGGCGCTTGGCCTTCTGTTGCACGGCCTGTTTGGTGACGCCGTGCATGTGGCCAATATCTGAGAGGGACAGGACTCCTGCCCGGTACTCTAAACTGATGGCCTCCCAATCAATGGGTTTCTTCTTCATGGCAACCTCCTATTGTGCTGGCCTTGGGTGTCTCAATGAATTTTCTGATGCTGGTCCCGGAGGACTTAGTGAAGCGCTTTGCTGAACCTCATGTTCTGATCTCTTGGGTTCAGCCTCTTCCTTCTCTTCCTGTTCCGCCAGCCACTCTGCTATTCCGTCGCGCTTGCCAGGGCCCGCAGCCATTTTGAGCGTCAGCATGTCGTATTTTTCGCGCAGCTTGGCCGGGGAAAGGATGTTACTGGCCCAGCAGAACCCGGACTCGCCGCGCGGCTCATTGTCTTCCTGCACCCACGTAATAACCTTGCACATATGGTCCGGGTCGCGCTTGTCCACGCGCAACATAAGGTCCATGTGTTTGGCCCAGGTTTCTAGGTTGGGCTCTTTGAACTCAGGGAGGTTTTTGCGGATACAATTAAGCAGATATCTGGCAAGTCGGAGGTCAACTCGATCTTCGACAAGAGAAAGGTTTTCTTTCTTGTTCTTAGCTTCTTTAACTTCTTTACTTACGTGTGCCCCCTGCTTCCCCTTTGTAGACCGTTCATACTGCCCTTCGTCGTGCCCTTCGTAGTTCTTCGGCTCTTGGTAAAGGTCATAATTCAGAACTGTTACGAGCATCCCGCGTGTGCCCCTCTTAATGCTCACCATGTTGCCCTTCGTAAGCCCTTCGTAAGCCTTTCGTATTTCCTTGATAGAAGGCTTTTTTTTGCAGTATCCAACGTGCCAGGACATCTCCTCGCGCATTTCTTCGATGGAGGTACGGAACTGGCCGCGCGTTACCTTTCCGTTCCTGCGCCACTCGGCGCGCAGGAGCATCCAATCCCACAGTTTCGACCACAGCGGGGGCTTGTCCATAAGGTCGGACTCAAGCGCCTTGCGCGCTTTGAGAATGTAGCCTCCTGGGATCATGGCCATGGTCTACTCCGAGGGCACGGCCTGCTTACTGCGCTCACGCATCCACTGGACGAGGTCCGACCGTAAATAGCCGATTTTTCTTCCTAAGCGGATCTGGCGCGGCCCCAAACCCTCAGAGTCCAAGTTCGCCAGCCGCCCAGCGGAGATCAGGCCGCCCAACAGGCGGGGAATTTCGGTCCGAGCTATAACGGCTGGGAGGTCGCGCTCCAGCGTGCTGTAGACGTCTTCAAGAGGCATTGTGAGGTTCTTGCTGTCCATGCCCTACCCCTTGGCCGAAAGGCCACCAGAAGCGATACGGTCCAGCAGATTGGCAATGTCTGATGCCCTCCACGCCGTCACACGGTCGCCGATTTTGACCGCAGCGGGGAACTTACCTTGCTTCACACCGGCCCACCAACAGGACCGCGACACTCCGACAAGTTCCAGGACACGGCCGATACGGAGGAGTGCTTTTTCTTCGAGCTTTGACATTGTGGCTCCTTTGCCTGGGACGGGAAACGGACCGATCCGTAGCCTTCCTAGGTCTTAATAGGACTCCAGTAGCGTTGATCCTAAAATTGTTGTCAAGGGGTCGTCAGGAGTAGGAACCGGAAAAGTGAAGTTTTGTGGAAACGGGTTGATGCTAGACCAGGTCACCAGGGTAGCGGTTTTGCCGAACGGTTCATGAGGGCACGCAGAGGCCTTGGAAATCAATCACATCGCGTCCGTCTTACTTGAACAAGATTGAGTCCGTGCCCGTGGGCTGATCGCTATTTCCCTCATCCTCACCAGGCATGTCTGCGAACAATGCCCCCCAAACGCGGGAGGCCTTCCAAGCCATACGCCGTGTTTGGATGGACAACCCCTCAAGGGCAGCTGGCGAAAGGGGTACTCCGCGTTCGCAGGAGGATTTTAAAACCTCGGAAAGAAAAAACAGCGTGCACGTGAGTTCCTCAGCATCCCCGTATGCTTGCCGTTTCTGATCAGTCACGGCTGGCCCCAACCGCTTCTTCAAATAGTTCTTGGGCAGTGCAACGGGCCGCAGCGGTCAAAATTTCAAGAACTGTGGCAATGTCCAGCGCGCGCACCTGGTGTCCTTCGCCTGACAAATCATCCCCTTCCAAAAGGCGCTGGAAAGCCTGCACAGGCATTAATGCCTCATCAAGGATGCTCTCAATCTGGTTGGGGAGAAGTGCGCCTGTGGATACCTCGGCATCCGTTGCCCTGGGCAGTGGTGTGAGGTTGGCCTTGCGGCCTTGCCCCGTAGTGCATATTTCCTGGTCACCCATGATCGCACCTCCATGCGGTTATGGTAGGCCTCGGACGGTGTTGCAACCACCTGCCGGGGCCGTTCTATTCACGGCTCTGCCCATAGCGGGCAGAGCTTCGCTTCATCATTCTCCCTCTGTCCTCCTGCGCAGTTCGAGCACCTTGCCATTAGTTGGCTTCAAACGGCGCTCAAGGGTCGTCAGTGCTGCGCGCTGGGCATCTTCGTTGGCATGGATGTAGCGTGCGGCCATCGCTACGTGTCGCCAGCCCATGAAGGACATGAGGGAGCGGATGTCGAGCACTTGGGCCAGCTCCGTGGCCGTGGTGTGCCGCAGGGAATGGAAACTCACCCGGTCGCGTGGACCGCGACCATCGTTGAACTTCAGTTCGCGAACAACAGAAAGAAACACACCAGGTACGGCAGACCATGCCTTGTCGCGCTCGTTCAAGAATACCCAAGAATCGGCGGCAGGTTTCTCACCCGCCTTCATCCCCATTTCCTCCAGCATGCTCTCGAACATTTGCACAAGCGGCTCAGCAAGGGGCACAGGTCGAGTGTCCTTATTCTTTGTGTCAACAAAACGCACTATTGCAGCATCGAGATCCACAGCGCCCCAACGAAGCCCAAGCGCCTCGAACAGGCGGCATCCCGTTAACATGGCAAAGTGCACCAGCCTCCATGTGCGATGATCTCTCTGGGCCAGTGCGTTGAGGAGCATTTCTTTTTCGGTGGGAGTCAGCACTCGCTGGCGGCGGTTGTTCAAGGGCGCCGTGGCGCCGATTTGTTTGCCACTGGGAACTTGGACGGGCAGGCCCCTGTCTTGAGCATGGCGCAGGACTCGACGTAGTGTTCCGGCAATGTATTCTCGGCTCCGCTGGCTCAGGCCAGCCTTGTGCAGGGTCTGCATAAGCCCATCCCACTGCGTCATGCCAATGCCGACTAGGGGGACCTCGCCAAGTTCAGGGGCCAACCAGCGGCGAAAGTGCTGCTCTTCTTTCGCCCAGGAGCATTGCTTTTTGGTCCGCTGCGCATGAGGGAAAAAATCCGAGGCCCAGTAGTTGGCCAAGGTCACTTCTTGGCGAGTCTTGGCGGCCTGTGCCTCCTTGGCGACCTTGGCCTTGCTCTGCTCGGCTTCGCGCATCTCGCGCAGGGACTGCGGCCCGGCGCCAGAACGCCAGTTTTTCCGCAGGGTCTCCATAAGGTCTTCGGCTTCGCCCTGGGTATGCCCGTCGCTGGCCCAACCAATAGCCTCGCTCGAGGTCTTCCCGCCGCGCTTGTAGGTGAGCATGTAATATCGGTCCGGGCGCTTGTTGTGCCGCCGGGTCTCATGTTCCAGGTAGCGGACACCCTTTGAGCAGTTCACCCACTTCGCCATGCTCCCCCCCCCATTCCGTGCAACCATTGTGCAACCTATTACCGTGACTTTGCGTCCACCAAGCGTGTGCCTACGTGATGGGTATATGCCCATCTGCCAACGGAAATCAATGGTTTTCGTGGGGCGGTGTTGGGAAACGTGAATGATATTTGTAGGGACTGAAAATCCCCGTGTGGGGAGTTCAATTCTCTCCCTCGGCACCAGAAAAATCAACCCCTTACGATGGAAGTCGTAAGGGGTTTTTCGTTGTGGGCGGAGGAGTCCCAAGCCTCTACCGAAGCCGTTGGATGAGGCGGAACACTCAGGGCGAAATGCTTGCGCGACAGTGAATGACGCCTTTGCAAGCGCATAGGCCATGGCTTCAATACCCTTCGACTCCACCAAAATCGTTGGATTCAATAATGCGAGAGCCAGTTTCGTTTTATGACCCTAAACAACCCGGCCTCAGCCGCAGATCAAGCATTTCTTCATTCGCCTTGAAACGGAAGGGTATTTATGAAATGGTTTGTATTGCAGGCTGAGACATTCGCGGGAAGATGAGCCCCCATGGACCGATGCATTCATTTGAAGGTATCTCGAGAACCTGCTCATTGGCTTGCAGCCATCACGAGTTTAAGCGGAATAGTGTTCTTCCGCCGTGGGACTGTGACCTGTATTCCGAAACCTGGACCCAAAAATGGGTGAGGCTCTGTTCGACTGGCTCGACGAGGTCCTGGCATAACCACAGGGAGACAATACATGAAGAGTTTGGCTGCGTTCCGTCTCGTACCGTTCCTGGTTCTGGCTCTGGCCCTGCCCCTATGGGCTGCAGAGATGAAACCGGACAAGCCCGCCGACTTCGACATGCACGCGCCTTATGTCCGCTACCATTTCCAGGACAACGACATGGACTTTACCTTCGGCTCGGTGGTGCTTGGCAGCGCCACCAATGGAGGAGTGGAGATCGGCGAGGCCTTCGCCGTGGCCGCGCGCATCAAGGATGGCGACGCAGCCAGTTGGCAGCAGGAGTGGCTCAAGATGGCCGGGCTGGTCGAGGAGCGCGGCGAGAAGTCGCTCTCCGGCGGCCACAAGGTCAGCGCCATGCGCCAGTTCATGCGCGCCTCCAACTACTACCGCTTCGGGCTGCTGGCCATGATGCCCGATGACCCGCGCCTGCCCAAGGCCGCCAACAAGAGCCGTGAGCTCATGCGCAAGGCCGGCAAGCTCATGGACCCGCCCCTGGAGTACTTCGAGGTGCCCTTCGAGGGCACGGTGCTGCCCTGCTACTTCCGCGCTGCCAAGGCTGACGGCAAGCCGCGCAAGACACTGCTGATGCTGGGCGGCGGGGAGACCTTCGCCGAGGACCTTATCTTCTACATCATGCCCCAGGCCCTGGAGCGCGGCTACAACTTCATCACCGCCGACCTGCCAGGCCAAGGCATCATGCCGCTTCAGGGCAAGTACTTCCGGGCGGAGATGCACAAGCCCGTAATGGCCATCGTGGACAAAATCATCACCCGCAAGGAGATCGACAAGAAGCGTCTGGCTGTTTACGGCATCAGTGGCGGCGGCGGCTTCGCCCCGCAGGCGGCCCAGCACGACGCGCGCCTGAAGGCCGTGGTTGTGAACAGCTGCGTGGTGGACGCCCATCCGCTGTTCGCCTCCATGACCCCGGTGACCACCGCCACGGCGGAGAAGATGGCCACCTGGAAGAGCTTCCACGCCAACACCGTCAAGGGCGTGGCCTGGCGCTGGAACGTGCCCATGGACAACATCCCCGGCCTCGTGGATGCCAACAAGGGCTTCGCCTTCACCCCCTCCAAGCTCACCGTGCCGCTCCTCTCCGTGGTGGGCGAGGGCGAGTACAACGGCGGGGCCGAGGTCAAGCGCCAGCAGAAGCTGTGCATCGACGGGGTGGCCAACGCCAACAAGAGGCTCATCGTGACCCCGCTTGTGGAGGGGGCCTCCAACCACTGCATTATGGAGAACCGCAGCGTCATGGCCCAGGAGGTCTTCGACTGGCTGGACAGCGCCTTGAAGTAGCCGGAAGCGGGCCGGATCGGGAGAGGGTTCCTTCCGCCTGAATTCTGCAGGAGACACGATGAAGAGTCCTAGCCCGCCCGCTTCTCTCGGCTCGTCTCTCCCTGGGCACCAGAGAAATCAACCCCTTACGACGGAAATCGTAAGGGGTTTTTCGTTGCGGGGTGCGTGTGTCGACCGACGCTTCTGAAGCGCCGCGCCATCAATGCGTCTGCCAGGTCCGAAGGCCTGCGCCACGGCCTGCACAGCGCTTCATCGCGGAAGAGAGCACCCGCAGAAGCGTGCGCCAGCGGGTCCGCGCGCCATGCTTTGGCGGGCAGGGGCATCAGGAAGAGCGGTTGCACATGCTGGTTGCACAAGTCGCCTTGCACATTTGTGCAGGTGACTGCACTTGCACGTGTCTGTGGCTGGTGGTTTTGCCAAGGTGAAACGCATAACCTGCTGTATTTACAGAAATGACTAGTGTTGGCACGCAAGGTGCTCAAGACAAGTCAAGCAAAGCGCGCGCCCTGGGCCACGGAGACGAACACCCCTCCTCCTCCCCACCCCAGCCCCAAGCCGGTCCATGGCGTAGCGAAAGCTCGATCACCTTCCTCCTCCCCCGAAAAAGGGCCGCTGCAACCGGCCCTTTTTCCATTTGCGCCACCAGCCAAAACCCGCCCCTGACCCCTCCCGCCCGGAAACCCTGTCAAGAGGGAATTTTTGTCCTTTTACCGGCCAAAAACCGTCCAAAAATGTCCGGGCCGCAAACCCGGTGTATACTCCCGGCAAGGTCCGGGCATGGTGCCTGGGCCGCAAACCCCCAAGGAGGAACGCCATGGGCGGAGGACCGGCTGTAGGCTTCATTCCACTCGTCAAGGACATTCTCTTCAACGTGGCGACCAGCACCCTGACAGGGGCGGCCCTGGGCGCCATCAACGACAGCTCCAGGCCGTCTTCAAGCTCCGGCGACCAGGCCGCAAGCGAGGCCCAGGCCGCTGCCCGGGCCGCGGAGCAGCAGGCGGAGCAGAACGCAGAGCTGCGCCGCCGCGAGGACCGTCAGCGCAGGCAGGCCGAGCTTCTCGACCAGGCCAAAACCCAGCAGCGCCAGGCGCTGAGCTCGCAGAACGCCCTGGCCCAGACCCTGGGCGCCCCCGCCACAGCCACCAGTCAGCTCAAGGAGAAGCTCGGACAATGAAAAAGCGCGCCACCACCCCCGAAACCAACGCGCCCCAGGCCTGCCCGCAGATCGTCAGCGACGTGCTCGCCCGTTTGGGCGGCATGGACGCCGCCCGCAGCCGCTGGCTGCCCCTGTGGACCGAGCTGGCGGCCCAGATCATGCCGCGCAAGTCCCCGGCCCTGGGCCAGCAGGGCCAGCCCGGCCAGGCCGACGACAGCGCCGTGTTCGACTCCACCCCGGCCCACAGCCTGGAGCTGCTGGCCTCGGCCCTGGGCGGGCTCTTGACCAACCCCGCGCTCCCCTGGTTCGACCTGCGGCTCTCCCGCGGGGGGCCGGACGACGAGGGCGTGCGACGCTTCCTGGCCGAGGCCCGCGACCGCCTGCTGTCCGTGTTCAACGCCGAGGCCACCGGCTTCCAGACCTGCGTGCACGAGCTCTACCTCGACCTCTGCCTGTTCGGCACCGCCTGCATGCACGTGGAGGCCGACCCCGACTGCGTGGTGCGCTTCAACGCCCGGCCCGTGGGCGAGGTGCTCCTGGCCGAGGACGCGCGCGGCGTGGTCGACACCGTGCTGCGCAAATACACCCTCACCGCCCGCCAGGCCCACCAGCAGTGGGGGCAGGACTGCTCGCCCGACGCGCGGCGCCTGGCCGAGGAAAACCCCGACGCCGTGGTGGAGATCATCCACGCCGTGTTCCCCAGGGCCGACCGCGACCCGCAAAGCCCGGCCTGCCGCAACTTCCCCTATGCCAGCGTCTACGTGGAGGCCGCCACCAGCCACCTGCTGCAGGAGTCCGGCTACCTCGAAATGCCCTACATGTGCCCGCGCTGGGCCAAGGCCCCCGGCGAGGCCTACGGGCGCGGACCCGGCCTCACCGCGCTCTCCGACGTGCGCGTGCTGAACGCCATGAGCCGCACCGCCCTCATGGCCGCGGAAAAGATGTCCGACCCGCCGCTCATGGTGCCCGACGACGGCTTCCTCGGCCCCATCCACTCCGGCCCGGGCGGCCTGTCCTACTACCGCGCCGGTTCCAGCGACCGCATCGAGTCCCTGCCCGTGCGCGTCGACCTCGCCGCCATCGAGGCCATGACCGAGCGCCGCCGCCAGAGCATCCGGCGCATCTTCCTGGCCGACCAGCTCACCCCCGAGGCCGCCAACGCCACAGCAACCGAGGCGCTCATCCGCCAGAACGAGAAGATGCGCGTGCTCGGGCCGACCCTCGGGCGCATGCAGACCGAGTTCCTGGCCCCGCTCATCGAGCGCGTGTTCAACATCATGCTGCGCGAGGGCGACCTGCCGCCCTGGCCCGCAAACCTGCCCCAGGGCTCCGTCCACGTGGACTACGCCTCGCCCATCTCCCGCGCCCAGCGCCAGGCGGAGGCCGACAACCTGGGCCAGGCCGTGCGCTACCTCGCGCCGCTCCTCGGCCAGGGCGACCCCTTCCACGTGCTCGACAACTTCGAGCCCGACGCCATCGCCCGCCACGCCGCCAGCCTGTTCGGACTGCCGCCGGACTACCTGCGGCCCGCCGAGGCCGTGCAACAGGTGCGGCAGGCCAGGCAGGTGCAGAAATAGGAAAAGATGCTCCGCAGGCCGGGGGGAATGATTCCCCCCGAACCCCCTCAAGGGCACGCGACGGGTTTCCGGCAAAGCTCCACTTTGCCGGAAACCCGTCGCCATATGGGGTGTCCAGGGGGCCTCAGGCCCTTTGGCGGGGTTCCAGGGGCGGCGCCCCTGGGATTGAAACCGTGCAGGAGGTGTTCTATGGTTTCGTATCTGGAAGGTGATAGCGACGAGGCGAACACCGCTTACGGCCACTACACCGGCCCGCGCGGCGGTTGGGCCTCGTTTGTGGACGGCGGCTATGGCGTGTTCGGTGGCGGCGACTTCGGCGGTGGCGGGGCCACCAGCGAACTCCCCGCGCGCAAGCTGGCCGGGGCCGACAGCGAGCGCACTGACGAGCCCGCCAGCCTGCTCTCGGCCACGCCGGAGCACCTGGAAAGGATGGGCGGCTTCGGCGAGGCCGTGAGCAAGGGCGCGGCAGGCGCTGGCGAGGCGCTCTCGCAAACCTGGGACGCCCTGACAACCAACAAGGACCTGCACAAGGGCGTGGAGTTCGGGATCAAGGCGGCGGGGGAGGTCACGAAGGATGTGGCCTGGGAAGCGGGAAAGGATGCGGCAAAGGCTTTGGGTGGTTACTGGTTCAAAAATATTGGGAAAGACCCAAAATTGACGGCCCCCCTTGGCACTGCTGCTGGTCTGATATTTAAGGGTGTTAAGCTTTATGACAGAGCTCCAGGCTGGGGCCAAGATATTGGTGATAGGCTCTACAAGATCAAGGAAGACATTTACTCAAAGGAATAGGCATGGTTGAAGACGTTCGGATTGTTATCGCCGGGCTGTACGCGATGCTGATGTCCGTGGACTCCTTCATGGCGTTGAGCGGGCGGTATGCGTGTGTCGATATCGTATGGAATGTCTTTCCGTACTTTGAAGACAATCGAGCAATACAGGCCTGCATATGGGGCGTTGGCCACATCTGCATAGCCTACGCTTCCATACATGAGTACTTCTACCTTTTCGGTTTGCTGTACATCGCAATGTGCTCTGCGGGCGCTCTTGCAGTCAAAAGGCTATGGCGCGTTTTGCGGCCATAGCCCGCGCAACCCGACTAACCCCCGCTGGGGCTTTCGGCCACGCGCCGGGAGCCCCGGTTTTCATCAGGCGCGGCAGGCGCTGGCGAGGCGCTCTCGCAAACCTGGGACGCCCTGACAACCAACAAGGACCTGCACAAGGGCGTGGAGTTCGGGGCCAAGGCGGCGTGGGAGGTCACGAAGGATGTGGCCGGAATCGTTGCCGAGGATACAGCGTGGAACATCGCAACCGCCGTGGGCGAGAAGGCCGCATCTTTCATGGGCCTTCATTCCTTGGCGAATGTCTTGGGGAACCCAATGATCATGTCCCCTCTCGAGAAAGCAAACTCTCTGCGACGGGCCAGGGATATGGTGAATGGTGGCGCCCAACGCGATGCCGAAGATTTGGGCCACCGCATTGATGACGTGTACCTGAATGTCTACGGCAGGAGGCGATAAATGGATATGGACAAGGTTGTTTGGGCGCTCTTCTGGCTGTTGACATCTGCTTATGGATTCGTGGCATACATGTGGCTGGCAACGCTCTGGCGTAAACATGGCGACAAGGGTAATGCGACTTTCCCTTGGTACCAGATGTTCGTCGCTGCAGGGTACTACCTTTTGCTAAGTCCAAACACAGGCGGGATTTCTCCATTCCCGAACGAGCAATGCCATGCTCTTGGCATTGAATGCGTGTATCATATGGGCAATCGCCATCAAGCTCGGTCTGGACTGGCGGAAGGCCCGCCGCGCCAAGCCCGCGCAACCCGACTAACCCCCGCCCGGGCCGCCTGCGCCCCGCGCTGCGAGTCCCCGCCCGCTTTAGCCTTTGACGCCCGCCCCCGAATGCCGTAAACGAGCCACAAAATCCCGCGCCCTGCTTTGGCCGGGGGTCAACAAAAACAGCTAGTTGAGGTTCACGCATGACAAAGCTCGCGACCCTGCCAGGAGATGATGTCCGCCAGATCATGTGGCGCTACACCGACCGCTACGACCTGCAGATGGTGGTCCAGTCCGCGCGCGGCGTTGCCCGCGGCCACGTTGCCCGCATGGTGGCCGACGGCGTGCGCAACACCCACGAATGGACCGACCGCAAGCAGTCCCTCCTGGACGCCTTCGACGCCTCGGGCCTCACCGGCCTGTACATGGACACCTCCCAGGGCGGCTACATCGACGGCCCCAAGAATTTCGCCCTGGCGCTCACCACCTTCGAGCTGTCCTGGGTCGACGCCGGCGCCGCCACCTGCGGCCTGGCCAACAACCTGGCCCTGGCGCCCATCCACGAAAAAGGCACGCCAGAGCAGCGCCAGCGCTACATGAGCCTGTCCTGCCCCGGCGAGGGCCACCCCACCTGGCGCGGCGCCTTCGCCCTCACCGAGCCCCTGCCCTTCGTCGGCGTGGACACCGGCATGCTGGGCAGCAAGGTGCGCGTGGCCGAGTGGAAGGACGGCAGTGAGCCCATGCTCCAGGTGGACAAGCGCGGCCGCTTCATCACCAACATGGACTTCGCCAACTTCGTCACCGCCGCCGTCGTCAGCGACGACCCGCGCATCAAGGGCTCCTGCATGATCATCCTTGAGGAGGGCGACCCCGGCGTGTTCGACCGCGGCGCGCCCACGCTCAAGATGGTCCACCAGCTCTCCAGCACCCGCGACCCGGTCTTGAGCCTCACGGTTCCGGCCAGCCGCATCATCGGCGGCTACACCGTCGTCGACGGCGTCATCGTGCCCAAGTACAGCCACGCCGAGATCATCGGCGCGGTGTTCCACCGCACGCGCATCCCCGTGGGCGTCATGAGCTCCGCCAAGCTGCTCTCCGCCGTGGAGCCGGTCATCCGCTACCATCGCGGCCGCTTCCGTGGCGGCGAGGCCGTTCCCGGCACCCCGCGCTTCGACCAGGGCCTGCAGATGAAGGAAGACGCCGTCCAGCGCCTGGCCGACATCTGGGCCGCGGGCGAGGCGGGCACCTCGCTCGGGTTCGATGCCGCGCGCAAGGCCGACCTGTTCGACCCCATCGAGCGCGCCAAGGAGCAGCTCTTCCACGAGCAGGGCGTCACCGGCCCCCGCGCCCAGATGAGCGCGCTGAAGAAGATCGAGCCCGCCGCCAAGGAGTTCCTGCGCCTGTCCTTCATGACCCCCGCCGAGCGCGAGGCCATGTTCGAGGAGGACCGCTACCAGGAGCTGCTGAACGACACCCTGGTGCAGTACGCGGTCATGGACGCCGAGGGCAACGTCATCATCCCGGCCTGCAAGCTGTGGAACACCGGCCACGGCGCCACCATGATGCGCGAGGCCGTGGCCCTGGTGGGCGGCTACGGCGTCACCGAGGACTGCCCGGGCTTCCTGTTCCAGAAATGGACCGACTGCCAGCTGGAAGCCACCTACGAAGGACCCGAGGTCGTGCAGCGCCGCCACCTGGTGGCCACCATGACCAACCCGCTGTTCCTCGAGCTCATGGCCCACTGGGTCGACGAGCTGGACAAGCTGGCCGCGAGCTGGCCCGCCTGCGGCTCCCGCGCCCTGGCCCAGGCCATGCGCATGTGGCTGTGGACCCTTGAACACCTCCAGGCCAACAAGGACGACGACGGCAAGAAGCTGTTCAACAGCAACCGCCACGGCGTTACCTTCCCCATGGCCGACGCCCTGGCGTGGCTGGTGGCCGCCCGCTGCTTCATCGCCGACGTGGTGGAGCTGAAGAAGAAAGGCCCGGAGAACCCGGTGGTGGCCGAGGGCCTGGACGGACTCCTGTCCTTCTACGCCGACCTGACCCGCATCCAGGCCGCGCGCACCGCGGGCGAGATCGCCCGCATCTGCGGCGAGCTGGTCTACGGCTACACCCGCACCTCCAACTCCCAGGCCGCCGACATGTTCGAACTGCTGCGCCAGCAGCTCGACACCGCCCTGGTGGGCGCGCGCTTCGCCCGCGACCGCGCAGGCGAGGCCCTGGCCGGAGTCATGATCCCGGAAGCGCTCGACTACCCGATGTAAGAAGAAGCCAGGGGCTCCGCCCCCGGCACCCCCGCCAAAGGGCCTGAGGCCCTCTGGACTCCCCGGTACGCCAAAGGTTCCTGTCGACGCAAAGCCGTCTTCAGGAACCTTTCACTTTTGGCGTGGTCAGGGAATCATGGAGGGGGTGGGAGCTTGCCATGACGTGCAGGCTGAACATGGGAAACGGCGCGGCGCAAGGGTCGGACAACATGCTTGCCGCCGCCTGCTGCGGATTGGTGTGAAGTGTGCCGGGGCGTTGCGCTAGGGGACTTCCTGGAAGTGCCCATGTTCGTGCGGTTCGCCCTCATGGCCGGGGTGCGCGTGGTCGTGGTGGGCGAACTCCGGCATCTGTTCGTGGCCGTGTTCCAGGTCGTCGCCCTCATGCCCGTGCAGATGCAGGTGCACGTGGGGGTGCTTGTGGCTGTGGGCGTGGGCGTGCGGGTGGGAGTGCGCCGCGCGGCCGGGATGGGTGTGGCTGTGCTCGTGTTCGTGGGTGTGCTCATGGGCATGCTCGTGCACATGCTCCAGGCTGGGCTCAAGGTCGTCCTTCATGGCCGTGCTCCTTGTGGCGTGTGGAAGACAAGATGCCGCCTGACCTCTCCTGTCAAGATAAGTCCGCCGCGCCCCGCAGCCTAGCCCGCACGGAATATTTCTTCATGCGCGCTCCGGGCGCGCATCCGGCCAGGGCATGGCACTCCGCGCCTGATGAAAACCGGGGCTCCCGGCGCGTGGCCGAAAGCCCCGGCGGGGGTTAGTCGGGTTGCGTGGGCTTGGCGCGGCGGGTTTTCAACCAGTCCAGTCCGAGCTTGATGGCAGCGGCCCAAGCGAAGACCGCGATAATGATAAGATACAAGATGGTTGTTCTCACCCTTGAACCTGTTGTGAGTCCGGCAACCAGAAACGTGCCGACCGCTGCGGCATGAACCCACGCCCAGTATGTGGGGAAACGACCCGTCTCGGCCCACATGCGCCGAATGATCGTCATGGAGACAACAAGGACGGCGGGTAAAGAAATCCAGACAATGATGGCTGCGCAGAGTAGATATCTGGAATCGTCCATCAGCGTTTTCTCCCGTAAACGTCCTCGTATACTGAGTCGATGCGTCGGCCCAAGTCTTTGGCATCGCGCTCTTGCCCTCCGCCCCAGACGTCTTCAACCGTTCGCTTCATGCCCCAGATTTTATTCAGCGGCAATGTTATGGCAGGGTTGCCAGCAAGGTTTGCAACCCGATCAAGGCCAAGCCGCTTAGCCCCTTCAGACAACCCTACGTCCCAGGTGTTGTAGACCGTGTCTTTGAGCACGGTCCAGGCCACATCCTTCGTGACCTCCCCGGCTGCCTTGGCCCCGAACTCCACGCCCTTGTGCAGGTCCTTGTTGGTGGTCAGGGCGTCCCAGGTTTGCGAGAGCGCCTCGCCAGCGCCTGCCGCGCCCTTGC
>NZ_JAVHLD010000035.1 GCF_031082295.1 Humidesulfovibrio sp.
GGCGGTGGTGGCGGTGGTGGCGGCCGAGGCCGCTAGTTCACCCCCTCGTCCGTGACGAATAACCATCAGGCCGGACCTCCTCGCGGGGGTGCCGGCCTGATGCATTATGGCCGACGGCGAGTCGTGCCCAGGGTGGATGCGCTTGACCGCCGTTCGCAGCGTTTGGTAATTGCATGCCAGTCTGCAAATCGGTCTTAAGGAGCAACCAATGCGTTACATCCACTTGCCCCTGGCCTTTTGCCTTGTCTTTGGAATGCTGGTGTCGGGGACTGCTCTGGCCAAGGATGAAGCTCCGCGGCAGGAGCCGAATCCCGCGCTGCAGGACCAGCAAAAGACCCAGCCCAAGGCCAAGATTCTGCCCTTGGAGACGGACCACTCCGCCAAGGAAGCTCTGGACAGCCTGCAGGGCAGGTCAGACGGCCGGGGTGATGGCGGGCATGGCGAGCCGAGTTCCGGCTTTGGAGGCATGGGCCCCAGCCACGGCGGCGGGCCTAGCCCCCACAGGTAGGGCCGCGCCGACACGCGGAGCCGAGCCTGTTCGCGAGGACTGCGGTTTTGATCCCCGGCCTTGGTCCGGGCCGGTGGGCTATTCCGGTATGTTCGGCGTGGACGCGAAGCGCGGTTCGTGCAGAGGCAGCAGGATGTCCGCCGCGGCCTTGACCTTCAGCATGGTGTCGTAGGCCTGGTAGCTGTTCACCACCGTGCCGCAGGGGATGACCTCCATCTCGCGGGCGGTGATCTCCTTCGGCGGCAGCAGGTTCTCCATGATCACGCAGAAGCCGGTGATGGCGGCCACGCCCTTGGCCGTGTCCACCAGCACGGTCAGGCCGCCCTCGGTGTGGGCCGGGGTGTGCATCACGCGCACGCCCGGCACGATCTCCGCGTCCCCGGTCAGCACCTCGAGCTGCCCGTTCTCCTCCACGTCGGTGATGTAGTCCTCCAAATAGCGGTAATCCAGCGGGTGCGGGTCGTGGATGTGCTTTAGCTCCGCCTCGTGCACGTAGATGCGCGCGTTGACGCACTTGTAGTCGTTCTCGCAGTGGTCGTTGTGCAGGTGCGTGTGGATGACGATGTCGATGTCCTCGGGCTTGAGGCCGTAGAGCGCCAGCCCCTCCTCGAAGGTGTGGATCGGCCCGCCGATGGCCGCCTCGCGGTCGGCGGAGACGATGGGCCGCATCTCGCCGGTGTCCACGAGGATCTTCTTGTCCCCGCCCTCGATGTACCAGCTGTAGATGGGGATGGTGTACTGCTTCCCGTAGGCGTGCTGGTAGGTCATCATGCTGTGGTCAAAGACCTTGGTGCCCATGACGATGGGGTGGATGATGTATTTGGTCATGAGAACCTCCGGGAGCTTGTGATGCCGCGGGCATGGCCGCCCGTTCGCGTATCCTGCTGTAAGGAGGGAAAATAGCAGAGGGCGCTGTGGCAGGCAAGCCGGGGCGCAAATGTTCCCTCGAAAGCTTGCCGTGGGGGGCCGCCGGGCATATGGTCAGGGCGTTTTGCGTCGTGCCTTGGCGCAGGTCCAGACAATCGAAGGAGGCCCCCCATGAAGCGACACCTCGTTTCGGCGATCCTGGCGGCGCTCGCGCTGCTTGGCAACGTCACGCCCGGTCCGGCCCAGGAGCGCGGCGTGGAAGTGCGCGCAGCCCGTCCCTACGTGGTGGTGGGCACCGGCCAGCAGCGGTGCTACGACAACCGCGGCCCCATCGCCGCGCCCAGGCCGGGCCAGGCCTTCCACGGCCAGGATGCCCAGCACCCCGGCCCGGCGGCGAGCTACGCCCTGAGCCCCGACGGCATGACCGTCATTGACCGCAACACCGGCCTGATCTGGCAACGCAGCGCGGACACCAACGGCGACGGCGCATTGAACAGCCGCGACAAGCTCACCTTCGAGCAGGCCAAGGCCCTGCCCGCCAGGCTCAATGCCGCGCGTTTCGGCGGCTACGCCGACTGGCGCCTGCCGAGCATCAAGGAGCTCTACTCGCTCTTTGACGCGCGCGGCACCGACCCCAGCGGCCCGAATATAACCAGCACCTCAGGCATGGTGCCTTTCATCGACACGAAGTTTTTCCGCTTCGCCTACGGGGATCCGTCCTCGGACGGGGGGCGCGGCAGCGAGCGGCTCATCGACGCGCAGTACGCCTCGAGCACGCTCTACGTGGGCGGCTCGAAGCAGAACCGGGGCAAGGTCTTCGGCGTGAACTTCGCCGATGGCCGCATAAAGGGCTACGACCTGCTTGGGCGCAGCGGCCAGGGCAAGACCTTTTTCGTGCTCTGCGTGCGCGGCAACCCGCAATACGGCAAGAACAGCTTCCACGACAACGGCGACGGCACCGTCAGCGACCGGGCCACGGGCCTCACCTGGTCCAAGGCCGACAGCGGCGCGGGTCTCAACTGGCAGCAGGCCCTGGCCTGGGTGCAGCAGCAGAACGCAAGGAAGCACCTTGGCCACGGCGACTGGCGCTTGCCGAACGCCAAGGAGCTGCAGAGCATCGTGGACTACTCGCGGGCGCCCGACGCTACAGGCTCCGCCGCCATCGACCCGGTGTTCTCGTGTACGCGCATCACCAACGAGGGCGGGCAGCCCGACTATCCCTTCTACTGGAGTTCCACCACCCACGCCAATGACCGGGGCGGCAATACTGCCATGTATGTCGCTTTTGGCCGGGCGCTGGGCTGGATGACCCCAGGCGGGCGCGGCCCGGGCCAGGGCGGCCCCGGCATGGGCAGGCCGGGCCAAGGCGGCCCGGGCCAAGGCGGTCCAGGCCAAGGCGGTCCAGGAATGATGGGTGGCGCGGGGTTCGGCGGGCCGCCGCCAGGGGGGCCAGGATTTGGCGGGCCGCCTCCGGGCATGTCCGGGCAGGGGCGTCCCATGGCCTTTGGCCGCCAGCCTTCCGGCGACGGCGGTGGCAGCGGCAACGGGAGCTACCACCTGATCGATGTCCACGGCGCGGGCGCGCAACGCAGCGATCCCAAGGCGGGCAACGCCGCCGACTACCCGCACGGGCGCGGTCCCCAGGGCGACGTCCTGCGCATCGAGAACTACGTGCGTCTTGTGCGCGGACCGGGCTCCTAGGCCGCAAGGCCGTGCCCGGGAGCATCTTGCCTGGTCGCCCGGGCGGTCTTATCTCCTGCCCAGGCGGGAGGCGCGCATGACGCAGCACCAGTTCGGGGATTTCCGGTTCGAGGTGGGGCCGGACGAGGCGGACCACGCTGAGGCGGGGCGCTTCGCCGTGCTGGTGTTCCAGGGCAACGCGCCGTTTCTGGACATGCATGGCGCGCCGCTGCGCAAGATCTTCCCGGCCAAGGCCTCGCCCGCGCGCATCGAGCAGTTCTGCCGCCGCTTCGCCTCGGACGACGCCTTCCGCACCGGCACGCTGCTCAAGCACGCCTTTGCCTGCTGCTGAACTCAGGAACGCTGCGGCAGCGCCAATCAGAACAAGGACAGGTGCGTCTGCCTGGTTTGCACCTTCCGGGTGATCTGCCTGCGGCGCAGGGCGTCGTGGGGCAGGTCGGCCAGCAGGCGCGAGGGCGCTTGCGCCAGAGTGCGGCCATAGAGCGTGCGCTCCAGCGCGTAGGACAGGCATAGCGAGCTTCTGGCCCGGGTCATGCCCACATAGAGCAGCCGCCGTTCTTCCGCCAGGGCGTCCTCGCCCCCTTCGTCCACTGCCCGCTCAAAAGGCAGGATGCCTTCCTCCAGCGCTGGCAGGAACACCGCCTCGAACTCCAGGCCCTTGGCCGCGTGCAGGGTCATGAGGCGCACCTTCTGCGCGCTCTGCCGCAGCTCGGCCAGCCCGGCCTGCAGGCGCACCCAGTCCAGCAGCCCGACCCAGCCGTGGTGGGCGTCGAACTCCTGGCAAAGGTCGCGGAAGGCCGGGCCTTCCCAAAAGAAGCGGTCGAAGGGCGGGCTCTCGCGCAGGGCAGGGGGCAGCACGCGCGGGCCTTGCAGCAGCAGGAATTCCGGCAGGTTCACGGCCACGGCGCTGTCGTCGGGGCTGTCGGGCCTGGGTGTCGCGACAGGCAGGCCGAAGAGCTTTTCCGCCACGCGCAAAATGGCCGCCACGCGCGGTTCCTCCCAGAAGACCTCGGCCTCGGGCGCGGAGCAGGGCAGCCCGGCCTGTTCCAGCGCGGCCTTGAGCGGGTTGATGAGGGCGCGGAAGCGCACCAGCACGGCGATGTCGCCCGGGGCCAGCTGCGCGCCGTCGGCGTTGTGCAGGGTCAGGCTGGTGCCGCCGATGAGGGCGCGGGCGCGCTCGGCGATGGCCCTGGCCTCGTGCTGGGCCGTGGGCGCCTGCACCAGCTCCAGCCTGCACTCCAGGCCCGGCCTTGCCCGCAGGCCAGGGGGCGTGGGCAGCAGGGCTCCGGCCGCGTCGAGGATGGCCTGCCCGCTGCGGTAGTTCTCGGCCAGGGCCAGCACGCTGAGGCCGTGCCAGCGCTCGGCCAGGCGCTCCCGCACGTTGCCGACCGCGCCCCGGAAGCCGTAGATGCTCTGGTTCGGGTCGCCGATGCCGAAGAAGCCCTCGCCGGACTCTCCCGCCAGGCCGAGCACCGCCTCCAGCTGCAGGGCCGAGAGGTCCTGGATTTCGTCCACCAGCAGGTGCGGGAAGGGCGGGGTGAAGCCCGGCTGGCGCACCTCGGCCAGCAGGAATTCGATGAGGTCCGTGAAGTCCGCCAGGTTGCGAGTGGCCTTGAGCTCGTCCACCTCGGCCTGGGCGCGGCGGGCCAGTTCGCCGTCCGCGCCGTCGAGCGGGTGGAAGCTTTCCCGGGCCAGGCTGTGGCGGCGGAACAGGGCCTCGCGCTCCGGCTTGGCAAGGGTGTCCGGCAGGGACTCCACGAAGAGCTTTCGGGCGGCGTCCTCGGACAACAGCACCGGGGGTTGGCCCCGGCGCATGGTCCACAGGGCCAGGGCCAGGGCGTGCAGGGTGTCGGCCAGGGGCAGAGGCTCGCCAGGGCCGCGCAGGCAGGCCAGGCGCTCGGTGAGCTCGCCAGCCGCGCGCCGGGTGAAGGTGGCTATGGCCAGGGAGTCCGCCGGGACGCCGTCGGCCAGGAGGCGTTCCACCCGGCGAATGAGGGTGTGGGTCTTGCCCGTGCCCGGTCCGGCCAGCACCAGGGTCGGTCCCGGCCCTGCGTACACAGCGGCCGCCTGGGCCTGGTTCAAGCCATCCGCGCGCGTTGGGGCGAGGTGCGCTTCGGCCGCAGGCTCGGGGTCGCCCGCGGACTCCGGCTCGGGTTCGGGCTTGGCGGGGGCGGCGCGCTTGCGGCCCCGCTGGGCGGGCATGGCCGCCAGGCGCCCGCCGTGGCGCATCTCGGCGCGCTCCTCCGGGGTGAACACGGTGATGACCCCGAATTCGCCGTCGTAGCCGCTCTTGCGCAGCACCTTGCCCGCGCGCATGCGTTCCACGGCCTCGGCCAGCACCGGCGAAGCCTTGCGGATGTCCGGCAGGGGCGCCTCGCGCAGGATGAACAGCTCCGGGCCGAGGGTTTCGATGAGGCGGAAATATTCCTGCGCCACCTTTTTGGAGCCCGCGCCCACGTCCAGCACCTCGGAGAGCACCTCGCGCAGGGGGATGAGCGAGTCATAGCCGGGTTGGCCTTCGGGCTGCACGGGCTCGGGGCGGTCGGCCAGGGCCAGCACGCGGTGCAGCACTCCCAGGGTGGCGGGCTTGCCGCAGACCGGGCACAGGCCCCGGTTGGCCACGGTCTCGCCGGGCTCCATGGACCAGTTGCACTTGCGGTGCCCGTCCATGTGGTACTTGCCCTCCTCGGGAAAGAACTCCACCGTGCCGAGGAACTCGCAGCCGTTCTGCTCCTCCCCTGGCAGATGGGCGCGCAGCGCCTGCCGGATGCCGGAGAAGCTCGGCTCGCCCCGGAACAGGTTGGCCTCGCGCGCCAGCTTCTCGCCGGAATGGGCGTCGGAGTTGGAGATCATGCGGTAGCGGTCCAGGGCCGAGAGGGTCCAGTTCATGCCGGGATCAGACGAGAGCCCGGTCTCCATGGCGAAAATGTGTTCCGAGAGGTCGCCGTAGCACTCCTCCACGGAATCGAAGCCGGACATGGAGCCGAAGAGCGAGAACCAGGGCGTCCAGATGTGCGCTGGCACCAGGAAGGCCTCGGGGTGGGTGTCGAGCAGCATGCGCAGCAGGGTGCGGCTGTCGAGCCCGAGGATGGGCCGGCCGTCGGAGGCGAGGTTTCCCACCTGCGCGAGCTTCACATTGAGCGCGCGGGCGGCCTCAAGCGTCGGCAGGTAGACGAGGTTGTGCACCTTGCGCACCTTGCCGCCGCGTTTGTAGATGGAGCTGATCTCGCCCTGGAGCATGAAGCGGGCGCTGCCGGAGAGCCGCCCTTCAAGGCCGGGAATCTGCGCGGCGAGGCCGGAAGGCTCGCGCAGGCGGAGCAGCCCGGAGCCGTCCTCCGCCAAGTCGCGGCCGATCTCCTCCAGCCAGCCGGGATGCGTGCAGTCGCCGGTGCCGAGCACGCCGACGCCCTTGACCTCGGCCCAGGCGGCAAGGCTGCGCACGGTGAGCCCCTTGCTGGTGGCGCGCGAATAGCGCGAGTGGATGTGCAGGTCCGCCGCGAAGCTGGTCATGCGTTTCCCTTGCCGGTCTGAAGGCCTTGCGGCCTGCCGGGCCGAATGATTTTGCAGACCGTAGCCGCTGGCGGCGGCGATGGCAAGTGGGCGGGATAATTGCGGGCCGCTCGCCAGGGCGGGGTTACTGCTCCAGGCCGGTGTAGAACTCGCGGAATTCGCTGGCGGCCAGGGTTTGGGCGGCCATGCGCCGTTCGTTGACCTCGGCGTGGTGCTCGCGCACGAGGGAGGTGATGAGCGGGTCCAGGGCGGAGTGGGCGGCCATGTCCTCCAGCACGCGCAAGGTGTCGTCCTTGCTCATGCCCGCGCGGTAGGGACGGTCTTCGCGCAGGGCGGTGAACACGTCGGCGGTGGTGAGGATGCGCGAGCCGAGCGACAGCGACACGCCGGACAGCCCGCCGGGATAGCCCTTGCCGCCGGGCTGCTCGTGGTGCTGCGAGGCCCAGTCCGTGACCTGCTCAAGTCCCGGCACGGAGCCGAGGATGGCGCGGCCCAGCTCCGGGTGGCGGCGCATGATCGCCAGATCCTCGGGGTCGAGGGGACCGGGCTTGTTCAAGATTTCTGAGGGGACGGCCAGCTTGCCCAGGTCGTGCAGGTTCCCGGCCAGGCGCATCTGGTCCAGGTCAGGGACGCTGAACCCGGCCTTCTCGGCCAGGCAGACGGCAGTCTCGGCCACGCCGCGCGTGTGCGTGGCGGTGAAGCGGCTGCGGAAGTCGATGATCTGTGAGAAGGCCGTGGAAGCGGCCATGAGCTGGGCGCGCGTCATGCCGCGCTCGTCGAACATGTCGGGCGAATCGGTGAGTGCGTGGGTGGGGTCGCTCAAGGCCATATCGGCCCAGAAGCGTTCGGACGCGGCCAGTTCGCTCAAGCCTTCCAGCACGGCGGGGTCGAAAAGCGTGCCGGATAGCCCGCGCAGCAGCCGGACGATCTCCCACGGCTCGTTCAGGCCCTGCCGGATGAAGAGCACGTCCAGCCGGTCGGCCAGGCAGAGCACGTTGGCGAGAAACAATTTGCGCTCAGGCGCTGCCATGTCCGGGGCCAGCCCATCGAAGTGCATGAAGGGCGTGTGGTGGTGGCGCACAAGGACGGCCACGCTCTCAAGCAGCGGATTCTTGCGCAGCAGGCGGTAGCCGCGCTCGGCGTGGCGCACTCCGTCGGCCTCGAACTGCAGGGCCGCCAGGCGGCTCTGGATGGAGAAGCCGCCCACGTCGTGCAGCAGGCCCGCCACGTAGAGGTCCGTGCGCTCGGCGCGCGGCAGGTCGAGCGCCCTGGCCAGGCGCACCGCCGCGTAGGCCACGCGCTTGTGGTGGCCCACCACCTCTGGGCTGATGAGGTCGAGCGCGCCGGACAGGCCGGTGAGGAAGTCAAACAGGCGTATGCCCACGAGAGCTACTCCGCTGGATCTTCAGCATGTCTAAAACCTGAGAACGTCCACCTGGACTTCGGCCTTGCCGCCCATGTTCTCAAGCGCCCCTTTCAGATTCAGGTCCTCAAGGCTCTGCCTGGCCTTGAGCGGGTCGGCGCGCGGGGTCAACTCCTTGTTGGTCACCGGGTCCAGCACCTTTTCCCGGCCCAGTTTGAACCGGAACGGCTCGTCCTCGCCCAGGCGCTTCGGGTCAAGGGACAGGTCCAGCTTCCAGCTTGTGGCGTTGGACTGGTAGCTGTCCCGCAGGTCGACGCGTTCGCCGCTGCCGGGGTCCCGCGTGACAGCCTCGCGGCTCAGCGCGCTGTAAGGCGCTGCCAGGTCGGCCTTGCTGAGCCGCGGCTTGGCCAGCAGCTCCGAGGCGCTCTGCGCGACCTTCACCCTGGGTTTGCCCGAACGCTTCCTGGCCTCCGCGCCGTGGGCGGGGCTTGGAAATGTTGGCGCCAGAATCGCCAGGCTCAGCAACAGGGCAACTGTCCGCATGAAATAATCCCGCCTCCATGTCAGCAGGTCGAAAGCAGACACAATTTAACACATCATTTCCTGGATGCAAGCGCCGCTGCACATGTCAGCGTTTGGACCCGCAGGTATCTTCGGCGCTGATGGACCAGGCGCCGCGCAAGGCGGCGCACCCATTCGTCAGTCCAGGGTCCGGGCGTAGGCCGCCAGCCTGTCCATGCCCTGGGCGAGGTTCGTGAGCGAATTGGCGTAGGAGAAGCGCAGGAAGCCTTCGGCATTGGCGCCGAAGTCGATGCCCGGGGTCACGCCCACGTGGGCCTTCTCCAGGATGTCGAAGGCAAGCTTGAGCGAGCTGCCGCCGAAGCGCTCGGCCCAGTGACGCGCGTTGGCCAGCACGTAGAACGCGCCCGTGGGGTCGTGGGCCACGCCGAGGCCGAGGGCCTTGATGCGCGGCAGCAGGTAGCGGCGGCGCTCGTCGTAGATGGCCTTCATGCGCGCCACGTCGGCGGCGGATTCCTTGAGCGCGGCGATGCCCGCGCGCTGGGCCACGGAATTGGCGCTGATGAAGAAGTTCTGACACAGCTTCTGCATGGGCCGGATGAATTCCCGGGGCGCGATGAGGTAGCCCAGGCGCCAGCCGGTCATGGCGTAAAGCTTGGAGAAGCCGTTCAGCACGAAGCAGCGGTCGGTGAACTCGAGCGCGCTGTGCTCGCGGCCCTCGTAGACCAGGCCGTGGTAGATCTCGTCGGAGATGATGGACGCCCCGGTGCGGGTGGCGATGTCGGCCACGGCCCGCATGCGCTCCGCCGAGAGCAGCGTTCCCGTGGGGTTGGCCGGTGAGTTCAGCAGGATGGCCCTGGTGGAGCCGGTCATCGCCGCTTCGATGGCCTCGGGCCGGTACTGGAAGCTGTCGTCCTCGCTCACGGCCACGCGCACGGGTTCGCCCCCGGCGAAGCGGATGAAGTTGTCGTAGCAGGCGTAGGCCGGATCGGACAGGATGACCTGGTCGCAGGCCTCGATGATGCTCGAAAACAGCAGCAGCATGGCCGGGGAGGTCCCCTGGGTCACGATGACCTGGTCCGGGTGCACGGTGACGCCATACCGCGTGAGGTAGTCCTCGCAGATGGCCTCGCGCAGGGGGAGCAGGCCCAGGCTGTGGGTGTAGTGCGTCTCGCCGTCGGTCAGGGCCTTCTTCGCGGCCTCCTTGATGCACTCTGGCGTGTCGAAGTCCGGCTCGCCGATCTCCAGGTGGATGACGTCGTGGCCTTCGGCCTCCAGGCGGTGGGCCGCCTCCAGTATGTCCATGACCAGGAACGGGGTGATGTCCCTGGCGCGCTTCGAGATGCAGGCGTTTTCGCTCATGGCGTGCTCCGTCGGGGTGGCGGCTGTCGGTGCAAATAGAAAAGGACCGGGCGGACAGCCCTGCAACGGCGTCCTGTCCCCGGCCCTTGTTGGACGGTCCTAGAACTCGAAGTTCAGCGCCTGGCGGATGTCTTCGATGTTCTTGCGGGCCACGGCGCGGGCGCGCGCGTTGCCGTCGGCCAGGATGGCCCAGAGGCGCTCGGGGTCGCCCTCTAAGGCGCGGCGGCGCTGGTGCACGGGCTCAAGGAAGCGCGTCAGCGAATCCATGAGGATCTTCTTGCAGTCCACGCAGCCAAGGCTCGCCTTGGTGCAGCCCTCGCGGATCTCCGCGCACATGTCGGGGCTGGTCATGAGCTTGTGGTAGGGGAAAAGGTTGCACACGTCCGGGTCGCCGGGATCGGCCCTGCGCAGGCGGTTCTTGTCCGTCAGCATGGTCTTGATCTTCGGCGCGATTTCTTCCAGCGGCTCGCCCAGCGCGATGGAGTTGCCGTAGCTCTTGCTCATCTTGCGGCCGTCGAGCCCGGGGAGCTTGGCTTCCTCGGTCAAGAGCGCCTTGGGCTCGGGGAAGAAGGGGGCGTCTTCCGCGCAGTGCAGGAAGTTGAAGCGCCGGGCGATCTCGCGGGTCAGCTCCAGGTGCGGCAGCTGGTCCTGGCCCACTGGCACAGCGGTGGCCTTGTACAAAATGATGTCTGAGCACATGAGCACCGGGTAGCCGAGGAACCCGTACGTGGCCAGGTCCTTCTGGCCGGAGAGCTCCTGGGCCACCTCCTTGAAGGTGGGGTTGCGCTCCAGCCAGCCCAGCGGGGTCAGCATGGACAGGAGCAGGTGCAGCTCCGCGTGCTCCTTGACCTGCGACTGCTGGAAGATGACGCATTTTTCCGGGTCCAGGCCCGCGGCGATCCAGTCCAGCACGAGGCCGGGCACGAAATCCTTGATGCGCTTGGGGTCGGCGTACTCGGTGGTGAGCGCGTGCCAGTCGGCCACGAAGAAGAAGCACTCGTGGTTGGCCTGGAGTTCGAGCCAGTTGGCCAGCACGCCGAAGTGGTGGCCCAGGTGGAGCGGCCCGGTGGGGCGCATGCCGGAGACGATGCGTTCGTGTTTGGCGGTCATGGTGTGCTTTTTTGTTGATGGTTACATGCGTATGCCGAGCAGGGCGGAAACGTAGCCCACCGGCGGGAAGATGAGTGAGCCCAGGAGGCTGATGCCCGCCAGCTGGGAGACGATGAGCAGGCCCAGGAGCAGCATGAAGCCGTAGCGCCCGAGGGCGAGGAACTTGTAGGCCAGGCGGTTTGGCAAAAACCAGGCCAGGATGTTGCTGCCGTCCAGCGGCGGGATGGGCAGCAGGTTGAAGAAGGCCAGCATGAGGTTCACGATGACCCCGGCTTGGCAGATGAGCACGAGAGGCTGGAGCATGGAGCGCAGCTGCGGCTGCGAGAAATACGTCGGCACCAGGAGGTGGAAGAGTGCGGCGAACAGCAGGGCCAGAAGGAAGTTGGCCCCCGGCCCGGCCAGGGACACCAGCATCATGTCGCGCATGGGGCGCTTGAAGTAGCGGGCGTCCACGGGCACGGGCTTGGCCCAGCCGATGTTTGCCAGCAGGAAGGCGATGGCGCCCATGGGGTCCAGGTGCTTCAGCGGGTTCATGGTCAGGCGCCCGGCCAGCTTGGCCGTGGGGTCGCCCAGAGCCAGGGCCGCCAGGCCGTGCGAGAGCTCATGGCAGGTCAGGCCCAGAAGCAGGGGGACGGCCAGAATGCTGATGCGGACGATTTGTTCGGACAGGGATTCAAGCATGATGCCTGCGGCTAGCACGAAGCGTCCGCGCGGGCAAGGGGAAAGCGCCAGGCCCGGTCAAGAAGGGCTGCGGCTGGCGGGCTCAAACGCTGAAGAAGCGCCCCATGTCGATCTTGTAGTCCGCCGGGTTCAGCACCTCGGCAATGTCCTGGGCCTCGTGCGTGGCTTCAAGGGCTTCCAGGTCGAGCACGCGGGGCAGTCGCGGGCGCAGCTTGGCGTCTAGCACGACCTTGACCTGCGGCTTGGTGGGGCGGTGGGGATTGGTGCTGATGACGATGCCGTGCTCCCCGTCGGTGAGGCGCACGAAGCTGCCCACCGGGAACACCCCGATGCACTGGATGAAAAACTCGATGTCCTCTGTGGCGAACTGCTTGCCGCGCCACTGGTACATCATGCTCAGGGCCTGGGCCGGAGGCATGGCGTCCTTGTAGGCGCGCTTGCTGGTGAGCGCGTCGAACACGTCGGCCACGGCGATGATGCGCGAGAAGAGGGATATCTCGTGCCCCTGGAGCCCGCGCGGGTAGCCGGAGCCGTCGTGGCGCTCATGATGCTCGGCCACCGCCCGCAGGATGTCTCGGGGCATGTCGCCCTGTTGCTTCAGCAGGTCGTGGCTCCACATGGAGTGCCCTTTCACGGCGTGGAACTCGGTCTCCGAGAGTCTTCCGGGCTTGTTCAGTATCTTCGCCGGAAGGCGTGCCTTGCCGACGTCGTGCAACAGGCCGGCCAAGCCGATCTTGAGCAGGGCGGCCCTGTCCAGGCCCATGCGCTTGCCCAGCAGTACGGCCAAAATGCTCACGTTGATGGAGTGGGTGTAGGTGTACTCGTCGAAGCCGCGCAGCTTGCACAGGGTCACGGCTGCGTTCTCGTTGCGGAACACGCTTTCGATCAAATTCTCGACCAGGGGGGTGGCCGGGGAAAAATCGATGCTTGTGCCCTTGCGCACATCCTCCAGGAAATGGCGAACGTAGCTCAGGGCCTCGGAATAGAGCCGCCTGGCCTGGGGCAGTTCCTCCGCGAGGCTGACGGTGACGGGAGCGCCCAGCGCCGTTGCGCCTTCCAGGAGTGCGTCTTGTGTTCTGGCTATGAGCACGTCCTCGACGTCTTCCGGCACGTAGTCGCATAGGTTGGACAGGCAGAGAATGTGAGCACCCACATTGACCAGGGGGCTGCCAAAGGTTCCAAGGCCATGACTGATCACGAACATGCCGGGCTTCAGATCGCTACGCTTGACTCGTTGGTACATGTGTAAGCGCCTTTTTTGAAAGGCTTATAGCTCCAGTGTCTGGTAAGTGCAATACGTATTTGAAATTGCAATACGCTGTCTGTGCGAATTATCTGATGGGGGTGGGGGAACAGGGGGGGGGCGGGCGGTTTAAGCGCAGAAGAAGCGCTCCATGTCGATCTTGTAGTCCGCCGGGTTCAGCACCTCGGCGATGTCCTGGGCCTCGCGCGTGGCTTCAAGGGCTTCCAGGTCGAGCACGCGGGGCAGCTGCGGGCGCAGCTTGGCGTCCAGCACGACCTTGACCTGCGGCTTGGTGGGGCGGTGGGGGTTAACGCTGATGACGATGCCGTGCTCCCCGCCGGTGAGGCGCACGAAGCTGCCCACCGGGAATACGCCGATGCAGCGGATGAAATGGTCGATGTCGTCTTCGGCGAACTGCTTGCCGCGCATCTGGAACATCTGGCTGAGCGCCTTGGTCGGCGGCAGGGCGCGCTTGTAGGACCGTTCACTGGTCAGCGCGTCGTAGACGTCGACCACCACCACCACGCGCGAGAATACGGCTATGTCCTCGCCCTTGAGCCCGCGCGGATAGCCGGAGCCGTCGTGGCGCTCGTGGTGCTCCAGGACGGCGCGCAACACTTCGCTGGGCACGTCGGACTGCCCCTGAAGGATCTTGTAGCCCTCCAGCGGGTGGGTCTTCAGAACATTGCGCTCGCTGTCCGTGAGGGCGCCCGGCTTGGTCAGCAGGTTCGCCGGCACGCGCTCCTTGCCCGCATCGTGGAGCAGCCCGGCCAGGCCCAGGTTGACCAGGGAGGACTTGCCCAGGCCCAGCTGCCTGCCAAGGAGCACGGACAGCACGCTCACGTTGATGGAATGGCAGAAGGTGTATTCGTCGTGGCTGCGCAGCTTGAACAGGGTGGCGGCGGCGGCGGGGTTGCGCATGACGCTCTGGACGAAGCGCTCCACCAGGGGGACCGCCCCGCGGCAGCTCAGGTTCGTGCCCAGGCGAACATTCTCGAAGAAGCCCTTGACGTAGTCCAGGGCGTCCGAGTGCATCTTGCGGGCTTCCGCCAGCTCCTCTCGCAGGGTGGTTGCGGTGGGTTCGTCGTCGTCCAGGGGCAGCGCGCTCGCCGTGTCGATGAGGATGGCCTCGGCGTCGTCCAGGGCAAGGGCGTTGATCTCGTCCTGTGTCGCGACATGGGCGTCCACGCGCACCAGCGGGTTGCTGAACGTGCCGAGGCCGTAGCTGACAACGTACATGCCCGGCTTGAGTTCGCTTCGTTTGATGTGTTTGCGCATGGGATCCGGCGTGAACATGACCTCGCCGGAGAAAAAGCGCAATACGTATTTGTCTGATGTTATGCGAACGGCAGGCTAGGCCGAGAAGAAGCGCTCCATGTCGATCTTGAAGTCCGCCGGGTTCAGCACCTCGGCGATGTCCTGGGCCTGGGGGGTGTTCTCCACCGCCTCCAGGTCGAGCAGGCGGGGCAGTTGCGGGCGCATCTTTGCGTCCAGCACGACCTTGATTTCCGGCTTGGTGGGGCGCACGGCGTTGGTGCTCGACACGATGCCGAACTCCCCGCCGGTGAGGCGCACGAAGCTGCCCACCGGGAACACGCCCACGCAGCGGATGAAATTCTCGATGGCGTGGGGCGTGAAGTCCTTGTCGCGCCACTGGTACATCATGCCCAGGGCCTTGGCCGGGGCCATGGCGTCCTTGTACACGCGCCTGCTGGTGAGGGCGTCGTACACGTCCACCACCGCGATGATGCGCGAGAACCGGCCGATGTCCTCGCCCCGGATGCCGCGCGGGTAGCCTGAGCCGTCGTGGCGCTCGTGGTGCTCCACAACGGCGCGGATGATCTCCGGGTCCAGGCCCTTCTGCCCCTTCATGATCCGGAAGCCTTCCAGCGGGTGGGCCTTCATGACGTTGAACTCGGCCTCGGTGAGCTTGCCGGGCTTGTTCAGGATGCTTTCAGGGATCTTGGCCTTGCCCACGTCGTGGTACATGCCCGCCAGGCCCAGCTTGAGGAGCTCGGGCTTGTCGAGCCCCAGGTGCTTGCCCAGCAGCACGGCCAGGATGCTCACGTTGATGGAGTGGGTGTAGGTGTACTCGTCGAAGCCGCGCAGCTTGAACAGGGTCACGGCGGCGGCCTCGTTGCGGAACACGCTGTCTATGAAGTTCTGCACCAGGGGCGTGGCCTTGCGGCAGTCGATGTCCGTGCCTCTGCGGACGTCGTCGACGAAGCTCTTCACGTGGACCAGGGCGTCCGCGTAAAGGCGCTTGGCGATGTGCAACTCCTCGCCCAGTCCGGTGGTGATGGGAACTCCCACGGGCCGCGCTTGGTCGAGCAGGGAGATGTGGATGCCGGTGTCGATGAGCACGTCCTCGACATCTGCCGGGACATATTCATTGATGTTCGCCTGGGTGAGGATGGGCTTGTCCACCTGGCACAGAGGGCTGTCGAAGGTCCCCAGGCCGTGGCTCACAACGTACATCCCCGGCTTCAGCTCATGGCGCTTGATACGTTGCTGCATCGATATTCTACCTTTTCAGGATAAAATAAGCGCGATTCAAACCTGTGGCAATAGGAACGATTCGCGCAACGTAAGCATCAGCTCCAGGCAGTCCGCAGCAAGAAAGTCCGGCGCAAGGGCAGTGAAATCCTTACGTTGTGAGTGTCCACTTACCACCGCGGCCGAGGCAAGTCCAGCCTGTCGCGCCGCCTGCACGTCCAGCGGGTGGTCCCCCACGAGCAGCGCACGCGCCGGTGACACGCCCAGGCGCGCCAGCACCGCCAGGGCATGGGCCGGGTCGGGCTTGACCTTGGGCGCGTCCTCGCGGGCGATGAAGGCATCGCAGCAGGCGGCGACATCGGGGAAGACCAGCTTCACGGCGGCGGTGGAGTTGCGGGTGAGGATGCCGGTCTTGACGCCGGTGGCGCGCAGCTCCGCCAGCATGGGCCGGGTGAAGGGGAACAGGGAGGCCTCGCGCGCGGCGTCAAGCTCCGTGGCCTGGATGACGAGGCGTCCGCGGCAGTGGAACTCCTGGCCCAGCGGGTGGTCGAACTCGCGGATCTCGTCGGCCAGCTCATCCAGCCACTCCAGCACGGGCAGGTCGGAGGGCTCCGGCTCCTCGCCCAGGAAGGGCTCGGCCAGGGCGGTTATCTTTCGGCGCAGCCGGGCGAAGTCGATGTGCACGCTGGCCAGGGTGCCGTCGAAATCGAAGAGGACGGCTTCAAAGGGGGGGTGGGGGTCGCGCATGGTTCCTCGTCTCCGGTTCGCATCTGCGGCTTGCCCGCGGGGCGCGGGCGGGGTACACGGGCGGGGTCAATCTCTCCGACGGAGGCGCTGTGGTCAAGCGATATGACGTGATTGTGGCGGGGGCCGGGCCGGCGGGCGCGGCGGCTGGCGCGGTGCTGGCGGGCCGAGGCCTGTCCGTTGCCCTGGTGGACCGGGCGACGCACCCGCGCCCCAAGCTCTGCGGCGGCCTGCTCACGGCCAAGAGCGTGGACGCGCTGGCGCGCGTCTTCGGCCTCTCCCTGGCGGACCTGGCGGCGCGCGGGGGCCTGTTTCACGAGAGCCCCCAGTACCTGTTCCTGCACCAGAACCGCGAACTTTTGGGTGGAGCGGCTGCGGAGCCTTTCCGCTTCGTGGACCGCCCGGCCTTCGACGCACTGCTGGCGGGCGTGGCCGTGGCGCGCGGGGCCGAGCTGCTCTGCGGCCGGGCCGTGGAGGCCTGCGACGCCGCCTCGGGCCTGGTGCGGCTAAGGGGCGGAGAGGAGCTGTCGGCCAGCTTCGTCATCGGCGCGGACGGCGCCAACTCCGTCGTCCGGCGGGCGCTTGGCCCTGAAGGCTACGACCGCGCGGCCTGGCGGCGCGACCTGGCCGCAGCCATCGAGGTGGAGCTGCCCGTGGGCGGCGGGCCGGGGCAGTTTCCCCGCGCGGTGAGCGTGCCGGAGCTGCATGTGGGTGGCGCAAGCGTGCCAAGGGCCGGGTACGGCTGGGTTTTCCCCGGGCCTCGAGGGCCGAAGGTGGGCATCTGCGGCCTCAGGCGCTCCGATCAGGATTTCGGGGCCATCATGCTGCGTTTTCTGCGCCTGCTGGGCGTGCCGGAGCCGGAGGGCGTGGCGCTCCACGGGCATCCACTGCCCTACGGCAACGCGCTGGCGCGTCCGGCCAGGGGGCGGCTGCTTCTGGCCGGGGATGCCGGGGGCTTTGTGGAACCGCTGTTCGGCGAGGGGATCTTCTACGCCATGGCCACGGGCGCGCACGCTGCCTCGGCCGTGCTCGGCGGGCTGCGCAGCGGTGAGGAGGCCTGCGCCGTCGAGTACGAGCGGCTGCTGGCGCGCACGGTGCGCCCGGAGTTCGTCTGGTCCAACCGGCTGCGCTGGTGCCTGTTCTGGGCCATGCGGCACATGGGGGCCGGGCCGATCCGGGGGTTTGTCAAAAGCGCGCCTGCCGCCCTGGCCGAGATGGTCCACGGCGGGCGCTCGTTCCGGCTGCTGCGTCGGAAGGCCTGGGAATGGGGCGAGGGGGTCGGGTGATTTCCTGCCTGTCGCGCCCCGAGGCTAGGCGTCCTTTTTGGGCGCCCTGCGCTTCTTGCCGCCAAAAGCCAGGAACAGGCCGAACAGTCCTAGCGCCGCGAGCACTCCCGCGCCCGTCACCTTCATGATGTCGAACACGTACCTGCGGCCCTGGGGGTCGTAGGTGTAGCACATGGCCACCGCGCGCTGGATGGAGAGCCCCGTGCGGCCCCCGGCTGCCTCGGTGGCGGCCATGGCCAGGTCGAAGGGCAGGGGCTTGATGCCGTAAAGGTAGCGCGTGATCTTGCCCGTGGGCGAGAGGGCCACCAGGACCACGGTGTGCACGAAGTCGTCGCCCTGGCGCCTGAAGCCGAAGCCGATGGAGTCCATGAGGCGGCGGATGTTCAGCTCGTCGCCGGTGAGGAAACGCCAGGCCTGGGGCGGAAAGCCCCCGGCTGCGTTCAGGAAGTCGCCCTTGCGCTTGGTGGCCGTGGCCGGGGTGTCCTGGTCGTTGAAGGAGACGGCCAAAACCTGGTAGTCGCGGCCCGGCTCCAGACCCACCTGGGGCAGCGTTTTGGTCAGGGTGCCCAACAGCACGTTGCACTCGTTGGGGCAGGAAAAATACACCGGAACCAGCAGCGTCGGCATGGTCACCAGATCTCCCAGGCGCAGCTTCGTGCCGTCCTCTCCGGCGAAAACGGCGTCCAGATCCGCCTGCTGGCCGAGATGTTCCGTCACCCCAACCTTTGGCGCTGCCGCTTGCGGGCCTCCGGCACCGGCGGGCGCCCCTGCCGACGCCGAGGCCTCGGCGGGGGAGCCCGTGGTGTGGTCGTTGGTTTCGTTGTGGGCGAGCGCATTCCCAGCGGCCCATCCGGCGCGCGCAACCAACCGTCCCGCCGCCGGGGTCAGCAGCAGGGCGGCGGTGAGCGCCAGGGCGAGGGCGGCGGCTGGCCTGGGCACGGGCCTACAGCTTGCTGATGTAGTCGCCCAGAGCCTTCATCTCGGCGTCGGAGAGCTTCGCGGCCTGCCCCTCCATCATGCCCTTCTTGGCGCCGCCGAAGGTTTTGGCCTTGTATCCGGCCAGGGCCTTGGCGATGGTGTCGGAGGAGAGACCCTTGAGAGCCTTGTTGCCCAGGGCTGTCTTTGAGCCATCCGCGCCGTGGCAACCCGCGCATTTCGCGTACAGGGCCTTTCCGTCGGGAGCGCCGGAGGCGAAGGCCGCCGAGAGGGTGAGGGCCAGGGCGAAGGCCAGGGCCAGTGGCAGGGCGAGTCTTTTCACTGTGTTCCTCCTAAATGCTGTTGCGCATGTTGCGGTGCGGCGCCCCGCGTGGCGGGGCGTCTACGTACTCTTCTGGCGCAATTCCCCGGCGAATTCCAGGGAAATGTGCCAGTCGACGTGCCCTTGCGGGTCTAGAACTTGGACGTGTAGGCGGCCAGGGCCTTGATGTCCGCGTCGGACAGGGCCGCGGCGAGCTTCTCCATGCCGGCCTTCTTGCTGCCGCCGTAGGTCTTGGCCTTGTAGCCCATCATCTTTTTGGTGAAGTCCTCTGCGGACAGACCCTTGACCGGTTTGCTCAGGATGGTCTTGCTGCCGTCCTTGCCGTGGCAACTGGCGCATTTTGAGTTGTACAGGGCCGCGGCGTCGGTGGCGGCGTCGGCGGCAAGGGCGGTGGCTCCCAGAGCCAGGGAAAGAGCCAGGGTCAGGGACAGGGTCAGTTTCATGAGAGGCCTCCTTGCGGGGTTATGGGTCTGCCGAAAATTCGGGTTGGCTTACGCCTTGAGCTTGTGGCCGATCCCCGCGAGGTGCCTGGCCTGGAAGCGGACGCCGTCCAGGTCGCGCTGGCTGGGCATGCGCGAACCGTCGCCCCCGGCGATGGTGCTGGCCCCGTAGGGCGAACCGCCCATGACTTCCTCCACGCCCATCTGGCCTTGGAAGGAGTAGGGCAGGCCCACCACGATCATGCCCTGGTGCATCAGGGTGGGGATGAAGGTCAGGATGGTGGACTCCTGGCCGCCGTGCTGGGTGGCGGAGCTTGTGAACACGCCGCCGGGCTTGCCCACCAGCGCGCCTTTCATCCACAGGCCGCCGGTGGAGTCGAGGAACTGGCGCATCTGCCCGCACATGTTGCCGAAGCGCGTGGGCGTGCCGAAGAGGATGGCGTCTGCTTCCGCCAGCACCTCCGGGGTGGCCAGCGCCACGGAGGACATGGCCTTGGAGGCGTCCAGGGCGCCCATCTTGCCGAGCACCTCCTCGGGCAGGGTCTCGGGCACGCGGTACAGCCCCACATCGGTTCCGGGCACCTCCCGCGCGGCCTCCGCCGCGGCCTGGGCCATGGTGTGGATGTGGCCGTACATGGAATAATAGACGATGGCGAATTTCATCTGGTCCCTCCTGCTGGTCTCAGGTGTGATAAACAACTGGGGATGATTCCTGATTATGTATTAGGACTATTACCAATGGATGTCCAGTGGGCAGAGGCAAAGGAAGTCCAGGTAGGCCTGGCCGAGAGGAACGGCGTAACCAGTCGATTTCGTGAAAGTGCGTAATCGGTGCTTGACATTATGATCATATAGCCATATTGCTATGTCTCGAAGCGATAGGGGCGAACCCAGGAGGGACCATGCGCGAACTGGTGAATGTCATGAAGGCACTGTCCGACCCGGGCCGGGTCAAGGTGCTCAAGATGCTGGAAGGACGCGAGCTCTGCGCCTGCGAGATCATCGGCCTGCTGGGCCTGGCCCAGCCCACGGTGTCCAGGCACCTCAAGGTGCTCGTCGACGCCGGGCTCATCGTCGGCCGCAAGGTCGGCTCCTGGGTGCATTACCGGTTGGCGCTGGGGCCTGATGCCGCTTCTCCCTACGCCCAGTCCATGCTGGCGACCCTGCCTGGCTGGCTGGAGGACGACCCTGAGATCAAGTCCATGCGCCAGGCCTTGGGAGGCCTTGCGCCGCTCGCCATCAACAGTACCCTGGCCGACCAGCGCGAAGGTCAACAAGGCGGACGGCAGGACTGCTGCGACACCGCCAAGCCGTAACCCCCCCCACGCCCAACGGAGAATGCTCATGGAGAAAACACGCGTCCTGTTCGTCTGCGGTCAGAACTCCGCCCGCAGCCAGATAGCCGAGGCCTTGCTGGCGCATCTCGCGCCGGAGTCTTTTGAAGCCCACAGCGCAGGCATCGAGGCCGCGCCCATCAACCCCTTGGCCGTGGCCGTCATGGCCGAGCGGGGCGTGGACATCTCGCACAAGCGCACCAAGCTGGTGGCAGAGGCCGTTGCCGAGTTGGCGGCCCAGGGCAAACGCTTCGACGTGGTCGTCACCGTGTGCGACAAGGCCGCCGGGGTGTGTCCTTTCGTGCCCGGCGTGCAGGTGACGGAGCGCTGGAACTTCGACGACCCTGGCGCCATCATGGGCGAGGGCACGCTCTCGCAGGAGCAGAAGCTGGCGCGGGTTCGCGCCGTGCGCGACGACATCGAACGGACGCTTCAGACATGGATCAAGGATCGCAAAGCCGCCAGCGCGGAGGCGTAAGGAGACATCATGAAAGAGTTGAAGCCGTTGCAGCCCATCGATCTTGGGGGCGGGTGCGCCTGCCAGCAGGCCAAGCCGAAGCTGGAGGCCGAGGCGCCGGTGGCCGAAGGGCAGGGCGTGCTGCTCCGCAGGGCCGGTCTCGGCGTCCTGCTGCTGGCAGGATGGTGGTATCTGTACCAGAGCCTGGCCGGGCTGGCAAATTTCGCAACGTATTCGGTTCTCGGGCTGGAGCAGGGCACTGGCCTGGCGTCCAGCGTCGAGTTTTTCCTGTACGACACGCCCAAGGTGCTGCTGCTCCTGGCCCTGGTGGTCTTCGGCGTGGGCATCGTGCGCAGCTTCTTCACCCCGGAGCGCACCCGGCGCCTGCTGGCGGGCAAGAGCGAGGCCTTCGGCAACGTGCTGGCCGCGCTGCTCGGCATCGTCACGCCGTTTTGCTCCTGCTCGGCGGTGCCGCTGTTCATCGGCTTCCTGGGGGCGGGCGTTCCGCTGGGCGTCACCTTCTCCTTTCTCATCTCCGCGCCCATGGTGAACGAGATCGCCGTGGTGCTGCTTTACGGCCTGCTGGGCTGGAAGGTGGCGGCCATCTACATGGGCACCGGCCTGGCCGTGGCCATGGTGGCGGGGTTTGTCATCGGCAAGCTGAACATGGAGCGCCACGTCGAGGCCTGGGTGCTGAACGTGCGGGCGTCCGGCGGCGGCGAGGACGCGCCCGAGCTTACCTGGTCGGAGCGCATGGACGCCGGCATCGTCGCCGTGCGCGACATCGTGGGCAAGGTCTGGCCCTGGGTGGTGGCGGGCATCGCGGTGGGCGCGGGCATCCACGGCTACGTGCCCGAGGGCTTCCTGGCCGCCATCATGGGCAAGGGCGCGTGGTGGAGCGTTCCTGGTGCGGTGCTCCTCGGCATCCCCATGTATTCCAACGCCGCGGGCATCGTGCCGGTGGTCCAGGCCCTGCTGGAAAAGGGCGCGGCGCTGGGCACGGTGCTGGCCTTCATGATGAGCGTCATCGCGCTCTCCCTGCCGGAGATGGTCATCCTGCGCAAGGTGCTCAAGATGCGCCTTATCCTGGTGTTCGCCGGGGTCGTGGGCGCGGGCATCCTGCTGGTGGGCTTCTTGTTCAACGCCATTCTTTAGGCCGACTTGCAACAATTCAGGAACGGTGGCGCATGAAGACGCTCGACATGCTCTGGCAACGTGTGACATTGGGCGCGGAGACGTGCGTGCGCTGCGGCGATACGGGCGAAAGCGTGCGCCGGGCCGCGGAGGACCTGCGCCGGGAACTGGCCGGGCAGGACATCGCGGTGGTGCTGACGGAGAAGGCCTTGCCGCCCTTTGCGGTGGCGGAGTCCAACCGGGTGTTCTTCAACGGCGAGTCCGTGGAGGACCTCCTGGGAGCGCAGGTGGGCATGAACCACTGCCAGTCCTGCTGCGAGATGCTCGGCGAGCAAACCGATTGTCGCACGCTCACCTTGGAGGGCCGGGAGTACGAGGCCCTGCCCGAGGAGTTGCTGCTGCGCGCCGGGCGCATCGCTGCGGGAAAAATGAAATAATTCACAGTCGACCCCTGGCTGGGGGCGGCGCAAAAGAGAGGATGACATGGCGCAGACGGAACGGAAATTCAACAAGGGCGAGCTCATCACGGCGGTGGTCATCGCTCTGGCCGTGGGCTTTTTTGCGGGAACGGTGGTGATGGAGCTTCGGCAGCCAGCGGCGTCCAGGGTCCAGGCGGAAGGCGGGGCAGGCACTGCCTCGATCAAGGATGACGGGCACGAGCATGACGCCGAGCTGAAGCGGATCGGCGAGCTTGAGATCGCCACGGCCGGCAAGCCCGACGACTCTGGCCAGTGGGTCGAGCTGGGCAACCTGTACTTCGACACCCACCAGGCCCAGAAGGCAATTGTGGCCTACCAGAAGGCTATCGCGCTCGGCGTGAGCAGCCCGGACGTCTGGACCGACCTTGGCATCATGCAGCGCGAGGCGGGCCAGGCCCAGCAGGCGCTGGCGAGCTTCGACACGGCGATCAAGCTGAACCCGCGCCACGAGAACGCCTGGTACAACAAGGGCGTGGTGCTGCTGCACGACACCGGCGACAAGGCCGGTGCCGCCAAGGCCTGGAGCCAGCTCCTCGAGATCAAGCCCGACGCCAAGACCCCGGACGGTCGTCCCCTCGCGGGCATCGTCGTCGAACTGAAGAAGTAGCTCCAGGGGAGGACGCCATGCAGATCAAGGTTCTGGGGCCGGGTTGCCCCAAGTGTCATGAGACGGAAAAGCTGGTGCGCGAGGCCGTGGCCGAAGCCGGAGTCTCGGCCGACGTGGTCAAGGTCAGCGACTTCCAGGAGATGGCCATGCTTGGCGTGTTCGCCACGCCTGCGGTGGTTGTCGACGGCGCGGTGAAGTGCTCGGGCAAGGTGCCCTCGAAAAAGGAGCTGCTGGCGTGGCTGGGCAAGTAGCGCGCCGCATGTTCCGGACGCCGCTGCGCACGGCGCTGCTGGCCCTGGCCCTGGCGCTCACTCTGGGCGGCTTCGCCCTGGCCGCTCCAGGGGTGCTGCCCGTGCCGAAGCCGGCGCCCTCCGCCATTCCCGTGAAGGGGACCGTGACCGTGGTCGACCTGGGGGCCAAGACCTGCATCCCCTGCAAGATGATGGCGCCCATCCTGGCGGAGCTGGAGCGGGAATACAAGGGCCGCGCCGCCGTGGTGTTCATCGACGTGCGCGAGGACTTTGACGCGGCCAAGCGCTTCGGCATCCGCGCCATCCCGACCCAGATCTTTTACGACAAGAAGGGCCGCGAGGTGGCCCGGCACGAGGGCTTCATGGACAAGCAGTCCATGACCGCCAAGCTGAACAGCCTGCTGGCGCAGTAGAGGCAGGACCCATGTTCGACCAGTTCCTCCTGACCGTCAACGCCTGGATGACCGCAGGCTCCGCGGCCGCCTATGCCGGGAGCTTCCTGTGGGGGCTGGTCAGCGTGCTCTTCAGTCCGTGCCACCTGGCGAGCATCCCGCTGATCGTCGGATACGTGGCCGGGCAGGGCAGGCTGGTGGAGGGCCGCGAGGCCGCGCGCTACGCCGTGGCCTTCACGGCCGGGCTGTTCATCACCATCGCTTTGGTGGGCCTGGTCTGCTCGCTGCTGGGCCGGATGCTCGGCGATGTCGGGCCCTATTGGACCATCCTGGTGGGCCTGGTGCTGCTCTATGTGGCGCTGGACATGCTGGGCGTGGCCTCCTGCCGGCTCTCCGGCGGGCTCATGTCCCGGCTCAAGGTCAGGGGCATTTCCGGCGCGCTGGTCATGGGCCTGGGCTACGGGCTTCTGTCCGGCTCCTGCACCTTCGGCTTCCTGGCCCCGCTTCTGGCCGTCATCACCGTGCAGGACCAGATGCTCACCGGCATGGGGCTCATCCTGGCCTTCGCCCTGGGGCACTGCCTGCCCATCGTCGTGGCGGGCAGCTCCGCGGCCTTGGCCCGGCGGCTTATGGAACAGCGGGTGTTCGCCGGCGGCAGCCCGTGGGTGCGCCGCGCGGCGGGCGTCCTGGTGGGCCTGCTGGGCGCGTATTTCATCGCCAGACCTTTTCTTGAAGCCTGAGTTGGCCATTTTCTGAAACCAAACGGAGGCGCGCCATGTCCGAGTCCGTGACCAGCAAGCTCTCGTTCCTTGACCGCTGGCTGACCCTGTGGATCTTTGCCGCCATGTTCACGGGCATCGGCGCGGGGTTCCTGTTTCCCGGCCTCAAGTCCGCCCTGGGGGGCATGCAGAGCGGCACCACCAACCTGCCCATCGCCGTGGGCCTGATCCTCATGATGTACCCGCCCCTGGCCAAGGTGCGCTACGAGCTCATGGGCCAGGTGTTCCGCAACGTGCGCGTGCTGGCGCTCTCCCTGGTGCAGAACTGGGTCATCGGCCCAATCCTGATGTTCGCCCTGGCCGTGACCTTCCTCTCCGGCCAGCACGCCTACATGACCGGGCTGATCCTCATCGGACTGGCGCGCTGCATCGCCATGGTCATCGTCTGGAACGACCTGGCCGGGGGCGACCGCGAGTATTGCGCCGGGCTGGTGGCCTTCAACTCCGTGTTCCAGGTGCTGTTCTTCCCGCTCTACGCCTGGCTCTTTCTCACGGTTTTGCCCGGCTGGCTCGGAATTGAAGGCGCTGTCGTCGACATCTCCATGGGCCAGATCGCCGAGAGCGTGTTCATCTACCTGGGCATCCCCTTCCTGGCTGGCCTGGCCACGCGCGTCATCGGGCTCAAGCTCAAGGGCCGGGAGTGGTACGACTCCGAGTTCGCGCCCAAGATCGGCCCCATCACGCTCGTCGCGCTTTTGTTCACCATCCTGGTCATGTTCTCGCTCAAGGGCGAGGTCATGGTGGCCCTGCCGTTCGACGTGCTGCGCGTGGCCGCGCCCATGCTCGTGTACTTCCTGGTCATGTTCCTGGCGTCCTTCTGGCTTTCGATGAAGGCCGGGGCCAGCTACGCCCAGTCAGCCACCTTGAGCTTCACCGCCGCCAGCAACAACTTCGAGCTGGCCATCGCCGTTGCCGTGGCCGTGTTCGGGCTGGATTCCGGCCAGGCCTTCGCCGCGGTCATCGGGCCGCTGGTGGAGGTGCCGGTGCTCATCGGGCTTGTGAACGTGGCGCTAAAGCTCAAGAAGCGCTGGTTCCCCGGCGATCCCGGCTCCATCGCAAGCGTCTGCCACGTGGACTGCAAGCCATAGAGGACCGGTGCAATCGGCATGAGCGACTTTCCGCGGACCCTGTTCATCGAGACCACCACCCGCTGCAACCTGGCCTGCCCCATGTGCGTGAAGAACCAGCCGGGCTGGCAGGGCGGCGCGGGCGACATGGACTTTGCCCTGTTCGAACGCCTTGCCCCGGCCTTTGGCCATGCCCAGGCGGTGATCCTGAACGGCATGGGCGAGCCGCTCATGCACCCGGACCTGCCGCGCATGGTGGCCTTTGCCAAGGCCCGGATGCCGGAGGGCGGCTGGTGCGGCCTGCAGACCAACGCGCTGCTGCTGGCCGACGCTCTGGCCGACGCGCAGGGTGAAAGACTTGCCGACGAGCTGGTGCGAGCCGGGCTCGACGTGGCCTGCATCTCCGTTGACCCGGACGAGGCCAGCCTGGGCCACGGGCCGGGGCAGAGCGGCCTGGCCGCTCGGGCGGCGCAACTGTTGCGGGCAGCGGCGGCGAGAGCGGGCCGCAGCCTGCGCCTGGGCGCGGAGACGGTGCTCATGCGCGGCGGTGCGGAGGCGCTGCCCGCCCAGGTGGACTGGGCCGCCGGGCTGAAGCTGGACTTTCTGCTGGCCACGCACATGCTGCCCGCGGGCCGCGAGCAGGAGCCCCTGGCCCTGTTTCATCCGTGCAGCGGGGCGGCGCTGGAGCATTTCGCCCAGTGGCAGGCCGTGGCCACCGCGCGCGGCCTGGACCTGGCCCGGGTGCCCTTTGCGGCTTTGCGCTTCCGGCCCACGGGCCAGGACGCCGAGCTGTTGGCCCTGGCCGGGGAGATGCGCGAAAGCGCCCGGCGCAAGGGTCTCTGGCTGAACACCGGGCGGCTGGCGCGCACGGATTATGACGAGCTGGCGCAGCTCCGGGCGCTCTTCGCCGAGGCCCGCCGCCGCGCCGAAGCCGCAGGCCTGGACCTGCGCCTGCCGGAGCTGACGGCCTCAAGCGAGCATCGCTGCGGCTTCATGCGCGACGGGGCCGCCTTCATCGACTGGCAGGGCAACGCCTCGCCCTGCCACTTCCTCTGGCACGCATACGAGTGCCGCATCTTCGGCGAGACCAAGCGCGTGCACCCGCAGCACTTCGGCAACATCGGCCAGGCTCCGCTGGAGGAACTCTGGCGCGGGGCGGCGTGGACGGCCTTCCGCGCAGCCGCTTCCGCCGGGGAATATCCGGCCTGCGGCGATTGCGACATGGGCATGTGCAGCGACGCCTGCGGCGCGGCCGGGGCCTTCGAGCAGGATTGCCTGGGCGTCGGCGTGCCCTGCGGCCATTGCCCCTGGTCCGTGGGCCAGCTCATGTGCCTGGGCAGCGAGCCGCTTTGACGTGACCTCCAGGGGCTCCGCCCCTGGACCCCGCAAGGGGACGAGTCCCCTT
>NZ_JAVHLD010000036.1 GCF_031082295.1 Humidesulfovibrio sp.
CCCCATTGGGGGGTCCGGGGGCCTCAGGCCCTCGGCGGGGTCCAGGGGCAGCACCCCTGGCCGCCGGAGGCATCCCTGGTTCAGGCTCCGGCTCCGGTGGGTTGTCAGACTTTGCGGCAGATGAGCAGGCCGGAGCCAACGGGCAGGATGACGGCGTCGACGCGCGGGTCCATTTCCGCGTCGAACAGGAAGCGCCGGAAGATGGCGTGTATGGAGTCGTGCGGGGTGGTTTGGCCTGTTTCGGCATCTTTGCGGTCCACGAGGACGTTGGTGGGCATGCCTGGGGGCAGCGCGACGCAGACGAGTCCGCCCTGGGCGATTTTGGGGAGTGCAAGCTCGAAGGCGTCGCGGGCCTGGTCGGGATCGCCGTCGATGAAGCAGAAGGCAAGCGTGGACAGGGTGTTCAGGCCGTTCAGGCCGTCGTCTTCCACCAGTTTAACCACGTCGAGAACGTCTGCGGCGGAGAAGCTTTGGCGGGCGAGTTCCGCCCTGGCCGGGTCCAGCTCAAAGGTGGTGAGTGTGCGTCCTGTGGTGCGGCATGCCAGGACCAGCCACAGCGCGGAGAGCCCGCCGCCGGTGCCCAGTTCCGCCGCTTCGCCTGGGGGGCAGCCGGCCAGCAGCAGCGCAAGCAGTTTGCCCGTCTCCGGGCTGACCTGGGTCATGCGGCGGCTGCCGACGCCTTGTGCGCTTCGCCAGGCGGCCAGCGCCTTCAAATGACCTTGCGTGACCTCGATGGCCTGCGGAATGTCCCGAAACATGAAGCCTCCCCGTGCGCTATTCCTTGCGGCACTGAGGTAGCGTATTTGCTGGTGCAGGGGAAGAGCCGGCTAACGCAGCCGGGGGCGGTCGGGGTGCTGCTTGGGGTACGCGGGCACTGGCCCTGGCATCGTTGCTTGCGTTCTTCTGGAAGATTTGGCTATACCTTTTCTTGATGCAGGCCGATAAGGTATCCGGAACAGTAACGGATCGTTGCCGGAAAGCCCGGCTGCATTGATAACAAGGCGGTTTTCACGTGGCGAAGAAAGCAGATGCTGAGCCGGCCGACGATCTTGCCATTGACGGCGAGGCTCCTAAGAAGTCCAAGAAGAAGCTGATCATCATCATCGTCATCAGCGTTGTGCTGTTGGCGGTGCTGGGTGCGGGCGGATTCTTTGGCTACAAGTGGTGGATGGGCAAGAAGGCCGCTGCCGCTGGCGACAACGCCACGGAGCAGAAGGCCGAGGCTGGCGGTCATGGCGAGGCCAAGCCTGCCGAGGGCGGCAACGGCGAGGCCAAGCCTGGCGAGGGTGGCAAAGGCGAGAAGGCCGCTGACGCTGGCGGAGCCGAGCTGGTTAGCCTGCCGCCAATTCTGGTGAACCTGGCCGATCCACAGGGTCGGCGCTACCTGAAGCTTGCCCTGGACATCGAGGTCAGCAGCAAGTCGGCTTCGGACGAGCTCACCAAGAATATGCCGAAAATCAAGGACTCCCTCATCTTGCTCTTGTCGAGCAAGACATATGACGACCTCGCCAGCATTGAGAACAAGATCCTGCTCAAGAAGGAGATCGTCGAGCGTTTGACGCTGGTGCTTGGCGAGCAGAAGGTTTCTCGGGTCTACATCACCGAGATAGTGATTCAGTAGTCTGGGCCGTGCGATTATGGGGTTGCCCTTGCTTGTGCATGGGTTTTGCAATAGTGACAGGACCACGGGAGCAAATCGCGCCGAGCGCGGCTGCGAACGCTTCAACTTCACACTGAGAGGTCAGCATGGCCGATGACAAAGACCAGGACGCCCTGGCCCAGGAATGGGCCGACGCCTTGATGAAGGAAGAAAGCGGCGCCGCCGGGGACGATGCCGCAGGCGGTTCCGCGCCTGACGACGCGCTTGCCGAGGAGTGGGCCAAGGCCCTCGCCACCCAGGAAGTGGACGACGTCAAGAAAGAGAAGGAACAGGCCTACCTGCGCACGCAGACCCATGAGCCCGAGTTCCGGGACATGACGGCCGAGCACAAGGCCCAGAAGCAGAACCCCGGCACCAAGCGCGACCTGGACTTTATTCTGGACATTCCGCTTGAGGTTTCCGCCGAGTTGGGCCGCACGCGCCTCTTGATCAATGAGCTTTTGCAGCTTGGCCAAGGCTCTGTCGTTGAGCTGAACAAGCTCGCGGGCGAACCGCTTGAAATCTTCGTCAACGGAAAGCTCGTTGCGCGCGGCGAGGCCGTGGTCATCAACGAGAAGTTCGGCATCCGCCTCACCGACATCATCAGCCCCATTGAGAGGGTCAAGCAGCTTGCCTGATCAGCTTTTTTTTGACATCGTGAAAATGGTTGTGGCGCTCGCGTGCATCGTGGGCCTGCTCTTTTTTGTGGTGTGGCTGCTCAAGCGGTTTTTGCCAGGAATCTCGCGCACTCCAATCGAGCGTGTGGACCTGGGCGTCATCGCGCAGATGTCTCTTGGCTCCCGGCAGCGGGTGGCCGTCATCCGCGTGGCGGACCGCACGCTGGTCATCGGCGTGACTGAAGGCTCCATCACTACCCTTGCGGAACTTCCTACGCCCCAGACAGCGCCAGCAGCCAAGAAGGAAGCCGATGACCCTAAAATCTTTGCCGATCTGCTCGCCTGGCGCAAGGACAGCCCTGAGCCTGCCGCTGACAATGGGGGCAGCTCAGACGAACCCGTCAAGCCCGTCAAGCCCGTCAGCCCTGAAGGCGGCGATGGCCCGCTGCTTTTCGCCCCTGGCGAGCGCCAGCCGCGCTAACCTCTCCGGCCTGGGGCTCGTGCTGGGCCTGCTCTTCCTTTTCGTCCTTCTGCCTTCTCTCGCTCAGGCCGCCGCTCCCGCGGCGTCGCCGAATGTCCCTTCCCTGACCATGCAGCTCTCCGCCGGGCAGAGCGAACCCGGCCGTGTCTCCATCGCGCTGGAATTGATGTTCCTGTTCACGGTGCTGACGCTGGCTCCGTCCATCGTACTGACCATGACCTCGTACACGCGCATCATCATCGTGTTCCACTTCCTGCGGCAGGCCATGGGCACCCCGCAGATGCCGCCGAACCAGATCCTGGCCTCCCTGGCCCTGTTCATGACCGTCATCATCATGGGCCCCATCATCAAGAATGTGAACGACGAGGCCTTGCAGCCCTATCTGGAGGAGCGCATCGGCTTCAAGGAGGCCCTGGACAAGGCCCAGGTGCCCATTCGCGCCTTCCTGTTCAAGCACACGCGCGAGAAAGACCTGTCGATCTTCTACTCCATCAGCAAGGAAGAGCGCCCGCAGAACAAGGAGCAGGTGTCCACCATCCTCCTGGTGGCAGCCTACACCATCAGCGAGCTCAAGACAGGCTTTTCCATCGGCTTCCTTATCTACATCCCGTTCCTTATTCTGGACATGGTGGTCGCCAGCATCTTGCTCTCCATGGGCATGATGATGCTGCCGCCAGCAATGGTCGCTTTGCCGTTCAAGATCCTGCTGTTCATCCTGGTTGACGGCTGGAGCCTCCTCATCGGCTCCCTAGTCAACTCCTTCAGCTGACGAGGCGCGCATGGCCATTACACCTGAATTCGTTGTGGGTTTTGCCCGCGAGGCGATGGAGCTGACGCTTGTCATCTGTCTGCCCATGATGGGTGTTGGCCTTGTGGTTGGCGTCGTCATCAGCGTGTTCCAGGCGGCTACGCAGATTCAGGACGCCACGCTTTCACTTGTGCCGAAGCTTGTTGCCATGTTTGTGGCCCTCATTTTGGCCTTTCCCTGGATCATGGATAAAATGATCACCTACACGACAAAGCTTTTTACTAACATACCACAGTACATACATTAAGTTCTTCGCGTTTCCGGCCTTCCTTGCCAAACTGGCGATCGCGGGCTAGGAATCTACGCACGCGCCACAGCGCCAGAGGTTGAATCACACGCATGAGCAGGTACCAGGACATCACGCTTGGCGGTCAAACTGTCAAAAAGCACGTACGCGACATTGCCAAGGACGCCGTCATGCTGGCCCTGGCGCCGGAGCTTTCACGTCCAGGCGCATGCCTGCGGATCTACGAATCCAGCGCTGGATCCGCCTATCTTTCCCGCCAGTTGGCCGACCAGGGCCACAAGGTCGTCATCTCCAACTACCGCACGCAGGGCATTCCCGGCGTCCAGGAGGTCGAGGCTGACCTGAATGTGGCTCTGCCTTTCGACACCGCCGGCTTTGACGTCATTCTCTGCCGCGAGGTCATTGAGCACGTGGAGAGCGTGCCGCACACCCTGCGCGAGTTTCAGCGCCTGTTGACCCCGGGCGGACGCCTGGTGATGACCTTCCCCAACCGCTTGCAGATCCGCTCGCGGCTCTTTCACCTGCTCTCCGGCTTCTACAGGGGCATGAAGTCGCCCATCAACCTGGACGTCGCCTTTGGCGAGGCGCACATCAACCTCATCGGCTACCCTGAGATGGACTATTTCCTGCGCAAGAGCGGTTTTGCGGTCACTGGCGTGTCCAGCAGCTATTTTTCAGCCTCTGATCGCTTGCTGGCGCCACTGCGGCCCGTCATTCGCGCCGCCACCCTCCATGCCCTGCTTTCGCACAAGCCCCACGCCGAGGAACACGACAAGACCAGTCCCCTTAACCGCGCCTACAACCGCTTCATCGCAGACGTGATCACCTCCCCGGACCTTTTCTACGGCAAGGATGTCATCGTCTCGGCCGTGCGCGTGGCCGACGGTATGCCCGCATTCCCGGCACCCTAGGGAGACGGCATGAACCTCGTTACGCTCTCAGCTTCCATCAAAGCACACCCGCGTCGCTGGGTGTTTTGGCTCATTGCCGTTCCGACCCTTCTGCGCCTTTGGTTTGTGGCCACCGGCCAGCTTGGTCTTGTGCAGGATGAGGCCCAGTACTGGGATTGGACCCGCCACCTCCAGCTAACATACTATTCCAAGGGCCCCCTCATCGCCTGGATCATCTCCGCGTTCACTACTCTCTTCGGCAACACGGAGCTCGGCGTGCGCATGGGCTCAATCGTTGGGGCCGCTGCCTTTCCGATGCTGTTGTGGTGGATTGTCGCCGACCTTTGGAAACGCCCGACGTTGGCTGTGTTCGCCGTGTTCCTGGCTGCCGTGTCGCCGCTTTTCCTGGCGCTCGGCATCCTCATGACCACGGACAATCCCTTTGTTCTCTGCTGGACCGTGGCCATGGCTTCGCTCTACGCCGCCGCCACCCCCGACGACACCGGGCGTGACCGCGGTGTTTGGCCTTTTGCGCTCCTCACGGCCGCTTTCGGGGTCGGCATTCTGGCCAAGTACACCATGCTCGGCTTTGCCGGGCTGGCCGTAGCCTATGGCCTGGTGCTCCATCGCGCAGGCGTTCTTCAGCGCCGTTTTTGGCCACGGCTCACCCTTGCGCTGGCACTCGGCATTCTCATCGGCTTCTTGCCAACGCTCATCTGGAACATGCAGAACGGCTTTGTAGGCTACAAGCACGTCCTGTACCTCATCGGGGTTTCCGGGAAGGGAGCCGAAAAACTCTTCCGCCTGTCGCGCGTGCCTGAATACGTCGGCGCCCAGCTTGGTTTCGCGCTGCCCTGGTGGTTCTGGCTGACGCTCGTTGCCGGCTTCGGTGCTGTCCGCCAGGTCTGGATCATGTTCCAGTCGCCCGCTTCCGCAACGAACATCAACAAGGACTACGGCACTTCACTTGCCCAGTCTGCCTTGCTGGTTCTCTTTTTCTGGCCCATGACGGTTTTTTTCCTGACCTGGAGCCTGCACACCAAGGTCCTGGCCAACTGGAACACTGTGAGTTTCGTGGCGGGAACCATCCTGGGGGCCCTTGAGCTTCAGCGCCTGCTGGACTCGAGCCCATCGCTCCGGACGACGCGTCTTCTCGCTGCTGGCGGCGTTGCCAGCGTCGTGTTGATGCTGTTTCTGCACCTCCATCAGCTTTTGCCAATCCCCGCTTCAATCAACCCGGCGCACCGCCTCAAAGGGTGGGAAGACATGGGTGATCGCATGGGGCAGCTTGCCGAGCAGCGCTTCCCCGACCCCAAGCGCGTATTCTTCATGAGCGATGTGTATGACATCACCGCTTCTTTGGCTTTTTACCTGCCCGGGCAGCCGCGCACCTACTGCCTTTGGTGGGATGGCCGCCGCATGAACCAGTATGATCTCTGGGGCGGCCCAGAGGGCAAGCTCGGCTGGGATGCCGTGCTCGTGCTGAAAGGAGATGCCGCGGGGATGCCGCCGGTCCTCGCGGACATGTTCGACTCCGTCTCCGGGCCCTACCGCTACGTTTCGACCTACCGCAACGTTCCCGTGCGGCCTTTCTATTATTACCTGTGCTACGGCTACAAAGGCCTTTGGCCCAGGCAGGACAACAACTCCTTCTGATTTTCTCCCGTTGCCCTCTCCATTTGAACCGCACCTTCTTATCTGAAAGCTTTCGCGCTCGCGACCTTACCTCCTGACTTCGCATCATTTCGAAGACTTTTCGTGTTGTTTTGTGACATCCGTTGACATTCTTTGACAACGGGTGCATAACCACATACATCGGTGTTCTATGATAGACAATGATGTGCATGCGCACGATGCAAGCCCGGTCTTGCCGCGACTCCTGACACTCAAGGAGGTCGCTAGCATCTTGCGCATCCACCCCAGAACGGCGTATAGGTTGGTGCAGGACGGCACGCTTGTCGCGATACGGGTGGGAACACAGTGGCGCGTCACCGAGGGAGCGCTGCACGAGTATGTTTCGCGCGGTTGGCGGCACTGGCGGCCAGAGCCTTCCAGAGCCAAATCACGGCAATATATCCTGCCGTTCGGAGATGAGGAGTGAGCATGAACCAGACGCCCACGGGTTTTTCCGGTCAGCCGACCCCGGCCCGGCCCATCACGCTGCCGAACGACTTCGGGAAGCCCATCGCCATGACGGCGAGCCTGGTGGCCGAGGACATCCACTTCAGCACCAGCACGGGACTGCTCACCGTTGAGAAGCTGTACCGCACCGCCCAGGGCCGCGTGGGCTACGGCATCATCGCCGCCTCGGGCGAGAGCCGCGAACGCCGCGCCTATACCCTGGACGAGCAGGGCGAGACGGTCATCTGCGACAATGGCGCCTTCACCGTCGAGCTTCCGGTGTGTGATCTGCACGAGCTTCTGTGCATGGCCCTCCAGGCCGAGGACGCCCTCAAGACCGTGGGCGAGCACGCGCAGTTCTCCACCGCGGTGAACGAAGACTAGCCTCACTGCCCTTCATGGCAAAAGCAAAACGCCCGGTTAGCCGGGCGTTTTTTTTGTGGTCTCGGGCGCTTGGGGCCTAGCCTTCGGGCTTCTCGCAGTACTGCACCGCGTGCGCGCCAAAGTCCTCCTGGCCAGTGGATTCCACCACGGCGCGCCAGTAGTCCGAATCGATGTTGAGCATCTTGCGCTTGCTGGTCACCAGCTCCAGCGGCACGTGGACGTAGCGCGACTGCAACCGGCTGACCACCATGCCCGTCTTCCCGGCCATGGCCGCGTGAACGGCGTTCTGCCCCAGGAAGCCCGAATAGACGCGGTCATTGGCGTTGGCGGGCACGGAGCGGATGATGTAGCTCGGGTCGATGAACTTGATGGTGGCCTCCATCTCCCTGGCCTTGAAGTACTCCTTGATGCGGCTGATGAGGATGGTGCAGATGTCGCAGAGCACAGGGTTTCCGGAGGCGTCCGTCCTGCCGCTGGCCTCGCAGAGATGCTGGCCAGCGCCCTCGGCCACGACGATGACCGCGTGGCGACGCTTGCGCAGGCGTTGCTCCAGCTGGAACAGCAGCCCGTCGGGGCCGTCCAGGCTGAAACGGCTCTCGGGAACCAGCACGAAGTTCACTTCCTTGAGCGCCAGGGTTGCCTGTGCGGCGATGAACCCGGACTCGCGCCCCATGAGCTTGACGATGCCGACGCCGTTGTAGGCTCCTACGGCCTCCACATGGGCGCAGGCGATGGCTTCCGTGGCCTTTTCCACGGCGGTGTCGAAGCCGAAGGACTTGCCCACGAAGTTGATGTCGTTGTCGATGGTCTTTGGGATGCCTATGACGCTGATGCGCGAGTTGCGCGCTTTGATTTCCTTGACGATGTTGGCGGCGGCTTTCATGGTGCCGTCCCCGCCGATCATGAACAACACGTTGATGTTCATGCGCTCCAGCGCGTCCACGATCTCATCCGCGGGCTGCGGTCCGCGAGACGACCCCAGCTCCGTGCCGCCGAACACATGGAAGCTCGAGACCTTGTCCGGCGTCAGCTCCATGATGTCGTGCCCGTATTTTGGGATAAAGCCTTGGAGCCCGTAGCGGATGCCGATGACCGAGGCGACGTGGTAGTGGTGGTGGGCGTCCATGACGATGGCGCGGATGACATCGTTGATGCCCGGGCAGAGGCCGCCGCAGGTGACGATGGCGCACTTGACCTTGGAGGAGTCGAAATAGAGCTTGCCGCGCGGACCAGCCTTTTCAAAGCGCATGGGGCCACGCACGGCACCCAGGAGGTCGGCCTCCTCTTCGGTCAGGCTGATTTCAAGCTCTTCCTCCTGCCCGATGTAGCGGCAATAGTGCAAGGGCGTCGGTATTTTCGCCACTCCCAGGCTAGTGATCGCGGTATTCAGGCCGGATTTTCTCGCGCCAGAGCTTTTGGTCATTTGGACCTCCTGTAGCCGAATGCGGATTTCTTGATATTTCTGTATCCAATACTGTCCGTGGCGTAAACCATAACCGGCGGAATTCCGCTAAAATCATTCCAGCGGAATGGACCGTGTCCTTGAATGCTCCGCTATGCCTTCGCGCAATTGCGGCGAAATAAGCCTCATTGCGGATGTGCGCGCTTCTCCAACATTCTTTAATAGCCGCATGGAGTTCGCTGTCGGCGCCGAAACACGAATTTCCAGCTGCGCCGGGCGGTCCGTCCAGACGTATACTTCTGTCTCGGAAAGCGCTCTGGTATTGACGTTGCTATGGCCGTCGGCGCTAGGCTGAGTGTCGAAAAGGCGCAGGCGCAAACCGGGAATTTCTGCTGTGCCGTCAGGTCGAACCGCAACGGGCACCCAATCCTCCGCAAAGCACTGCTCCCGCTCTTGACCCTGGCGTGCGTCGTAATAGCGCACATTGCCGTCTACGTCCGAAAGGCGCAGGCAGCCTGCATGTACTGAAACGGAGAGCGACGGCGGTCGCGGATCATAGCTGGGCGAAACCTTCCAGGACAGCCCAGGGCGCGAGAAGTACACATCCGCACCCCGGAGTTCCAGCCAACCGCCCTTTTGGCGCGAGAGGGCCTCTCCAGGCGAAAATTCAGTCGTTGGCGCGCTGTTGTGAAGCATGTCCCAGCGCAAGAGGCGCCCGTCTCTTGTCCAGAGCCTGGCCTCCATGCCTTGAAAGTCCCCGCGCACGAACGGACCACCCGGCACAGAAATCCTGCGTAACGCCTTGCCTGTGCGCGGGTTCCAGGCGCCACCTTGGCCGTTGGCGTCGAGCACGAGCAGCACGCCTTCGCCCCCTGAAAAGCCGATGGCGGCGGGGCTTCCGGGAAGCGACGCGGCCACGCGCATTTCCCCGCCTCGGGGTCCGACCCAGATTCGCCCTTCCTCATCCTGGGCCGCAATGAACGCGCCAGTGGGGCTCAGGCTCAGGCTGATCTGCCCGCGCAGGGCCGTTTCGCTGCTGACGTGCGGGCAGTCTGGCCTTCGAAGGTCGAAGACGACGAGACTATTCACGCCCTGAGCCCACGCGGCAAGCGCTCCGCCTTCTCGAGAAAGCGCGAGCGCATAGGCTGGGTGCCCGTCAGGCATGGAGACGCTGCTGCAGTTTCCCGCGCCAAAGAGTTGGATGGTCCCGTCGGCATGGCTCGCGGCCGCGGCTTCGGCGTCTCCGCTGGCGGCAATGACGTTGGTGGCGAGCAGGGTGCTGGAGCGTTCCAGGCGCAGCCTCAGGGCCTGGGCGCCCGCCCAGAGGCGCGACGACGGATCAAGCAGCTCATCCTGGTTCAGATGGTCTTGACCCAGGTGGCTGCTGGCGATTTGATCTGGGCCTGATGGATTGTCAGCGCCTGCAACGGTGTTGAAGATGTAGCTCTCGCCCACGCTGGATTGCGCGGGCTCGGCCGCGAAAGCGGAACAGGTCGCCGTCACCGCCAACAGGCTGGCAAGCCCCACAGAAAGAGCTGTTTGGCGTGACGCCAGGCTCTTCCCAGACAACTTTTCGGCCTGCTTTACCGCGGTGCCAAGTGTGTTGGATTCCGTTGCGGTCGACTTGCGGACAGGCCCGGGCATGGCGGCGGCTCCGAGGAACACTTGGGCCTTCAGCCCTGGCCCTGTTGGTCCTTGAGAACGAGGGTATCGATGGGCAGTTCCGGGTTGCTCGTGATGGCCTCGCGCAGGGCCTGGGGCGAGGCTGTGGCCGCCCCAACCTGGGCAACGACAACCCCGGCCGCATGGTTGGCCAGCACTGCGGCGCAGAGCAGGTCCGCCCCGGCGGCCAGGCCAAGGGCCAGCGTGGCGATGACCGTGTCGCCGGCGCCGGTGACGTCAAACACTTTGCGCGCAAAGGTCGGTATCTTCTGGGCTTTTTGTGGAGAATGGAACAGGGCCATGCCCTCCGCGCCCAGGGTGATGAGCAGGTGTGCGCAGGCCAGGCGCTTAAAGAGCGCCGCGGCGGCTGGACCAGGGCCTTGCGGTCCGGTGACGGGCAACCCGGCTCCTTCGGAGGCTTCCTTGGCGTTGGGGGTCAGGATGTCAACGCCACGGTACAGGTCGTAGTTGCAGGGCTTGGGGTCGACAAGGATACGCGGTGCAGCCCCTGATTGGCTTCTGAGCGCCCGCAATCCGTCCATGAGCGCCCTGGTCACAACCCCTTTGCCATAGTCTGAAACGACAATAATGTCGTGGCCTTGCGCGTGTGCACGGACTTTCTCCAGCAAGGTTCCAACGACCGTCTTGGAGAGCGGTTCGGTGTGCTCGCGGTCGACCCTGACGATCTGTTGATTCTGGGCGATGATCCTGGTCTTGCGTGTTGTACGGCGGCGATCATCGTGAACCAGATCCGTGCTGACGCCGGCTTCGTTCAAGAGTGTGGTGAGCGTCTGGCCATCCTGATCCGTCCCGGCCACCCCGATCATCATGGCCTGACCACCAAGGGCCACGATGTTTCGCGCGACGTTCCCGGCGCCGCCAAGGCGGTACTGCTCGTCAGACACTTGCAGGACGGGCACTGGCGCCTCGGGCGAGATCCTCGTGACCGAACCGAAGGTGTAGTGATCAAGCATGACGTCACCCACGATCATCACGCGCCGACCCGCCAAGCGATCAACCAATGAGAGCATATCTTGTGTGATCATCAGACCTCTGCGACGGAGCTGGTTTTCGTTGTGCGCATGCGCTAAGCGTTTAGTTTTCAGTGCGTTAGCAATGATGATGATCTGGTGATTAACGTAATCTTAGAGCGTTACCAGGCCAAGGGTTTGCGCCAGTTGCGTCAACTGCTCCAGAGACTTGTACGAGAGCGAGAGCACGCCTTTGTCCTGGGTGCCGGAAATTTTTACTGTGATGCCGAGGTGTTCCGCGAGGCGCGTTTGAATGTCGCGAACAGCCTCGTCCATCTCTACCCCGCTCTTGCCACCATTGCGCGCGCCGCGAACGGCCTTGCCACGTGGCTTGACGCTGCCATACAGCTCCTCCGGCTCTGCCAATCTACCGTTTTCCTTGAAGAAGCTGGCTTCGGCTTCGGCCTGGCGCACGGAAAGGTTGAACTCCTTGATGCGCTGGAACAGATCATGGCAGGACTCCTCGTCCACGGCCATGATGGCTCGTCCGTGCCCTGCCGTGAGCACACCGGCCTGTATATCGGCCTGGATGTCATCGGGAAGGTTGAGCAATCGAAGCGAATTCGCCAGGGCCGAGCGGCTTTTTCCCACCTGGCGCGCCAGCTCTTCCTGGTTCAGGCCGAAGTCCTTGAGCAGCTGCTGAAAGCCGCGGGCTTCTTCGATGGCGTTCAGGTCCTCGCGCTGCAGGTTCTCGATGAGCGCGATGGCAAGGGTTTCCATGTCCGTCAGCGCTCGTACAAGCGCGGGGATCTCCTTCAGGCCGGCCATTTTGGAGGCACGTGTGCGGCGTTCGCCCGCCACCAGCTCGTAGCCTTCCTTGCCGTCGCCCAGGGGGCGAACAAGGATGGGTTGCAGCACACCCTGGACTTTGATGGAGGCCGACAAATCCTCCAGTGCCTGAGGGTCAAATTCCTTGCGCGGCTGGTGCGGGTTCGGAACGATGGTGGAAATGGGGATGAGCCGCACCTCCGCCGTGTTCACCGATTCCGGCCGGATGCTCCCCAGCAGTGCGTCAAGTCCGCGTCCCAGCCCTCTTTGACCTATGGCCATGCCCATTCCTCCAGATATCCATTCGTCCAAGCGCTGACGTAAGATGTCTGCGTCGGTTTCGTGTTTGTTCCTTGCCATGTCCGCGTGTGCTCACTATAAGGGCACCACGCCAACGCCAAGGAGTACATGCCATGAGCCAGACCCACGACACCCCCGGCTTTCAGGAAATCTTCGATGCCCAGGGCCAACCCCTCGGCGCTCTTCTCGGACCAGAAGTATGGGCCGCCGTTCGCGATGCGGTACTCCAGCAGTTCGCTCCCCCTGCTGCCGAGCCCGTCCAGCCGGAGCCCCTTGACGACTGGAGGGCGCTGGTCGTCCACTGGGACTTCAAGTATCCCGTGGACCTCGACTGCTCCTGTCCGCTCTGCGGCAACGAGTCCGCCGACTGGGAGCGCGACACGCCACGCAAGTTCATGCTCACCGCCGCCAACATGGGCGGCCTTGTTTCCTTCCGCTGCCTCTCCTGTCAGGCACGCATCATCAAGCGCCACTTCTACGACACCATTAAGATAGAAGCCGTTCCCTATGCCCCGGAGAAGAGTGTCCGGAACAAGGGAAGAGCCTCCTAGCCGCGACTAGTCACGCACTGTGCTGCGCGTGACCTCCTGCGCAAGAGCCATGTAGGCCTCGGCGCCGCTTGAGCGGATGTCGTAGGTGATGACGGGTTTGCCGAAGCTCGGCGCCTCGCTGAGGCGCACGTTCCTCGGGATGATGACTTCGAACAAATGTTGCGGCAGCGCCTTTCTTACCTCATGCTTGACCTGCCAGGACAGCTTGTTGCGCTGGTCGTACATGGTTAGCACCACGCCAAGCACTCGCAGGTCCGGGTTCAACCGCTTCTTCACCAGCTCAAACGTCATAAGCAGCTGAGACAACCCTTCCAGCGCGTAATATTCGCACTGGAGCGGCACCAGCAGTTCCCGCGCGGCGCACAGGGCGTTTACGGTCAGGATGCCTAGAGACGGAGGGCAGTCGATGATGATGTAGTCGTACTCGTCTTCCAGCGGCGCCAGCAGGTCCCGCACGTAGTACTCGCGCCCCAGCTTGTCCGCCAGCTCAATCTCCGCTCCGACCAGGTCCTGAGTCCCCGGAATCAGCGAAAGGAACGGGATGGCCGTCTGGACGATGCAGTCGCGGACATTGTCCGGATCGAACAGCGCGGTGTAGACGTTCGGGCGCTCGTCGCCCGGGTAGAAGCCGAGGCCGCTCGAGGCGTTACCCTGCGGATCGCAGTCCACCAGGAGAACACGCTTTTCCATAACGGCCAGGGATGCCCCAAGATTCACTGCGGTGGTGGTTTTGCCCACTCCGCCCTTCTGGTTTGCCACAACTATTCTGCGTGCCACTCAGGCCTCCGGAAGGATCTCGGTGTGTTTCACGTGAAACACCAGGTTTGAGGCCCGGTGTTTTCGCCGATGCAGCTACTGAGAGCGCAAGGTACTTCCCGCTGACGGGAAAATCAAGACGCGAGTGCGAAAGGTGGAGAAAAAAGCGGGCTAGATTTTGAAGTAGTCCCGATACCAGTCCACGAAGCGGGCGATGCCGTCCTCGATGCGGGTGTTGGGCTTGAAGCCAACGTCGCGCACAAGGTCGTCCACGTTGGCGATGGTGGCGGGAACGTCGCCCATCTGCATGGGCAGGTATTCCTTGATGGCCTTTTTGCCGAGGCAATTCTCAAGGACTTCGATGTAGTGGGAGAGTTCAACAACGCTGTTGTTGCCTATGTTGTAGATGCGGAACGGGCCGGTGCTGGTGGCCGGATCCGGCTTGGCGCCGGTCCACTCGGGGTTGGGCTGGGCGGTGTGCATGGTGACCCGGACAACGCCCTCGACGATGTCGTCGATGTAGGTGAAGTCGCGCTTCATCTTTCCGTGGTTGAAGACCTTGATGGGCTCGCCCGCTAGGATTGCTTTGGTGAACAGGAACAGGGCCATGTCCGGACGGCCCCAGGGCCCGTACACCGTGAAGAAGCGCAGGCCGGTGGTGGGCAGGCCGTACAGGTGGCTGTACGTGTGGGCCATGAGCTCATTGGACTTCTTGGTGGCCGCGTAGAGGCTCATGGGGTGGTCCACGTTGTCGTGAACGCTGAGTGGCATGGTGGTGTTCATGCCGTAAACGGAAGAGGACGACGCGTAGGCCAGGTGCCCGACCTTGTTATGGCGGCAGCCCTCAAGGATGTTCAGGAAGCCGACGACGTTGGAGTCGATGTAGGCGCGGGGGTTCTCGATGGAGTAGCGCACACCAGCCTGCGCCGCCAGATTCACCACGTGGGTGAAGCCGTGGTCTTTGAAAAGTTTGGCGACGCCGTCGTTGTCGGCCAGGTCGAGCTTGGCGAAGGTGAATTTCGGATCCGGGGTCAGCATGGCCAGGCGGGCATGCTTGATCTCGACGGAATAGTAGTCGTTGATGCAGTCAAGGCCAACGACCTCTGCTCCCATGGAAAGCAGGCGGCGAGAGAGGTGGAATCCTATGAATCCGGCGGCTCCGGTGACAAGTACCTTCATTGCGGCGTCCTGTGGTTGTCGTTGGTTCGGTTCGAGCGGGAAGATGTACCCGGTGAGCGGGGCAAAGGCAAGGCTCACGCGAGCTGCAAGGCCTTGAGCGCGGCAACGGCTCGGTGCAGTTCGTGCGGCAAGAGGTCGATGAGGGCTTCAGGCTCCGGCAGCGCGATCACCTGGATGTCGGGATCACCGGCGCCAGGAGGAAACAGCGCCTGGCATACGTGCGCGGCCTCGGCACCGAAGCACGCGATATGCGAGACGCCGAAGCTGAGCGCCCCGTTGAGGAAGACATTGCGGGCGAGCTGAGGAGCGTCGGGCGCATCCGTGCAGGGCCAGAAGAGGCTGGTGCCCTGGGGCCAGGCCATGTAGGCCAGGATGGACTGGAACAGCTTGCGCCGGGCCGGGGCTGCCGTGCCCGTCACATCCGCCGTGAGCGATGCATAAGTGATGATGATCTGAGGCTTGGTGCGCAGGCGCGCGGCGATGGCTCGCCACGGCTCGGGCCAATCAAGGTCGGTTGCCGGAGCGGAGGCCTGGGGCTGGGTTGCCGATTCCGCGGGCGAGGCTGCAGCCGTAGCCGCAGGCTCCAGCGCTTCGAGTCCGTCGGGCAGGAACAGTGCTTCAAGCCCGGCGGCGCGCCAGGGGTGCATGGCCTCGGGCAGGTCTACAGATGCCGCAAAAGATCCCAGACGCGCCACGCGACCTCCGTCTTGGCCAGTTCCGGCCATTGTTCCACGCGGCCAGTACGGTCCAGCACGGTGACAGTGTTGGTTGCGGAATCAAAGCCGCTGCCGGGAACTCCCACCAGATTCGCCACAATGAGGTCCAGGTTCTTCTCGTTCAGCTTGAGCCGCGCCTGGCCGACAAGGTCTTCGGTCTCGGCGGCAAAGCCTATGAGAATCTGGTCCGAACGTTTCTGCTCGCCCAGAGTGCGCAGGATGTCCTGGTTCTCGGTGAGGCGCATGAGAAGATCGCCGGTTGCCATGTCGCGCTTCTTGATCTTGCGAGATGGGTCGGCGCTCTCCGGCAGCAGCGGCCGGAAGTCGCACACGGCGGCAGTGCAGCAGGCCAGGTCGGTGTCGGGCCAAAGGCTCTGGCAGGCGTCGAGCATCTCCCGCGCGGTGGTCACAGGGATAACCTCGATCCCAGGCGGGAAGTCCAGGGCCGTGGGGCCGGCCACGACGCGCACCCGCGCACCGCGCATCCACGCGGCCATGGCCAGGCACGCGCCCATGAGCCCGCTGGAGGGGTTGGACAGATAGCGCACCGCGTCCCACGCCTCGCGGGTGGGGCCAAGGGTCACGAGGACGGACTTGCCGTCCAGGTCGTGGGGGGAAAGCGCGCGCAGCACGTGGGCGAGGATATGCGCCGGGGGAGCAAGCTTGCCCTTGCCGGTATCGCCGCAGGCCACGTCTCCCACCACGGGGCCGATGCCGATGGCGCCACGCTGCAGCAGGGTGTTCCAGTTGGCCTGGGTGGCCGGTGCGTTCCACATGGCCGGATTCATGGCCGGAGCCAGCAGGAGCGGACCGGTGAAGGCCAGGGCCTGGGTCGAGAGCAGGTCGTCTGCGATGCCGTGGGCCAGCTTGGCCAGAATGCTGGCCGTGGCCGGGGCGATGACCAGCGCGCTGGCGTTCTGGCCGGGGCTCAGGTGGACGAAGGGGTCATCGCCAGCACCGGGGCCGAACATGGCGGTGCTGACAGGATCGGCACCCAGCGCGCGGAAACTTTCCGCGCCGACGAAGTGCTGGGCCGAGGCGGTAAGGGTGGCGCTGACAGCCACCTGGCTATGGCGCAGCAGGCGCAAAAGCTCAAGGCTCTTGTAGGCCGCGACGCTTCCGGTCACGCCCAGGTGGACGCGCTTGCCCAGGAAGCAGGAGAACTGCAGGTGCGCGGTGCTCAATTGCTGATGTCCTTCTCGGAGAAGCTGCCCTGCGACGTGCTGGTGGCGCCGGCGGGTGCCTTGGCCGTGCCGGGACGGGGCGAGCTGGTGCGGTTGGAGTTGGAGTACGTGCCGCCCTTGTACTCGAAGGCGAACACGGTGGCCTTGGCCTTGTAGCCGTCGTTCAGCTCAATGATGGCCGCCTTGTTGGCCTTCTCGAAGATGAGGATGCTCTTCTTGGAGCGCACGGCGGAGACCTTCTTCCAGCCGTCCTTCACCATGTTGTTCAGGAAGAAATTGATGAGGTCGTCGTAGATCACGCGGCCCTGGAAGATCTGGATGCCGGCCTTGAACTGCTGGGTGTCGAAGGAAAAGTCCTCATCGCCCGAGTGCTCCATGCCGTTGGGAATCAGGATGTCGTCAAAGAGGTAGTAATAGTTGGGGTTGTCGTAGGTTTCCGCCTGCGAACCGCCCGCGGTGGGCACAGAGTCTGCGGAACTCCTTGTGGCCATGCCGGAGCAAGCGCTCAAGGTCAGGACCAGAAAAAGGCAGAGCAGGGATTTCAGAATTGATGAGTGCATCGCGGGCTCCTCCATTAAGAGATAAGCATGGTATTCGATGGATAATGACTGTCCATATATGAAGATGCGAGGAATCTCAATGCGTGACACAGGGCCTGTCTAGGAAAACGGGCAGACCACGGGAATGCGGTGTGTTGGGGAAGGGGAAGTGTTGCGGAGAAGGTCGCGAAGGTCGGTCAGGTGGGTAGCCCGCTGACGCGCTTGAGGATGGCCTCAAGGCGTTGGCGGTCATCCCGAAGGCGCTGCAGCTCCACTTCCTGGGCCGACAGCCTTGCCTTGAGGTCGGCGTTGTCGCTGGTCAGGGTCAGGGTGATCTCTTCCATGACCGCCAGCTTTGGCTCCATGTTGCGCATGCGCTCCTGCATGCGTGCGATCTGCGCAACTGTGTCGGCCTGGTCGCGCCGGGCCAGGCGCTTCAGGTTGCGGGCAAGAAGCACGAAGCCGTTCTTGAGCTTCTCGATGTCGGACTTCTGGCCTTCCAGGCTCGACTTCTGGTCGGCTAGGGCGTCGAGCGTTTCGCCGAAGCGGTTGAGGGAAGAGTTGAGCGCTTCGGACAAGGCGTCGGAAAGGGCGTCGGTGAGGATCTCGGTGAGATTGCCCGGCAGCATGGCGAGCTCGGGCGGCACGGCGGGCAGGGCCATCTGTTCGGAGGCCGGTCCTACCTCGATGGTGCGCGGGAACTCGCGCTGCAGGATTTCCTCGATCTCCGTGGTGATCCGGCCCTGACCATACAGTTCGCTGACGCGGAGGAAGACGGCGACCGCCTCCTCGGGGTAGCGCGTCATGCGTCCAAGGCGGCGACCTTGAAAATAGTCCTTGAAAAGGGCGGCATAGCGTCGCGCAGTGGGTGCGGGAATTCCTGTGCGTCGCGCAATGTCGCTGAGAGCCATCAGTTCCATCCACTCGACATACCAGGATTGATGCCAAGATCAAGGGAAAACTACCGCAGGCCGCCGATGAGCCAAGAAAGGATCGCGCAAGCGAGAAACACATGAGCGTGTGCACCGGACGTGAGCAAGTGGTGAGCGCGCGGGAAGCAGGTGGGTGCGCAGCGCGCGCCAGCGCTCACGATGATCACGAAAGTCGCACGAAAATGGGTTGCGGAAAGACGGCGGTTCGGAAGGGGGCATGCTTGCTTTGGGGGAGCGAATACGTAAGAGTGTTTGTACATGACCACCCCCGACAAGGACATTCCGCAAGACTTTTCCCTGGGCAGTTACGTGTACGAACTGCCGCAGGAACGCATCGCCCGCCGCCCGGCCGACGCGCGTGACGGCTCGCGCCTGTTGGTGCTCGATCGTGGCCAGAACGGCCCGCCCATGGACTTGAATTTCACCGACCTGCCCGAGGTTCTGGCCCGCAGATTCCCCGCTGGCGCGCTCATAATCGCCAACAATTCAAGGGTGATCCCCGCGCGTGTGTTCGGTCGCCGCAAGACCGGCGGACGGGTGGAGCTGCTGCTGCTGACGCCGCTGCCCCTGCTCGCGGTCACGGCCTGTTCGGATGCGGGAGACTGGCTCTGCGCCGAGGCGGAAGGCTTGGTGCGCACGGCCAAGCGCATGAAGCAGGGCGAGGCCGCGGAGTTCGACGCGCCCCTGCGGGTGGTGCTGCTGGAGCGGGGCGAGTACGGCCGCTGCCGCCTGCGCCTGGAGTGGCAGGGCGATTTGCAGAGCATCATGAACGACATCGGGCACATGCCGCTGCCGCCGTACCTGGAGCGTGAGGACGACGCCGGTGACCGCGAGCGCTACCAGACCACCTACAACGATGCCGCAAAAGCGGGGAGCGTGGCCGCGCCAACGGCCGGTCTGCACTTCACGCCGCAGGTGCGCGAGGCCTTGGCCGCCAAGGGCTTCGGCTGGGCCGAGGTGACGCTTTACGTGGGCTACGGCACCTTCAGCCCGGTGCGCGCCCAGGACATCCGCGAGCATGCGATGCACGCCGAACATGTGGAGGTGCCCGAGGCCACGGCGCTCGCCATCCGCGCGGCCAAGGCGAAAGGGCTGCCGGTGGTCTGCGTGGGAACCACCAGCGCGCGCAGCCTGGAGGGCATGTTCAGGGCCTGCGGAGAGGTGCGCGCCTTTGCGGGGGACACGGACATCTACATCACGCCGGGGTACGAATTTCGTGTCGTGGACGCGTTGCTGACCAATTTTCATTTGCCAGAATCCAGTCTCCTGATTATGGTCTCGGCCCTAGCGGGCCGTGCGCGCATCATGGAGGCATATGCCGCCGCGCTGGCCCGGGAGTATCGGTTTTTTTCCTATGGCGATGCCATGCTCATTGTCTGAAATTGCTAGTACCGGTGCGGGGTTGCCGCCCGGTGAAGGGGTCTTGCGATGTCTCGCATCTTGGTTACGGAAGAGCGCTGCAAGGGCTGCCTGCTCTGCACCACGGTCTGCCCGGTTTCGATCATCCGGCAGAGCGAGCGCATAAATTTACAAGGCTACAAGGTCGCCGAGGTGCGCGCCGAAGACATGGCCACCTGCACTGGCTGCACCTCCTGCGCCACCATCTGCCCGGACATGGCCATCGAGGTCTGGCGCGGCAAAAAGCAAAAGAAGGCGGCGTAACATGGCAGGCAACAACGAGCGCATCTTCGTCAAGGGCAACGAGGCCATCGCCATGGGCGCGCTGGACGCGGGCTGCCGCTGCTTCTTCGGCTATCCCATCACCCCGCAGAACGACATCCCCGAGTTCATGTCCAAGGCCATGCCCGAGGCTGGCGGCGAGTTCGTGCAGGCCGAGAGCGAAGTGGCCGCTGCCAACATGCTGCTGGGCGCCGGCGCCTGCGGCGTGCGCGCCATGACCAGCTCCTCCTCCCCGGGCATGAGCCTGAAGCAGGAGGCCATCAGCTACATGGCCGGCAGCGACATCCCGGCGGTCATCGTGAACATGAACCGCGGCGGCCCAGGCCTGGGCGACATCGGCCCCAGCCAGGGCGACTATTTCCAGTCCACGCGCGGCGGCGGCCACGGCGACTACCGCCTGCTGGTGCTGGCCCCTTCCAGCGCCCAGGAAGCCTACGACATGACCCACAAGGCCTTTGACCTGGCCTTCACCTACCGCAGCCCGGTGCTTGTCCTGGGCGACGCCATCATCGGCCAGATGAAGGAGCCCATCGTCCGCTGCGCGCCCACCCTGGCCGCGCCCGACGAAGGCAAGGAGTGGCGGCTGGAAGGCACCGGCGCGGGCCTCAAGAAAGGCCAGAAGCCGCGCGCCCACCGCATCATCAAGTCGCTGTTCCTCATGGACGGCGAGCTGGCCGGGCAGAACATGAAGCTCCAGGCCAAGTACGAGCACTGGAAGAACCTGGTGGAGTTCGAGGCCTTCGAGGTCAAGGACGCCGAGCTGGTTGTGGTGGCCTACGGCTCCATCGGCCGCATCGCCAAGAACGCCGTGCGCCACCTGCGCAAGCAGGGCAAGAAGGTCGGCCTGTTCCGCCCGAAGACGCTGTACCCCTTCCCGGAGAAGGCCCTGGACAAGCTGGCGCGCGAGGGCAAGCGCTTCCTGACCATCGAGCACAACCTGGGCCAGATGGTGGAGGACGTGCGCCTTGCCGTGCGCAAGCACGCCGACTCGGACCTGTTCTGCGTCTACCCCGGCAACATGCCCAGCCCGGATGACTTTGTGGCGCCCATTCTGCGCGCGCTGGGGAGGAAATAACCATGTCCAAGGCTAAAACCGCGCCCAAGGCGGCCACGGCGGGAAAGAGCGCCGCGCACAATACCAACGCCGGCGAAGAGCTGGTCTTCACCCGCCCGGCCTCCCTGGTCGACCGCGCCACGCACTACTGCCCCGGCTGCCACCACGGCATCGCCCACCGCATGGTGGCCGAGCTGCTGGACGAAATGGACCTGGCCGACAGGACCGTTGCCGCCAGCTCCATCGGCTGCTCCGTGTTTTTGTACAACTACATCAAGGTCGACACTGTGGAGTCGCCGCATGGCCGTGCCCCGGCAGTGGCCACGGGCATCAAGCGCGCCAGGCCCGACAAGTTCGTCTTCACCTACCAGGGCGACGGCGACCTCGCCTCCATCGGCATGGCCGAGATCATGCACGCGGCAAACCGCGGCGAACGCATCACCGTTGTCTTCGTCAACAACACCGTCTACGGCATGACCGGCGGCCAGATGGCCCCGACCACGCTCATCGGGCAGAAGACCACCACCTGCCCCGGCGGCCGCTGCCAAGATCGCGAAGGCTCGCCCATCCGCATGTCCGAGATCATCGCTCAGCTGGGCGGCACCGCGTTCTGCGCGCGCGGCAGCCTGGACTCGGTGAAGAACATCAAGCAGGCCAAGAAGTACATGCGCCAGGCCTTCGAGGCCCAGACAAAGGGCCTGGGCTTCGGCTTCGTGGAGCTCTTGTCCGGCTGCCCCACCAACTGGCGCATGAGCCCGGTGGCGGCCAACAAGCGCATCACCGACGAGATGATCCCGTACTTCCCGCTGGGCGTGTACAAGGAGCTCGAAGGGGACGGCACCTGCGGTTCGCTCATCGCCCCTGGGACCGCTTCCGGCAGCGCAGGAGAGAGCAAATGAGCAGATATCTCGACGTGATCATGGCCGGTTTCGGCGGCCAGGGCGTTCTTCTGATCGGCAACCTGCTGGCCTACGCCGGCATGCGCGAGAAGCTCCACGTGACCTACATCCCGGTCTACGGGGTGGAGATGCGCGGCGGCACCGCCAACTGCACCGTGGTGCTCTCCGACGAGGAGATCGGCTCGCCCATCATCGTTCGCCCCAAGAGCCTCATCGTCATGAACCGCCCGAGCCTGGACAAGTTCCAGCCCCGGCTCGTGGACGGCGGCATCCAGATCGTCAACTCCTCCCTCGTCGACGAGGGCCTGGTGGAGAGCGGCGGTCGCATCAAAAGCGTGCTTGTTCCGGCCAATGAACTGGCCGACAAGGTCGGCAATCCGCGCGCGGTGAACACGATCATGCTCGGGGCGTTTGTGGCCGCCACGGGCATGGTGCGCCTTTCCACCGTGGAGGAATGTCTGGCAGAGGTTATGGCAGCCAAGATCGTTGCAATCAACGTCACAGCACTGCGCACTGGCGCGGAGTACGCGATGAAGCAGCTCGAAAAGGCCAAGAAAACCGCATCTGCCCCGAAGGCCCCGGCCAAGCCCGCCGCCGAGAAGAAGGCCCCGGCGAAGAAAGCCCCGGCCAAGGCTCCGGCCAAGCCCGCCGCTGAAAAGAAAGCTCCTGCCAAGGCCCCTGCCAAGGCCCCTGCCAAGGCCCCTGCGAAGGCCCCGGCCAAGGCCCCTGCGAAGGCTCCGGCAAAAGCCCCTGCGAAGGCCCCGGCCAAGGCTCCTGCGAAGGCCCCGGCAAAGGCTCCGGCGAAGGCCCCGGCCAAGGCTCCCGCGAAGGCCCCTGCGAAGGCTCCCGCGAAGGCCCCTGCGAAGGCTCCCGCGAAGGCCCCTGCGAAGGCTCCGGCCAAGGCTCCCGCGAAGGCTCCGGCCAAGCCCGCCGCCAAGAAACCTGCAGCCAAGAAGCCTGCGGCCAAGAAGCCCGCTGCGCCGAAAAAGAAGTAGATCGATTCGTGACCGCGCCATACGGGATCATCGGCTGGCCCCTGGGCCACAGCAAGAGCCCGCTCTTGCACAACTGGGGGCTGCGCACCAGTGGGTTGCCAGGCAAGTATGAGGCCTGGCCCACGGAGCCGAAGAAACTCAAGGCCTTCATGGCCGAGGTGCGCGCACGGCGCATCAAGGGCGTCAGCGTGACCATCCCGCACAAGCAGGCGGTCATGCCATATCTGGACGGGGTCACCGAGCGCGCCGGGCGCGTGGGCGCGGTGAACACCCTGTTCTGGGCGGAGGGCAAGCTCCTGGGCGACAACACCGACGTCGCCGGGATCACCGTGCCGCTCGAACCGTACAAGGAATCGCTCAAGTCCGCCCTGGTGCTGGGCGCGGGCGGGGCTGCGCGCGCTGCCTGCGCGGCCCTGCTTGAGCTCGGCGTGGGCGAGATCTGCGTGGCCAACCGAACCGCCGCCAAGGCCCAGGCCCTGGCCAAGGACTTCGGCATCACCGCAGTGGAGTGGGAGGGACGCGCCGCACGTCCCTGGTCGCTCCTCATTAACACCACCCCCCTGGGCATGAAGGGCGAGCACCAGGCCAAATCGCCCTGGCCCGCCGACGGGTTCGGCGCTGTGGGGCTGGTGTTTGACCTGGTCTACAACCCCGTGCGCACGGTGCTCCTGAACGACGCCAAAAACGCCGGGGTGGAGGTGCTCTCGGGCCTGCAGATGTTCATGCAGCAGGGCCTGGCGCAGTTCAAGATCTGGACAGGCGTCGACCTCGACGAGAAGGGCGCCCGTCAGCTTTTGATGATGGACCTGCTGGCGACCGGCGGCTAGGGCCAAGGCCCAACCGCCAGCGACGGCAGGCAAATCCTCGGGAACCGGAGCAAGCTCCGTCCCGCTCCCCCTCACCCCTGGGCCGCCCCCGTTGCCGGGCGGACAGGGCAACACTTGACCTTTGCCGATATCTGGGGGATGGTTCCGCGATTTTTCGGCCGCGCACGACTCGTCGCGCAGGGCCAAATCTGGAGTGCACGTGACCGACCCCGCATTTGAAAAAGACCTCGCCCGCGAGACCGCCCGCCGCCGGACCTTTGGCATCATCAGCCACCCGGACGCGGGCAAGACCACCCTCACCGAAAAGCTGCTGCTCTTTGGCGGCGCCATCCAGATGGCCGGCACCGTCAAGGCCCGCAAGGCCGCCCGCTACGCCACCAGCGACTGGATGGCCATGGAGCGCGAGCGCGGCATCTCCGTCACCAGCTCGGTGATGCAGTTCGAGTACCAGGGCTTCGCCATCAACCTGCTCGACACCCCCGGCCACCAGGACTTTTCCGAGGACACCTACCGCGTGCTCACCGCCGTGGATTCCGCCGTCATGGTCATCGACTCGGCCAAGGGTGTGGAGACCCAGACCAAGAAGCTCATGGAGGTCTGCCGCCTGCGCGACACGCCCATCCTGACCTTCATCAACAAGATGGACCGCGAGGGCCGCGAACCCCTGGACCTGCTCTCGGACATCGAGGACAGCCTGGGCATCGAGTGCGCCGCCATGACCTGGCCCATCGGCATGGGCAAGAGCTTCAAGGGCACCTGGAACATCCTGAAGAACGAGCTGCACCTGTTCTCCGCCACCCACGGCGGCAAGATCCAGGAAGGCCTGGTCATCAAGGGCCTGGACGACCCGCGCCTGGACGAGCTCCTGGGCTCCCAGGCCGCGGACCTGAGACGCGACATGGAGCTGGTGGAGGGCGCGGGCTACCCCTTTGACCGCGAGCGCTACCTGGCGGGCAAGCAGACCCCGGTGTTCTTCGGCAGCGCCATCAACAACTTCGGCGTGCAGGAAATGCTCAACGCCTTCGTGGAGCTGGCCCCGCAGCCCAAGCCCCGCGCCGCCACAACCCGCGTGGTGGAGCCCGCCGAGCCCGAGTTCTCCGGCGTGGTCTTCAAGATCCAGGCGAACATGGACCCGGCCCACCGCGACCGCATCGCGTTCCTGCGCATCTGCTCGGGGCGCTTCTCCCGCGGCATGAAGCTCAGGCACCACCGCATCGGCAAGGACGTCACCGTCTCCAACGCCACCATCTTCATGGCCCAGGACCGCTCCAACGTGGACGAGGCCTGGCCCGGCGACATCATCGGCCTGCACAACCACGGCACCATCAAGATCGGCGACACCTTCAGCGAGAAGGAGCCGCTCAAGTTCACCGGCATCCCCAGCTTCGCGCCGGAGCACTTCCGCCGCGTCATCCTGAAAAGCCCGCTCAAGGCCAAGCAGCTCCAGAAGGGCCTGGCCCAGCTGGCCGAGGAGGGCGCCGTGCAGGTCTTCCGCCCGCTCATGGGCAACGACTACATCCTGGGCGCGGTCGGCGTGCTCCAGTTCGATGTCATCATGGCCCGGCTGAAGGACGAATACGGCGTGGAGGCGCTCTACGAGCCCGCGCAGTACACCTGCGCACGGTTCATCACCTGCGCCGACAAGCGCAAGCTGGCCGACTTCGAGCGCGCCGCGCACGGCAGCCTGGCCAGAGACGCCGAGGACAACCTGGCCTACCTCGCGCCCAGCCAGTGGCGGCTTGAGGACACCCAGGAAAAATGGCCGGAAATCTCCTTCAACACCACCCGCGAGCATGAGTAACACCGAAACCGCCCCAGAGGTCGAACAGGCGGAAGCCTGCGCACCCAAAGCAGCCGCCAAGACGCCCCCCAAGTCCGGCAGGCGCAACCGCCAGCCCAAGACGCCCAAGCCCGTGGTCATCCCGCTGGCCCCGGTGCGCGAGGGCGCGACCCTGCCCGAACAGTACCTGCGCAGCTTCACCACCGAGGAGATCGGCGCGCTGCCGCTCACGGCCTTCGTTGGCAAGATAATCTTTGTCGAATGCGACCGCCAGCTGCACCAGGCCATGAAGGTGCTGCTCGACGAGGAGCTGCTCGGCTTCGACACCGAGACGCGCCCCATCTTCCGCAAGGGCGCCATCCCGCCGCCGGCGCTGCTGCAGCTCTGCGGGCACAAGAACGTCTACATCTTCCAGCTTGCCAAGCTGCAGGACAAGGCCGTGCTGGCCGAGCTCCTCGCCGCCCGGCACATCATCAAGAGCGGCGTGTCCGTGCGCGACGACCTGAAAGGCCTGCGCGAACACTTCGAGTTCACCGAGCACGGGTTCGTGGACCTGGGCGACGTGGCCAAGAAGATGAACATGCTCACCCACGGCCTGCGCAACCTCACCGCCAACCTCATGGGCCTGCGCATCAGCAAGGGCGCGCAATGCTCCAACTGGGCGCGCGAGGCGCTCTCCACCAAGCAGATCGTCTACGCCGCCACCGATGCCTGGATCAGCCGCGAGCTGTACCTGCGCTTCGTCGAACTGGGCGTGCTGTAGGAGACGAGCCTCCGGCGGTCGGGGGCAGCGGCCCCCGAACCCCCATTTTGCGCCGAAAGGGCTGTTTCAGGAGGAACCTGAGACAGCCCTTTCGGCTTTCCTGGGATCGGGCAACCACGTTGAGAGGGTCGTCGGGAAATCTCGCACACGGGCGTCGCACTTGGCCTCTTTCCAAACCCTGTCAACCCGCTATTTTTGTCCTTTTACCGGCCAAAAACGGGGTATTTTTGTCCGCGCTGAAAACCGGGGGTACAATGGGCCATTTGCGACG
>NZ_JAVHLD010000037.1 GCF_031082295.1 Humidesulfovibrio sp.
ACATTCAAATCGTGCAGCGCAGCTTCAACCTCAACGCCGTGGAAGTCTATTCGACCACAGCCAAACGCCTGGCCCTGGCGGCCTTCCACCTGCGCGACGAACGCGGCAGCGGCCCGCTGGAGGCGCTCAAGGCGCTGGATGAACCGGGCGGCCCAGACAGCGCCCGCGGCTCCGCCGATGAGCTTGCCCTCCGGGCCGTGGCCCTGAACCAGCTGGGCCGCTACGCCGAGGCCGTGGCCGCCCTGGACGCGCTGATGCTCGCCCGGCGCGACATGCCGCCCGCCGCCCGGGCCGACGCCTTTGTGGAACGCGGCCTGGCGCTGGCCGCCCTTGGGCATCAGGATCGCGCGGCGGAAGACTTTGCCGCGGCGCTGGCGCTGGAGCCACGGCACATCCCGGCGCTGCTGGCCCGGGCCGACCAGCTCTTCGCCCTGGGCCAGACCGGCGAGGCCGAGGCCGGATACTCCAAGGTCATCGCCATCGCGCCGGAGAACGTCCTGGCGCGCATCAACCGGGGCGTCACGCGCGATGAGCAGGGGCGCTTCGCCGAGGCCATCGACGACTTCACGCTGGCCCACCAGCTCGACCCGCTCTCCCCCGTGGCCTTGGTGAACCGCGGGGTGTCGCGCTCCCAGGCCGGGGACATGCCCGGCATGTGCTCAGACTACGAGGCCGCCTGCCGGCTGGGCGCGTGCGCAAGGCTCCAGTCCGCGCGGAGCATGGGCTTCTGCCTGGATGCGAAGTAGCGCCCCCGGCTTGGGGAGGCGAAAGGCGGAGGGCTAGCCCCCGGCTTTGATCTTGGCCAGAAGCCGCTTGGAGCCGTGATGGTGGGGGTCGATCTCCAGGGCGACCTTGAGGAACTCCTTGGCCGCCTCGACGTGCTTGCACAGGTGGTAGGCGCTGGCGATGTTGAAGGCCACCACGGCCGCGGTGCGGAAGAACTGCGGGTCGGTGCGCAGCACCTGCTCGTAGCAGTCCACGGCCTGGCGGTGCTGCTGGCCGTCGGCGTAGGCCAGGCCCATGTTGTAGAGCACGCGCTCGTCGCCGGGCACCACGGTGAGGGCCTTCTTGTAGTTCTCGATGGCCTCCTTCCACTTGCCCTGCTGGCGCAGGGCGATGCCCAGGCGGTTGAAGGTCGCCATGTCTTCCTTGGTCAGGTTGTCGCCCTTCATGTCCAGGATCTTGACGTAATACTTCTCGGCCATGGCCGGGGAGGCTTCGGCCACGCTCTCGGCGATGCCCGCCACCACCTGCTCCACATAGCTTGAGGCCTCGCGCTGGGCGTTGGCGATGGCCTCGCCGAAGTAGGCGTCGGCCTTGTCCATTTCCTTCTTGCGCACGTAGACCTTGCCGATCTCGCACTTGCGCTCGGTGTTCAGCGGGCTGATGACGTCGAGCTTCTTCAGGTAGTGCAGGTAGTTGTCGTCGTCCTCACCCTGGTGCACGCCTGCCAGCTTCTTCAGGGGCTCAAGGTACAGGGCCGCGCCCTGGTGGGCCTGCTCGTAAGAGGCGATGGCCTCCTCGCGCTTGCCCTCGATGAGCAGGGCGTCGCCCATGATCATCAGCGCCACAGGGCTGTTTTCCTTGATCTTCAGGATGGCCTTGCTGATGAGCTTGGCCTTGACAGTGTCGCCCAGGTCCAGCAGGCGCTTGGCCTCCTGCACAAGCTGGCTCAGCTTGCCCTGGGGCTTGATGGCCCCGGCCATCTTTTCGATGAGCGTGTCCACGCTCACGGGCTTGGTCAGCACGCTGTCCACGCCGATCTCGAACAGCTGGGACAGGGCTTCCTTGCTTGTCTCCTGGGTCATGACGAGGACCCTGGCCTCGGAGAAGGCTCCCTTCACGCCGCGCAGGAAATCCAGGGTGGGCAGGCCGCGCAGCAGGCGGTCGGCCAGGACCAGCACCGGGGACGGAACCTTGCCCCCCAGGTGGTCGCGCACGCTCTTCAGGGCGCTGCCGGGGTCCTGGAAGACCTCCAGACAGTCAGCCTTCACGCCCAGGGTCTTTAAAATAGTGGTGCGCAGGGTGCGCACGAAAAGCGGGTCGTCTGAAAGCATGACCAGGGAGCCTCGCTGCGTCTCCAGAAATTCGCGGAGATCCTGATCGTACTTTGGGGGGGACGTGATCATGTGCAATTCCTCCAGCCTCCGGGGCACGGGCCTTCCCCGCCAAGCCCGGCGGCAAGCATCAACTTTCTATGTATTACACACCCAAAGGCCGGCTGTCGAGGCCGCTACGTACGCATTTACGTGCAGAAAATGCAGCCCAGCGGCCGACAGCGGCCTGACGCGGCGGCATCTTTTTCAGTCCCGTCGGCGCCATCACGAACAAGTCTAGACAATCTCGCTACACACAACATGCTTAATTAAAAAGTAAATATTATGTTGGCACGCCCGGTGCATTTAGGGCCGCAAAAGGGAATGTTTTTTCGAACAAGGAGGTTTACGTCATGTCTTTGGTGATCAATCATAACTTGATGGCGATGAACGCCACCCGCAACCTGCAGAGTTCCTACGGCGCCCTGGCCACCTCGACCAGACGCCTGTCCTCGGGACTGCGCGTGGGCAATGCCGCCGACGACGCCGCCGGCCTGGCCATCCGCGAACTCATGCGCGCGGACATTAAGAGCATGAACCAGGGCATCCGCAACGCCAACGACGCCATCTCCATGATCCAGGTGACGGACGGCGCGCTGCAGATCATCGACGAGAAGCTCATCCGCCTCAAGGAGCTTGCCATGCAGGCCTCCACCGGCACCTACTCGTCCGACCAGCGTCTGATGATCGACTCCGAGTACCAGGCCATGTGCTCGGAAATCACGCGAATCGCCAACGCCACGGATTTCAACGGCATCTATCTGCTGAACGGAAACCTTTCGGGGAATTCCGCCACGCACAACGGCAGCGGCATCAACTCCACCGGCGCGCTGAAGATCCACTTCGGGTCCGGCAACGACTCCGCGGAGGACTACTATTACGTGGCCATGGGCACGGCCACGGCCTCGGCCCTGGGCATCGGGCACCTGGCGGGCGCCAAGTTCGCCACGACCGACGCCCGCTCTGGCACCGCGGCGGACAACGCCGGCAAGTCCATCTCCACCCAGGATCTGGCGCAGCAGACCCTCGGCGCCCTCAACCAGGCCATCATCTCCAAGGACAAGATCCGCGCCAGCCTGGGCGCCATTCAGAACCGCCTGCAGAACACCATCACCAACCTCTCCATCCAGGCGGAGAACATGCAGGCCTCCGAGTCGCGCATCTCCGACGTGGACGTGGCCCAGGAAATGACCGAATTCACCCGCCAGCAGATCCTCTCGCAGTCCGCGGTGGCCATGCTGGCCCAGGCCAACTCCCTGCCCAGAATGGCCATGCAGCTCATCCAGGGCTAGGGCTAGAGCGACAGCGACAACGGCTTCAAGGCCGGGAGGGGCGACCCTTCCGGCCTTTTTCGCGTCAAAGGCATGGGGAGTGGCGGCGCCGGGATTCTAGGCGTCGCTCCGGGGCCGCAGGGTCGCCAGCGCAAGCGCCGCCGCAGCCTGCTCGGCCTTCTTCAGGCTGCCGCCCTCGGCCAGGAAGCGCTGACCGTCCGGCAGGACGACCTCCACGGCGAAGACCTTGCTGTGCTCCGGCCCGCTGGCGTCGGCCAGATTGTAAACAGGCCGCTCGCGGTGCGTCTCCTGGGTGATCTCCTGCAGGCGGCTCTTGTAGTCCTTGGCCGGGGGCACGCTGGCCGTCTCTGGAAAGCGCGGGCCGAGCAGGCGCAGCACCAGTTCCCGCGCGGCCTCGAAGCCGCCGTCCAGGAACACCGCTCCCAAGAGCGCCTCCACGGAGTCGGCCAGGAGCCCGTCGCGCTCGCGGCCGCCCTGGGCCTCCTCGCCCCGGCCCAGCCGCAGCGAGCGGTCCAGGCCGAGAGAGCGCGCCACCTCGGCCAGGGTGGTGGTCTTGACCAGGCGGGAGCGCACCTTGGTCAACCGCCCCTCGTCGGCGTCGGCGTAGCGCAGGAAGATCTCCTGGCTCACGCACAGCTCAAGCACCGCGTCGCCCAGAAACTCAAGGCGCTCGTTGCTCTCGGCCGGGCAGCCCCGCTCGTTGGCCCAGGAGCTGTGCGACAGCGCCAGTTCCAGCAGCTTGACTTGCCGGAAACGATAGTGGATATCTTCCTGTACAGTCGTGAGATTCTCGTCCATCAACGCTCCCTGGAAGGCCCGCACCCATGTCCCACGATCCCCTTGACCTGACGCCGCTTTTCGAGCCCGCAGCCGTGGCTGTGGTGGGCGCCTCGCGCAGTCCGGCAAAGGTCGGCGGGTTGGTGCTCGCGAACCTCATCGCCGCAGGGTACAAGGGCCGCGTGTATCCCGTCAATCCCGAGGCCGCGCTGCAGGGCAAGGACATCATGGGCCTGCCCGCCGTGTCCTCCGCCGCCGAGCTGCCCGACGGCCTGGACCTGGCCGTCATCTGCCTGCCCAGGGAGCAGGTGCTGAGCGAGATGCGCATCCTGGCCGACAAGGGCGTGCGCGCCGCCATCGTGCTGGCCGCGGGCTTCCGCGAGACCGGGCGGCTGGGCTTCGAGGCCGAGATGGAGCTTAAGCGCATCGCCACCGAGGCGGGCATGATCCTGCTCGGCCCCAACTCGCTGGGGCTCATCAGCACCGGCTGCGGGCTCAACGTCAGCTTCGCCATTGGCCAGCCGAAACCCGGCGGGGTGGCCTTTTTTTCCCAGTCCGGCGCCATGTGCGTGGCCGTGCTGGACTGGGCCATGAGCCTGGGCATCGGCTTTTCGCGCTTCGTGAGCCTGGGCAACAAGGCCCTGCTCGACGAGGCCGCCGTGCTGCGCCACCTGGGCCAGGACCCGCAGACCAAGGTCATCCTGGGCTACTGCGAGAGCGTGGAGGACGGCCCCAGGTTCATGGCCGCGGCCGCCGAGGTCTCGGCGCGCAAGCCCGTGCTCATGCTCAAGGCCGGGAGCACTGCGGCCGGAGCCCGGGCCGTGTCGGCCCACACCGGCGCCATTTCCGGCTCGCCCGCGGCCTACCGCGCGGCCTTCCTGCAGTCGGGCCTGCTGCAGGTGGACGAGTCGTCCCGGCTCTTCGGCCTGGCGCAGGCCTTCGCCACCCAGCCCCTGCCTGCCGGGCCGGGGCTCGCCATCCTCACCAACTCCGGCGGGCCGGGCATCCTTGCCGCCGACGCCTGCGCCGCCAGCTCGCTGACCCTGCCGCGCCCGTCCACCGACACCCTGGCCCGCCTGACGGAAATCCTGCCGAGCTTCGCCTCGGCGTACAACCCCGTGGACCTGCTGGGCGACGCCGGACCGGAGCGCTACGCCGCCGCCCTGGAGGCGCTCCTGGCCGACACCCAGACCCACGCCGTGCTGGTGCTGTTGACCCCCACGGCCCAGGCCCGGCCCGAGGCCACCGCCCGCGCCGTCATCGAGGCCGCGAACGGTCCGCTGAACATCACGGGAAAGCCCGTGGCCGCCTGCTTCATGGGCCGCGAGGCCGTGCGCGCCGGGCGCGAGCTGCTGCAGGAGGCGGGCATCCCCTGCTACGATTTCCCCGAGCCCGCCGTGGAGGCTCTGGACGCCCTGTACCTGCACTTCCGCCGCACCCGGCACGACCCGCCGCCCGCCACCTCCTGCGATGGCGAGGCCAGCCTGGAAGTCGGCGGCTCCTGCGACGCGCCCTGGGACGAGGAGGCGCGCTACATCGTGGAGCTGGCCAAGACGCGCGGGCTGGTCGAGATCACCGGCGTCGAGGCCCTGGAGGCCGCGCACGCCGCTGGGCTGCCGGTGCTGACCACCGGGCTTGCCCGCACCAGCGACGAGGCCGTGCGCCTGGCCGGGGAGATCGGCCTGCCGGTGTCGCTCACCCTGGCCACGCCAGAGGCAGGCCCCATGGCCGGAGCCTGGACAGGGGCAAGGCCCGGAGACGGCCAGGACCAGGCGGAAATCTTTGCCCGGCTGAACGACGAGGCGGAAGTCCGCCACGCCTTTCTGGCCCTCACCAGCCGCGCCGCGCGCCTGCGGCCCGAGGCCTACGTCACCGGCTGCCTGGTGCAGGCCGCGCCGGGCCTGCCGGACTCCGGCGGCTTCAACCTGGTGGTGGGCTTCACCCGCGACCCGCAGTTCGGCCCGCTGGTGTCCTTCGGGCTGGCCGGGGTGTCGAGCGAGCTCCTGGGCGACGTGTCGTACCGGCTGGCTCCGCTCTCCCCGCAGGACGCGCGCGAGATGCTGCGCGAGGTGCGCTTCTATCCGCTGCTGCGCGGGGCGCGCGGCGGCGCGGTGGTTTCCTTGAGCGAGCTTGAGCGGCTGCTCATGGCCGTGTCGCGGCTGGCCCTGCGCCTGCCGCTTCTTGTGGGCGCGGATTTTTCGCCGGTGCTGGCCGGTCCGGGCGGCGTGCACGTCGCCGGGGCCAGGCTCGTCCTCGGCTGACGCATGGCCAAGATATAGAACAAGACTGCACAGAAGGAGGGCGTCATGCCCGGACTCTACATCGGCTCCACCTCCGGCTATTCCGGCAAAAACACCATCACCGTGGGCCTGGGCCTGGCCTTTCAGAAGGCGGGGCTCAAGATCGGCTACATGAAGCCCGTGGGCGCCATGCCCGTGGAGACAGACGCCGGACTGGCCGACGAGGACGCGCTGTTCGTGCGCCAGGCCCTGGGCCTGGACGACGACCCCGCCCACACCCCCACCGCCATGACCCCCATGGTCGTGACCCACGACTTCAAGATGGACGCCTTCGAGGGGCGGCTGGCGGGCGCCCAGGACGGCGGGCTCATGGCGCAGGTGAACGCGGCCTACCAGGGCCTGGCCCTGGGCCGCGACGTGATGCTCGTGGCGGGCAGCGGCAGCATGTACTCCGGCAAGTACTCCGGCCTGGACGCCGTCGGCATGGTCAAGACCCTGGGCGTGAAGGCACTGGTCATCGACCGCTTCGAGAAAGAGCTGAACTACGACCTGCTGCTCATGCTCAAGGAGCAGATGGAGGGCGGCCTCGCGGGAGTGGTCCTGAACGACGTGCCCCCGACCTTCCTGGAGGAGGTGAGCGCGCACCTAGCCCCGTTCCTGGAGAGCCGGGGCATCCCGGTGCTTGGCATCCTCCCGCGCGACCCGCTCATGGGCTCCATCACCGTGGGCGATTTGGCCACCCGCCTGGGCGGCAAGGTCATCAGCGCGCACCACAAGACCGACCGCGTGGTCTCGCAGTTCCTCATCGGCACCATGCAGGTGGAAAACTTCATGCTGCACTTCCGCAAGAAGAAGAACGCGGCGGTCATCGTCGGCGGCGACCGCTCAGACGTGCAGCTGGTGGCGCTGGAGGGCGACTGCCCGTGCCTGGTGCTCACCGGCAACCTGTACCCCAACGATGTCATCCTCACGCGCTCGGAGGTGCTGGAGACCAGCATCATCATCGTGCGCGAGGACACCTTCACCGTGGCCAAGAAGATGGAAAACCTGCTCACCCGCCACAAGATGCGCGACGCCGTCAAGGTGCGCCAGGGCGCGGAGCTGGTGGCCAAGCACCTGCGGCTGGACACGCTGCGGGCCAGCCTGGGGGTATAGCCCCCTGACCAGAAACCGAAGGAGGCCGACATGAAACGCACCCTCTTGCTGGCGCTGGCCGCGCTCCTGGCCATCGCCGGACTGGCCGCCCCGGCCTACGCCAAGGCCAAGCAGGCCGCGGCCCCGCAACCCAAGGTCACGGCCGTCAAAGTGCTGGAATTCGGCGTCTACACCTCCACCGTGGAGAAGCGCGAGAACTCGCCCACCATCGCCGACGGCATCAAGGACCGCGCCAAGGACTTCAAGCTGGTGCGCAAGTCCACCCTGGTGGACGCGAGCCTGGGCATCGGCATCGGCATGAAGTACGTGCTGCGGGGCACGCCCAAGGGCGCGGCGGTGAACATCGACGTGGTGGTGCGCCACCCGCGGATGGTGAACCCCGACACCGGGGAGGCCATGACCGAGAGCAGCGCCAGCTTCGAGCGCGTCATCGGCACGCCGGAGTACGCGGTGTGGAGCTTCGACACGCCCGAGGGCCTGGTGCCCGGCGAGTACGTCATCGAGCTGGCGCTCGAGGGCAAGGTGCTGGCGAGCAAGGTCTTCCGGGTGAAGGTCAGGGAGTAGGAAGCGGCGATCGGCCGCGCTCCTTCATAATGACGGCGTTCAGCCGCGCTGGCGCACGTCGACCTGTTTTCAGCCGCGCTTCTTCACATCGCCCCGCCAGGCGTTGTGCCGGGCGCAGCAGCCCTGGCCCACGAACAGCGGCGCCAGGTCCACGCCAGCTTGCGGGCGCACCACCAGCGCGCAGACGTAGCGCGCGCCTGTCCATTCCAGCGCCGGGCAGCGCGGGGTGTAGCCGTACACCGCGTGCGACACCTCGCAAGGGTTGTCCAGGCAGCACCAACCGCAGCCCACGCAGTCAAGCGGCGGCAGGCCGGGGTCCTTGGGGCTGAAGAATTCGTCGTTGTCGAACATGGACGTTTAGATAGGCCAGGCCGGGACGGAAGGCAACCGCGCCGCAAATCCCGTATCGAACAGGTCACAGGACCCCTGAAGCACCGAACGAGGCCCCCGGAACATGGACACCGCGCGCAAAGGATTCGGCACCTTTGGCGGAGTATTCACGCCCTGCACGCTGACCATCCTCGGCGTCATCATGTTCCTGCGCCTGGGCGAGGTGGTGGGGCAAAGCGGGTTCGTCAACGCCCTGATCATCCTGTTCACCGCCAAGGCCATCACGCTGCTGACCACGGCGTCGCTGGCGGCCATCTCCACCAACACGCGCATCAAGGGCGGCGGCGCGTACTTCATGATCAGCCGAAGCCTGGGCGTGGAGTACGGCACCGCCATCGGGGTGTTCTTCTTCCTGGCCCAGGCCATCTCGGCGGCCATGTACATCATCGGCTTCACCGAGGCCTTCTTCCAGATCTTCCCCTGGTTTCCCGCGTCGACCCTGGCCGTGGCCACGGCCATCAACGCCATCACCTTCGTCTGCGTGTTCATCGGCGCGGGCTGGACCATCAAGGTCCAGTACCTCATCCTCGCGGCCCTGGTCCTCTCTATCCTGTCCTTTGTGGCCGGGGCCGGGCAGGAGGCCTCCATGCAGACGCTCCTGGCCAACGCCAACGCGGGCTACGTCGGCGGCGAGTCGTTCTTCAGCATGTTCGCGCTGTTTTTCCCGGCGGTCACGGGCATCATGGCCGGGGCCAACATGTCCGGCGACCTGCGCGACCCGGCCAGGGCCATCCCCGGCGGGACCTTCGCCGCCATCGGCTTCACGGGGGTGGTGTACTTCCTGATGATCCTGCTGCTGGCCGCGGCCAACCCCAGGCCGGAGCTCATCCTGAACAGCATGGTCATCCGCGAGAACGCCCTCTGGCCGCTGCTCATCACGGTGGGCATCTTCTCGGCCACCCTGTCCTCTGCCCTGGGCAGCATGATGGGCGCGCCGAGGATTCTCCAGTCCATCGCCAGGGACGGCGTGTCCCCCTGGCTGAAGCCCCTGGCGCGCATCTCCGGGGGCGAGCCCAGGCACGCCACGGTCCTGACCTTCGTCATCGCCCAGGGGGCCGTCATGGCGGGCAACCTGAACACCATCGCCCCGGTCATCACCATGTTCTTCATGATCACCTACGGCACGCTGAACCTGGCCTGCTTCTACGAGGCCTATTCGCGCAACCCGAGCTTCCGGCCCAGCTTCCGCCTGTACAGCTGGGGCACGGCGCTGGCGGGCAGCCTGAGCTGCCTGGTGGTGATGTTTCTTATCAACGCGCTCTGGGCGCTGGTCTCCATCTGCGCCATGGGGCTCTTGTTCTGGGCCGTCAGCCGGGCCGAGATCGAGGCCCGCTGGGGCGACGTGTCGAGCGGGGTGGCGCTGGAGCGCGTGCGCACGGCCCTGCTGGCCCTGGAGGACGAGCGCTACCACCCCAAGAACTGGCGGCCCATCATCCTGGCGCTGTCCACCACCTCCTGGACGCGCACCAACCTGGCCCAGTACGCCTACTGGCTGGCCGCTGGCCGGGGCATCCTGAGCCTTGGCCAGGTGCTGCACGGGGAGATCGAGAGCAAGATGGACGTCAAGGCCCGGGCGGAGCGCATGCTGCGCAAGTACATCGCCGAGGAGGAGCTGGAGGCCTTCCCGGTGGTGGTGGTGGAGGCCGGGCTGGAGGAGGGCCTGAAGGCGCTGCTGCAATGCCACGGCATCGGCGGCATCAAGCCGAACACGCTGGTCATCGGCCTGAAGGAGGCCGCCCAAAGCCCGGCGGACTTCTTCATGACCATCTCCCACGCCTTGTTCTTCCAGAAGAACGTGGTCTGCGTGCGGCAGAACGAGGGCCTGGCGCGCTGGAGCGCGCACGGCACCGAGATCGCCCTTTGCTGGGAGGGGGCGCGGGACGGAGTCTTGATGCTCCTGTTCGCGCACCTGATGAAGCTGAACAAGGAGTGGAGAAACCACGAGATCTCGGTCTTGTGCAGGGCCACCCCGCAGACGGACAGGGCCAACCTGCTCGAAAAGATGCAGGGCATCCTCGAGCTGGCCCGCGTGAACGCGAAGATCGCCATCGAGGACGAGGCCGACTGCTCGAAAGAACAGCGCGCCGCGCGCCCGGGGCTGACCATCCTCAGCATGCCCAGGCCCGCGGGCAAGCCCGAGGAATACGTGCAGACGCTGCTGAAGCGCGTCGAAGGCCTGGGCGACACCATCCTCATCGCCTCCGCCGGCCACGTGACGCTCGACTCCTAGCGCGCGGGCGCCGGCCCGGCCCCTGCCGACCTAGCCCTTGCCGGGCAGAAACGTCACCCGCAGAAAATCCGGGCTGAAGAAGCGCAGGGGGTTGTCCACGGTGCTGTCCGGCAGCAGGTGGTACCAGCGGTAGCCCAGCTCGCGGAACTGCGCGCGGGCGCTGCGGAGGTGCCCCGTTTCCGAGGCGGCGGCCAGGGCGGCGTCGCGCTGGCAGCGGGAGGCCGCCACGGGCAGCAGCAGGCGCGGGTGGAAGCCCCAGCGCGACATCATGCGCTTGAGCCGCCGGTACTCGCGGTAGCGGCAGTAGCCGTCGGCCAGGCACAGCAGCCCCAGGCCGAACCAGCCCGTGGCGGGCAGCGCCAGGCACAGCCCGGCCAGGAGCGCCCCCTGGGCCAGCAGCTCCAGGCCGAAATGGGCCAGGCCCGCGCCGACCATCACCGAAAGCGAGCCCGTGGCGTGCGGCAGGGGCGCGACGCGGAACAGGTAGCGGTGGACGGATCCGGCCAGGGCTTTGAGGCGGGAGGCAAGTGTGCTCGACGGGTGCATGACGCTGCCATAGCCGACAAGGGGCGGCAGGGCAAGGCGCGGGCCTCAGCGCAGCAGGGGGTCGGGCGAGGCCTTTTTCTTGAGGTATTTGCGCAAGGTCTGGTCGACTCCCAGGGTGTGCCCCTTGAACCAGCCGGCCACAAAAGACAGAAAATCCTCCACCGAGACGTCCAGGCCGTTGATGTAGTCGCGGTAGAACGACAGGGCGGACGTGGTGCAGTCCTCGTGGCTGGACAGCTGCAGGAAGTACTCGGGGTAGTCGGTGGAGTCCATGAGGTCCTGCTCGGTGCTGAAATGCTCCTGGGCGTAATCGGAAAAGGCCCGGATGAGCGCGCCGATTTCCTGGCGGCCGCCCCTGCGGGCGGTGGCCTCGGCGATGCCGTTGATGAGGGTGACGAGCTGCCGGTGCTGCGCGTCGATGACCTCATGGCCGATGGCCATTCTGTCGTCCCAGTCCAGATAACTCATTGTCTTCGTGCTCCTGTCGCCATCGAATTCCAGGCCTCGTTGATACATCTGCCATGCCCGCCTGTCCAGTCATCGCACATTGCCCCGGGCATCCGCAAATCCGCCCCAGGCTGCCCCAAGGCCCGCAACGACCTGTTTCAGTCGTTGACGCCTGCCCCCGCAGGGGGTAAATAGTCATAGGGCACATCCGGTTCAACTGGAGCGCATGCTGCCTCATGTTCCGGGCAGAGTCCCGCCACGTCGGCCTGGACGGATACGCCTGGGTGGACTGCCCGGCCTGCGCCACCGAGGCTCCGCTCCCGGCAGTACCAGGCGCCGAGCTGGCGCTGGGCTTTGACAAGCCCGCTGGCACACTCGCTCCGGCAAGGGCAACCAGGCAAAAGTGGCATATTCCGTCTTGGATTCCACGCTTCGATGCTCTACACTGACCAAGAGGTTCCGATGACCAAATCCAAGAGCACGCACGCCAGCCACGGCCTGGACAAGGTCCATGAAATCCTTGAACGCTTCGGCGTTCCCGGAGACGCAGACTGGATGGCCGTGGTGCTCTTCGTGCGCAACCTCGTGGGAGAGATGGACCTCTTTACCGAGAAGCAAAAGGCCGCCATCCAGGCCCGCATTTTTGAGCAGATGGCCACAAAGCCGCTGAACAGACAGCGCTTCGACTCCGTCATATCCTCCATCGAAGGCTTCCTGCTGAACAGCTCCAAGGTGGCCGACCTGCGCGACCAGCTCAAGGCGGAGCGCGAAGGCTCAAGCGCCCTGTACTCGGAAATGAACCGCGTGGTGCAGGAGATTCAGGCCAGCAGCCAGAGTCGCCAGACCAGCCTCCAGCGCATGGGCAAGGACACAGAGGAGCTCATCAGCAACGAGGGCAACAAGACCGAGGTGGTGCGCCGCTTCCGCGGCATGATCACCGAGATGGTGGCCCAGGCCAGAGAGGAGGCCCGCTCCTGGGAGGAACGCGCCAAGCAGATGGAGCGCACCGCCAACTTCGACCCGCTGCTCAGCGAACTGTACAGCCGCCGCGCCCTGGACGCCCAGCTGGAGGCGGCCATCGACCGCGCCAGGCAGAACAACAGCGCCCTGTCGCTCATGTTCCTCGACGTCGACCATTTCAAGACCGTCAACGACACCTTCGGCCATGTCACCGGCGACGGCGTGCTGCGCGTGCTGTCGGCCATCGTCTCGGCCCACGCCTCGCAGTTCAAGGGCTACGCCGCCCGCTTCGGCGGAGAGGAGCTGGTGGTGATCTGCGAAGGGCTCGACGAGGAAACCGCCGTGGTCCGGGCCGAGGCCATCCGCCTGGACGTGGCCAACTGCCCCTTCCAGCCCCAGATCGAGGGACCGGCGCAAGTCGAGCCCGTGTGCGTCACCGTGAGCATCGGCGTGGCGCAACTGAAGCCCAGGCAGTCGGCCAGCGACCTCATCCTGGCCGCGGACCAGGCCATGTACTCCGCCAAGATCAACGGCCGCAACCTGGTCATGGGCCACAGCAAGCTCACCCCGGGCCGCAGCGCCTGAACAACGGCCCGACAGGAGGCCACAAGCATGCCCGGGCAAAGGCCCGGACCAAAGCAAAGGACCTTTCATGCCCAGAGTCCAGTCGATCCAGATGCGAGTGTTGTTGTGGGGTTGGGGCGTGCTCATCGTCGGCCTGGCCGTCGCCTTCTGGCGCTACAGCGCCTCCCTGGACGAGGAGACCGCCAGGGACTTCGAGCGCGAGACCCTGACCCGCCTGGATACCGTGCAGTGGCTGCTTGACCGTGGCGGCCCCTTCAAGGAGCCGCGCGACCGCCAGGACTTCCTGCACACGCTGGCCAACAACATGGGCATGCGCATCACCCTCATCCAGGGCGCCAGCGTCCTGGCCGACTCCTCCCGCGCCTTCGACGACCTGGCGAAGATGGACGACCACACCGGCCGCCCGGAAGTCGCGGCGGCCCTGGGCGGCGAGCTGGGCAAGGCCACGCGCCACAGCGCCACCCTGGACCGCGACATGATCTACATGGCGCGCAAGCTTTCCACGCCGGAGGGCCAGCCTGAAACCGTGCTGCGCCTGGCCGCGCCCGTCAACCAGGTGCGCATGCACATGCAGCGCATGCGCTGGGCGCTTCTGGCCGCCGTCATTCCGCTCCTGCTGGGCTCCGGCATCCTGCTCTACCTGCTCTCGCGCACCATCACGGCGGGCATCGCCCAGTTCACCGAGGCCGCCCAGGCTATCGGCGAGGGCGACTACCGCCGCAGGATCCTCTTCTACCCCGCGGCCGAGTTCCAGCCCCTGGCCGAGGCCATCAACCGCATGGCCAAGAAGATCAAAAAGAACGTGAAGGTCATCGAGAACCAGCGCGGCGAGCTTTGGGCCATGTTCGAGGGCATGACCGAAGGCGTCATGGTGCTCGACACCGGCGGGCGCATCCTGCACGTGAACCCGGCGCTTTCGGCCATCTTCCCGCGGGCGCAGGAGTTCATCGGCCGCGCCCCGCTGGAGGCCACCATGAGCCTCGAAATCCAGAACCTCGTGGACACCCTCATGGCCGGGGAAACCACCGAGCCCGTCAGCAGGCAGATCGAGCTCAAGGACCGGCACTGCGCCGAGATGACCGTGGTGCCCTTCCGCGACCACAAGTTCCGGCCCAGGGTCATCCTCATCTTCCACGACACCAGCGAGCAGAAGCGCGTGGAGCGCGTGCTGCGCGACTTCGTGGCCAACGCCTCCCACCAGCTGCGCACGCCGCTCACCAGCATCCGCGGCTACGCCGAGACCCTGCTCGACGCGCCGCCGACCGACGAGGCCAAGCGCCGCGAGTTCCTCGACATCATCCGCGCCAACGCCGTGCACATGTCCAAGGTCATCGCGGGCATGTTCGCCCTGGCCAAGAGCGAGAGCGGCGGCAAGCGCCCCAAGGACCTGGACGCCAGCGTTCCCCAGGCCCTGGAGCACGCGCTCATGAACTCCACCTTCGCCGCCCAGGAGAAGGACATCACCCTGGCCGTGGAGGCGCTGCCGGAAGACCTGCCGCACGTGGCGGCCGATCCCGACGGGCTGCTCCAGATCGCGGACAACCTGCTCGACAACGCCATCAAGTACTCGCCCCAGGGGTCGAGCGTCCGCATCACGGCCCACAGCGACGGCCAGAGCGTTACCTTGCGCTTTACGGACCAGGGGCCGGGCATCAGCGAGGAAGACCAGAAGCGCGTGTTCGAGCGCTTCTTCCGCGCCGACAACAACGACGTGGACGGCGCGGGCAGCGCCGGGCTCGGCCTGGCCATCTGCAGGCACATCGCCCGCAACTACGGCGGCGAGGTCTGGGTGGACTCTCCCGCGGACAAGAACACCGCTTCCGGAAGCACGTTCAGCGTGCGCCTGCCCGTGGCCTGAGCAGGCCGCGGGTCGACCGGCGAGGTTGGTTGCGTAGTCGCCGGGGGTGGCGCTCGCCGCGCCGAAGGTGTAAGGTAGCGTGTGTTCTGGAACCCGCCAGGCACGCAACGAGGGCAAACAACCACCACAAGAGCTCCTGATGGCCGCCACCAGACGCTACTTTCACACGTGCGGCACCTATCCGCTCCTCTGCGCCATTTTGACGCTCGGGCTGCTGCTGTGCTGCGCGCCCGCCAGCCAGGCCGCCCTCAGCCAGTCCACCCCGCAACGGCACGTCCTCGCCCTCCACGCCTACCACCAGGGCTACCAGTGGACGGACACCATCCAAACCGGCGTGGCGATGACCCTGGCCCGACTGGCTCCGGAGGCCATGGTCCATGTGGAGTACATGGACACCAAGCGCCAGCCGCCGGAGAAGAGCTTCGACCTGCTGGCCGAGTTCTACGCCAAGAAATACGCAGGCTTCCGGCCTGATGTCATCCTCGCCAGCGACGACAACGCGCTGGACTTCCTGCTCGCCTATCGCGACCGCCTGTGGCCGGGCTCGCCCGTGGTCTTCTGCGGCGTCAACGACTACCGGGAGGGCCGCCTGCGGGGCCAGCGCGGCTTTACCGGCGTCAGCGAGCGCGCCGACATCCGGGGCACCATCGAGGCGGCCCTCAAGCTCATGCCCTCCATGCGGCGGCTGGTGATCATCACCGACTCCACGGAAACCGGCCAGTACAACCGCACGAACTCCCTGGCGGCGACGCAGGAGTTCCTGGGCCGGTTTGAGGTGCAGGAGATCGCCGGTCGGCCCTTCGGCGAGGTGGCCTCGACCCTTTCCACCCTGTCCCCGGACACGGCCATCCTGCACATGGGCCTCTTCCGCGACCCGGACGGCCAGAGCATGAGCGTGGCGGAGTTCATGGCCTTCACGCGGAAGGGCACGCCACAGCCCATCTTCGGGGTTTGGGACTTCCTGCTCGGGCATGGCGCGGTGGGCGGCGTGGTCGTCAGCGGCGAGCACCAGGGCCAGGCCATGGCCGAACTGGCCGCGCGCATCCTCGCCGGGGAAAACGTGGACGACATCCCGCCGGTCACGCAAAGTCCCAACAAGCCCATGTTCGACTACCGCGAGATCGTGCGCCAGGGCTTCTCCCTCGAAAACCTGCCCAAGAACAGCCTCATCGTTTACCAGCCCCAGGGCCTGTGGGATATTTACCGGCCCTGGCTGCTGCTGCTCGGCTCGTTGTTCACGGTCATGGCCGCCACCATCGGCCTGCTGTGGATAAACATCCTTCGCCGCCGCCGGGCCGAGGCCCAGCGCCGCACCTCGGAAAGACGCTCCCGCGAATTCATGGACGCCTTGAGCCTCGCCGTTGTGGAGCTGGACCTGGACGGGCGCATCGTCTTCGCCAACCCGGGCAGCTACGTCCTCAGCGGCGCGCCCGCGGGCAGCCTTCCCGGCAGGAGCATCCTCGACCTGGCTGCAACGGACGAGGCGCGCCAGGCCATCGCGGGCGTTCTGGCCGCTGCCGCCGCCGGGCTGCGGCAGCCGGGCTCCGTTGTGGCCCGCCTGGACCGTTTTGACGGAGGCCAGGCCGAGCTCAAGGTGGACTGGCTCTGCCTGCGCGACACGGAAGGACAGGTCACCGGCTTTCTGGCCGCCGCCACGGACCTGACCGACCTGCGCCGGACCGAGCGCGAGCGCGAGGCGCAGCACCGCTTCACCACCGACCTCATGAACGCCAACCCCACGCCCATCTATGCCAAGGACAAGGAAGGCCGCTACGTCCGAGTCAACCGCGCCTTCTGCGAGTTCGTGGGACTCATGGAGGCGGAGATGCTGGGACGACGCATTTCCGACCTCAAGGACAGCGAGTTCGCCGGGCGCATCGCCGACCTGGACGAGCGGCTGTTCGCCCACGGCGGGCAGCAGGTCTTCGAGGCCCAGACCGCGAACAGCCAGGGCCAGCTGCGCGACCTGCTCTTCATGCGCTCCCTGTACTTCGACGCCCAGGGCAAGCCTGAAGGCATCGTGGGCACCATGACCGACATCACCGCACGCAAGCGGACCGAGGCCGACCTGCGCGAGAGCCGCGAGAAGTACCGCGTCATGCTCGAAAGCGTGCCACTGGCCCTCGCCGTCACCGACACGGAAGGATGCTTCCTCGAGATCAACCGCGCCGCCGAAGCACTCTTCGGCAGCCAGCGCGAAAAACTGCTGCACCTGCTGCCGCTCGAGCGCGAGTTCACCGTGAACCACCTGGACGGCACACCGCTCGGAGCGGGCGAATACCCGAGCGTGCGCGCCGTCCGGCAGCAGCAGATCATCCGGGAGGAGAACCAGATACATCGGGCGGACGGCTCCGTGCGCATCGTCCAGGTCACCGCGGCGCCCCTGCCCCTGCACGGGTACGGGGCCATGCTGGCGATCATGGACATCACCGAGCGCAAGCGCCTGGAGCAGGTCATCCAAAGCCGCCTGTCCGCAGTCACCAGCCCCCCGGGCGAGGTCCCGGACCTCTCCTTCACCGACCTCTTCGACCTCGGCGACATCCAGGCCGTGCAGGACGCCTTCGCCCAGGCCGTGGGCGTGGCCTCGCTCATCACCGCCCCGGACGGAACCCCGCTCACCAGGCCGAGCAACCCCAGCGGGCTGTGCCTGCTCCTCCAGAACTCCATCAACGGCTCCAAAGCCTGCGAAGCCGCCACCCAGGACCTCATCGGCCTGGAAGCCCAGCCAGGGCCGCACATCTGCCCGTCCAGCGGCCTGTACACCGGCGTGGCGCCCATTCGCGACGGCAACCGCGACGCGGACCATCCCGAGGGCCACATCCTGGCCCACTGGTTCATCTGCCAGGCGCGCCCGGAAGGCGCCGACCTGGTCAAGATGGCGGAGAGCGCCAAGGACCTCGGCCTCGACCCGGCGGAATACAGGAAACACCTGGAGGTCGTGCCGGTCATGTCACGTCGGCGCTTCGAGGAAGTGAACACGGCCCTCAACCGCATCGCGGAGCAGTTCTCCGAGCTGGCCCGCAGGAACATGCAGCAGGCCCGCTACATAGGCGAGCGCGCGCGCGTGGAGGAGGCGCTCAGCAAGGCCAAGGAGGACGCAGAGGCGGGCAGCCTGGCCAAGAGCGAGTTCATGACCAACGTGAGCCATGAGATCCGCACGCCGCTGCACGGAGTCCTCGGCATGCTCCAGCTGCTGCAGACCACGCCGCTCGGCGAAGACCAGTCCGAATACGTGGACAAGGCGATCTACTCCGCTCGCGCGCTGCTCTCGGTCATCAACGACATCCTGGACTTCTCCAAGATCGAGTCCGGCACCCTTGAGCTGTCCCTGGAAACCTTCGACCCGGCTCAGCTGGTGCGGGCCTGCGCGGCCGTGTTCGACGACCAGGCCCGGCGCAAGGAGCTTGCCCTGTCCGTGCACCTGTCGCCCGGGCTGCCGGGGCGCTTGCTGGGCGACCCCGGAAAGATCCGCCAGATCCTGTTCAACCTGCTGGGCAACGCGGTGAAGTTCACCGACCAGGGCGAGGTCGCCATCGAGGTGGACAGCCTGCCGCAGGCCGACGGCAAGTGCGTGCTCCTGCTGACCGTCGCCGACACGGGCGTGGGCATTCCCGAGGAACGCCAGGGAGACGTGTTCGACCCCTTCACCCAGGCCGAGCCCGCCTTCACCAAACGCTTCGCCGGCACCGGCCTGGGCCTCGCCATCGTGCGCAAGCTCACCGCGCTCATGGACGGCGGCATCACCCTCGAAAGCGCGTCGCAAAAGGGCACCAGCATCAGCCTGGCGCTGCGCCTGGAGCAGGCGGAGCACGCCGACGGGCCGGGCCTGCGCAAGAAGTTGCCCATTCTCCGCCCCCTCAAGCTGCTCCTGGCCGAGGACAACCCCATCAGCCAGTTGGCCGTCAAGAGCTTTCTGCAGCGCGCCGGGCATGAGGTGCACACTGCCGTCAACGGCCTGGAGGCGCTGAAGCTTCTGGAAGCCACGAAGTACGACGCCGTGCTCATGGACATCCAGATGCCTGAGATGGACGGCATGGCTGCCACCAAGGCCATCCGCGAGCACGACGGCACCCTGTTCGACCCGGGCATCCCCATCATTGCGCTCACCGCCTATGCCCAGCTGAGGGAGCGCAAGGCCTTCCTCGAGGCCGGCATGAACGCTGCCATCGCCAAGCCCCTGGAGCTCACCGACATCCTTGAGGCCCTGGCCCAGGTTCTGAACAGCAAGGCCTGAGTCCGGAGGCGCGGCGCCCGCGCCCACCACTGAACCCAAGGCAAACGCGTGCCCGAAGCATCCCAGGCCAAGCCCCAGCTCCTTGCCGCCCAGGCCAGGCGCATGCTCATCTTCCTCATCGTGCTCACCGCGGCCTCCCAGATCGGCATGCAGGGCTGGATCACGCTGTTCAACAACTTCGCGGTGGAGCGCGCCGGATTCGGCGGGTTCGAGGTCGGGCTGGTGCAGGCCGTGCGAGAGATCCCCGGCTTCCTGTCGCTGCTGGTGGTGTATGTGCTGCTGGTGCTGCCGGAGCATCGCGTGGCGGCCCTGGCCATCACCGTCCTGGGCCTCGGCGTGGGGCTGACAGGGCTGTTCCCGAGCTTCTGGGGGCTCACCGCCACCACCCTGGTCATGAGCTTCGGGTTCCACTACTACGAGACCCTGAACATGTCGCTGACCCTGCAGTATTTCGACCGCGCCGAGGCCCCGCTGGTGTTCGGGCGGCTGCGCAGCGTCACCGGCATGGCCAACATCGCGGTGGGCCTGACGGTGCTTCTGGCCTCGCGCGGGTTCGACTTCGCCGGAATCTACGGCATGCTGGGCTGCGTGGTGGCCCTGGCCGGACTCTGGGCGCTGACGCGCGACCCCTCGCACGCGGGCGTGCCGGTGCAGCGCAAGAAGATGCTGCTGCGCAGGAAATACACCCTCTACTACATCCTGACCTTCCTGGCCGGGTCCAGGCGGCAGGTGTTCCTGGCCTTCGCCATCTTCCTGCTGGTGCAGAAGTTCAGCATGAGCCTCGCCGAGATCACGGGCCTGTTCATCCTGAACAACGCCATCAACGTGGTGGCCAACCCGCTCATCGGCCGGGCCATCAACCGCTTCGGCGAGCGCGCCCTCTTGACCTTCGAGTACTGCGTTGTCACAGTGGTTTGCGCGGCCTACGCCTATTCGGACTCGAAGCTCCTGGTGTGCGGCCTGTACGTGCTGGACCAGCTGGTGATCAACTTCGCCATGTGCATCACCACCTATTTCCAGAAGATCGGCGACCCGCAGGACATCGCGCCGACCATGGCCGCGGGCTTCACCATCAACCACATCGCCGCCGTGGTGGTGCCGGTGCTTGGCGGCGCCCTGTGGCTGTGGAGCTCCAAGCTGGTGTTTCTGGGCGGCGCGGGGCTCGCGCTCTGCTCGCTTGCGGCCACGCAGTTCATCCGCACCCACCGCCAGAAGGAGGTGGAACATGCCCAAGGCTAGTCCCGACATGCTGTTCAGCGTCATCACGCCGAGCATCGGCACCCGGCCGCGCGCCCTGGCCCAGGCCATCGGCAGCGTGGAGGCCGCCGTCGAGGCGGCCCGCGCCACCCAGGGGCTCGACCCCGCGCGGGTGGAGATGCTGGTGGGCTTCGACGCCGTGGACGGCGCGCGCCCGTCAAGCACGCTGGCGAACCTGCGCTTCTTCGTGCTGCCCAGGCCGGCCTGCGCCACCTGCGGCTTCGGCAACCACATCCGCGATGCGCTGATGCGCGGGGCCAAGGGCCGCTACCTGCTCTTCCTCGACGACGACAACGCCCTGGCCGAGGGCGCGCTGGCGGCCTTTCTGCCGCATGTGGAGGCGGCCGCCCCCCCGGAGCTGCTCATCGGCCGGGTGGACACCAGCCGGGCCTTTGACGTTCCCTTCCTGCCCCGGCCCGCGCCCGCCGGGACCGACCCCGTCGCCGAGGCCATCCGGCAGGGCAACATCGACCCGCTGTGCCTGTGCATCGCGCGGGAACTGGCCGTTGTGCGCGGCCGCGGCTGGGCCGACGAGGGCGGGTACGAGTCGGACTACCTGAACATTCGGCGCTACCACCGCCGGGCGCGCGGCGTGGTGCTCCTCGACGCCGAGGTGGGCGTGTACGACGCCGGGCGCGGCCTTGATCCGCAAGGGCTGAACCCGCGCCAGGCGCGCGCGGAACAGGCTAGCGAATAGCGACATTCTTGCGCGTGCTGCGCAATCTTTGCGCGCCGCAGGCCATACCCGCACCGGCCATAAAAAATAAATCCATTTCCTGCGGCATGTTACGTCTTGGCACGGGCTATGCTTTTCTTCACCCGTCGCCGCATGGCGCACAGGATGAACATACCCGGCCAAGCGCAGTCCCAACACGACAACACCATTGCAAGGAGCTTGAACATGTTGAAGAAATTCGCCGCTGCCGCCCTCGTGCTCTCCCTTGCCGTTCCCGCCTTCGCCCAAGGTCCCAAGACCCCGGGCCTGGACAAGCGTGAGGCCAACATGGAGAAGCGCATCGAGCAGGGCAAGGCCTCCGGCCAGCTGACCGAGAAGGAAGCCGCCCACCTGGAAAAGCGTGAGGCCAAGCTGGAAAAGGCCGAGGAGCGCGCCAAGGCCGACGGCGTGGTGAACAAGAAAGAGCGCATTCGCCTGAACAAGAAGGCCGACCGCCTGAGCCGCGACATCAAGCGCGAGAAGCACGACAAGCAGGTCGCGCAATAGAACTGGGCTTTGGCCCTGGCGACCGCCTCATCGGCGCCGGGGCTTTTTAGTGAAGCAGTACTCCGTGTCCCAAACCCTCTACCCGCACACCAGGAGTCACACCATGAAGAAGCTTATCCTTGCCGCCCTGATGCTCTCCCTGGCCATTCCCGCCTTTGCCGCCGCTCCCGCCACCGCTCCCTCCGCCGAGCCCAAGGCCGAGGTGAAGATGGAGAAGAAGGCCGAGGTCAAGGCCGACATGAAGGCCGAGAAAGCCGAGAAAAAGGAAATGAAGGCCGAGAAGAAGGCCGCCAAGAAGGCCAAGAAGGGCGAGAAGAAGGCTGAAAAGGCCGAGTAAGCCCCAGAACAATCTCCGGCACCAGCCCCTCCCCAGGCGGCGCGGTCTCCTCCGGGGCTGCGCCGCCAGCTTTTTTCCGCGTTGCCTGCGCCAGTCAGTTGTGGCATTCTCCGCCACACTCTCCCCTGAAGGACGGCGCATGTCCAAAAAGCTCCTCTCCAGCTTGACCAGCGGCCAGGCGATCATGGCCATGAACCTCGCGCTCGTCCTGCTCATGGTCCAGGGCTCCTGGGACATCCTGCGCCAGTACGACAGCATCGCCATGGTTCAGGCCGCCATGGAGAACATCCTCCAGGGCCTGAGCACCATTCTGGTGGCCTACGGGCTGGTGCTGCAGGAGCGCGAGGCCCTGCTCAAGTTCCTGAAGCTCTACCCGTACGGGCTCAGCCCGCGCCAGTCGCGCGTGGACGCCCACTGCAGCGGCTACGGCCTGGCGGTTATCCTGGTGGGGATGCTCGTCAGCGTGGCGGTGTACCTGATCCGCATGCCGGACCTGGACATCGTGGACTTCGACCCGGCGCTCATTGTGCTGGGCGCGCTTGCCTGCCTGACGGGCGCGGGGCTGCTGGCCCGGCTCAGCTGGCTGCTCTGGCGCGACCCCAAGGAGAGCTGAGCCATATTGCCCCCGCCCGCCCCGTGTGGCATTCTGCAAGAAATCTCTTCATGAAGGACATCGCCATGACCAAGAAGCTGATCCCGGCCCTGACCAGCCGCGCCGGACTCATCGCCATGAGCGTCTTGTTCGGCCTGCTCATGATCCAGGGCGCCTGGGACATTCTGGAGGATGTTCGCTCCATCGACCAGCACCAGCACGCCATGGAAGAGATACTGGAAGGCCTGGGCACCATCCTGGTGGCCTACGGCGTGACCCTTGAGGAGCGCGAGACCCTGCTCAAGTTCCTTGGGGTCTACCCGGACGCGCACACGCCGCAGCAAGCCCGCGTGGACCACCACTGCCACGGCTACGGGCTGTCGCTGTTGCTGCTGGGACTGTTCGCGGAGGTCGCGGTCTACCTGGTCCGCATGCCGGACATCAACACCGTGGACTTCGACCCGGCGTTCATCATGTTCGCCACGTTCCTGTGCCTCACGGGCGCGGCCCACCTGGCCAAGCTGAGCTGGCTGCTCTGGCGCGACCCCGAGCTCGCCCAGCCCGCCGAGCCGGTCTCCTCCTAACCCTCCAGGCCCGGCAACAGCCGCAACAGCCCCTCGGCGTCCTCGGCCTGGCCCAGGTCGCGCACGCTCACCCCGTCCAGGGCCTCTCCGGCCAGGCCCAGGGCCAGCCGCGCCGCGCGCTCCAGAAACGCCAACTGGGCGCGCACCTCCGGCCCGTGCACGTGGGCGAAGCGCAGCCCCTGGGACATGAGCGTCTCGTAGTTGCCGCGCGCCAGCGCCTCCTCCATGAACTCCGCCTGGCGCAGCTGGGTGAGCAGCGCCTGCCTGCGCGCGGCCAGCTCGCGCCGCAGGTCGGGCTTCCGCCCTGGCTCGGCGCCCAGGTCCTCCAGAAAGCCCGCCGCCCAGGCCATGAGCCCGGGCAGGTCGTCGGCGTCGGTCTCGGCCCGCTCCAGCAGGGTGGACAGGAAGAACACGCGCTCCGGCGTCCAGGCCAGGCGGCAATGGCGCAGGAGCGCCCCAAGCTCGCTGGCCAGCGCCGGCGGGCAGCGCCGGGCCAGAATGGCCCGCAGCTCCGCCGGGGCAGTGGCCTCCGGCCGCAGGCGGCGCACAAAGGCGCGCAGGCCGGGCTCCGAGGCGGCCAGTTCGACCCGCGAGCCGTCCGGCAGCAGGGCAAAGGCCCGGCCCGGCCCCGCCGCCAGCTCCGAAACCAGATCCGCCAACGATTCCGCGCCCGCGGCGTCCAGGTCCGCCCGGCAGAGCGCAGGCTCCAGCTCCCGCACGAGCGCGGGCCCGGGCGAGAGCAGCAGCGCCAGGAGCGCCGCGTGCTCCGAGGCCTCCGGCTCGGCGGCCAAGAGCGCCAGGGCAGCGCGGCCGTCCGTCTCGCCCAGGGCCATGCACAGCGTCTCCAGCGTGGCCTGGTCCTGGGCCAGCCCGGCACTGAGCACCGCCCGGATCTCGTCCGCCAGTTCCCGCGTTCTCCCGTCGTCTGCAAGCATGCCGCCTCCCCGTATTCAGGCAAGCATAGCCTGGGCCGATGCCCCGGGCAAGGCTGCGGATGCTCTGGCTTCCCCACAAGTCTTGTGATAGATGTCCGCTTCAACAAAACCGGCGCCGCACCCCGCACCTTGAGGAGAACCCCCATGAGCACGATGAAAACCATGACCCGGCTCGCCGCCCCGTTCCTCAGCCTGCTGCTGGCTGCCTGCGCCCCGCAGATCGCCATGCAGACCGTCCCGGTGTCCACCGACCCCGGCGAGGCCAGCGTGCTGGTGGACGGCAACCCCACCTGCACCTCCCCCTGCCAGGTCAGCCTGGCGCGCAACCAGGACCACATACTGACCCTGAAAAAGGACGGCTACCGCCAGCAGGACGTGCTCATCAAGCGCCAGTACCAGACCAACAAGGTGCTGCTGAACGCGCTCAACCAGGGCGCGCAGTCCAACAACTTCTTCCACGACGGCTGGATGGGCGCCAACGCCGGCGTCATGTCCATCAACAGCCAGGAGGACACCGGCGAGGCCTACGTGCTCACGCCCTCCACCGTGAGCCTGCGCCTGACCCCCGCGAGCGGCTTCCCGTCCAGGGCCACGGCGGAACACGTGCGGCAGTCCCTCGCAGGCGGCCTCTCGCCCCTGGAGACCTTGGCCGCCAGCGACCAGCAGATGCTGGAGAACGCGCTGGAAGGCACCCGCAGCGGCCAGGCCACCACCTGGAACAACCCGGACACCGGCGCGAGCTTCTCCGTGGTGCCCGACCCCGCCCGCGAGACCGCTACCGGCGGCGTGGCGCGCGGGTTCACCCTGGGCGTGAAGCAGAACGGACGCACCGCCACGGGCCACTACTCCGGCCATCGCGTGGGACGCGGCGAGTGGGCCGTTGGCGGCATGGACACCCCGGTGGCGGACAACGCCCCCCTGAACGCCCCCAACGCGGACGCCGTCTCCAGCACGGGCGGGCCGGACCAGGGCGCCCAGGACATCACCCGCCAGGAGACCATGCGCGCCCTGGGCGAGACCACCTGGCCCAGCGTGGGCAAAACCTGGGACGTGGGCTCCTCCGGCTCCAGCCACACCAGCACCAGCACCACGGCCATTCCGGGCGGCACCTCCACCCGGACCACCACCACTTCCACCAAAACCTCGGTCTCCGCGGGCGTGCACGCCAGCCCCGGCGCCATCTTCAGCGTGCTCGACGCCCTCATGGGCAGCGGCAACTAGCCCGCCTGCCCGCCGACTCGTTCCCGGCGGCTCCGGCCCCGATCCCCGGCCTCACCCCGGCGATCAGGCCGGAGTCGTTGGCCTGCGCGTTACCCAGCCGACATACCTGCCCCGGACAAGAACGAGCGAGCGAGCGACCGCAAGAAGCGTCGCCTCCGGGCGGTCGCCACCTGTGGCGGCAGGGTCTCCCATCGACCATACCGATGCCGAATTGAAGCCCGCCCCTGCGCACTGTGACGCCCACACACAGGGACCAGCGTAGGCCTGAAAAATAGTTTTCGCGCAACCCCCTGATTTTGATTCACCGGGCATTTTTCCGCTACGTAACAACACAAAATTTTGCGCCCCCCCCCTGG
>NZ_JAVHLD010000038.1 GCF_031082295.1 Humidesulfovibrio sp.
CAGCCCTTTCGGCGCAATGGGGGTTCCAAGGGGCCTCAGGCCCCTTGGCCGCCGGGGGCTACTCCTCCTCCTGCGTCTCTTCCAGGTCCACGCCTTCGCGCTTGTAGGCGCGGTACACGGACATGCCGAGCCAGGCCGACGCGGCGAGCAGCGTGACGCTGACGCCGATGGACAGGGCCTTGCCCGTGGCCGATTCCGCGCCCACGCCGTCGCCGAAGATGGCGAAGACGAGGTTTTGCGGCACGTAGCCCAGGGCCGAGCCCAGGATGAAGTAGCGCGCCGGGATGCTGGTGACTCCTGCGGCGACGCTGGTGAGCAGGTTGTGTCCCACGGGCAGCAGCCGGATGGCCAGCGAGGTGCGGATGGGGCCGGTGTGCAGGAAGGCGTTGAGCTTTGCGGCGCGCTTGCCGAAGCGCGAGAGCACGAAGTCGCGGCCCAGGTAGCGGGCCACGGAGAAGTCAAGCGCGCAGCCGAGCGCCGTGCCGAGCGTCGCCAGCAGCGCGCCCCAGAACCAGCCGAAGGCGTAGCCGCCGAGGAAGGCCGTGAGCTGCCGGGGCACGCCAAGGCCCGTGGCCAGCCCGGTGATGCCGAGGAAAAAGAGCACTCCGGCCGCTCCGTGGCCCTGCACCTGGGCCAGCAGCCACTGGCGGTCGGTGAGGTGGCTCTCCAGCCCCAGACGGCGCGCAAGGAAGATGAGCCCGCCGAAGATGGCCAGCATTGCCAGGCCCTTGAGCACGGGCTTCAGCCCGCTGGGATTAGTCATTGGCTGCTTTGCCCTTTTTGGCCGCGCGTGCGGCCTCGCGGCGTTCGCGCCGGGTCTGGCCAGCCTTGGCCGGGTCTTGGCGGTTGGCGGGTGCGTTTCCGCGCGTGCTGTTGATGAGGCAGAAGCCCAGGAACAGGGCCAGGCCTTGGGCCGCGCCGAAGACCAGGTCCTGCTGGATGATGGCGTACCAGACGCCCGTTGCCGTGCCCAGGATCAGTGGGATGAAGGGCCAGCGGGGTCTGCGGGTGGAGAGCTGCGGCATGCCCAGGATGCCGCGCCAGAGCACGGCCATGATGGCCGTGAACTGAGCCAGCAGGGTGAAGGCCAGCAGTTGCATGGGCAGCGCGACAGGCACGACGTCGGGCATGGGGTCTCCTTGGGAGGATGGGGTCTCAGGCGCGGGTGCGCGCCTCGGCCTTGAGGGCGTCTTCGGTGCGTCCCTGGCGGTTCAGGGCCAGCACCAGGGTGTCCCAGAAATCCTGGCGCTCGGGCACGAGCGCGGCGGCCTGCCGGGCCAGCACCTCGGCGATCTGGGGGTCTTCCCCGCCGTCCAGGTACAGCCGCGCCAGCATGTGCAGGGCCTGGGCGTCGTTGTGGTTGGCGGCCAGCGCCAGGTGCAGGCATTCGCGCGCCCGGCTGGCATCGCCCTGGGCCAGGGCCACGCGGGCCAGGGGCCGCAGGGCCGCGGCCTCGGTGCCGGGCATGTCGAGCGCCTTCTGGTACAGGTCCTCGGCGGAGGACAGGTCGCCCGCGGCCTCGGCCAGGGATCCCAGGCGCACCAGGCTGAAGCCGTGGCCGGGGTCGAGGCTCAGGCAGCGCTCGTAGGCCGCGCGGGCGCTCGTGGTCTCGCCCAGGCGCTGGCAGGCCCAGCCCAGGTTGTAGTAGGCCATGACGTTGTCCGGCTCGGCTTCCACCACCTGCTCGAACTCGCGCCGGGCCAGGTCGGCCTTGCCCATCTGGGCGTAGCAGATGCCCAGCGAGTTGCGCGCCAGGGTGTTGCCGGGGTCGGCCAGCAGCGCCAGCTTGAATTCCTCCACCGCGCCGTAGAGGTCGCCCTCGGCGAACAGGCGGTCGGCGGAAACGTTGAGCGACAGGCTGTCGAACACGGCCACGCGGGGCGCGGGCAGCAGCAGGGCGTGCTCCAGGCCCTTGCGCGCGCAGTCGAGCATGTCGGCCTTGGCCAGGTGCAGAAAGGGGTACCGGGCCAGGCCCACGGCCAGGTCCAGGCCGAATTCGGCCGAGGCCTGGCGGCAGAGTTCCTGGGCGCGCCGTTCCATCTCCGCCGGGTCCGCGCCGGGCAGAAAGTGCACCAGCCCGCCCAGGCCGAAACGGCCGCCAGCGGGGCGTGAGGGCTTGTCGCCAGCGTCGGCCAGGAAGATGCGCTCGGCCAGGCCAGCCACCTGGGCCACGGAGGCGTCCAGGCGCTGCTGCAACCCGCCGGGCCGTCCGCCTGCGCCCTCGGCCAACTGCTCGGCCCAGTGTTCCGGGGTGCGCTCGGTGTTCGTCGTGATGATCCGCGTGAGCGCCACGCAGAAGCCCTCGGCGCGGCCGCGCGCCCGTGCGTAGAACGAGAGAAAGTCGCGGTAGCCGTAAAGCCCTGTGAGCATGTCGCGGCTGGCCGCGGCGCTGCCGTCGCTGGCGGCCTCGGCTGCGAAGAAGCTGTCGCGCTCCTGGATGAGGGTCAGGCGGTCGCCTGGTTCCGGGGTCCAGGCCGGGTCGCCCGCGTGGAGCACCTCGGCGACGGACATGTCCTCCTGCACCTCGCTGAGGACGATCTCGCCCTTGTACAGGGCGGGAGAGCGGCCCAGCAGGCGTTCGTCCTCGGACAGGTGGGCCTCGATGGTGCGCTGCGTGAACCGCGGCGACCAGACCAGGTAGCGCATGCCCTCCTGGGCGCCCACGCCCCGGCCCAGGCTCACGGCCAGGCGCTGCATGGGCAGCACCTCCAGCACGCGGCCGCCGGCCTTGACGATGTCGCCGAAATTGAAGACCCGGTTGCGGCCAAAGGCCTTGCTTGTGCCCACGGCCTTGGCCGCCGCGCGCAGCAGGATGCGCGCCTGCTCCCGCGGGGTGCGCTGGAACTGGCGTCCGCGCAGGCTCTGCGGGTAGTTGGCGAAACCCAGGCTGGCCGAGACGCTCAGGTTGTCCCCGGTGATCTCGTCCTGAAAGCTTAAGGCGCCGATGGCCTGGCGCACCTGTTCGGCCAGCTCCAGGCAGGTCTTGGGGCTGGCGTCGGGCACGAGCAGGGCGAAGGTGTCGTTGTGGATGCGCGCGCTGGTGACGTGGCGCGGGCAGAGGGCGCCGATGGTCCGGCCAACCTGGGCGTTGATGCTGTCGCCCACCAGGTAGCCGTAGCGCTCGTTGATCCATTGGAACGAGTCGAGGTCGAGCAGGATGACGCCGAGGGACGCGCTGAAGCCCTGCAGCTCCGGGTCGGAGCGGCCGCCAGTGGTGGCCCCAAGGCTGTGCTGGATGAGGTCGATCTCCTGGGCCAGGCTGCCCACGAAGTGCTCCCGGCTGGACAGGCCGGTGAGGGCGTCGGTGACGCTGCGCTTGTAGAGCAGCAGCTTCTCCAGCACGCAGGTGGCCAGGTGCTTCAGCAGCGGCGGCAGGGCCTTGGGCGCGGTGAGGCGCACCCCGCGCGCCACGAACACGCCAAGCGTCTCGCCGCGCAGGGTCAGCGGCAGCATGAGCTCGCGGGCCTTGTGGTCGTAGTGCGTTTCCGGGCAGCAGTCGCCCTCGCGCGGGAAGAAAAGTGAATATGACGCGAAGGGCAGGAATTCGTGGATTCCGTCCTTCAGGGCGTGCTCCAGGTCGATGAGGTCCTGCCTGGTGAGGTTCACGGCCCTGTCCGGTGCGGCGGTGGCGAAGATGTCAGCTGGCGAGCGCATGCGGGTTTGTCTACTCCGACCCGGGGTATTGCACAAGAGTTTGCCCGGCGCGCGGGCGAAATATCTGTGGACAGCGCCTCGGGTTCGTGCCATGCCGGACTTCCAAAACGACTCCGAGAATGATTATGAACCTCCTCGCCGACCTCGCCGATCTCCGCCAGCAATGCCAGACGTGGCGCGCACAGGGCCTGACGGTCGCCCTGGTGCCGACCATGGGTTTCCTGCACGCCGGGCATCTCTCGCTTTTCGACCACGCCCGCGGCCTGGCCGACCGCCTGGTGGTGAGCATCTTCGTCAATCCCACCCAGTTCGGCCCCAATGAGGACCTGGACCGCTACCCGCGCGACCTGCCGCGCGACCTGGAGCTGGCCCGCGCCCACGGAGTTGACCTCGTCTTCGCGCCGGAGGCCGGGGCCATGTATGCGCCTGACCACGCCACCTGGGTGGACGTGCCGGAGCTGGGCCGGGGGCTGTGCGGGGCCTCGCGGCCAGGGCACTTCCGGGGCGTGTGCACCGTGGTGGCCAAGCTTTTCGGGCTGGTGCGGCCGGATGTGGCCGTGTTCGGGGAGAAGGACTGGCAGCAGCTGGCCATCCTGGGGCGCATGACCCGCGACCTGGAGCTCGGCGTGACCATTGTCGGCCGCCCAATCTTCCGCGAGCCCGACGGCCTGGCCATGAGCTCCCGCAACGTCTACCTGACGCCCGACGAGCGCGCGAGCGCCCCGGCCATCCGCCAGGGGCTGCTGCTGGTGCAGCAGGCCGTGCGCGGGGGCGAGGTTGACGCCGCGAAACTGGGCCTTATGTTTCGCTCGCATCTGGCCGAAAAGCTCCCCATGGCGCGCGTGGACTACGCCGACTTCGTGCACCCGGAGGCCTTGACCCCCGTGGCCCGCGTGGACGCGCCGACGCTCCTTGCCGTGGCGGTGTTCTTGGGCAGTGTGCGCCTTATAGACAACATCCTGCTGGAGGTATAAGAGCAGTTGCCCAGACGTACTTTTTTGAGCGCCAAGATACACGGAGCCACCCTCACCTCGGTGAACCTGGACTATGAGGGCAGCATCTCCGTGGATACGGCCCTGCTTGAGGCGGTGGGAATACTGCCCTTCGAGCGCATCGACGTGTACAACCTGGCCAACGGGGAGCGGCTGACCACCTACGCCATTCCCGGAAAGCCCGGCGAGATTTGCCTGAACGGCGCGGCCGCCCACAAGGGCAAGGTCGGCCAGAAGGTCATACTGGCGACATACCTGGAGCTTGAACCGGAGGAAATTCCCGGACACACGCCCAGGGTGATTCGTGTGGATGCCGCCAACAGGCCCGAGGCGGCACACTGATTCAAATCTTACCTGATATACTGGAGGACTTTGCATGATTTCACCGAACAGCCGTTACATGTTCACGTCCGAGTCCGTCACCGAAGGGCACCCGGACAAGGTGGCCGACGCCATCTCCGACGCCGTACTCGACGCCCTCATCGGGCCGGACCCCGCCTCGCGCGTGGCCTGCGAAACCCTCGTGACCACCGGCATGGCCTTCATCGCTGGCGAGATCACCACCAAGGCCTACGCCGATCTGCCGAACATCGTGCGCGAGACCGTGAAGGAAATCGGCTACAACAGCTCCGATATGGGCTACGACTACGCCACCTGCGCGGTCATGTCCTCCATCGACAAGCAGAGCGCCGACATCGCCCAGGGCGTGGACCGCACCAAGCCCGAGGACCAGGGCGCCGGCGACCAGGGCATGATGTTTGGTTTCGCCTGCAACCAGACCCCCACGCTGATGCCCGCGCCCATCTACTACGCCCACCAGCTGTCCCAGCGCCTGACCAAGGTGCGCAAGGACGGCGTGCTGAAGTTCCTGCGCCCGGACGGCAAGACCCAGGTCGCCGTTGAGTACGAGAACAAGAAGCCCGTGCGCATCGACAACGTGGTCGTCTCCGCCCAGCACGACGAGAGCATCAGCCACGGCGATCTGGTCGAGGCCATCAAGAAGGAGGTCATCTTCAAGACCCTCCCCGAGAGCCTCATCGACGACAAGCTGAAGATCTACGTGAACCCCACCGGCCGTTTCGTCATCGGCGGCCCCGTGGGCGACTGCGGGCTCACCGGCCGCAAGATCATCCAGGACACCTACGGCGGCATGGGCGGCCACGGCGGCGGCGCGTTCTCCGGCAAGGACCCCTCCAAGGTGGACCGCTCCGGCGCGTACATGGCGCGCTACGTGGCCAAGAACATCGTGGCCGCCGGCCTGGGCGACGTGGCCGAGGTCCAGATCGCCTACGCCATCGGCGTTGCCGACCCCGTCAGCGTGGTCTGCACCACCCACGGCACCGGCAAGGTCGGTGACGACGTGCTGACCAAGGCCGTGCGCGAAGTGTTCGACCTGCGCCCGTACTACATCCTGAAGCGCCTGGACCTGCGCCGCCCCATCTACAAGCTGACCACCAACTACGGCCACTTCGGCCGCGAGCTGCCCGAGTTCACCTGGGAAAAGACCGACGCCGCAGCCGACCTGCGCACGGCCTGCAAGCTCTAGCATCTGTCCCCTCGACCACTGCCTGCGGGGCCGGGAGAGCAATCTTCCGGCCTCGCTTTTCTTTGCCCCACACCTGGGCTACACCAGCCGCATGACCGCACCTGAAGCGTCCCTCGCCGCCCTGTACCGCAAGGTCGACCTGCGGCTGTTGCCCTACCTGTTCCTGCTCTACGTGGTGGCCTACCTGGACCGCGTCAACGTGAGCTTCGCCGCGCCGAGCTTGAGCCTGGAGCTGGGCTTCTCCAGCTCCGTGTTCGGCCTGGGCGCGGGCATGTTCTTCGCGGGCTACGTGCTCTGCGAGGTGCCGAGCAACCTCATCCTGCGCCGGGTGGGCGCTCGGCTGTGGATCGCGCGCATCATGGTCACCTGGGGGCTGGTGGCCTGCGGCATGGCGCTGGTGCACGCGGACTGGTCGTTCCACACGCTGCGCTTCCTGCTCGGCGTGGCCGAGGCGGGCTTTTTGCCCGGCATCATCTACTACCTGACCCTGTGGTACCCCCCGGCGCGCCGCGCCCGGGCCGTGGCCCTGTTCATGGCCGCGACCCCGGTGGCGGGCATCGTGGGCGGGCCGCTCTCCGGCCTGCTGCTTGAGATGCACGGCAGCTTGGGCATGTCCGGCTGGCGCTGGATGTTCCTGCTGGAAGGCGTTCCGGCTGTGCTGCTGGGCTTCTCCGTGCTGCGCTATCTGCCCGACGGCCCGGCCCACGCGCCCTGGCTCGACCCGGCTGAGCGCCTGGCCCTGGACGCGGAGCTGTCGCGCGCGGTCACGGCTGCCGCTCCGGGCGCTGAATCCGGCGTCGAGCCGGACTCGGGCCGAGGCCTGTGGGCGGTGCTGGCCGGCCTGGCGCGCGATCCCCGTGTCTGGCTCCTGAGCCTCGGCTATTTCAGCCTGTGCGTGGGCATGTACGGGCTGGTCATGTGGATGCCGACGCTCATCGGCGAGGTGCTGGGGCCGGGCGCGAGCCCGGAGAAGGTTGGCCTGCTCTCGGCCATCCCGTACCTGGGCGGGGTCGTGGGCATGGTGCTCATCGGGCGGCATTCCGACCGCACGGGCGAGCGGCGCTGGCACACGGCCGGGCCGCTGTTCGTCAGCGCGGCTGGGTTCGTGCTGGCTTTGTGGCCGGGCGGCGCTGGTCTGATCGGTCTGGCCGGGCCGTGGTGGAGCCTCGGCTGCTTCACCCTCGCCATCATCGGGCTGTGGGGCATGCTTGGCCCGTTCTGGACCATCCCGACGGGCTTTCTGTCCGGCGCGGCGGCGGCGGGCGGGGTGGCGCTCATCAACTCCGTGGGGAACGCGGGCGGGTTCGTGGGGCCGACCCTGGTGGGCTACGTGCGCGACCTGACGGGCAGCCACGTCATGAGCTTCCTGGCCATCGCCGCCATCATGGTGCTGGGCGGGTGTTCGATCCTGTGGGTGACGCGCAGGCGCTGAAGGATTCGGGCCGTCGCCCTTCTTCCCCAGCGGGTCGATTTCCCCATCAGGGCGCCGTGAAGCGCCCGGTGTCGGCTCAAAGCCGCGCCAATTGAAAGCCCCGGCCCGGAGATGGGGCCGAACCGGGTCTGAGTAACCAACTGGCAGCGTTAGCTATTTGTCATTGCCTTGGCGCGAGCGCATAATATACGCAGCAACAGGAATGCCGACACCGAGAACAATGAGCGCCCATCCAAATTGCCTGGGGTACATGATCGAAACTCCCCAGCGGTACATCTCACCGTCATGAATACCGGTCCAGCCCATGAAGACAAGCGCTATACCCATTGCAACTTCCCATGCCGTCACCTTCTTCATCGCTTCGTCCTCATCATTTCCATAATTTTGTCAAATCCATACCTTGCGACGCCTCCCAACCCTCCGGCCGTGTCTCGTGGCGCAAGACCTTGCACCAGGCGGACGGACGTGCTACGGCCCAGCCATGGACCAGGAACCCCGCACCGCACCGCCCGCCAAGCGCGCGCGCATGGAGAGCCTGGACGCGCTGCGGGGCATTGTCATGGTGATCATGGCCCTGGACCATTCGCGCGACTTCTTCTCCAACTCCCACGCCTACTTCGACCCCATCGACCTGAGCCAGGCCACGGTCTCGCTGTTCCTCACGCGCTGGGTCACGGACTTCTGCGCGCCGGTGTTCTCGTTCCTGGCCGGAGCCGGGGCGTACCTTTCGGCCTCGGGCGGCAAGCCCATGGCCACCGTGTCCCGCACCCTGATCACACGCGGACTGTGGCTGATCTTCCTGGAGCTGGCCGTGGTCCGCGCGTTCTGGTACTTCAACTTCGACTACAGCCTGCTCAAGGCCGGGGTCCTCTGGTGCCTGGGCTGGTCCATGATCGCCCTGGCCGCGCTGGTCTACCTGCCACGGCGGGCGCTGCTGACGATCAGCCTGGCCATGATCGCCGGGCACAACCTGCTGGACGGCCTCAAACCCGCTGACTTCGGCCAGTTGGGCTGGCTGTGGAGCGTGCTGCATGTGAAGGGCTACGTGGGGCCGTTCGGGGGCGAGCGACTGCTGGTGGTCTATCCGCTCATCCCGTGGATCGGGATCATGGCGGCGGGCTTCGCCTGCGGCGAGGCCATCCGCTGGGACCAGCGGACGCGCAGGCGGAGGGTGTTTCTGACGGGCCTGGCGCTCACGCTGGGCTATGCCGCGCTGCGGGGCCTGAACGGCTACGGCGATCCCGAGCCCTGGGCGGCGCAGGCCAACCCCTTCCTGACATTCCTGAACGCCCTGGGCTGCGCGAAGTACCCGCCCTCGCTCTCGTACCTGCTCATGACCATGGGCCCGGCGCTGATGCTCCTGGCGGCGCTGGACCGCCCGACGCTGCCCGCATGGACGCGGCCGGCGGCGATCTTCGGGCGGGTGCCGTTCCTGTTCTACGTGCTGCATCTGCCGCTGCTGCACGCCATGGCCGTGCCCTGGGCGCTGTGGCGCTATGGCTCCGCGCCCTGGCTCTTCGCAAATCCGCCGGGCGTGGCCTGGCCGCACGACTTCCACTTCGACCTGCCCCTGACCTACGGGGCGTGGGCGCTGGCGGTGCTGCTGTTGTACCCCCTGTGCCGCTGGTTCGCCGGAATCAAGGCGACGCGAAAGGATTGGTGGCTCACCTACCTGTAGCCCCCGGCAGCCCCCTGTGGCCCGCACAAGCCGAAAGGGCTGTCCCAGGTTCCTCCTGAGACAGCCCTTTCGGCGTAAACGGGGGTCCGGGGGCCGCTGCCCCCGGAAGATTCCCCCAACTATCTTATTTCCACACTTGCATGAAGCCCTTGCTGTCCCCGCCCGCGTCGATGTGCCGGATGAGCGCGCTGCCGAACACGGCCGCGTCCACCAGCCCGTCGAGCGCCTTCAGCTGGTCCGGGTGCTTGAGCCCGAAGCCCAGCGCCACCGGGATGTCGAAGGCCGCCTTGGCCTTGGTCAGCCCGGCGCGGATGTTCTCGGGCAGGCCGGTGTCGAAGCCCGCCTGCACGCCCGTGGTGCCGAGAACGGACACGAAGTAGGCGAAGCCCTTGCCGCCCTTGGCATAGAGCGCCATGCGCGCAGGCTCCGTGTTCAGGCCCACGAGCGGGATCAGCACCAGGCCCTGCGGGTCGAAGGCCGCGCGGATGGGCTCCGACTCCTCGAAGGGCACGTCGGCCAGGATGACGCCGTGCACCCCGGCGGAGGAGGCGTCCCTGGCGAAGCGTTCCAGGCCGTACTGCAGCACCGGGTTCAGGTAGCCCATAAGCACCAGCCCGGCCTTGTAGCGGCCCTTGCGCGAGGCCAGCTCGCCCAGGATCCACGAGAGGTTCACGCCCGCGTCCAGGCACTTGAGGGAGGCGTGCTCCACCACGGGTCCGTCGGCCACGGGGTCGGAGAAGGGCATGCCGATCTCGATGATGTCGGCCCCGGCCTCGTCCAGCTGGTCGATCTCGGTCCAGAAGCGGGCCTTGTCCGGGTAGCCTGCGGGCAGGAAGGGAATCAGGCCCAGGCGTCCCTTGGCCCGGGCATCGGCGATGCGTTTGGTCAGTATGTTGGTGCTCACGTGCGCCCCCTAGGCCTTTGTGGCGAGGTAGTCGTTGACGATGTCCAGGTCCTTGTCGCCCCGGCCGGACAGGCAGACCACGACATTGCTGCCGGGCTTCATGTCCTTTGCGGCCTTGAGCGCCCAGCCCAGCGCGTGCGAGCTCTCCAGCGCGGGCATGATGCCCTCAAAGCGCGAGAGCTCGATGAAGGCGTTCAGCGCCACGTCGTCGGTGACGGACACGTACTGCGCCCGGCCGCTGGCCTGGTGCGCCGCGTGCTCCGGCCCCACGCCGGGATAGTCCAGCCCGGGGGCGATGGAGTGCGAGGGCAGGATCTGGCCCTCGGGCGTCTGGATGAGCTGGGTGTGCATGCCGTGCAGCACGCCGGGCGAACCCGAGACGGACAGCGGGGCCGAGTGCCAGTCGCCGGGCAGGCCTGAACCTGCGGCCTCCACGCCGATGAGCTGCACCGAGGCGTCACCCACGAACTCGTGGAACGCGCCGATGGCGTTTGAGCCCCCGCCCACGCAGGCCACGACGTAGTCGGGCAGGCAGCCCGCCTGGGCGAGCATCTGGGCGCGCGCCTCGCGGCTGATGCAGGCCTGCAGCTCGCGCACCAGGAGCGGGAACGGGTGCGGCCCGGCCGCGGTGCCGAAGCAGTAGTGGGTGGTCTCCTGGTCGGCGATCCACACGCGCAGGGCGGCGTTGATGGCGTCCTTGAGGGTCTTGGTGCCGGACTCCACGGGCACCACAGTGGCCCCGAAGAGCTTCATGCGGCGCACGTTGAGGCTCTGGCGCTCGACGTCGGTCGCGCCCATGTAGATGACGCACTCCAGGCCCAGGCGGGCGGCGGCCAGGGCCGAGGCCACGCCGTGCTGGCCCGCGCCGGTCTCCGCCAGCAGGCGCTTCTTGCCGAGCTTCTTGGCCAGCAGGGCCTGGCCGATGGTGTTGTTGACCTTGTGCGCGCCGCCGTGGGCCAGGTCCTCGCGCTTCAGCCACAGCTTCACGCCGAGCTTGGCCGAGAGGTTGGGGCAGAAGGTGAGCGCCGTGGGCCGTCCCACGAAGTGGGTCAGCTCGCTGGCGAGCTCGTCCTGGAACTCCTTGGACGGCAGGATGCGGGCCATGGCCTCCTCCAGCTCCAGGAGCGGGGGCATGAGCAGCTCGGGCACGAACTGCCCGCCGAATGCGCCGAAATAGCCTTTTTTCACGGGGTTACCCCTTGCGTTTGAGCCGCGCCGGTCGCCTTGATGGCGGCGAAGGCCGCGCGCAGCAGTGTTTCGTCCTTCTGGCCGGGTGCTTTTTCCACGCCGGAATTGAGGTCCACGCCGACCATCCCCATGCCTTGGGCAGGGGCGCCAGGGGCGCGGTACCGGGAAATCAGGCCGGGGAGGTTCTCCGGATTCAGCCCCCCGGCCAGGAGCCATGGTCGCGGGAACTTCGCGCCCGCCAGGATCTCGGCGGCCTTGTCACTGATCTCCCTGCCGTGCCCGCCGCCACCCTTGCCCGCGTCCACGAGCATGTGCCCGCAGTAGGGCGCGTAGCGGTCCAGCTCGGCCTGGAAGGCTTCAAGGCTGGCGGCCTTTTCCGGCCAGAAGACCTTGATGATGCGCCCCGGCCCCATGCGCTCGGCCAGCACCGCGCAGAAGGACTCGGTCTGGCCGCCGTGCAGCTGCGCCATGTCGAGCCTTCCTGCGGCCATGATGCCGAGGGCCTCCATGGGCTTCTGGTCCACGAACAGGCCCACCTTGCGCACGCCGGGCAGGCGCAAGTCGGCCGGGAACTCCGGCGTGGTGTTGCGCGGGCTGCCCGGGTGGAAGATGAAGCCCAGCAGGTCGGCGCCCAGCTCGGCGCAGCGCAGCGCGTCCTCTTCGCGGGTCATGCCGCAAACCTTGACCAGCAGTCCGTTCGTCATTTCGCGTTCCTTGTTTGAGCCACGGCGGCGAGCTTCTTGAGCGCCGCGCCGGGGTCCGTCTGGCACATGAGCGAGGTGCCGATAAGCACGGCATCAAAGCCCAGGTCGGCCATTTCGTTCAGTTGTTCCGGCGCCTCCAGGCCCGAGGCGCTGATCCACAGCTCCCCGTCCTTCTTGCGCGGCGCCAGGCGGCGCGAGATGCCCAGGTCCGTCACCAGCTTGTCCAGGTCGCGGTTGTTGACCTGGATGATCTCGGCCCCGGCCTCCCGCGCGATGTCCAGGTCGGCCTCGTCGAACACCTCGCACACGGCCTCCAGCTCGAACTGGCGGCAGGCGTCGAGCATCTCGCGCACCTGGGCCGGGCCGTCAAACATGCGCATGATGAGCAAAAGCGCCGAGGCCGGGGTGGCTGCGGTCTCCACCACCTGCAGCGGGTCGAGCAGGAAGTCCTTGCGCAGCATGGGCCTGCCCGCAAAGGCCATGTCCGAGAGGAAGCGCAGGTCGCCCTGGAAGTGCTGGCGCTCCGTGAGCACGGAGAAGCACGCGGCCCCGCCGTCGGCGTACATGCGGGCCACGTCCGCGGGCGTCAGCTCCAGGTTGATGACCCCGCGCGAGGGCGAGGCGCGCTTGTACTCGGCGATGACGGCCGGGGCGCCAGCGGCGCGCAGGGCCTTGGAAAAGCCCGGCCGCGCGTTGATGTCCGAGAAGGGCCACGGCTCCGGCAGTTGGCCATCCTCGGCCAGCTGGCGCAGCAGGGCGATTCCCCCGGCCTGCGCGGCCCGGAAACGGTCGAGCATGCTACTCACGGACGAAACTCCTCGCCGCGCCGTCGGCCACGGCCTGGCGCGCCTCGCGGATGCTCTCGGCCAGGTCTTTTCCGGTGGCCAGGTGCAGGGCCGCGCCCAGGTTCAGGGCGGTCATGTCCTGCATGGCGGCATTGGCCTTGCCGGTGAGCACGTCCTTGATGGCCTTGAGCGCGCTCGCCTTGTCGGCCACGCGGACCTCGTCCGGGTTGTGGGCCGGGATGCCGAACTCGCGCGGGTCAAGCGCGAGCGGCGCGACCCGCCCCCGGTCGAGGGCGAAGCCCGTGGCCGCGCCAAAGGGGGTCAGCTCGTCGAAGCCGCCCTTGCCGCCGGTCCCGTCGTAGCCCACCCGCCCGTGGATGACGAAGGCGGTGAGCTCCGGCGCGATGAGGGCCAGGGTGTCGGCCATGAGCTTGAGGGCGCGCTCGCTGCCCACGCCCAGGAGCTGGTGCGAGGGCCGGGCGGGGTTCAAGAGCGGCCCCATGAGGTTGAACAGGGTGCGGATGGCCAGTTCCCGGCGCACGGGCGCGATGTGCGCGAAGGCCGGGTGGTAGTGCGGGGCGAAGAGGAACACGAAGTTCGACTTGGCCAGCTCCGCGGCCACCTCGTCCGGGCCGGTGTCGAGCCGGATGCCCAGGCCTTCGAGCGCGTCGGCGCTGCCGCTGGAGGACGACACGGCGCGGTTGCCGTGCTTGACCACCCGGTGTCCCAGGGCCGCCAGGTACAGCGACACCGCCGTGGAGCAGTTGAAGCTGTTCGACAGGTCGCCGCCGGTGCCCACGATGTCCAGCAGGGGCTTGTCCGTGGGCAGGCCGGTGACCAGCTTCGCGCGCTCCAGGCCCGCGCGGGCGGCGGCCGCCAGTTCGAGCGCGGTTTCGCCCTTGGCCCGCAGGCCCATGAGCAGGGCTCCGGCCTGGGCCGGGGAGAGCTCGCCCTCGAAGAGCTCGCGGAAGGCGTAGGCCGCCTGCTCGGCCGAGAGGTCTTGTCCGCTGGCCAGGGGTTCCAGAATGTCGCGCATGGAATGGCTCATATTCGTCCTCCCGGCCCTACACGGCCTGTTTGCTGCGTTTGAGGAAGTTGGCCAGCAGTTTCGGCCCGTCCGGTGTCAGGATGGACTCCGGGTGGAACTGCACGCCGCTCCAGGGGCGGTCGGTGTAGCACATGCCCATGACCTCGCCCTCGGCCGTCCTGGCCGTCACGCGCAGCTTGTCCGGGGCCTCGTGCGCCAGGACGAGCAGCGAGTGGTAGCGGCAGACCTCGAACGGGTTGTCCAGCCCCTCGAACACGTCGGTGCCGTCGTGCTCAACCGGGGAGGTCTTGCCGTGCATGATGCGCTCCGCCCGGACAACGCTGGCCCCGGCGAAGTGGCCCAGGGTCTGGTGGCCCAGGCACACGCCCAGGGTGGGTACGTTCATGCCGGTCTTTTCAAGCAGGGCCAGGAACTTCAGGCAGTTGCCCGCGTTTTCCGGGCGGCTGGGGCCGGGGGAGAGGCACACGCGGTCAAGCCCCGCCACGAAGGCCGGGTCGAGCAGCTCCGCGCGGTCGTTGCGCAGCACCACGGGGTCGGCCCCGAGCTGCTGGAAGGCCTGCACCAGATTGAAGGTGAAGGAGTCGAAGTTATCGATCAGCAAAAACATCGCCAACCCCCTTGGAGGAAAGAATCTCGCGAATGATGCGGGCCTTGTTGTTGCATTCCAGCCATTCCTTTTCCGGGTCGGAGTCGTACACCAGCCCGGCCCCGGCCTGCCAGTTGCACACGCCGTCGCGCATCCACATGCTGCGGATGGTGATGCCCGTGCCCACGTTGACCGGGCCTTTGCCCAGGCCCAGCCAGCCCATGGCCCCGGCGTAGGGGCCGCGCTCGCGCTGCTCCACCCGGGCGATGGTCTCCATGGCCCAGATCTTGGGCGCGCCCGCCACCGTGCCGGCCGGGAAGGTGGACTGGAGCACGTCGATGGCGTCCAGGCCCTCGCGCAGGTTGGCCTCCACGTAGCTCGTCAGGTGCATGACGTGGGAGAAGCGCTCCACGCACATGAACTTGACCACCTCCACGCTGCCCGGCGTGGCGATGCGGCCCAGGTCGTTGCGGCCCAGGTCCACCAGCATGACGTGCTCGGCGCGTTCCTTGGGGTCGGCCAGAAGGTCCTGCTCGAACACAGCGTCCTGGGCCTCGGTGGCTCCGCGCGGGCGGGTGCCGGCGATGGGCCGGACTTCCAGCCTGCCCGCGTCGCACTTGACCAGCATCTCCGGGGAGCTGCCCACCAGGGTCTCGTTCTCGAAGCGCATGAAGAACATGAACGGCGAGGGGTTGGCCTGCTTGAGACGCCGGTAGACGCCGAAGGGCTCGCCCGCGAAGGGCGTCGCGAAGCGCACGGAGAACACGAGCTGGATGCCCTCGCCCTCGGTGATGAGGCGCTTGGCCTCGCGCACCTGTTCCATGTAGACCTCGCGCCCGGGCGAGGCGCTGGGCTCCTCGGTCTTCAGCTCGAAGGAGCCGGCTGTGCCGGGGTCGGCGGGCTTGGGGCCGCCCTTGCCGTCGCTGCCCAGCTCGTCGAGCGACAGGTAGCAGCAGCGCGCGCGCAGGTGGTCGTAGAGCACGACCTGGCCCGGCAGCACTAGGCGCGCCTCGGCCTTTTCCGGGGGCATGCAGGCGGCCAGCTTGGGCTCCAGCATGCCGCCCACGGAGTAGCCCAGGTAGCCCAGCACCGAGCGGGTGATGGCGGGCAGCGGTTCCTTCAGCGCGGGCTGGTCGATCTCGATGCTCTTCAGCAGCTCGCGCAGGCCCTCCATGTAGTCCTTGCCCTCAAGCCCGCGCAGGGGCTCCAGGCGGGGGTCGCGGATGTCGAGCGTCAGCTTGCCGTCCCTGGGCTCGGCCAGGAGGCGGAAGTCCCAGGCGATGAGGCTGTAGCGCCCCAGGCGTCCGTCCACCTCGGCGCTTTCGAGCAGGATGCCGGGAGCGTCGCCCACCAGGCCAAGGTACAGGCTGATGGGCGTCTGCACGTCGGCCGGGAGCCACTTCCCGTAATGCTTCAGGCGAATGTCCATTGTTTCCTCCGTGTCGTGGAACAACGCTTGCGTTCCGTCAAAGAAAAGCCGCGACCCTGTGCGGGACGCGGCAAACACTTCGTCATTCTTCGCCCCAGGGCGAAAGCCGCGTCCCTATGCCTTGTCGCGCCACCACCAGGAGGCCCTGGCGGAGAGCAGGTCGAGATCGCCCCCGGCGGCGATGTCCAGGTAGGCCGTGAACTGGCGCACGGTCTCCTGCATGAAGGGGTTGTCCTCGCTGATGAGCTGGAAGAGCTCGCGGTCCTTTGTGAGCATCTTGCGCGCCGCCTCAAGCCTGCGCTCGAAGGAGGGCGTCAGGAACTTCTCGATGCCGGGCACCTGCCGGGCCGAGGCCAGGTAGGCCACGGTGGTGATGAAATTGAGCCCCTGCACGCAGGCCATGGCCCGGTCGTGCTCCTCGGCTGTGCTGTCGAAGGGGGTGAACCCGGCGCTGGCGAACACCTTGGCCACGGCCGCGGCGGCGTCGCCCTTCCCGTTCTCGCGGCCGGGGGTGACGGCCACCCGGGGCACGAAGCCCTCGGGGATCACCGGGCCGAACAGCGGGTGCGTGCCGACCACCGGCCCCGGGTAGGCGGCGAGCATCTGGGCCGTGGGGTGCACCTTCACGGAGCAGACGTCGGCCAGGATGGCGCCCTCGCCCAAAAACGGGGCCACGGTGCGGGCCACGTCGCCCATGGCCGTCACCGGCACGGACAGGATGACCAGCTCGGCCCCGGCGAGCGCCGCCTTGAGGGCCGCGCCCGTGCCGTCCGGGTCGTAGGGCCGGTCCAGGGTGGTCACGGTGAGCCCGGCCTTGTGGAAGGCGCGCACGAAGAGCGCCCCCATCTGGCCCCGCGCGCCCACGATGGCGACCCGCGAAATGTCCTGTCCGGCGTTCATGTGCGTTCCTATGCCTTTTCCGCGCCCGCGAGCACCACGGCCCAGCGGTCCCAGAACTCGGGGAAGCTCTTGGACACGCAACCGGGGTTGTCGAACTGCGCGTCGATGCCGGCCAGCCCGAAGATGGCCGGACCCATGACCATGCGGTGGTCGCCCTGGGAGCGGAACTCGATGCGCTTGCCCGCGGGCAGGGGGGCTGGCGTGATGGTCAGGGTGTCGTGGGTCATGGCGGCGCCACAGCCGGTTTTGGCGATCTCGGTGGCCAGGGTCTCCAGGCGGTCGCATTCCTTGATGCGCAGGTGCGCCACGTTGCGGATGGTGGTGGGGCTCTTGGCGAAGCAGGCCGCCACGGCCACGGTGGGCACCAGGTCCGGGCAGGCGCCCATGTCCACGTCCACGCCGCGCAGCCCGCCCACGGGCGCGAGCACGGTGACTTCGTCGCCGCCGCCCTCGCCGCCCCCGTGGCCGAGCGAGCCGCTGGTCCAGGCCATGCGCGCCCCCATGGAGGCCAGGATGTCCAGGATGGCGCGGTCGCCCTGGAGGGAATCGCGCGAGAGGCCGCGCACGGTGACCGGGCGGGAGCCCACGGCCCCGGCGGCCAGGAAGTAGGACGCGTTGCTCCAGTCGCCCTCCACGCACAGGGAGCGGGCCTGGTACACGCCTGGCTCGATGCGGAAGCGCAGCTTGCCTGGCTCGGCGCTGGTGACGCTCTCCTGCTCCACGGCCTGGAAGCGTCCGTCCACCAGGGCCTCCACCACCGCGGGCACGCCGAAGTCGCGCATGGTCTGCAGGGTCAGGGAGACGTAGGGCCAGGACACGGCCTTGGTGCCGGAGATGTTGATGGTCATGGGGCTCTTGGCCAGGGGCGCGGCCAGGAGGATGCCGGACAGGTACTGGCTGCTCTCCTCCAGGCGCACGTCGATCTCGCCGCCCGGCAGCCCGGTGGTCTCGATGGTGACGGGCGGGTAGCCGGGCTTGCCCTCCCAGTGGAAGACAACGCCCTGGGAGGCCAGCGCGCGGGCGGGCTCGCCCAGGGGGCGCTCGTGCATTCGCGGGGCGCCGTGGATGCGGAACTTGCCGCGCCCGCAGGCGGCCACACCGGCCAGCAGGCGGCAGGTGGTGCCGGACTCGTGCACGTCCAGGTCGGCCACGTTGCCGCCATTCCCGTTGGAGGCCGGGCCGTGGGCCATGCCCTGCACGGTGTATTCGCCTGGGCCGCTGCGGGCGAAGCTCGCTCCGCAGGCCGTGAGGCAGCCCATGGTGTGGGTGGTGTCCACGCTCTCCAGCACGCCGGTGAGCCGCGACTCGCCCGGGGCCAGGGCCGCGCCGATGAGCGCCCGGTGCGACATGGACTTGGACGCCGGGGCGTTGACCAGGATGTGGCTGTCGGTGGCGCCCATCATCTGCCTCCCGCGTCGAGGTGCGGCCCGGTGGGGTAGGAGCCCAGGATGCGCAGGGTGTGGCAGCGCTCGCGCAGGGAGGCCAGGAAGCTCTCGTACTCGGTGGCCGAGAGGTCGCACTCCAGGTCCGCGAAGAACACGTACTTCCACTTCTCGCCGCGCAGGGGCCGGCTCTCCAACTTGGTCAGGTTGATGGCGCGGCCCGCGAACGAGTCCAGCACCTCGGCCAGGGCGCCGGGCTTGTCCGGCACGGTGAACAGGATGGAGGTCTTGTCGCGCGCGCTCTCGGTGCCGGGCCGGGGGCCGATGACCAGGAAACGCGTCCAGTTGTCCGGCAGGTCCTCGATGTGCGCGGCCAGGATGTTCAGGCCGTAGCGGTCGGCCAGGCGCAGGTGGCCCACGGTGGCCACTTCCGGCCCGCGCGCCGCCGCGATCTCCGCCGCCGCCGCGGTGCTGCTCTCGGGCACCAGGCCGCGCCCGGGCATGTTGTTGCGCAGCCAGCCGGAGCACTGGTCCAGCGGCTGCGGGTGGGAGTGGATCTCCTTGACCTCGGCCGTGGTCGTGGCCTTGCCCATGAGGAAGTGGGTGATGCGGCTGTAGAGTTCGGCGTGGATGTGCACCGGGAAGAGCATGAACAGGTCCACCACCTGGCCCACGGTTCCCTGGAGCGAGTTCTCCAGCGGAATGACGCCCAGTTCGGCCTCGCCGTCGGCCACTGCGCGGAAGATCTCCTCGAAGTTGGCCTTGGGGGTCAGCTCCGCGCTGCGGCCCATGTACTCCAGGCCCGCGAAGTAGCTGAAGGTGCCCTCCGGCCCGAGGTAGACCACGCGCTCCGGGCGCTGCAACCGGCGCGAGGAGCTCATGATCTCGCGGTAGATGGCCTGGAGGTGGCTCTCCGGCAGGGGGCCGGGGTTCATCTTGGCCAGGCGCTCCATGACCTCCTTCTCGCGGAAGGGTTTGAACACCGTGTCCGGCGAACCCTGCTTGGTGCGGCCCACGCCGATGCTGATTGCCGCGCGGCGGTTGAGCAGCTCAACGATGCCGTCGTCCAGGGCGTCGATCTCGGTCCGCAGGGCGGCCAGGTCCAGCTTGCTGTCGTTCTCCGCCACGCCTAGCCCTCCTTGATATCCTCTTTGATGCGCATGCCGAAGTGCCGGCCAGCCACGTCCGTGCGGCACAGCACCTCGTCTCCGGGCTTGAGGTTGACCACGCTGATGGGGGTGCCGTCAACTCCGGTGACGCGGATGGTTTCGGCGTTTTGCAGGAACACCTGGCCGCAGACCTCGGCGCCGTCGGCGGCGAGGACCTTGGCGGTGATCTTCAGCATGGGCCGGATCTCGATCTTCACGCGGCCCACGGTGGTCAGGCTGGTCTGGCCGTCCGCGCCCACCACGAGCACCTCGCGCCCGGCGGAGAGCTCCTCCAGGTAGCAGGTCTTGTCGCCGGGGAGCACGGCGTAGGCGTGCACCGCGCCCGCGTTGACCCGGAAGGGGCGCGCGGCCACGTAGGGGTTGCTCTCGGTCTCGGCGTGCACCAGGAAGGTGAAGGCGCTGGAGTTGCCCACCAGCATGCCCTGGCCGCGCCGGAGCATGGAGATGGTGTCCACGCAGACGCGGTGGCCCAGGCCAGCAGGGGCGATCTCGGTCACCACGGCGCGCTGCAGGTCGATCTTGCCCTGGGAGAGCTTGAGCTCGGCCACGATGGCCTTCAGGTCGCCCGCGGCCTCGGGCAGGACGACGATCATGTCGGCCCCGCGCTCCAGGATGCCAGCGGCCAGCACTGCGCGGTCGAAGGACTCGCACTCCAGCGCCAGGCCGGTGGCCTGGGCCAGGATGTTCTCCACCGGGATGATCTCCCAGCCCTTGGCGAGAGACACCTGCTGCCCGGTCTTGAGTAGCGCGGTGGCGGCCTCCTCGTCGGCCTTGGAGTCAAGCGGCAGCGTGGGCAGCTCGGCCTCGGTGAGCACGGTGACGCGGCCCAGGGCGCGCACGCTGTCGGCCTTGGCCGCCTCGGTCAGAATGGCGTCCACCCCGGACTCCAGCGCCAGCGTGACCAGCTTCTTCTGGAAGGGTATGGCCTTGAAGATGATCTGTTTCATGATGCCTCTCGCTATTCCTTGCCTTTGAGCATTTCCATGACCACGTCGACGTCCTCGTCTTCGTGCACGACCTTGGCCAAAGCCTGGCAGAGCAGCGCCGGGCTTTTGTGCTGAAAGATGTTGCGGCCGACGGACAGGCCCGCGCCGCCCGCGCTGATGGAGTCGTGGACCATCTGCAGGAAGGCCTTGGTGCTGTCGAGCTTCGGTCCGCCGGCGATGACCACGGGCACGCAGCAGGAGTCGACCACGCGGCCGAAGGACGTCACGTCGCCGGTGTAGGGCACCTTGACCACGTCCGCGCCGAGCTCCACGCCAACGCGGGCGCAGTGGGCCACGATGTCCGGGTCGAACTCGCTTTTGACCTTGGGGCCGCGGGCGTACACCATGGCCAGCACCGGGATGCCCCAGCTCTGGGCGATGCTCGTCACCGCGCCGAAGTCGGTGAGCATCTTGGCTTCGCTCTCGTCGCCCAGGTTCACGTGCACGCTGACGGCGTCGGCGCCGAGGCGGATGGCGTCTTCAACAGTGCCCACGAGGGTTTTGGCGTTGGGGAAGGGGGAGAGGGTGGTGCTGGCGGAGAGGTGGACGATGAGGCCGATGTCTTTGCCCTGGGTGCGGTGACCGCAGCGGACCAGGCCTTTGTGCATGAGCACGGCGTTGGCTCCGCCCTCCACCACCGCGCCCACGGCTTCTCGCATGTCCACGATGCCTGCGATGGGGCCGACCGTGGTGCCGTGGTCCATGGGCACGATGATGGTGCGTTTGGTGTTGCGGTTGAAGATGCGCTCAAGGCGGATGGCTTTTCCGAGATGCATGGTGTCCTCCTGCGTGGTTCGGTTGCGCCCCCCTGGCGGCTTTTCGGCGGTCTTCCGGCGGCGGAACTAAAAGAAGGGCCGCCGGCTTTCGCCTGCGGCCCTTCCTGAAGAGGCTTTGGTTAACGCATGGTCGTCAACAAACCTCTCCCCGGCCGCAAGCGCAGCTAAACCAATAATACCAGTACTGGCAAAAAGAGGTATTGTTGGCGGCGAGTAGGTTCATGGAGTGAGTGTCTACCCGCATGTCCTGATGCTGTCAACATATTTTTTGAGCAGCCTCGGCGCAAACAAGTATTCACAATTTTAGCAATTCGCCTGTGGCTGGTATACAAAGGTGTAGATAATGGTGTCGAGCGTGGCGTCTCGTGGGTGTGGATGTCGCTTTAAATCAGCGAGTTGTGCGAGTGGTCCGGCTTTTGCTTCTCGTCAAAGGCTAACGACTACAGCCCGATGACATCCCAGGGGAACCATGTCCGAAACCGCCGAAGCCACCACCATCAACGAGATACTGGAGCGGGAGTGGATATCCACCGCTTTCCAGCCCCTTGTCTCCATCAAGCGCAAGGCACTGCTCGGGGTTGAGGCGCTGGCGCGCTGCACGGCCCCGGGCGAGGACATCCCCCCCATGGAGATGTTCCGCATGGCGGGCGAGGCCGGGCGATTGCTGGAGCTGGACCGGCTGTGCCGCAAGAAGGCGCTGGAGGCCTTCGCGCCCATACACGCCCAGAACCGTGGACTCATCGTTTCGCTCAACGTCGACGGCCACGCCATCGACTCCGACGTGGTGGGCTCCGGCAACCTCATCCACCTGGTCAAGGGCCTGGGCATCAGCCCCAACAACGTGCTCATCGAGATCGTGGAGTCCCACGCCAAGGACTCCAAGGCCTTGGAGGAGTTCGTAAGCACCTATCGCAAGAACGGCTTCCTCATCGCCCTGGACGACCTCGGCACCGGCTACTCCAACCTGGACCGCATCCCGCTGCTCAGGCCGGATGTGCTGAAGCTCGACCGTTCACTTGTCTCCGGGGTGGCCGGGCACATGACCCGGCTTGAGGTGGTCAAGAGCTTCGTGCAGATGGCCTCGCGCCTGGGCTCGCTGGCCCTGGCCGAGGGGGTGGAGCGCCAGGAGGACATTCTGCGCCTGCTTGAGATCGGCGTGGACGTGTTCCAGGGGTTCTACTTCGGCCGCCCGGCCATGCGCATGGCCAACGCCGAGGTGGTGAGCGAGCGCATCGACTACCTGGCGACCAAGTTCAAGGAGAGCGCCACCGAGCGCTTCGCCGCCCAGAAGGAGCTCTACGCCAGCCACGACGCGCTGGTGCTGGGGCTGTGCAAGCGCGTGGCGAGCGTGGGCATGCCCGGCCTCGACAAGCTCCTCACCACCTTCATCGACGAGTGCGGCAGCATCGAGTGCCTCTACGTGCTGAATGCGCGCGGCGTGCAGATCTCCGACACCGTGTGCAACCCGGCCAAGCTGCGCAAGCGCAAACGCTTCATCTACGAGCCCGCCCGCAAGGGCGCCGACCATTCGCTCAAGGAATACTTCCTGCCCCTGCGCGCCGGCCTGCCGAAGTTCACCACCCAGCCCTACATATCTCTTGCCTCCGGCAACCGCTGCATCACCATCTCCGCCCTGTGCCAGGACCAGGACGGACGCCCCTGCATCCTCTGCGCCGACATCGACCACAAGGATTAGCCCATCCCTATTGCCCCTCGGGAAAGTGCCGATCAGCGTTAAGGAAGTGGGCTTTGCCCCCTTTACCTTTTCCCGAAATGTGGTAATCTTGATTATGTCCTGAGTACTCACGCTGAAACTGCGTACTCCTCCTCCCCAGTTCAGCAACCACAGAGCAGAGGTGCATCATGACTATGAGAAACATGACCATTCGGGCGCGGATTATTCTGCTCATCTGCATCGCGGTGGCCTTTGCGGCCCTCGTCGGCGGCGGCTTCTACTACGAACTGCTGCAGCTGAAGTCGTATTCCATCGGCCAGACCCAGGCCACCATGCTCCAGGGCGAAAAGGCGAAGCTCAAGCTCTCCGTCGATTCCCTGGCCCTGTCCATTGGCGATACGCTGAAGGGCGTGCCCCAGGACAAGGATTCCGTGGTGGAGCACATCCGCGCGGCCACCAAGTCGGCGCTCTACGGGGAGGACAAGTCCGGCTACTTCTTCGTTTACGAGGACACGGTGAACGTCTCCTTCCCGGTCAAGCTGGAGAACCAGGGCAAGGACCTTGGGCATCTGGTGGACAAGAACGGCGTCTACATGATCAAGGCCCTGCGTGACGTGTCCGAAAAGGGCGGCGGCTACGTGGAGTACGTCTTCGAGAAGCCCGGCAAGGGCCTGCAGCCCAAGCTTTCCTACGCCACAATGATCCCCGGCACAAAGATGTGGATCGGCACCGGCGTCTACATCGACAACATCGACGCCGAGAAGGCCAAGATCGACCAGGCCATCTCCAGCATGGTTCGCAACGCGAGTCTGGTCATCGCGGGCATCATCATCGCACTGCTTGTCGTGGTCGTGCTGCCGCTGTCCGTCATCATCTTCCGCAGCATCGTGCAGCCGCTCAACGCCGCAGCCAAGGCCGCCGAGGACGTGGCCAACGGACAGCTCTGCGTGGACCTCGAGGTGCGCGGCCACGACGAGATCACCGTGCTGGAAAAGGCGCTGTGCACCATGGTGTCCACCCTCTCCGCCAACCTGGAGGAGATCACCGCCAAGACCAAGGAGGCCGAGGACAAGGCCCACGCCGCCGAGCTGGCCACCATCGAGGCCAACGAGGCCAAGGCCCAGGCCATCCGCGCCCGCTCCGAGGGCCTGCTGGCCGCTGCCGGCCGCCTGGAGTCCGTGGTGGAGCGCCTGTCCTCCGCCTCGGAAGAGATCGCGGGCCAGGCCGAGAACATCGGCCGCTCCACCGAGGTGCAGAAGGGCCGCATCACCGAAACCGCCACAGCCATGGAAGAGATGAACGCCACCGTGCTTGAGGTGGCCAAGAACGCCGGGCGCGCCGCCGAGGGCGCCGACACCGCCAAGCACCGCGCCACCGAGGGCAACCAGGTGGTGACCCGCTCCGTGGCCGCCATGAACGCCCTGCTCAAGCTCTCCGCCGACCTCAAGGACAACATGGACACCCTGGGCCGCCGCGCCCAGGACATCAGCCAGGTCATGAACGTCATCAACGACATCGCCGACCAGACCAACCTGCTGGCGCTGAATGCCGCCATCGAGGCCGCCCGCGCGGGCGACGCCGGGCGCGGCTTCGCCGTCGTGGCCGACGAGG
>NZ_JAVHLD010000039.1 GCF_031082295.1 Humidesulfovibrio sp.
CCGGCGGCCAAGGGGCCTGAGGCCCCTTGGAACCCCCATTGCGCCGAAAGGGCTGTTTCAGGAGGAACCTGAAACAGCCCTTTCGGCTTTTGGTCAGTCACGGGAGAGCGTCTTTCTCTCAACCTCTCGACTTGGCTTCAAAAGATGTTTTGCCAGAAATACAGCCTGCTCTCCGTTCCGCCAGGCCTTCCCTCTCAAGAAACGGGGCCAACCGTGCGCGGGGCTTTTCGAGGGTCCCCCCTCGGAAAACCCGCGCACATTGCCTTCGCCCAGCCAAGTCGGCGCGCCCGCCCAGGCCACCCCCTCCCCAGCCCCATTGGGGGGTCCGGGGGCCTCAGGCCCCAGGCCGCCGGAGGCATCCCAGGCTCAGGCCCCAGGCCGCCGGAGGCATCTCCCGGTCCCGGCGGGGGTGCCAGGCCAGGCCCAGGCCCGGTCTACCGGCTGACCCAGAGCGCGGCGCCGGTGAGTTTGCGGAACAGCGCCATGGTGACGGAGCCGGTGAACAGTTGCGAGAGCACGCCCTTGTGCCGGTCCGAGCGGCCCACGGCCACGGCGGCGTAACGGCCGCGCCCGGCCTCGTCGAGGATGGCCTGGGCCACGTTGTCGTTTTGCTCCAGCCGGGTCTTGATAAGGCGCGCGGGGAAGCCGTTCTCCTTCAGGGCGTCGATGGCCGCGCCGAACAGCCCTTCGGTGTTCTGTGTGGAATCGGTCTTGCGCAGCACGCGCAGGATGGTGACCGGATGCTCCGGCTCGCCCTGGAGGATGAAGCCCACGTGGTCGGCCATGCGGCGCGAGGGCTCGGAGTCGTCCACGCAGAGGAGCACGCCCTTGCGGTCGTACTCCACGTCGCGGCAGAGCCACAGGGGGAAGGCGAACTTGGCCTGCAGCATCTCCTCGCTGGCGCTTTTGTCCAGCAGGTTCTCCAGCCGCAGCAGGCCGCGCCGGCCAAAGACCACGGCGTCGTACAACCCGCTCTCGCCTTCTTTCACGATGTCCTGGATGCGCGAGAAATTGCGCGCCACGATCTTGTCGTCCACCTGCCCGGGCCGGAAGCCGCCTTGCAGGAAGATGCCGCGCGCGGCCTCCATGGCCCGCTTGCCGGACGAGATGATGGCCAGGGCGGCCTCCTCGTTCAGCCGCAGCGTCTCGTAGTTGGCTTCCTCGGCCCAGACGGCCGGGGGCTGCGGAGCCGTATTGAACAGGGTCAGGCGGACATCGTCCTTGTGCTGGAAGAACGCGCAGACAAAGCGAAGCCCCGCGTGGGCCGTGGCGTCCTCGCTGATGGTGACGAGCAGGTGCTTATTCATCGATCCTCGAGAGCAAAGCGTCTTTGTTCACTTGCGACCGGCGCCGCAGGGGGGGCCTGCGTCCCGGGGCCGTAGCCAGCAACCTACACCGCTTCGACAGTGATGAACTCGCCGAAGTCAGTGGTGAGGCGGAATTCCTTGCCGCCGGCGGTGACGATGAACTCGTTGCCGGGGAACAGCTCGCACGCAGCGCCGAAGTCGTCGTTCAGCATGATGTCCTTGCCCTCGCCGTTGACGTCGAAGCGGATGGTGGTGCCGTCGTCCAGGCGCAGCAGATCGTCGGAATGCATGGTCACGGGTAGGTCCTTCTGGGTGTAATCGGCCATGGCGTCGTCTCCTTGCGCTTGTGGTTCCAGGCGGCCAAAGGGGCCGTCCAGGTCGGTTTCTGGTCTATTTGACTTCACCGTATCGCAATACTCACGCTATGGGAACAGGTTACGACCCGTTCGGCGCACGAAAATTTCGCTATTTCGCGGTCGGCTCCTCGTCCATCAGGCCCTCGATGACCAGGCTGGTGACTTTCTCGCCCTTGGCGGTCTTGGCGCGGTCGATCATCTGCCCCAGGCGCGAGCGGTCACTGGACGACAGGAGGGCCGTCTCCTCGGTGATGCTCCCGGCCTCGAACAGGCTCAGAAAATGCTGGTCAAAGGTCTGCATGCCGCTGGTGCCGCTGGTTTCCAGCACGTTGTAGAAGGTCTTGTCCGCGCTCTCGCCCTGGAGGATCAGCTCCTTCACGCGCAGGGTGTTCTTGAGCACCTCGAACGCCGCCACGCGGCCGCCGTCGACGCGCGGCAGCAGCCGCTGCGACACGATGAAGCGCAGGCTCTCGGCCAGGCGCATGCGGATGAGCCGCTCCTCCCCCGTGCCGAACAGGCCCAGGATGCGGCCGATGGTGCTGCCCGCGTCGGTGGTGTGCAGGGTGGAGAGCACCAGGTGCCCTGTTCCCGCGGCCTGCAGCGCGATCTCCATGGTCTCGGGGTCGCGTATCTCGCCCACCAGGATGACCTTCGGCCCCTGGCGGAAGGCGGCGCGCAGGCCCGAGGCGAAGGTGTCGAAGTCGATGCCCAGCTCGCGCTGGTTCACGGTGCCCAGCTTGTGCGGGTGGGTGAACTCCACCGGGTCCTCCAGGGTCACGATGTGCCCGGCGAGGGTGGTGTTGATGCGGTCGATGAGGGCGGCCAGCGAGTTGGACTTGCCCGAGCCCGTGCCGCCGGTGACGAGGATCAGGCCGTGCTTCTCCTTGGCCATGTCGAGAAACGCGGCGGGCAGGCCCAGCTCCTCCATGGTCGGGATGCGGGAGGGCAGGCGCCGCAGCACCATGGCCAGGCTGCCGCGCTGGCTGAAGATATTGGCGCGGAAGCGGCCCTTGCCGGGGATGGCGTAGGACAAGTCGCAGGAGCCCTTGGCCGCCAGCGTCTTCTGCAGGCGCAGGTTCTCGCCCATGAGGGCAACGGCCATGGCCTTGGTCATCAGGGCCGAGAGCTTGCCGAGGTCGGGCGTGGTCACGGCGTCCTTGAGCACGCCGTCCACCTCGGCCTGGATGGGCTTGCCGGTGGTCACGATGATGTCGGCCACGCCCGGGTGGAGGTCCAGCACCTGGGCCATGATCGCGTCGAGCTGGGCGCGGGTCATGTTCACCGGGGCTCCTCCTTGGTCAGCGCGCTGATCTTTTCCTTGTTCTGGGCCTGGGCCAGCCCGTCCTCGGGGCTGATTATGCCCTCCTTGATGAGCCGCACGATCTCGTCGTCAAGGGTCTGCATGCCCTGGTCGCGCCCGGTCTGGAGCACGCTCGGCAGCTGGTGGGTCTTGCCCTCGCGGATCAGGTTGCGCACGCTGGGGATGGCCATGAGGATCTCCTGCGCCGCCACGCGGCCCTTGTTGTCGATGCGCTTGAACAGCGTCTGGGAGACCACGGCGCGCAGGGATTCCGCCAGGCTGGTGCGCACCTGGGCCTGGCCTTCCTCGGGGAAGACCTCGATGATGCGGTCGATGGTCTTGACCGCGCTCTGGGTGTGCAGGGTGGAGAACACCAGGTGCCCGGTCTCCGCGGCCTCCAGGGCCAGGGTGATGGTCTCCAGGTCGCGCATCTCGCCCACCAGGATGATGTCCGGGTCCTCGCGCAGGGCGCCGCGCAGCGCGGCCTTGAAGCTCTGGGTGTGGCGGCCCACCTCGCGCTGGTTCACCAGGCAGCCCTGGGACTGGTGCACGAACTCGATGGGGTCCTCCACCGTCAGGATGTGGTCGCGGCGGTTCTTGTTGGCGTGGTCGATGATGGCGGCGAGCGTGGTGGACTTGCCGCTGCCCGTGGGCCCGGTGACGAGCACAAGCCCCTTGTTCAGCATGGCCAGGTCGCGCAGGCGCTCGGGCAGGCCCAGCTGCTCCACGGTCATGATCTCTTGCGGGATCTCGCGGAACACGGCGGCGATGCCCCGGTGCTGCATGAAGAAATTGACGCGGTAGCGGGCCAGGCCGGGCACCTCGTGGGCGAAGTCCACGTCGCCGGTCTCCTCGAACTCCTTGACCTTGGCCTCGGGCGTTATCTCGTAGAGCAGGGCCTTCAGCTCGTCGTGCTCGAAGGGCTTGAACTTCACCTTCTGCAGCTGGCCGCGCAGGCGCAGCAGCGGCTGCGAGCCGCTGGTCAGGTGCAGGTCGCTGCCGCCGTACTGGTGCAGCATCTCGAAAAAGGCGTTGATCTGGGCCATGGCCTGGGGCCTCCTGAGGCTCGGTATTGGGCGCGCGCAGGCGGACCCTTGCGGTCATCTATACCCGGCGGCCAGGGGAAATCAAAGGAGAAATCAAAGGGGAAATGCGGGGGGCGAAGGCTGACCGGGCAGGCTAAGGCCAGGCCTGCGTCATTGTGTGCAGCAGTGTGCCTCCATCCGAGCTGTAGACCTGGATGGTCACGTCGCCGCTGGGCTCGCCCTGGCTGAATGCCACCTTGTAGGCGCCCATGGTGAGCGAGTTCCCGGCCTCCAGGGACAGGTAGCGGGCGGCGGCCAGGTCACTCAGCTGCGTGGACTGGATGGAGGTGTCGACATAGTAAAGCTGGCTGGCCCCCTTCAGGCGGGCGTAGCCCTCGGCGGCGGCCGTCTGTGCTGCGGCGTCCCTGGCCTGCTCTGTCAGGCTTCCGAAGCGGGGGGCGACAACAGCGGCCAGGATGCCCAGAATGATGATGACGGCGATGAGTTCGATGAGCGTGAAGCCGCCCTGCCCGAACCGCTTGGGGGTGGCGGGGAGTGCGGAGATGAGGGGAAGTGCTGCTGCTTGTCGGGAGTCTCTACTCAATACGTTCTCGTTTGCGCCCACAGGAAGGCATGGGCGACTCCGTCGGGAAGCGAGGCGCGGGGGGACGGTCTCCCCCCGCATCTCAAGACAACCTACCTGCTAGTTTCCCGGCCAGGCCACAGTTCTCTCGTCGCGCGTGGTGTCGGCAAAGGCAGTCCCATCCGCCCGGGTGATGACGATGGTCACCGTGCGGTTCGGGGCCGCACCAGAAATCGCGTAAGAAGCCCGGTAGTCGCCCATGGGAACGTTGGTTACGTCCGCACCCAAATGCCACCTTTCTGTACCCTGCAGGGCCGCCAGGTCGGCTGGCGCTGTGCCGGTCTGCATCATGGTGGCGGCAAAGGACATGTTCAGGCGGGCGGCGGCTTCGCTGGTGGCGCCGTCGAGCGCGGCGTTCTGCGCGTTCGTGGTCATGTCGAAGTACCGGGGCGTGACCACCGCGGCCAGAATGCCCAGGATGATGATGACCGCGATGAGTTCGATGAGCGTGAAGCCGCGCTGGCGGCGTTTGGCCTGTGCCTCTTGGAAGGTAAGCGTCGTCTCCATTCTGCCTCCATGTTTCCCGGCCTTGGGCCGGATGTTGTGCTTGTAATGATGCCCGCGAAAGCAGCGGGTGCTACCCCGGTTCAGGACAAAATTTCCAGTTTCAGCCCGCGCTTGCATCAAGCAACATCTGTGCCGTGGCGGCATTCGCCCGCACAGAGCCGCATCGGCTGCATCAATGCTAACACCTGCGCGACTGATGTCAACAACCCGACAGCTACGTATACGTGTGCGTCGTCGGCCCTCTCCGCCGTAACTAATGGCCCTTCATGGCGTTTTCCATGAGCCCGATGAGCGGCAGGAAGATGGCCAGGGCGAAGAAGCCCACCACGCCCGTGAGGCCGGCGATGAGCACAGGGCCCAAAAGCTCGCTCATCTTGCTCACCGCGTATTCCACCTCGTAGTCGTAGTGGTGCGAGGCCTCCTTGAGCATCTCCTCCATGTTGCCGGTCTCCTCGCCGATGTGGATCATGGAGACCATCATGGGCGTAAACGAGCGGCAAGACTTGAGCGGGCCGGAGAGCCCCCGGCCCTGCTCAAGCTGCTCGCGCAGGTTGCGGAAGTCCCGCGCGATGTAATGGTTGCCGATGGTGTCGCCGAGGATGTCCATGGCCTCCAGCACGGTGATGCCGCTGGCCTGGAGGATGGCGAAGATGCTGGAGAAGCGGGCCATGGCCGCCTTCTTGAACACAGGCCCGATGATGGGGATGCGCAGGAACATCCCGTCGCGGAAGATCTTCCCGGCCTCTGTGCGGAAATAGGCGGAGATGCCGAACAGCATGCCGCCGAGGGCCACCAGGCCCACATGCCAGTAATGGACGAGGCCGTCGTAGATGGCCAGGCAGATGCGGGTGGGCAGCGGCAGCTCCACCCCGCTCTTGGCGAACATGGTCACGAACTGCGGCAGCACGAACAGGATGAGCACGAAGAACGCGATGACGAGCGCCACGACCACCACCGCCGGGTACGTCATGGCGCTCTTGATGTCCTTCTTGACCTTGAACTCGTGGTCCACGATGTAGATGAGGCGCTCCAGCACCTCGGTCAGGGTGCCGCTGATCTCGCCCGCGCGGATCATGTTGCAGTACAGCTCGGAAAAGATCTTCTGGTGCTTGGCGAAGGCCCGGGAAAGGGTGGTGCCGCTCTTGATGTCCGCCGCGATGCTGACGATGGCGGCCTTAAGCCTGGTGTTCTCTGTCTGGGCCTCCAGCACGTCGAGGGATTGCATCACCGGAATGCCAGCGTTCAGCATGGTCTTGAACTGCTTGGTGAACAGGATGATGTCCTGGGGCTTGACCTTCTGCATGCCGATACTCAGCCCGGCCAGTCCGCCCGCTTTCGCGGCGCCGTCCGGGCCGCTGGTCTCGGAGACGCTGGTGGGCATGAGCCCGCGAGCGGCCAGGGTGTCCTGGGCGGCCTCCGCGCTCTGGGCCTCCACCACGCCGGTGGCGCTGCCCCCGCTCGAGGTTATGGCTGCGTATTTGTAGTAGGGCACGTCTCCCTCCCCTAGACCATCACGGCCCCGGCGGCCTCTTCCAGGGTCGTCAGGCCCTGGGCCACCTTGTTCAACGCGTCGGCCCGGAGCGTGCGCAGCGTTTTGGCTTGCACGCAGGCCTTGGTGATCTCCTTGGCCGTGGCGTTCTTCATGATCATGTCCTGCACCAGCTCGTCCACCAGCAGCACCTCGTAGATGGCCATGCGCCCGGCGTAGCCGCTCTGGTGGCAGCTGCGGCAGCCGGAGCCGCGGCGGAAGCTGAACTTCTCGATCATCGCCTCGCCGATGCCGAAGGCCAGGAGCAGCTCCTTGCGCGGCATATACGGCTCCAGGCAGTGCGGGCAGTTCTTGCGCACCAGGCGCTGGCTCACGGAGGCCAGGAGCACCGAGGACACCAGGTAGGGCTGGATGCCCATCTCGATCAGGCGGGTGATGGCCTGGGCCGCGTCGTTGGTGTGCAGTGTGGTCAACACGCGGTGGCCGGTGAGCGCCGCCTGCACGGCGATCTCCGCTGTCTCGGCGTCGCGCACCTCGCCCACCAGGATAACGTCCGGGTCCTGGCGCAGGATGCTGCGCAGGCCGGAGGCGAAGGTCATGCCCGCCTTGCGGTTCAATTGCACCTGGCGCACGGTGGGCATGCGGTATTCCACCGGGTCTTCCAGGGTGATGATGTTGATGTCGGGCGTGTTGATGTGCTTGAGCACGGCATAAAGGGTGGTGCTCTTGCCCGAGCCGGTGGGACCGGCGGCCACGATGAGGCCGAAGGGCTTCTGCACGGCGGCCTCGACCCTGGCGCGGTCGGCCGGGATAAGGCCCAGCTCGGCCATGCTCAGGCCGTGGGCCGTGCGCTCAAGCAGGCGCAGCACGAGGTTCTCGCCGTGCACCGTGGGCAGGGAGGATACGCGCACGTTGAACTCGCGGCGCTGGGTGACGAAGGTGAAGCGGCCGTCCTGCGGGATTTTGGACACGGCGATGTCCATGTTGGCCATGATCTTGAGCCGCGACACCAGCGGCAGGAAGCTGGCCCTGGGCGGGGCCGGGATCATGCGCAGCTTGCCGTCCACGCGGAAACGCAGCTGGATGCTGTCCTTCTCCGGGCTTAGGTGCACGTCGCTCGCGTGCTCGCGCACGGCCTGCCCCAGAATGGAGTTGACCATGCGGATGACCGGGGCCTGCGAGGCCTGGTCCTGCAGCGCATCGATGGCGATGTCTTCCTTTTCCTCGCCGCCCACCTGGGTGGTGATGTCGGAATCCTCTTCGGTCATGCCCTCGAAGAGGCCTTTCTGGTCGCCGCGCCCGTAGATGGCGCCGAAGAGCATCTCGAAGTCCTTCTCCGCGCACATGACCGGCTCCACCTCAAGATTGGTGGCGATCTCGACGGCGTCCAGCGCGCCAATATCCATGGGGTCGACCATGGCGATGAGCAGGAGGTGGCCGCGCTTGGACAGCGGCACCAGGCGGTGCTGCTGCGCCTGGGCCTCGGGCAGGAGCTGGTCGATGTGGTCGTCGTAGGGATGCTTGTCCGGCTGGTAGCGCTCGATGCGCAGCTGCTGGCTCACGGTGTCGATGATGACGCTTTCCTTGAGCGTGCCGGACTGCACCAGGTACTGGCCGAGCATGACCCCGGCCTTTTTCTGGCCGACCAGCGCGGTCTGCACCTGCTCGTCGGTGAGCACCCCGGCCTCGACCAGGAGCTCGCCGAGTCTTTTGCGTTCGCGTTTCACAGCGTTCGTCCTGCCTGGGACTGGCGTTTCGTGCCGGGCATCAGCGCCCCACCGTGTTGAAGGCCACGGTCCGGAACCGTGTGCCCGTCTGGCTTTCGCCGTCCTCCGGCGCGGACACCCGCAGGCTCGCCGGACGCACCTGCTCAAGCGGGCTCCGCCCGATGGGACTGCGCACGGCCGGCCCCTGGTCGCGCGGGGGCAAAAGCGTCAGCCCCGTCGGCGTGGACGGCGTCTCCTCGCGCTCCGGCAGCAGGGTCAGACCCTCCGGGGCCAGGGCGGCGGCGTGGCTCTCCGGCCGGGGCTGGGTCTTCGGCTCCGCCGGGACCCCGGACTGTGGCTCGCTTGCCGCCAGGGGAGCCGCCTCAGGGGTCGCGGCGGGAAGCGCGGCGGCGCTGGGCGCCGTCTCGGGTTCCGGCGCGGCGGTCTGAAGCAATGCGTTCCGGGCCGTCTGGCCGCCCCCGCCGAGCACCGGCCCGGACGGATCGGCAGCCAGCCACACGGAGCCCAGGCCCAGGCAGAGCACGGCGCTCACGGCCAGGGCCATGGCGCGGCGGCGGCGCTGGCTCTGGCCCTCGCCCGGGCGCACGGCGGTGCGGGCCTCAAGCAGCCCCACCCGCGTCTTTCCGCGCACGAGCATCTCCAGCATGGCCATGTGGCACAGCCGCACGATCTTGCGCGGCGAGCCCCCGCTGGCCAGGTGGATGGCCAGGATGGCGGCGGGGCTGAAGCTGACCTGGGGCGCAGCGTCACCGCTTCCGGCAACCTGCAGGCGGTGCAGGATCATGCGCCGGGTCTCGGCCAGGGACAGCGGGACCAGCCTGCGGCGCACGTTGATGCGGTCGGCCAGGTTCGGCATGGCCGCGAGCATGGGCTCCAGCTCGCGCTGGGCGAAGATGACGATCTGCAGCAGCTTCGAGGAATTGGTCTCGTAGTTGAGCATCTCGCGCAGGAGCTCCAGGTTCTCGAGCGAAATCTTCTGCCCCTCGTCGATGATGAGCACGACGAGCCTGCGCTCCACCATCCCGAGGCGGAAGAGCTGCTGCTTGAGCGCCTCCTTGAGCTCCCACAGGCCCATGCACGGGTCCGGGGCCAGGCGGGAGACGCTGCCCAGGATCACGCGCAGGAACTCCTCCGGCGTGTCGAAATGCGGGTCCAGCAGCAGGTGGATGTCGGCCTCGGAGTCCTCCGCGAAGGTGCGCAGGAGGCTGCGGCACAGGGTGGTCTTGCCGGTGCCGATGTCGCCGGTGATGACGTTCAGGCCCCGGCGCAGCCGCAGCGAAATCTCCAGCTCCTGCAGGCAGGTGGCGTGCTGCCGCGTCTCGTGCAGGAAGTTCGGGTCCGGCGAGTTGGAGAAGGGCTCGCGCTCCAGGTCAAGGTTGGCGTAGAGGTTCATCGGCGTCCTCCCAGTCCCGGCTTTCTTGACCGGGTGTTGAGCACGGCTTCGTCAGCTGCCGCGGCGGCGTCGGGGGCGGCGCCCGTGGTCAGGGCCGGGTCCTTGATGCTCACCACGGAGGGCGTGGCCGCCTGTTCAGGCACGGCCATGGTCGGCATCTGCTTGATGGCGACGGCGCTCGAACTTGTCGTTGAACTTGTCGTCGAACTTGTCGTCGAGGGCTGAGCCGGGGCAGGCGGCGCCGGCTCGGTGGTCATGTCCTGCAGGTACGCCGGCGGCACCGAGCTGTCCGGGGAGGCCGGGGCCACGGGGGCGGCGCTCTTGTGGTCCAGGCTCTGCACCGGCATCTCCTTCACGCGCACGGTGTTGGCCCCGCTGTCGCGGCTGAACTCGCGCACGCCGTCCTCGCCGGAGGCCCTGCGCTCGGCCTTCTCTCGGGCCGAGGTGGTCTCCCTGTCGATCTCCTCGAAGCTCTTCTGCACCTCGCCCTCCCGCCAGTCGGCCAGCACGGTGGGGGTGATGAAGATCATGAATTCGTCCTTCAGGTCGGCCTTGGACTCGCTCTTGGCCAGCCAGCCGGCTCCGGGAACGTCCTTGATGCCCGGCACCCCTGCCTCGCGCAGGGAGTTGCGCAGCTTGGACAGGCCGGAGATGACCACCGTCTCGCCGTTTCTGGCGATGAGCGTGGTCTCGCTCTTCTTCTTCACTATGTACGGGTTGCCGGCCACGGTGCGGCTGGTGTCCACCTCGTCCTTCTGGATGAGCACCTGGAGCTTGATGAACTGGTTGTCGATGATGTGCGGGGTGATCTCCAGGCGCAGCACGGCGTCCTGGAAGGTCACCGAGTAGGTGGCGTCTGGGCCGGAGCCCGTCACGGTCTGGTAGGGCACGCGCTCGCCAGACTCGGTGTAGGCCTTCTGGTTGTCCATGGTGGCGATGGACGGGCTGGAGATGATGTTCAGCTTGTTGTCCGTGGCCAGGGCCTGGAGCTGGGCCTCCAGAATGTTTCCGCCGACCTTGCCGAAGGTGAGGTCCAGGGCCGCGCCGGTGTTGGAGGTGTTGACGGCGGTGGCGGGCAGCCGCACGCCCGCGGCCCCGAGGTTGGTGGTGCCGAGGGTGGCGGTTCCGGCGGTGACCGTTCCGGCCAGGGTGGTGGCGGCGAACCCGCCGGCGACTCCCAGCTTGTTCCCAGACCGCACGTCGCCGGAGTAGCCGCCGCCCCACAGGATGCCCAGGTCGCGCGCGACCTCGCGGGTGGTCTCCACGATGTGGGCCTTGAGCTTGATCTGGGAGCGCGGGGCGTCGAGCTTGGCCAGCAGCTTGCCGATCTTTTCCACGTCCTGCTCCACCCCCTGGATGATGAGCGAGTTGGAAAGCTCGTCCACCTGGACGCTGCCGATGGCCTTGCCTTCCTTGCCCTTGGTCAGGGTGTTCTCCACGGTCTTCTGCAGCTGCTTGGCGTCGGCGAAGCGAACCTTGGCCACGCTGGTGAGCTGCGGCTCGTCGGCCAGGGCGGCGTTGCGCTCTTCCTGGGCTTTGCGCTTCAGGGAGGCCACGTCCAGCTGGCCCTGGAGGTCGTCCCTGGCCATGACGCGGATGGTTTCGCCGTCGAAGCTGTAGGTGAGCTGGTTGGCCGCCAGGATGGCGCGGAACACCTCGTCCCAGGGACGCTGCACGAAATTCACGTTGATGCCGCCGACCACGCCGGGGCTGACCACGATGCTCTTGCCCACCGCGCGAGACAGGGCCTGGAGCACGGCCACCACATCGGCGTTGTGCATGCGCAGGGACATGACCGCCGTGGGCAGCGGCTTCGCGGCGTCGCGCTTCTCGATGTCCAGCCGCTCGGGCCGGTCGATGACGACGGGGGGCTCGGCCAGCTGGAACTGGCCGCGCGGGGAATGGCCCTGGGCCTGCTTTTCCATTGCCTTCCAGGAGTCCACGGAGTGCTGGGCCGAGGGGATGGCGGGCTTCGGGGCGCAGGAGGCCAGCAGCGCAAGCAGCGCCAGGACCAAAAGCGCCGGGGAGGTGATGGGCTTTTGCTTCATCTCTTTTTGACCACCCGTATGCGGATCTTGTCCGTGTCGTCCTCGACGAGGGGGACGCGCCTGGTAAGCTTGCGCCCCGTGGAGCCATCCGTTCGCTCCAGTGTCACGAAATTCTTGTCGATGCCAAGCATGCGGTAACCACTCTCGGCCAGCTCGTCTCCGCTGGCGTATTCTATGCCGTTGACCACCGCGAAGAGCTTGTTGCCAATTTTCATGTACCCGGAATAGACGAACTCCTGCCCGTCGCCGCCCTGGCCCTCTTCCGCGGAGAAGGTGCCGCGCCCGCCGTAGAACGGGTCGCCGGTGGCGTTGTCCGCCAAAAGTCCCAGGCGGTACATCTGTTCCGGCGTCAACCTGGCCTGGTCAATGATCTTGCTCACCTCGTCCATGACGACCTTGCTCGCGCCCTTGGCGGCGGGGCCGGGCTCGGGCTTTCCTGGCGCGGAAAAAAACATGTACGCCCCCACCACGAGGGTGACGGCCATGAGGCCCAGGAGTTGTTTCTCTCGTTTCTGCATCAACCGTTTCCGCCGTATCCGCGCTAATTGGCCAGCGCTATGCGCAGCTGGAGAAAGACTTCCAGCCGCCCGTCCACCGCGCGCAGCTCCACGCGCTCCATGCGCGCCAGGGAAGGCATGCGCCCGATGCTCAGGAGTAGTTCGCGAACCCCATCAAGCGTGCCTGAGAACACGCCCTGGACCTGAATGGACGAGGGGTCCTGCCCCATGGAGGCCGGGTTCAGCGTCACCTCCAGCGGCTCCACCCCAAGGGCGCGGGCCATGTGCGACACCTGCTCCGGCACGAGGTAGACCCTGGTGCGCGGCACAGGCTCCGGCTCCGGCAGCACGAACTGCTGCAGGCTCGCGTTGTGGCTCTGGGCGGCGATGCTCGCCCAGGCGGGCAGAAGCGCCTGCTGGCGGCGGATCTGCTCGCGCACCTCGTCGATCTCCCCGGCAACGCGAGTATGTTGCCGCAGGCCCAGGTAAACCAGCACATACCCGGCCACGGCCAGCAGCAGCACGCCGATGAGCCCGCGCAGGACCAGCGCCCGCAGCTGCGGGGTCAGCACCACTTTTCTGTTCAGGAACGAGAGGTCCATCACTTGACCCCCATGTGCAGCACGAAGTGCAGTCCCTGCCCCTCTGCCCCGGCCTCGGTAAGATTTGTCTGGTGCACCACCGGCATGTTGAACAGCGGGGAGGCCTGCAGCTCGATGATGAAGCGCGAGAGCGTGGGCTCCAGCTCGGCCTTGTCGCCGAAGACGACGCCCTCCAGCGTCACCAGGTCGCTCGGCTGGACCGCCTTGGGCTTGTCCGGCGGCGGCGGGGCTGCCGGGGCCGCAGGCGGCACCCCCAGGTCGATGGTCAGGCTCACGATCTTCAGGCCCGCCGGGGCGCGGCGCGACAGCTCGGCCAGCACCACAGGCGCGGTGAAGCGTTCCGCGGCCTTGCGCAGGGAGGCCTGGCGGACGGCATACTGCTCCACGGAGCGGGTCAGGGTTTGCTCGTCAATGACCGCCCCCATGGACTGCAGTTGCTGCCGGGCGGCCTGCAGCTCCGTGCGGTGCTCGGCGGCGTGCCGCTCTATGCCGTACCCGACCGCGCCGATGACCACCAGGGCGCCGGCCAGCGCAAGAAGCAGGATGCGGGCCAGGGTCTGCTGCGACTGCTCGGCCTGGCGCTGCTTGTACGTGCGCAGCAGGTTGATGCCCTTGTCCGGGGCGGAGAGGCTGGCGGCCAGGGCCGGAGCCAGGGCCATGCGGTCCATGTCGGCCACGGAGTCCGGCCGTGACGCGAGCATGGTGGTGGAGTCGAAGGTGTGGTGCGGGTAGCCGAGCTGCCCTGCGAGAGCCTCCATGACGGCGGGATTGCGGAAGATGCGCCCGCTCATGTGCACCACGTCGCAGCGCTGCTGCTGTGCCGTGGCATAGTATTCCAGGGTGCGCTCCACCTGCTTGCCCAGGCGGTCGATGGCCGGGGCGATGGCCTCCAACGTCTGAATTTGGCTCAACAGGTGCTCCTGACCCAGCCCCTTGGGCAGCGGCCCCCCCAGGAGCAGGTGGCGCAGCAGCCCCTTGGCCTGCAGGTGGTCCGGCGGCGTGATCACGTCCTGGGGCTCGTCTCCCGCCGCCTTGGGCACGCCCGGCGGGGGCAGTTCCAGATCGCCGGTCATGGCCGCCCTGGGCTTGGCGAGGTTCTGGAAATGCGTCAGCAAGGCCTCGGACATGCTGTCCGTGCCGGAACGGATGAAGCGGCTGAACCGCAGGTCCCCCCCGGCGTAGAGGCCAATGGTCGAGGCGTCCTCCTCCACGTGGATGTTTGCGGCCAGGGTGAAGCCCTTGGGAGCACCGGGCAGGCGGTAAAGGGCCTGCAGGGCGCTCGGCAGGGTGGTGATGCCCTCAAGGGGCCACCCGGCTTCGCGGAAGGCGTCCCGCAGGCGGTCCACATCCACCCGGCGGGCAAGGCAGACCAGCACGTCCAGGCGCGGTTCCTTGGAGTCCTTTGTCGGCCCCAGGACCACGTAGTCCATGACGTACTCAGCCTCGGCGAACTTCTTCTCCTTCTGCTGGGTCCAGTAGACGGCGGCGTCGAGCTTTGCGCCGGAGAGCTTGGGCACGGTGAGGACGTTCAGGTCCAGGTCCTGGGATCGCAGCACGGCCCAGATCCTGACCTGAGGCGCCTTGTCCCGGACGCTCTCAAGGCAGGTGCGCAAAAAGGCGGGGAAGCCCTTCTGCCCGAACGCCTGGTCGGGCCCGAAGGGAAAGCGGGTGGAGAACTGGATGGTCCCGCCGGAGACCAGGGCCAGACTCAGCCGGCCGGAGGTCATGCTCACGCCCAGCACGGCGGACTTCTTCACCGGGCTGAAGGACAGTTGGCGGGTCCAAAGGGGCTTTTTCGCCTGCGGGGCGATGGGCGGGGACATGGGCGGGGCGCTGGCGCCGGCGGGGGGCATTTCCGCTGGCACAGCCTTCGGGGCGGCATCGTCCCCGGGCGTCGGAGCGGTGCCGGGGTCAGCCTTGGGGACGGTCGCGGGCGTCGGGCCCTTCTTGACCTTGGCACTTTTCAAGGACGCAAAGGCTTCCCCGTTGCGTATGGAACGCAACAGATTCTCGGTGGAAGAAAGCCTTTCCTTGAGATTCACGCCTGCCCCTGGCTTTTGCCGGATGCTGCCAACCCTTGCAAGACAAGGGCTGCCGCCCCTTTCCGCGCACCGGGGGAGCGACCCCCTGCCCGCGGACGGACCGACACTTGTGACGAAAACCCGACTATTTCTAAACTATTTGTAAAATTCTAGTTAGCATTAGTGTCATCTTGACTCTCGTGTCAACCATAATCGCCCTGAAAACGGCTCAGAACTTAGGTTTCACACTTCCTGACCGAAGAAAGCCTCTTTGGTCGCGAGTGGTCGTTTACACCGCATGTAAAGTCGGATAGAAATTTAGCCGAAGAAGTGTTTCAGGTCTGATAGTCGCGCGCAGGGGGAACACATGAGCCAGACGAACATTCTGCTTGAGTCCGGCACAAATGAGCTGGAGCTGGTGGAGTTCTACATCGACGAGAAGCCGGACGCCTCTGGTCAGACGTACCGGGGGTACTACGGCGTCAATGTCGCGAAAGTGCTCGAAATAATCAGAATGCCCGCGGTGACGCAGCTGCCGGAGATACCGCACCCCTCGGTCATGGGCGCCTTCAACCTGCGCTCCCGCATCATCCCCCTGGTGGACCTGTCGCTGTGGCTGGGCAAGGGCGTGAGCGAGGTGAAGGACTCCACCAAGGTCATCGTCAGCGAGTTCAACCGCATGATTTCGGCCTTCATGGTTTCCGGCGTCACGCGCATCCACCGCCTGAGCTGGACCCAGGTGGAGGCTCCCGGCAGGCACCTGAACGAGTACTCGGGCAACTCCGTCACCGGCGTCGTTCGCTTCGAGGACCGCATCCTGCTCGTGCTCGACATGGAGAAAATCGTGGCCGACCTGAACCCGGGCCTGGCCATGAAGCTTGAGGAAGGCGCCATGGCCTCCATCGAGGAAGCCAAGAGGCCCGCCAAGAAGGAGCACTTCCGCGCCCTCATCGCCGACGACTCCACGTCCATACGCCGCATGATCGGCAGCATGCTCGAGAAGGCCGGGTTCGAGGTCACCCAGACCGTCAACGGCCAGGAGGCCTGGGACACCCTGATGGACCTGAAGCGGCGCTCCGCCGAGGAGGGCAAACCCTTGTCGGAGTTTGTGGACATCATGGTCTCGGACATCGAGATGCCGGTGATGGACGGCCACAACCTGACCAAGCGCGTCAAGGACGACCCCGTGCTCAAGGAGATGCCGGTGATCCTCTTCTCCTCGCTCATCACCGACCGGCTGCGCCACAAGGGCGAAAGCGTGGGCGCGGACGAGCAGATCAGCAAGCCCAACATCACCGAGCTGACCAAGCGCGCGTTCGAGCTCATCGCCCAGCACCAGAACATAGAGCTGTAATCCGCAAGCCTTTCCGCCAACGGAAAAAAGGCCCGCCCCAACGATCGTCGGAGACGGGCCTTTTGCTTGGCTGCTGCGCCCGGTGCGGGGCTACTCCTCCGGCTCCTTCACGTAGCCGCAGTCCTTGTTGGGACAGGCGATGTGCAGGCCCTTGGCCTTGGTGCTCTTCTCCACCAGCACGGGCGAGCCGCACTGGGGGCAGGGGCCGGGCACCGGGCGGTCCCAGAAGGCCTGGGTGCAGTCCGGGTAGCGGCTGCACGAGAAAAACACCTTGCCACCGCGAGAGCTCTTCTCCACCAGCTCGCCGGTGCAGCCCTCCTTGGGGCAGGCCACGCCCGTGGGCAGCGGCTCGGTGTGCTTGCACTTGGGGTAGCCCGTGCAGGCGATGAACCGGCTGCCCTTGCGCGCGGTCTTGACCACCATGGGCTTGCCGCATTCCGGACAGGTTCCGGCCTCGATGACCTGCGGCGCGGTGAGGATCTCGATGGCGCCCTCTTCCGTGCGCTTGAAGTTCTTGATGTTCTTGCACTTCGGGTAGCCGGTGCAGCCCAGGAACTGCTCGCGCGCGCGGCCCCGGCGCGGGGTCTTCACCGCGAAGGGCTTGCCGCACAGGTCGCAAAGGATGTCGGTGATCTCGTCGCGCGCCTTGTCGCTGGGCAGGATGTTGCCCTGGTCGTCGCGGGTGAACTCCTTGATGTTCTTGCAGTCCGGGTAGCCGGAGCAGCCCAGGAACTCGCCCATCTTGCCGAACTTCACGTGCATGGGCTTGCCGCACAGGTCGCAAGGAACGCCGGAGTCGATGGTGGCGCGCTCCATCTCGGCCCCGGCCTTGGCCAGGGCGGGCACGAACTCGGCCATGAACTCCTCGATGACCGCGGCCCAGGCGCGGGCGCCCGTGGCGATCTCGTCGAGCTTGGCCTCCATGCCCGCGGTGAAGCCGATGTCCATGAGCGTGGCGAAGTGCGCCACCAGCTTGTCGCTGACCGTGGCGCCCAGCTCCGAGGGGGCGAAGCGCTTCTCCTCCATGGTCACGTACTCGCGGTCCTGCAGGGTGCTGATGATGGCCGCGTAGGTGCTCGGGCGGCCGATGCCCTGCTCCTCCAGCGCCTTGACCAGCGTGGCCTCGGTGTAGCGCGGGGGCGGCTGGGTGAACTTCTGCTCGCTGGTGAGCTCAAGCAGCTTCAAAATCTCGTCCAGGGTGAGCTTGGGCAGCTGCTCGCTCCCGTCCTCGGCCACGGCGTCGGGGTCCGGCGCGTCCAGGCCCTGGACCTTCAAAAAGCCGGGGAACAGCAGGCGCTCGCCCTTGGCGCGCCACAGGGTCTTGCCGTTCTTCACGGTCACTGTCGTGTCGTGGAAGCGCGCGTCGGACATCTGCGAGGCCACGAAGCGCCGCCAGATGAGCTGGTACAGCTTGAACTGGTCCGCCGGAAGGAAGCCCTTCACCGCCTCCGGGGTCAGGGTCACGTCGACGGGACGGCAGGCTTCGTGGGCGTCCTGCGCGCCGCCCTTGGTCTTGTGCGCCTTGACCTTGGCCGGGGCGAACTTGTCGCCGTAGCGCTCCAGGATGAACTCGCGCGCGGCCGCCTTGGCCTCGTCGGCGATGCGCACGGAGTCGGTACGCATGTAGGTGATGAGCGCGACAGTGCCCTTTTCGCCCAGCTCCACGCCCTCGTAAAGCTTCTGGGCCGCGCCCATGGTCTTCTTGGCCGGGAACCCGAGCGCCCGGTTGGCCACCTGCTGCAGGGAGGACGTGGTGAACGGCGGCGGCGGGCTCTTGGCGCGCTCCTTCTCGTCCACCGCCTCCACCGAGAACTTCCCGGCGCGGACGCTTTCTTCGAGCGCCTCGGCGGCCTCGCGGCTGCCGATGTCCTTCAGGCCCGGGGCCACGGTCTTGGCGCCCACCTTCCAGAGCTCGGTGCGGAACGGCGGCGGGTTCTGGCCCTCAAGCCTGGCCTTGAGCGCCCAGTGCTCCACGGGCTCGAAGGCCCGGCGCTCGCGCTCGCGGTCCACGATGAGCCGGAGCGCCACGGACTGCACGCGCCCGGCGCTGATGCCGCGCTTCACGTGCTTCCAGAGGATGGGGGAAATCTTGTAGCCCACCAGCCGGTCGAGCACGCGCCTGGCCTGCTGCGCGCCCACGAGGTCGTCGTTGATGGGGCGCGGGTGTTCGAGGGCTTCCTTCACCGCGCGGGCGGTGATCTCGTTGAACTGGATGCGGCTGACGTTCTTGTTCTGCGGCTTGATGAGCTCGGCCACGTGCCAGCCGATGGCCTCCCCCTCGCGGTCGGGGTCGGGCGCGAGGTAAACATGGCCGGCGGCTTTGGCGGCCTTGCGCAGGCGGCCAACGACGTCTTCCTTGCCTTTGATGATCTCGTAGCGCGGCAGGTAGCCGTTTTGCTCGTCCAGGCCCATGTCGCCCTTGGGGAGATCGCGCACGTGGCCCACGGAGGCCTCCACGACATAGTCTTTGCCGAGGAATTTGCCGATCGTCTTCACCTTTGCGGGAGACTCAACGATGATGAGGTCTTTTGTCATGATGGGGGAGGCTATAGCCACCCCTTGGACGGTTGGCAAGGGGCGGGGCGGCGGGGGGCTTTAGACGAATAGACGGCTCGCTGGCGACGATTGCCAGCGCTCCGGTCCAAAAACATTGATGATTGCACGGATTCTGGGGCCAACGGGTTTGTGCCGACGGGATCAGGCACGCCAACGGCGCAGCGGCCTAGAACAGCCAGTAGTAGATGATCAGGAAAAGGACGATGTTGAACGGGATGACGATGTAGAGGATCAGCTCACGCTTGTTCATGTCAGCCTCCCTGGGCGCCTGGGGCGCTCGTTGCCTTCAGGGCCGACTACGAAAGCCAGGCGTAGGCGATGACGAAGATCAGCGCGTTGAGCGGGATGGCAACATAGAGGAGAAGTTCGCGTTTGGTCATGGCGGCCCCCTTTTAGGCTGCGTATACAGGATTCCCGGTGGGTTGCAAGGGGTTGCGCCCCAAACGGCGCCAAAAAGCCCCCGCTCCAGGCCGGAACGGGGGCTTTGCTTGGGGGGCTGTGCGCCGGAAGAGCTTGGGGGCCGAGCCTAGGCCAGGGCCTGGGCCGGGGTGATGGCCTCGATGCCGAGGGCCTCGCCCACCGCCGGGCAGGTGAGCTGGCCCTTGTAGGTGTTCAGGCCGAGGGCCAGGGCGCCGTCGGCGCGCAGGGCGTCCAGGCCCTTGTCGGCCAGGCGCAGGGCGTAGGGCAGGGTCTGGTTCACCAGGGCGAAGGTGCTGGTACGGGGCACGGCGCCGGGCATGTTGGCCACGCCGTAGTGCACCACGCCGTCCACCACGTAGGTCGGGTTGTCGTGGGTGGTGGCCTTGATGGTCTCCACGCAGCCGCCCTGGTCCACGGCCACGTCGACGATGACCGAGCCCTCGCGCATGGTGCCGATCATCTCGCGGGTGACCAGGTGCGGGGCCTTGGCGCCGGGCACCAGCACCGCGCCGATGACGAGGTCGGCCTCGCGCACGGCGGCGCGCAGGTTCGGGTCGCTGGAGGTCATGGTGACGATGCGCGAGCTGAAGATGTCGTCGAGGTACTGCATGCGGGCGTGGTTCACGTCGAACACGGTGACGCGCGCGCCCAGGCCCACGGCGATCTTGGCCGCGTTGGTGCCGACAACGCCGCCGCCGATGATGGCCACGTTGGCCGGGGCCACGCCCGGAACGCCGCCCAGCAGCATGCCGCGTCCGCCCTGGGACTTCTCCAGCGCGTGCGCGCCCACCTGGGGGGCCATGCGGCCGGCCACTTCGCTCATGGGCAGCAGAAGCGGCAGGGAGCGGTCGGGCAGCTGCACGGTCTCATAGGCCACGCCGGTGGTGCCGGAAGCGAGCAGCGCCTTGGTCTGGGCCTCGTCGGCCGCCAGGTGCAGGTAGGTGAAGAGCAGGAGGTCCGAGCGCAGGAAGCGGTACTCCGCGGCCATGGGCTCCTTGACCTTGATGACCATCTGCGCGGACCAGGCCTCGGCGGCGGTGTCCACGAGCTTGGCTCCTGCGGCTGCGTACTCGGCGTCGGACAGGCCCGAGCCCACGCCCGCGCCCTGCTGCACCAGCACGGTGTGGCCGCGGCGCACCAGGGTCTCCACCGAGCCGGGGGTCATGGAAACGCGGTTCTCCAGCGTCTTGATTTCCTTGGGGATACCGATGATCATGGCTTTTTCCTCGCTTAAGATTTTAGGTGTTTTCCGCAAACCAGGTGCGCGCGCCACGGGGCAGGGGAATCCACTTGCGCCGCGCCTTCATGACCACAAAGGACTCGCTGGAGGCGATGCCGCCCACGCCGGACAGGTCGCGGTCCAGAAAATCGTAGAGCCCGGAGATGTCCTCGCCGAGCACGATCTCAACCAGGATGTCGTAGCGCCCGGTGACCACCGCCGCCCAGTTCACGTCGGGCAGGTCGGCGATCTCCTCAAGCTTCTTGTCGAGCTGCATGTGGCTCATGAGCTTGATGCCCACCAGCGCCACGGTGAGCCCCTTGAGCTGGAACGGGTCCACCAGCCCGGCCACGCGCATCAGGCCCTGGGCGATGAGGCTCTTCATGCGCGTGCGGATGGTCGGCGCGGTGACGCCCAGGCGCTCCGCCAGCTCGCCTGCGCTGGCTTGGCCGTCCTCGGCCAGGGCGGCCAGGATGCGCCGGTCGGCGATGTCAACATTTTTTCTCATAGGCGCATCCTCATCGCTCGTTTTTTCTATTTCGAAAATCGGCAAGGCAAAAATATTCCATTCGCATAATACTTGTCAAGAGCACGCGCGATTTTCCTGCCCACGGCCAAGCGGCCACGCCTTGTGGGAAGCCCGCGCTTGGTGTAGCATGCGCCAAACCCTTGGTCCTGAATGCTTTGTCCCAAGCCAGGAGGCTGCCTGTGGCGTCCGAAATACGTCTGCTTTCCGTGGCCGAAATCGCCCGCAGGCTGGGCGTGCCAGAATCCACCGTGCACTACTGGAAGAACCGTTTCGCCCAGCACCTGCCCAGCCAGGGCTCCGGGCGCCAGAAGCGCTTCCGGCCCGAGGCCGTGGACGTGTTCCGCGTCATCGCCGAGATGTTCAGCCTGGGGCACAGCACCCAGGATGTCATGGAGTCCCTGGGCAAGCGCTTCCCCCTTACCGCCACCATGGACGGCGACCCGGGCCAGGTCGGCATGGAGGCGCCCTTCACCCGCGAGAGCGCGCACGGGCACGACCAGGCGCAACCCGCCGCCATGGCCGACACCGCCCTGCGCATGGCCGCGGCCATGGGCCAGGAGATGGGCGCGTCCATTGCGCGCGGCATCGCCGAGGGCCTGCGCAGCCTGGGCCAGATGGGCGGCCAGATGACTGGGCAAAGCTCCATCGAGGGCGGCCAGGAGATGGCGGCCCTGCCCGCGCTGGACGCCGAGCAGCTTGACGCCATCAAGAACGCCGTGGACCAGAGCTGCACGCGCCTGGACGCCCAAAGCGGCGAGGTGGCGCGCATGGCCGAGGAGAACAACGAGCTCAAGGCCAAGCTCGCGGTGCTGGAAACCGAACTGGTGCGCCTGCGCAAAGACCGCCGGGAGATGGAGAAGTACCTCCTTGACAAGATAAAAAGCATGTCTACTTAACCTTCATCGGGGGCGCCACACCCCCCGAAGACGGCCCCTCTCCTCCGTTAGCCCTGCCAAGGCCCCGCCCAAAAGCGGGGCCTTGTGCGGTGGACTGTCCGGACTCAAGACGGGGCCGCAGCACAAGAAATATCACCAGCAAGGAGACCGCAGATGACTGCCCAAGCCACCTACGAATTCAAGGCCGAGATCAAACAACTCTTGGACATCCTCGTGCACTCGCTCTACACCGAGCGCGAAATATTCCTGCGCGAACTGGTCTCAAACGCCTCCGACGCCCTGGACAAGCTGCGCATCGTCACCGCGTCCCAGGGGGGCGAGGGAGCCGAGAGCGACGACGAGGCCCCGCTCGAAATCCGCATCGAAGCCGACAAGGACAAGAAGCTCCTCACCATCTCCGACAACGGCATCGGCATGACCGAGGCCGAGCTGGTGGAAAACATCGGCACCATCGCCCACTCCGGCTCCTCCAGCTTCCTCAAGGCCCTCAAGGAATCCGGCGGGCCCAACGGACAGAACGCCGACGGCATCATCGGCCGCTTCGGCGTGGGCTTCTACTCCGTGTACATGGTGGCCCAGAGCGTGAAGATCACCACCAGAAGCTACCGCCCCGACGCCATGCCCGTGGAGTGGATCAGCGACGGCCAGGGCTCGTACACCATCCGCGAGCTTACCCCCGGCAACGGGGCCGACGAGTCCGCCGCCATCCCGCGCGGCACCAGGATCGAGATCAGCCTGAAGGACGAGTTCGTGGCCGAGTTCACAGAGCTCGACGACCTGCGCATGGTCATCCGCAAGCACTCAAACTTCATCGGCTTCCCCATCCTGGTGAGCGGCGAGCGCGCCAACACCGTGCCCGCCCTGTGGCGCGAGCCCAAGTTCCAGATCACCAAGGAGCAGTACAAGGAGTTCTACTCCTTCCTGACCTACGACCACGAGGAGCCGATGGACACCCTGCACTTGAGCGTCGACGCGCCCGTGCAGTTCAACGCGCTCTGCTTCATCCCAAAGAAGACCAAGGACTTCATGGGCTTTGACCGCGAGGACTGGGGCCTTGACCTCTACGTCCGCCGCGTGCTCATCCAGCGCCAGAACAAGGACCTGATCCCGCAGCACCTCATGTTCGTGCGCGGCGTGGTCGACACCGAGGACCTGCCGCTCAACATCAGCCGCGAGACGCTGCAGGACAACCTGCTCATCCGCAAGATCAACACCACCCTGGCCAAGCAGGTGCTGAGCCACCTGGAAAAGATGGCCGAGGACAAGGACAAGTACGCCGAGTTCTGGCGCGAGCACTCCCGCGTGTTCAAGGCCGGGTACATGGACTTCGCCAACCGCGAGGCCTTCGCCGGGCTCCTGCGCTTCAACTCCAGCTCCTGCGAAACCGCCGACGAGCTAGTGAGCTTCGACGAGTACATCTCCCGCGCCAAGCTGGACCAGAAGAAGATCTACTTCGCCTTCGGCCCCAGCCGCGAGGCCCTCAAGCTCAACCCGCACCTGGAAATCTTCCGCAAGAAGGGCGTCGAGGTGCTCTACCTCTTCGAGCCCATCGACGAGTTCGTCATGGACGCCCTGCGCAAGCACAAGGACTTCGACCTGACCCCAGCGGAACTGGCCAAGCCCGAAGACCTGGCCAGCCTGCCCGATGTCGACGCCGACAGCACCGACACCGAGACCCAGGCCGCGCCCGAAAAGCCCGCCCTGGACGCCCTCTTCGAACGCTTCAAGGCCATCCTCGGCGACGGCGTCACCGAAGTGCGCGCCTCCGCCCGGCTCACCGGCAGCCCCTGCTGCCTGGTGAACCCCGACGGACACACCACGTCCTCAATGGACAAGATCATGCGCCACATGAGCCACGACACCTCCGTGCCCAAGAAGGTCATGGAGCTGAACCCCAAGCACGAGCTCATCCGCAACCTCGCCAGCCTCAACCAGGCCGACCCGGCCGACCCCTTCGTGGAACAGGCCGCCAAACAGCTCTTCGAGTCCGCGCTGCTGCTCGAAGGCTACCTCACCGACCCGCACGCGCTGGTCGGACGCGTCCAAGACCTGCTCGCCAAGTCGAGCGGCTGGTACACCAAGGCCAAGTAAGAGAATATGCCTCCGGCGGTCGGGGGCAGCGGCCCCCGAACCCCCATTTTGCGCCGAAAGGGC
>NZ_JAVHLD010000003.1 GCF_031082295.1 Humidesulfovibrio sp.
GCTTTGCGGGCGGGCTGTTCGACGCCGACACCGGCCTGACGCGGTTTGTCTGGCGGGATTACGACGCCGACACCGGGAGATTCACGGCCCTGGATCCGTTGAGGGAGAAGGGCGGGGACAGCGACTGGTACGGGTACTGCGTGGATGACCCGGTGAACCGGGTTGATGTGTGGGGGTTGGCGGACTCGTTTTGGGACGGTCAGGGAGGGCGCATCGCCAAATCCGGGAAGACCGGTGCAAGCATTGGTGGCACAATTGGAGCAGCGATCGGCGCGCCATATGGCGTGCCGATCCCAGGTCGTATCGCCGGAAGCCTTATCGGAAGCGGAATCGGAATGGGCACTCAGGCAGTCATGGAGTATCCACCTGTACGAGAGCGAGTTGATGAGCTTGAGACAAAATTGGATGAATGGAGGCAGAGTGCCTGGGATTCAATTCCGCCTGAGACACAAGAACGCTTGGAACGTGTCCGATCCTTGGAAGACTATAGCACGGATTAAATGACCGAGCCCCTCCCACTCCCGCATGGTTGGGAGGGGCTCTCCCGAAAGGAGCACATGATGCCCGGCACAGTTCAATCCCAACAAAACACAAAGATTTTCACAATACAAAACACCGTCATCTTCATGGTTGATGCCTTGCTGCTGCTGATCACCATTTCCTCAGGTGACTGGGTGTGGGGAATGATCTTTGTCGGCGCGGCCTTCTGGAGCTACCGCATTTGCTTCAAAGAAACTCCCCCGAAAACAACCGGCGGGGGCCAACAAAGCTAAGGGCGTCAACGCTCGCCTGCCCATCGGCTTTGCGGGCGGGCTGTTCGACGCCGACACCGGCCTGACGCGGTTTGTCTGGCGAGACTACGACGCCGACACCGGGCGCTTCACGGCACTCGACCCGCTGGGGAAGAAAGGCGGCGACAACGACTGGTACGGGTATTGCGTCGATGACCCGGTGAATCGGGTGGACGTGTGGGGGCTGGATGATGCCGGCAACAAGCCGTACTTCTGCAATTGGGCCAAGTGTGACGAGAATGGAACGCTACAGGGCGACTACATACCAATAGGAGTTCATCCTGGTGCGGAGCCAATTGTGACAGACTTCTCCGTTCCACTTCCTAAGGCTATCACAGTGCCGCTCGGGGACAATCCAAACTCGGAAGAAGTTCGTATCCCTCTTGGTTTTGACATCACCACACCATTTCGCATCTATGACAACTGGCGAAAAGGAAAATAGCATCATAACGCATAAGCGCTGAAGGAGAATGAGGCGTGAAAGATGCATGGTACGTTGTTGATATCTACTGCGCTTTGGCATTGTGGGGTGTTATCCGCGCAGCTATTAAAAGCGGCTGGCACTCCGGACTATTTGCCATCACTGCGGCTGTAACTGTTGCCGTGCTCCTGCTCACGTGGCGCACGTACAGAGGGAGCCGTCTTGCCAGCAGAGTTCTTGCCACATACATAGCTATTAACGTCGGCCTCAACAGCTACTCCATTGTCATCGATCCGCACCCTTTCGAAGTGTTTGACGTGTACATGCTCGGAGTGAACGTCTTCCTCTTCGTCGGCGCCATAAAGCTCTGGCGCATCAAGGAACTGCCGACGCGCTTCACCGATCCGCCGACGGAAGAGCAGGCGCACCACTAAGGTCTTAGGCGACCGCCAAATGACAATGGGCGAGGAGTGTGCAACTCCTCGCCCATTCGGCGTTTTTGAGACGCGCAACTGGGTGATGCAATTCACCTCTTGACCGGGTCCAGGGGTGGCACCCCTGGCGGCCGCGCTACTTGGACGCGGGCTTCTGGTAGCTGGTGGGGCCTTGCTCGTAGCCCACGAGCTTGAGCCACCACGCGGGGTAGAACACGGGCTGGGCGATGCCGTCCAGATCGTTGCGGTAGCCGTCGTTGTAGCGCACGTAGAGCTGTTCGGACAGGGTCCACCAGCTCTTGAGCACGTCGTTGGCCTGCTTGTCGGAGTGCCTGGTCAGCAGGGTCTTGGCGCCCTTCTTGTCGCCCTTGGTCCACAGGGCCAGGGCCTTGGCCTCCAGGTCCTTCTGCAGGCCGAAGAAGCGGCTCTCGAACCCGTCACGCACGGCGCGCAAGTCCTTGATCATGAAGGAGTACTTGAGCTCCACCTGGTTGGCCACGTAGTTGAAGGCCGTCCACATGCTGCCACGGTCGTACTTCAGGATGTTGCTGGTCTGGATGGGCTTGGGCAGGTCTGTGGCACCGGCGTAGAAGGGCATGAGCGTGGAGGTGGCCGGGCGGTCCGGGCCGAACCAGGTGAGCCCGCCGATGGCCGGGGGCAGCCAGGAGCGCGACTGGTTCACGTAGGCGTACACGCAGCGGTAGATGTTGAGCGGGCGCTCGAAGTTGCCCTTGACGCTGGAGAGGTCGCCCTCGGCCACGGATTCGGCGCCGCCCTCGTAGCGGTTGGGGTCGCCGAAGGGTCCGGCGGCCAGTCCCTTGGTCAGGTCGAACTCCGTGCCCTCGTAGTTGTCGCGGTGGATGGCGAAGATGTCGGCCACGGCGAGCTTCTGGTCGGGCTTGATGGCGAAGGGGTAGACGCGGGTGAACGCGTTCTCGACCCAGGCCGGGAGGTTCAGCGACGGCGCGGCCAGGGACTGCGCGCGCCACACGCGCCGCAGCGAGTAGTACGGGTGGTGGAACTCGCCGTCGCCGTAGACCTTGGCCCAGTCCAGCGGACCATCGGAAGGCTTCCACCAGCCCATCTTCTTGGCGGCGTCGAAAATGTTGGCGGAATACATCATGTCCGGGTCGCCGGGCTTGATGTCGCGGATGCGGAACTGGTTGGAGGCCACGAAGAAGGCATCATCGGGCACGCGCTGGGCCACCCAGACGCCGTCGGTGCCGTCCTTGTCGTAGCCGGCCATCTCAAAGACCCAGCCTTCGTTGGCGTCGGCCACGGTGAGGGTCTCGCCCGTGCCGTAGTAGCCGTACTTCTCGATGAGCGCGCCCATGAGCTTGATGGCCTCGCGGGCGGTCTTGCAGCGTTCCAGAGCCACGCGGGAGAGCTCCGCGGAGTAGAAGATGCGCTTGCCCGGCGCGGGCTCGGGGTCGACCTTGGCCTTGTCCGTGCACTCGCCGATGGACAGCTGGTGCTCGTTCATGATGCCGTAGTTGGCGTCGAAATAGGCGTAGGTGTGCGCCACCTGCGGGATGTAGCCCAGGGGCACGCTCTTGGGGTCGCCCTTGGTGGCGTACATGGGGGCGCGCTTGCCGTCCACGATGCGGTGGCTGACCGTGCCGCCCCACTGCGGCTTGAAGTCCAGCGCGCAGTGGGAATAGTAGACCGGGCGCATGCTTCCGGGCTTGTGGTCCTTGGCCGGCACGTAGACCAGCCGGGCGTCGCCCAAGCCGTCGTCGGAATGCGAGACCATGACCGAGCCGTCGGCCGAGGCCTTCTTGCCGACGATGGTGGTGGTGCAGGCCAGGGCCGCGGATGCGGCCAGGACAAGACAGAGCAATAGGGCGAGGAGCCCGGTTGCGCGTTTCATGCGAACCTCCTTGGATGCACTGCTGGGGGTGATTATTCCCAGGGCATAGCATCAGGCGCGGGCCGCGTTCAAGGAGAATCGTCGACAATTCGATATTTGCGGAACAGGCGCGGCGGCGGAACGGCTGGGGCTAGATGTCCCAGTCCAGCCCGACCACGTCCAGCGCGCCCGGGCCGTGCACCCCGCGCACCAGCACCAGCTCGATGTCCGCCGTGCTCGACGGGCCGGTGACCAGGTTCAGGCAGGAGGGCGGCAGGCCGGCGGTATCGGCGTGGCCGCGCAGGAGGCCCGGCAGGGCCGAGACATCCGGCGCCAGCGCCGAGCGCGGCACCAGGCAGACATGGGTGGGCGGCAACAGCGACGCCGCGCGGGGGCGCCCTCGCCCGGCCACCAGCACCAGGCTGCCGGAATCGATGAGCGCGGCGTGGGCGAAGGTCAGCCCAAGGTCCACGTGGGCCAGGGCATGGCAACAGCCGCCCCCCAGGTCCGACACGCGGGAGAGCCCAGCCAGGGCGTCGTCCATGTCCAGGCCAGGGGGCATGTCGTCCCAGCGGGTGTAGCTCGTCGCGGCGCGCTCGCGGGCGATGTCCGCCACGTGTTGCGCGGCCTCGGCCGGGGTGGCGGCCAGGCGCAGGCGCACATCGAGCGGCGCGAGCACCTCGGCCAGGCGTGCCCAGGCGTCGGCCCCCATGGGAAGGGACGCCGGACGGGCGGGCGGCGCGGGCACCACGAGCGGCGCGGCGGCAAGACCGGCGCGGAGGGTGTCCAATATTTGCTGGCGGCTCATGCGCCCCCCTTTTTCCGGCTGCGCCGCAGTTGCGCTGAGAAGGGCGTCTTGAGCCGCGGCGGCTGGCGCGAGTCCACGAAGCTGGCCAGGCCCACGGGCAGGCCCGGCAGGCGCGGCAGCAGGTTCAGGCCCGGGTCCACCGCCCGTGCCGCGCCCACCGCCAGCCGGTAGGCCAGCGGATGCAGCGCCAGGAAGGCGTGGGCCACACCGGCCAGGCCCGGACTTCCCGCGCAGACGCGCTCGCGCAGGCGCAGCATGAGCTTCGGGTGGTCGATGCCCAACGGGCAGGTCTTCTTACAGGCCCCGCAGAGCGTGCAGCCGAAAGGCAGGTCGCGGGTGTCTTCCGTGGGCAGCAGCAGGCTCGACAAGAGCGTGCCGATGGGGCCGGAGTATACGGAGCCGTAAGCGTGGCCGCCGACGGTCTGGTACACCGGGCAGGAGTTGAGGCAGGCTCCGCAGCGGAAGCACAGCAGCGCCTCGCGCAGCACGGGGTCGGCCAGCACCTCGGCGCGGCCGTTGTCCAGGATGACGAGGTGCGTCTCGCGCGGGCCGTCGAGTTCAACGTTTGGCTCCTCCGTCCGGCGCGGCCCGGTGAGCACGGACACGTAGGAGCTCATGCGCTGGCCCGTGGCGCTGCGCGGCAGCACGCGCAGGAGGTCGGCGGCGTCCTCGAGGGTTGCCGCCACCTTCTCCAGGCTCATGATCGCCACGTGCACCGGCGGGCAGGTGGTGGACATGCGGATGTTGCCCTCGTTCTCCACGAGGACCACGCTGCCGGTCTCGGCCACGGCCATGTTGACGCCGGTGACGCCCAGGTCCGCGGCCAGGAACTTCTCGCGCAGGGCGCGGCGGGCCAGGAGCGTCAGCTCGGGGATGCTCGCGGCGTCGGCAAGGTCGGCCAGGCCCAGCTTCTCGCGGAACAGCGCGGCCACGTCGGCGCGGGACATGTGGATGCAGGGCGCGATGATGTGCGAGGGCGGCTCCTGGGCCAGCTGCACGATGAACTCGCCCAGGTCCGTCTCCCAGACCTCGGCTCCCGTGGCCTCAAGCGCCGGGTTCAGGGCGATCTCCTCGGAGACCATGCTCTTGCCCTTGACCACCACCTTGGCCCCGCAGTCCCGGGCGATGCCCGCGACGATCTCCCGCGCCTGGGCCGCGTCCCGCGCCCAGTGGACCCGTGTCCCGGCGGCGGTGGCGTTCCGCTCCAACCGCTCCAGCAGCTCCGGCAGGCGCGAGAGGGCGGCCAGCCTTGCGACACGGGCGCGGCCGAAATGGTCCTCGCGGTCGGCGAAGGCCTCCAGCGCCACCCCGCGCTTGGTCATGAAGTAGCGGGTGGCGTGGTCGAGGATGGCGCGCAGGCGGGCGTCGCGGGCGGCGAGGTGACTCTGCCCGCGGAAATTGCGCGGGGTGAAGGTGTCGGTCAGGACCACGTCGCGCCTCCAGTCAGTGCCAGGTCAAGCAGCTGGGCCGCGTGCAGGGCGCGCACAGGCCTGCCCTGGCGCGTCAGGTAGCCGCCGATGTTCATGAGGCAGCTGGGCTCTGCGCTCACCAGGAGCTCCGGCTTTAACGCCAGCAGCTCGCGGGCCTTGTCCTCCACGAGCGACTCGGACACGGCGGGAAATTGCAGGCTGAACAGCCCGCCGAAGCCGCAGCAGCGCTCCGGGCGCTCGGGTTCCAGCAGGGTCAGGCCGTCGATGGCGGACAGCAGCCGGGCCGGGGCCTCGGAGCCGTCGAGCTGGCAGGAGCGGTGCAGGGCGGCGCGGGCCTGCAGCCTGGCCCCGAAGTCCGGCGCGCCGGGCAGCGCGAGGGTGAACTCGCAGAACTCGCGCACGCGTCCGGCGAGATCAAGGGCGCGAGCGTGGTCCGGGGTTCCGGGCTCGAAAAGTTGCGGGTAGGCGCGCAGCATCTTGGCGCAGGAGCCGGAGGGGCACACCACGGCGTCCGGTCCGGCGAACAGGTCGAGGGAGCGCAGGGCCAGGGCGCGGGCGCGGGCAGCGTCGCCGGTCTTGAAGGCCATCTGACCGCAGCAGGTCTGGCCCTTGGGGTGCTTCACGCCGACGCCCAGGCGCTCCAGCACCGAGACCACGGCCAGGCCGATCTCAGGCAGGCAATCCTCCACAAGACAAGGAATCATCAGCATTATCCGCATGGGATGGGGAGATACGCTGGTGCCGGGCAAGAGGCAAGGGGAGAGGGGGGCAGGCAAGACGGCGGAAGGGAATTCGTGCCGGGCGTTGTCCGTCCGCGATGGAAGGCTATGTGCAAGACGCTGTTTCGCCCGGAACATGGTTGACTCTTGTCCTCTTTTTCTGTACAAGATACATATGCTGACGCAGTTGTTCACATCCAAGACGCGCATCAAGCTTCTCCTGAAGCTCTTCCTGAACCCAGGAGTCTCCTGCTATTTGAGGGAATTGGCCAAGGAGTTCGCCCTCTCGCCCAATGCCCTCAAGGAGGAACTCGACAGCCTGAGCCATGCCGGGTACCTGGAGCGCGAGCAGAACGGGCGCAGCGCGTACTTCCGCGCCAACACCAAGCACCCCTTCTTCCCTGAGATCAGCTCCATCGTGCGCAAGACCATCGGCATCGACCAACTGCTTGACGAGGTCATTGCAAGCCTCGGCAAACTAGATGCTGTTTACATCTTGGATGACTACGCCTTGGGTAAAGACACTGGGTTGATTGACCTTTTGGTCGTTGGCGAGGTGGACAGGCTCAGGCTGGATGAGTTGGCGCGCATCACCGAGAGCAAAATCAGCCGCAAGGTGCGCCCCTTCGCTTTGACGAAGAAGGAATTCATGACGACCAAGGCAGTGTTCTTGCGGCGCCCGCACTGGAGAGTCATTTGAGCACAGGTGCGCACCAAGCTATGACACTGGCCTCGCAACTCGGCGAATTCGGCTCATGCCGAGGTTCCCAAGGAGTTATCCTTGGCTGACACCAATATGTTCTCCCGCTTGCTGCAAAGCAGTCCCGCCTTAAGAGACAAAGATAGGCCTACTTCAGATATTCGAGTCGGAGCAGTCGAAGCTATCCTCAGGCTACTTGAGTTGCTCCCTCACGGAAACACGAAACGCTTTGCAGTCCAACTTTTCAGCATTACAGCTGTAGCCTGTGGAGAAACATTGCTTCTTTGGGCAGTGGCAATCTTCACGACTGCCATCATAACCCCTGCGCAGGTCCTACAGTCACATGCCTTCCAATACGCGCAAAAGTACATCCCCTTTATCCAGTCGCTCGGACCGGAGTCAGTCCTCCTGCTCTTGGGGATGCTCATGGTCGCGCTGGTATTCCTTAAGAATGCTCTTCGAGCGGTTACGCAGTACGCATACCTTCGTTTCCTTGCCGACGTCACAGGAAACCTAAGCAAGATGATGCTTGATGGTATCATGCGAATGCCTTACGAGTGGCTACTCCGAGAAAATAGCGCCAACCTGTTAACAAAAATTCAGTTCGCCGCAAACTCAGGCACTTTCTTAAGCAACATCTTTCTTGCCGTCAGCGAAGCCGCCCTGCTATTGATTATGTTTCTATACCTCATCACGTTCCATCCACTTCTGACGATCATTTGCGTTGCCATACTCGGAATCCCAGCCTATTTGACCGTCCGGTGGATGCGCAGAAGGCTGGACCACATCTCCATAATGGCCAGGGAACACAGACGTTCTTCCCTCAAGCACGCGATGGTTGCCATTCAGGGCATCAAGGACGTTAAGCTTTATGGCAAGGAGGCCGCATTTGGCAGACTTTTCGAAGTTGATGCCTTTGCCTTTCCGATGCTGCAAGCAAAACAGGAAATGCTGGCCAATTTCCCGGGCTGGCTGCTGGAGACGTTTGGCTTTGTCATGCTCTTTTGCACCATGTTTTTCATGTATTTTATTCTTCACAGCCCAGCCGCAAGCGTCACCTCCACGCTCGCCATGCTCGCAGTGTTCACTTGGCGAGGCTTGCCAGCAACCATTCGCGTGGTCACCAGCGTGACAAAATTTCGCACAACTCTGCCATACGTGCAGGAATCCCTTGAGCAGATGGAGCTAATTCACAAGTGGGCGCAGCAGGATACGGACTGGGCAGGCAATAATATCCCTCTCGTGATGAACGAAGGCCTGGCTCTGGATGCAATCTCGTTCCAGTACAAGGACAGTGTGTCCAAGGTGGTCGACAAAGTGAGCTTCTCCATCGCCAAGGGACAAACTATTGGCATCGTAGGAGAATCTGGAGCAGGCAAGAGCACCCTCATGAACATCCTCATCGGACTGCTGAGGCCAACTGAAGGCATAATCCGCCTGGATGGAACGCCACTTGGTGATGACGATTTGCGCTGCTTGAGAATGCAGTTCGGCTATGTTCCCCAATCACCATACATCCTCGACGCCAGCCTTGCAGAGAATGTCGCCTTCGGCGTTGAACTGACTAGTATAGACATGGAGCGCCTAAAACATGTCTGTTCACAGGCGGGCGTGGAGGCGTTCCTGAACGATCTTCCCGAAGGCTACCTGACCGTTATTGGGGAGCGCGGCGTCCGACTTTCCGGCGGCCAACAGCAGCGCATATGCATTGCGAGAGCGCTCTACAACCGCCCAAGCATTCTTCTCTTTGACGAGGCAACAAGTTCACTGGACTCGAAAAGCGAGCGCTTGATACAAGATACCATCGCAAGCTTAAAGGGTAGCGTGACAATGATCATTGTTGCCCACAGACTCAGCACTGTCGAGAGCTGTGACAGGATTGTCTGGATACAGGACGGTCGGGTGAAGAGCTTTGGGACTGCGGAAAGCATATTGCATGAGTATAGACGGGCTCTTCAAAGCGAGCCGGACTTGGTTCCCGGTGACATCTAGAAGAGTAAAGAATATGCGCAGACTTGTACTAACTCCCCTTCCGGAACTATCACCCGGACACTATGAGCCTGATGACGTTCTGCTCGGACCGTGGTGCTTGCATCGAGAGGGCTATGCTGTCGGCAAAGCCGAGGGGCTTACCCTTTTGCCAGAACCGCTGCGCGGTCTCAGCGAGCTGACGCAGGCGAACGACTATATCAATAGCTTACGCGACCGCCTATTGCTCGGCATTGCATCCTTTGCGAACCAGTTGCACGGGGTGGATCACTCAGTGCGGTTTTGGAAAATCATCTGCAACTCTTGGCTTAGGGAGTGGGTTTCCCTGTCCTACGACCTCTACAAGAGGCTACTTTCGTCCCAAGCTTTCGGCCCAATGAAGACTTATATTTTTGAACGCCACGCTTTCCGTTTTGGGACCTACCTGGATTTTATGCTTTCACTTCGAAATCACGGCCCCTGGAGCTTGCTCGTCTCCGACATAATAAGATGCTCCGACGCCTTCGGCTGGCTACACTATACCGAGGTGCCGATCAATGACATCCGAAAAGCCGAGCTCCCCGAGCCAGGTGCTTCTCGCAAATTGATTGATACTCGTGCCCCAGATGGGATCGTCGCGAAAGTCTCTCGATACGGGAAAGATAGAGCTCGCTGCCGCATCGACCATGTTCATGGCATTTCCTCAAAGCATGAGTTGTTCTTTCTCTTGACGACTGACCCTTGCTGTTTTCTCCGGACAAGGACAGTCATGCACAAGGTCTTCGACTCAAAAGAAAAGGATATTGACGCAATTCCGTTGAGGTTTGATCCAGAAAATGATTTTGAACATACCATCTTTGCGCTATTGAAGCAGTATCTGCCCTGCAAATTGTTGCGCTACGAGATTTTTTCATTTTCACGGCGCTGTACCACGATAAGTGCACTAGATTATACGCAACAAGAGAAAGAGTATTACTATGCTCACCTTCTTGATCAAGGTGGGGAATGGATTGGCGCACAGCATGGGTGCGGCTACGGCATGGAGAGGCTCCCCGACCCACTTGGCGAGACAGAATTCGTGGACAACCTCATTACCTGGGGGTGGAATCACGATCGCCCAGGCAAGGCATATTTCCCCTTGCCAGCTCCTAGCCTCGCTTGGCTGCCCAAAAGCAATCCATCTAACCGTGACAAATTGCTGCTGATATCCTCACATCTATCGTCTCTGTACACTCCCAGGATGGACCTTCGGGAAAACATGGTGCACTACATAAACAGTAGCGTGGCGAAGCGGAAGGCTTTTCTTCGTGCCCTCAGTAAGGACATCCTCAATGCATGCGTTTACCGCCCTTTCTTCACCCAAAAAACGCCTGAGGACATCGTCACGCCCCTCCGCAACGCCTTCCCGGAACTCACAGTTCGCTCGAATAACGACATCTCTTTCCACGGTGCCTTGGAAAGCACAAAGCTCATGGTCGGTGACCAATTCGGGACGACTTTCCTGCAGGCGATGGCCATGGATGTGCCCTGCATTGTCGTTTATAACCCGGCTCACAATGCGTATACTGATGAATTCAACAAGGCTTTGGAGGAACTCGCCCGCGTAGGGCTGGTCTTTACCTGTCCCGAACGTGCCGCAGAATACGTCAATGCGGTTTGGCCAGAGCTGTACGCTTGGTGGCAAGAGCCTACGAGGCGCCTAGCGGTGAAGGATTTCTGCCGGACCTGGGCCTGGAGAAAAAACGATTGGTATGTGGACTGGCAGCGTTTTATTAGGAGCCGCATTGTAGGGGAGGGCGCCCAATGAGTGCTTCTGGCCCTATCATCGCCATTGTCCAGGCGCGCATGAGTTCCAGCCGCCTGCCTGGCAAGTCCCTTGCGCTTATCCAGGGCAATCCGCTTCTGGCATATCTCTTCGAGAATCTTAAGCTTAGCGCCAGCCTGGACGCAGTTGTCCTGGCCACATCATCAGCCCCCTCGGATGATCCACTCGCCGCGCTGGCATCAAGGCATGGCGTTCAGGCCGTGCGCGGTGATCTGATGGATGTTTCGGCGCGCTTCCTGCGAGCCATCATCGCCCATCCATGCCAAGCCTTTGTGCGCATCTGTGGTGACAGCCCCTTGCTGGACCCCCGGCTGGTAGACGAGGCAATAACCCTGTATCGTCAGGGTGGTGCGGACTTGGTGACCAATGTGCTCCGACGCACCTACCCCAAGGGCCAGTCCGTGGAAGTTATAAATACCCAAGCGTTCCGCCGCGCCGAGGCTGCTATGACCGATCCCATGGATCGTGAACATGTGACCCGGTACTTTTACACCCGAGCGGACGAGTATCGCATCCGCTCCTTCGAATCAGGTGGCAAGTTTGGCGCGGTAAATTTCTGCGTGGACACCGCCGAGGACCTGGAGCGCATCTCTGCACTGATTGCGCGCTTTGTGCCGGGTGCTCGTCGGCCTAGCTGGCGCGAGCTGGTGGCGATGGAAGGCTACGAATGAATAAGAGACTCCAGGTTGGCGTCATCGGGCTGGGCATCGGCATGCAACACGCCCGCGCAGTGGCCGCGCACCCCGGTGCGGAGCTGGCCATGCTCTGCGACCTTGCGCCAGAAAAACGCGCCCAGGCTGCCGCGGAATTTCCCGACACGCCTTTCGTGCCAAATGCAGAGGAACTGCTGGCCGCCGATTTGGATGTGGTGAGCATCGCCTCCTTCGATGACGCTCACTATCTCCAGGCCCGCAAGACCATTGAAATGGGTCGCCATGTGTATTTGGAAAAGCCCCTGTGCCTGCGCGAATCCGAAACGAGGGAACTGGCCGCGCTGTTGCGCGCCCACCCTGACGTGCGGCTCTCCTCCAACCTTGTGCTGCGTACCTGCCCGCGCTTCGTGCGGTTGAAGCAGGAGATGGACGCGGGCGCCTTGGGTTTCGTGTACCACCTTGAGGCCGACTACCTCTGGGGGCGCTTGGCGAAGCTCACCGAAGGCTGGCGTGCGGAGATGGAGCATTATTCCATTATTCTAGGCGCGGCCGTGCACATGGTCGACTTGGCGCTCTGGCTCACCGGCCAGCGGCCCGTGTCCGTGGCGGCCTTGGGTTCGAACTTCGCCACGGGTGGCACAAGGCAGCGGCACAATGACTTTGCGGTGCTGCTCATGCGCTTTCCAGGCGGTCTTTCGGCCAAGATTGCGGCCCACGGCGGCTGCACTCATCCGCATTTCCACCGCCTGGCCGTGTACGGCACCCAAAAAACCTTTGCGGGCGAACTGCCGGGAGCGTATTGGCTGGACTCCAGCGACGCGACAATGCCGCCGAGAGTGGAAAACGCGGCCTATCCTGGCCGCGAGGAGCGCGGGCAGGCCCTGGCGAGTTTTATCGACACGTTGAACGGCGTTGTCTCCAGGCCACTGGTGGACGAGGCCGCCGCCTTCGCCGCCATGAGCGTGTGCCACGCTGCGGAGAGGGCTATTGAAACCGGGCGCGAATGCGCCGTGGACTACTTTTGGGATGCATGAGGTGACCTTCGTGAAACGAGTCGTTCCTTTTGGCAAGCCCATCCTGGGCGAGGCGGAACAGCAGGCCGTGCTTGAGGTTCTTGGCGGTCCCGTGCTGGTTCACGGCCCCCGCGTGAAGCAGTTCGAGGCTGATTTTGCGGCCTGGACCCAATCTCCGCACGCCCTTGCCGTGGGTTCCTGTACAGCCGGGCTGCACCTGTTCTGGTTCGACCTGGAAATTGGCCCCGGCGACGAAGTCATCGTGCCGGCCCAGACGCATTCGGCCACGGCCCACGCCGTGGAGTACACCGGTGCGTCCTGCGTGTTCGTGGACTGCGAGCAAAGCACCGGCAACATCGACGTCGACGCCCTTGCCGCCGCGGTGACCCCGCGCACCCGGGGCATCAGCCTCGTGCACTTCCTGGGCCTGCCCGCGGACATGGACGGCATCAACGCCGTGGCGAAAAAGCACTGCCTGCCAGTGCTGGAGGACTGTGCCCTATCCATCGGCGCCACCTACAAGGGCGTGCACACCGGCCTTCTAGGCGATGCCGGGGCCTTCTCCTTCTACCCCGTGAAGCACATGACCACGGCCGAGGGCGGCATGTTCATCACCCAATATGAGGATCTGGCGGCGCGCATCACCAAGAAGCGGGCCTTCGGCGTCGACCGGGTGGTGGGCGAACGCAGCGTGCCCGGCGTGTACGACGTGACCATGCTTGGCTACAACTACCGCATGAACGAGATCGAGGCCGCCATCGGCATCGAGCAGTTGAAGCGCATGGACGGCTTCCTGGCTAGGCGCCGGGAGAACTTCGCCGCGCTTTCGGCCGGGCTAGCGGAACTACCGGAACTCACGGTGCTGGCCTCCGGTGGCGATGACGAGATCAAGGGCAGCCACTACTGCCTGTCCGTGGTGCTGCGCGAGTCCCTACGACCGCTGCGCTTCGAGTTGGTCAAGGCCTTGAACGCCTTGGGCGTGGGCACCAGCGTGTATTATCCCCGCCCTGTGCCGCACATGAGCTACTACCGGAACAAGTACGGCCACGAAGAGGGGAGCTTCCCCAACGCGGCGGCCATCAGCTACGGGTCCATCGCGCTGCCTGTGGGGCCGCACCTGGACCTGGATGACATGGCCTACATGGTTGACGCAATGAAACAGGCTCTCAGCGAGGTGCAATAATGATCCCCATCAAAGGCAGACGCATTGTCCTGGTCGGCGGGGCCGGATTCATCGGCCACAACCTAGCGCTCAAGCTCAAGGAACTCGGAGCCGAGGTGTCCATCATCGATGGCCTGCAGGTGAACAACATTCTGGCATTCTCCTCCACGGAGACGAACATCCCCAACCGCGACTTCTACCTGGCGATTCTGAACCAGCGCCAGGACCTGTTGCGCAAGGCCGGTGTGCCGGTGTTCATTCAAGACGCCCGAGACTATCACACCCTCGGACATCTTTTTGATAAGGTAAAGCCTCAAGTGGTAGTCCAACTGGCAGCGGTTTCACATGCCAACAAGTCCAACAAGGACCCCTTCTCCACCTTTGACCACAGCTTCCGCACCCTGGAGAACGCCCTGGACTGCGCGCGCGGCTACAGCGTCGAGCAGTTCATCTACTTCTCCTCCAGCATGATCTACGGCAACTTCCTGTCCGGTTCGGTCACTGAGGAGACGCACTGCGAGCCCATCGGCATCTACGGCGCGCTCAAGTTCGGCGGGGAGAAGCTTGTCATCGCCTACAACCAGGCCTTCGACATGCCCTACACCATCATCCGTCCCTCGGCCCTTTACGGCGCCCGCTGCGTCAGCCGCCGGGTGGGCCAGATCTTCATCGAAAACGCCCTGCGCGGCACCCAGATCACTATCCAGGGCGACGGCTCGGACAGCCTGGACTTCACCTGCATCGATGACATGGTGGACGGCATGGTGGCGGTGATGACCAACAAGCAGGCCCTGAACCAGATCTTCAACATGACCTATGGCGAGGCCCGCACGCTCAAGCAGATGGCCGAGATCGTGCTGGAGCACTTCCCGGATGTCTCCATCAACTACGTACCCAAGGACAAGCTCATGCCCGACCGCGGCACCCTGTGCATGGACAAGGCCGAGCGACTGCTTGGCTTCAAGCCCTCCTGGCCGCTGGAGCGCGGTTTCCCCGAGTACATCCGCTGGTACAAGGAGATGATCAAGACGACTGGCATGGACGGCGAATTGCCGGTGACCTACGGCTAGGAGCCTCGCTTGGACTTCTTTGCGCCAGACAACTTCCTCTCCGCGGTGATGGACCGCGCTGCCTTCTGGCTGGCAACGACGCCGTCCGAGGATCAGCGGCCCGCCTTTCTGGCGGCGTGCGCCGCGCGTCTGCGCGATCCACGCTTTTTCGGCACGGCCAAGGCTCCGGCCCAGGACCAGGCACGCCTTTCGCTGTTGCTGGATGCGGGATTTCGGCCTGTGGACGTCAGTTTGTCCCTGGCACGGGTGGTGCGGACAGCCGGGGAGATTCCGCCGCAAGCTTGGCCCGGGCTTGTGCGCCTTGCACGGCCAGAAGATGAAGCCGACGTGCGGCGTATCTCAGCCACAAGCCTGACGACCAGCCGTTTTCACCAAGATCCGGCCATCGGCCTGGATGTGGCGGCCCGGATCAAGGCCGAGTGGGCAGGCAACTACTTTTGCGGAAAGCGCGGCCAGACCATGGCGGTGGCCGAGAAGGACGGCCGCGTGGCAGGTTTTCTGCTCTTTCTTTACTCCGGCCAGTCGCTGATCATCGACCTTTTGGCCGTGGACGCGCCCTTCCGTCGCCAGGGAGCTGCGGCGGCCATCATCGCCTTTGCCGAGGCCAATCTGCCCGGGTTCACCACCCTGGCCGTGGGCACCCAGGCGGCCAACACGGGCAGCGTGCGCTTCTACGAGTCCCTGGGCCTGCGTTACACGGGGTCCAGCTACGTGCTGCACGCCCACGGGGGGTAGCTATGCGAATCGGTAAGCACGACACCGCCAAGCGGGTCTTCATCATCGCCGAGGTGGGCAACAACCACGAGGGCGACTTCGGCCGCGCTCGGGAGATGATCGCGGCGGCGGCGCAGGCCGGGGCCGATGCTGTGAAGTTCCAGACCATCACTCCGGAGCGGCTGGTGTCCGCCCTGCAGACCGAGCGCATTGCCCAGCTGTCGCGCTTCAAGTTCAGCCAGGAGCAGTTCGCCGAACTGGCCGGGCTTGCCCAGGACAACGGCCTGCTGTTCATGTCCACGCCTTTTGACCTCGAAGCGGTGCGCTTATTGGCTCCGCTGGTACCGGCCTTCAAAATCGCCTCGCCGGACAACACGTTCTTCCCGCTCATCGAGGCGGTGGCCTCCACGGGCAAACCCGTGCTGTTCTCCGCCGGGCTGTGCGACAGAACCGAGCTGGCCGCCAGCGTGGCCTTCCTTAAGTCCGCCTGGGGCGCGGGAGAGGCCTCCGACGTCTCGGACCGTCTAGCCCTGCTACATTGCGTCTCGGCCTATCCCACGCCGGACGACCAGGCCGGGCTTGCGGCCATTCCCAGGCTCTCCGGGTACGGCGCCACGCCGGGCTATTCCGACCACACCCTGGGCGTGGACGCGGCCGTGCTCTCCGTGGCCCTGGGCGCGCGCATTGTGGAAAAGCACTTCACCCTGGACAAGACCCGCGAGGGCTTCCGCGACCACCAACTCTCTGCAGACCCTGCGGACATGGCCGCCATGGTCCGGCGCATCCGCCAGGCCGAGGCCATGTTGGGCACGCCCCAGGTGTGCTGCGCCCCCTGCGAGGAAGCCGGACGAGTGGCCTACCGCCGGTCCATCGTGGCCGCTGTGGACCTGCCCCCTGGCACCGTGCTCGGGCCGGAGCACCTGGACTGGGTTCGCCCCGGCGGTGGCCTGCCTCCCGGACACGAGCGCGCGCTGATTGGACAGACCTTGCGCGCGGCCAAAAAGCGCGGCGAGCAAATCTTGGTGGAGGATGTAACCTGATGTGTGGCATAGCAGGATATTTCGGCTCAAACCCGCCGGATGAGAACCGCATCCGGACCACGCTTGAACGCATGAGGAGGCGCGGGCCGGACAGTTGCGGGCACACTCTCATCGGGGCTGGAGACCAGCAGGCCCTACTCCTGCACTCACGCCTATCAATCATCGACCTGAGCGACCGCGCCAACCAGCCCCTCACCTTGAACGGCTGCACTCTCGTCTTCAACGGCGAAATATACAACTACGTCGAACTAAGGCAAGAGTTGGAGCGAGATGGCGTCTGCTTCACAACCTCCTCCGACACCGAGGTTCTGCTGCAGGCGTACCTGCGCTGGGGCATTGACTGCCTGGATCGTTTTGAAGGCATGTGGAGCTTCGCCATCTTCGACGGACGCACAAGAACCCTGATATTGAGCCGCGACCGCTTCGCGGAAAAGCCCATGTACGTCCTCAGCGCTCCCGGCGAAATCTACTTCGGATCTGAGGTGAAATTCCTGCAGAGCCTTTCGGCAAAGCGCCTGACGCCAAACATCTCGAAACTAATTCGCTTCATGGTCAGCGGGTACAAGACCATCTACAAGTGTGACGCCTCCTTTTTTGCGGAAGTACACGAACTTCCCTACGCCTCGACGATGACCGTCCAGGCCGACCGTGAGCCTGTTCTGCGCCGCTACTGGCGCCCCACATACCACCCGCGGGCCATGACCCTGCAAGAAGCCATTGAGGGAACACGCGAGCGGCTCATCGAAAGTGTCCGACTGCGCCTGCGCGCCGATGTGCCGCTGGCCTGTTGCCTGAGCGGCGGGGTGGATTCCAGCGCCATCGCTTCAATTGCGGCCAAGATTTTTCAGTATGATGTTGAGACGTTCTCCATCATTGACACCGACGAACGCTACGACGAGTCAGACAACATTCGGGCCACCGTCGAGGATTTGGGGCTACGAAACACCTCCCTGGTGCTGACCCCGGAGCGAGGAATCGAACCGCTCCGGCAAATCGTTTCATACCACGACGCACCGCTCTACACCATAAGCTACTATGTCCACTCAATACTGATGCGCGAGGTGGCCAATCGCGGGTATCGCGTCGTGTTCTCCGGCACCGGTGCTGATGAATTGTTTGCAGGATATTACGACCACTTCCTGCTGCACTTGAACGAAATGCGCGGAATGGAAGGCCACCAACGTGCCGTGGCGGACTGGGTGACACACATCCAGCCCCTCATACGTAATCCGTTTCTTAGAGATCCCGATTACTATGCGAACAACCCTTTGCGCCGCGAACACATGCTGCTCAATAGCGACACGTTCGAGTCTTGCTTTCGAACAGACGTGCGCGCTGAGTTCTCGGAGGAAAACTACTGCGCATCAAATATGCGCAACAGGATGCTCAACGAACTGTTTCACGAAGGCTCCCGCCCCACCCTGCATGAGGACGACCTGAACGCCATGTACTATTCAATTGAGAACAGGAGCCCCTACCTCGACTCCAACCTTTTTGACTTCGCCTACTCCTTGCCAAGCGAACTGCTGATCCAGAAGGGCTACGGCAAATACATACTCCGAGAGGCCGTCTCAGGCATTTTGAACGACAAGGTGCGCCTGGACCGGCAAAAGAAGGGCTTTAACGCATCCGTCGAGTCCATCTTCAATTTCACATCAGGCGATGATCGTGAGTATATTTTGAGCGATGGGCCGATCTATGATTTCATGCATAGAGATAAGATAAAAGGCCTGATAGACAGTGAAACATTCCCAAACAGTCTAAGTAAATTTCTGTTCTCATTCATCAACTGCAAACTGTTTATGGATGAACACTCATAAGCCACCGCAATATCCGAGTTACGGTGGCCTGCCGGATATCTTGGAGAGTTTCCCGGACAAAACGAAACTGCAGCACGCAGAACGCGCATACAGCACAACCAGAACAAACAACATACGACTGAACATTTGATTGCAAGCAAAAAGAGGAGCGCATCAATGCATAAATCAATATACCTTAATGACCTCAGTGAGTTATCCGTGACTATGAACGCCGTCCCGAACACGCCGTTCACCGCTTTTGCGAAAATGCTGTGCCTTACCACCATGAATATGCGCTACGAGCGCATCGCTTTCGACAGGGGCCTCTCGACCCACCCCTACGTCCTCACGGGCGAGGTCGTGCGCGATACGTTGCGGCAGTTCAGGATGCTCATGGAAATCGCCTTCATAGAGGGTCCGAACAAAACGCTCGAGTCTTTCAAGGACTCGACCTTGGCGAATTTGCACAAGGAACTCTGGCAACAGATCTGGCCACGCCATGACAGCGCGGAATATGACGAGTTCGTGCAACTCAAGGCCCACCGCCTGAAGGTCAACGCCTTGACCGACCTCATTCAAGGTAAACGCTGTGTGGAGTTCGGGTGCGGCAATGGAGCCTTCACCCTCTCTATGCTCCAATGCGGGGCGGCCCATGCCACGGGCATGGATTTTGGCGCCAACTCCGTGGAATTCGCCCGCAGCCAGGCAGAACGGCTCGGCTTAGCTGGCCAGACAAACTTCTTCGTCAGTTCCGTCCTTGATACAGGTCTTGACACCGCGAGTTTTGACTTCGCCGTTTCCAACGGAGTTTTCCACCACCTACAGGCAGCGGACATGCCTCGTGCCCTGGCCGAGGCCGCACGGGTGCTGAAGCCCGGCGGCTGGTTCTGGTATTACATCGATGGCAAGGGCGCAATTAGCATGGACCTGTGGGACACGACTGTAGATATCATGAAAGAAGTAGATCTGAGTTTCATGGAAGGTGTCCTCAAAATGATGAACGTGAGCCGGAACAAGGCCGTGCACATCATGGACGGCTCAAACGCCATCTACATCCACTCCACCCTGGAGGAGACGATTGCGCAGTTGGACGCCTGCGGGTTTGAAAACTTCCGCAGGCTTACTGGAGGCACGGGGACGGACCTTGACGCCGACGTCGTGGAGGCAGATCCCTTTGGAGAGGCGAAATTCGGATGCGGAGATCTGCGCATTCTGTGCCAGCGCAAGGGAGGCTAAGCCAGCATGCTACAATATTGCGTCAAGTGCGTTGCCCCGACGAGTCGGCCAAACCTTACCCTGGATGCGGCAGGAGTCTGTACCGCATGCCGAAACGCCGAGGCCAAGGTTGTAATCGACTGGGTCGCCCGCAGGGCGAGACTCGAGGAGATATTCGACAGGCATCGCCGCTCGTCCGATCACGAGTACGACTGTATTGTCCCCGTCAGCGGCGGCAAGGACAGCATCTATCAGACTCATATCGCAAAGAACGTCTTCAACATGAACCCTCTCTGCGTCTCGTTCCGCCCGCTTTCTCGCACGCTGCGTGGAGAACAAAACCTGCAGGCGCTGCGCGACATGGGCGTGGATCACATCGATTTTGCCCCGAATCCTTTGGGAGTCAACAAAATTACCCGCCGCAGCTTTGAACGCTTTGGCGACTGCTCGCTCGTGGACCACTTGGCGATCTACAACATCCCCCCAAACGTTGCGCTCAAATTCCATATTCCTTTGGTCCTCTGGGGCGAAAACCCCTACATGGAGTACGGTGGCGATGCCGCAAGCTCCGAAATGACGCAGTTGGGCCGGAAATATTCAAGAGACCACCACATCATCAAGGGCATGGATACTCAGAAGTGGGTGGACGAGACTCTCCCCCTGCGCGAAATCAACTCCATGATCTACCCGGACGATGCCGCGATGCAGGCCCTGGGGTATGAACCGATCTTCCTGGGTTACTACCTCCCCTGGGATGCCCGGGAGAACCTCAAAGTCGCGCAGAGCCATGGCTTCCTGCCCAGAGAGGAAGGCCCTTTGATGGGGCTCTACAACTACGCCGACCTTGATTGCATGAACATCATCATCCATCACTACTTCAAGTGGCTTAAATTCGGTTTCAACCGCGTGACCGACCACGCCAGCAACGAAATCCGAAAGGGGCGCATGACTCGTGAGCACGCGATTGAGCTCATCCGCACCTTCGAAGGCGTGAAGCCGCCCCGGGAGTATATACTGGCGTTCTGCGACCAGATCGGAATCTCGGAAGCCCGCTTCTGGGATATTGCGGAGCAGTTCCGCAATCACGACATCTGGAAGATTAACGACCAGGGTGAGTGGTACATTGAAGGTTGGATCGCCGGGGACAAGCTTCCTGACCGCTTCGAGCACTGCCCGATCAGTGACGAAGAACACAACTACCTCTCCTTCAGGCGAGGCCGCAAATGATCTGCCCGGTGTGCAGCTGTGGCGAAACGCTCCGGCGGTTCGCCGTGACCCGAGAGGCACCGGACAAGTATGCCTCTTTTGGGCCCGCCTCAACCGCAAGCAATTACAAACCTGCGGAATATGCTGAGTGCGCTGGCTGTGGCTCCATGTATTGGCTGGAGCAAGGCGATTATGAACGTATCTACGATGGACTGGCATACAAGGCCGAGACGGGCGACGCAGACTCGTTCATCCGCCAGCGTTTCCAGACCATCATCTCACTACCCCCTGCCAAATCCGACAACGCCCAGAGAGTGGCGAGGGTCCGGGAGTATGCCTCCACACGGTTGGATTTTTCGCATCCGCGCCAAGTGTTGGACATCGGCGCAGGAATGGGCGTTTTCCTTCACCAATTTTTGGACAGCCGATGGCAAGGCACAGCCATTGAACCCGATCCCAGCGCTTGCGAGCACATGCGCTCCGTATTGCCCACGGCTCGGATCATACAGCGCTACATTGACCAAGTGGATCTGCCAGAGCATTTCGACCTGATTACAATGAACCGCACGTTGGAACATGTGCCCAACCCCATCGCCTTTCTGCGACATGCCGCCAAGCTGCTTAAACCAACGGGCATTGCCTACGTGGAGTTGCCGGATGTGCGGGCCTTCTATTTGAACGGCCCCCACGACCAGGACTTCGCCTACGGGCATTATGTGGTGTACACGCCCTCTGCCCTGGTGCACATTGGTCGCGAAGCGGATCTCGACCTGCACCGACTCCAAAGGGTCATCGAGCCCAGCGGAAAGCACACCATCTACGGATTCTTCTTGAAATCCCCACCCAGACCAGAGCAAGGCGGCGTCAAAGCATGAACGTAATGCACATCGAACCAGCACGCACTGTTGAGCTGACCACCACGAGTGGTGATGCCCTCACGCTGCGGCACTGTGCAAACATCCATCTCAACGCCGATGAATTCATCACCTTTACCACGCCCTCTGGAACCGAGTACGATGTCACGCGTAAGGCCTGGGGTTATTACGCCACACCGTCACTCAACGGGCGTCTGCCGCGCCATGGCCTGCGCGGTGCGCTGGTAGAAAACAGCAGGCAGCAGCATTTCATACATTTAGTCGAGATCGGCAACGAGGAGGAACACCGGCGCTATCTCGAATCCGACGGGCAAAGGATCGTCGTTTGGCTCGATGAGACCGAGAAGCTGACCGCATTGCTGCCAGACCGAACGGAAAGTTAGACAGTGGTTCATCCCCCCGCCCTGGGGCAGGGGCTTGCACACGATAATATCAATAACAACCAGTTGGAGAATAGAATGCACCGCCTTGTAGTCAACGACCCTCATGACCTCGGACTGGCTTTGCACGGGGAGCCCTACAGGAAGTACCGTGAGCTTCTAAACAACGCTTTTCAGAAGAAATGTCATGGGGAATTCCCCATACACATTGACTTCGACACTGTGGACGCGTGCAACCTCGACTGCCCTGTATGCGCAGACCGAGGTCGCAAGAGGAATGGACGCAAGCTAAACGTGGCCGGTGCTTGCGCCATTATCGACGAAGGCGCAGGAAAGGGCCTTTACGCGATGAACATCGGCGCCATCGGCGAACCGTTCATGCACAAGGAAGCATTGTTTGCCATGTGCGAGCACGCCAAGAGCCGCGGCGTCCTTGACATCTTCGTGCACACGAACTTCCTGTTGCCGAACCACGAGGATATCAAACGTCTCGTTGAATCCGGCTGCACGGTCTTGTGCCTTTCAGTGGACGCCGCAAGCCCTGAGGTCTATAAAAAGACACGTGGCGGGGACTTCAACAAGCTCATGGACAATGTGAAGTTCCTGCAGGCTTACAAGCGGGAGCACGGGCTGATCGCACCGGTCATCAGAGTCGCAGCTGTGCCCTGCAGCCTCAACCACGATGAGCTGAGCACCAGCTTCTTCTCGTTCTGGGAAGGCTACGCCGATGTCATCGAGATTCAGAACTACTACGAAACGCTGTATCAACCTCCGGGACTCAACGTATCGACCAAGCGCATCGTTGCAGATTGCAACACGGCATTCTGGAGACTGCTTTTCTGGCCGAACTCCGCAGCCGCATGCTGCTGCCCTCTGGGCACTGAGCCGGATCTCGTGCTCACGCGGGAGGAACTTGGAAGCTTCAGTGTCGCCGAACTGTGGCAGGGTGAAAAGATTCAGAACATCCGCCAGCATGTGCGAAACTGCAACTGGAGCGCCCTGCCAAGCTGTAATGCATGCCTCTCTACGATTTACGAATGGGAAAGCAAGTAAGCTGCAGCAACTGCGCGGCACCCCTAGAAGTGTCCGACAACACGGGGCGATGGCCTCACAACGGCATAAATATGACCCAGGAACTCCACTAGGACGATAGGGAGGAGATCATGGCCGACGATAGTAAGGTAAAATCGTTTTATGATTCCGTGGCAGAAGATTACCATCTCCAGTACCAGCGCGAGAGAATGCACGACATCACAGCAAAGTACCCGAACAATTACATTCGGCTACAGATACTGATCAACGCATTCCTAGCCAAGGGGACCCGCAGAATCATAGATGTTGGCGTTGGAGAGGGGACTCCTCTCTCGCTGCTTTCGCGCATGGGCATCGAGGCTTGGGGCTTCGACATTTCACCGAACATGGTCACTAAGGCCCGCGCAAATATGAAACAACATGGGCTCGACCCGGAGCGGGTGTTCGTAGGCGACATCGAAGACCCCTGCACCTATGCTCACGCCTGCAAAGGGCAGAGCTTCGACGGACTCACGGCCATGGGTGTCATGCCTCACGTCCAAAATGAGGAGCGGGTCATCGCCAACATGCGCAACATGCTCACACCGGGCGGAAGTGTCTTCATCGAGTTCCGCAACGAGTTGTTCTCTCTCTTCACGTTCAATCGGCACACGAAAGACTTCCTCATGAACAAGCTGCTGCGCGGCGTGAGTGACGACCTCAAAGCTTCTCTGGAACAAGAACTTGACGCCAGGCTGCGGCTGGACATGCCCCCACAGCCCGAAACCCCGGACAGTTACGCCGCCATCCCCGCCCGTTTTCACAACCCATTTGAGGTGCAGGAGATGTTCCACCGCCAGGGCTTCAAGGACATCCGGCTGCTTTGGTACCACTACCATCCAACGCTGCCATGGCTTGAAGCAGGGGACAAGGCGGCCTTCAGACGCGAGGCCTTGCGCCTGGAGCACGACGCACTGAACTGGAGAGGCATGTTCCTCTGTTCCGCCTTTTTGGTGGAGGCGGTTAAAGCCTAACATGCGGCCAGTACGGTTGTTGCGGGGATAACATGCGTAGCGATGCATTAAAGCAACTGCTTTTGGCGACTCCAGGACCTACCCCGGAGAGGCTCGCTGCAGACTTTGACCGGTTGTGGCCCATCATGCGCAGCATCACTGGGGAAGGGGTCCGGCGCACCCACGCCATTCTCAATGACATCGCGCCTCTCACCAGCCTAGAAGTGCCCACGGGCACGCAATGCTACGATTGGGCAGTGCCTGAGGAATGGGTGTTCCGCAGCGCCCGGCTGTATGCCCCGGATGGAAGGCTAATTCTGGATGCGGTGCAGAACAACCTCCATGTCCTGAACTATTCCGCCGGATTCAGCGGATCGGTTTCGCTGGAGGAACTTCAGGAGCACCTGCACAGCCTCCCCGACATACCCGACGCAATTCCGTATCTGACCACCTACTACACTCGCCAGTGGGGCCTATGCATGAGCCACCGGCAACGGGAGCAGCTAACGCAGGGCCGCTACCGCGTAGAGATAGACGCCGAACACGTAGCGGGGTCCATGACACTGTCTCACTGCGTCCTGCCGGGAGACAGCCCGGAAGAAATTCTCTTCTCGACTTACACATGCCACCCGTCCATGGCGAACAATGAACTCTCCGGGCCGCTGGTGGCGGCCCATTTGCTCAGGCGGCTGGCGAGCCTGCCCAGCAGGCGCTATACTTATCGATTCCTGTTCCTGCCCGAAACCATCGGCAGCATTGCATACCTGGCCGCGCACGGAGAATACCTGAAAACGGCGGTGAAGGCTGGCTACGTACTTACCTGCATCGGCGACGCAGGACCTGCCACTTACAAGCGCAGCCGTCAGGCGGACACCTTGGCGGATCGCGCTGCGGAGTATGTGCTCCAATGGTTTTCGCCCGGTGGCCTTGTTCTGGATTACTGGCCCGGAGGAAGCGACGAGCGGCAATATTGCTCGCCTGGCTTCAACCTGCCAGTGGGTGTGCTGGCCCGCACCATCTACGCCGCCTATCCGCAGTACCACACATCGCAGGACAATAGGGACTTCGTCTCCTTCCCCGCCATGTGCGACTCTATTGACCTGTGCTTCGCCGTCGCGCTGCTCCTGGAGCGCAACCACGTGTTCAGACGGACAAACCCGTACTGCGAGCCATTTCTCGCAAAACATAATCTCCATGCCCCCCTCGGCGGCCAGCGTCTGCCGGGAGCCTGGAAAAAGGCCCGGCAATGGATTTTGAACCTGAGTGACGGAACCTGTGACCTGCTGCACATGGCCCAGCGCTCGGGCCTGGACTATTGGCTCTTGACAGAGGTCGCTTCTGAACTCGAAAAAGCCGGTCTGATTATACGCAGCGCCAGCCCCAAAGGACTGCGCCCTGCTGAGGGAGCGATCTAGCTCCTTGTTCTGGCGCTCAGGCAGTGCATGGAGCCTGAAGATAGCGTTAAATGTGTTGTCCGGAAATCCGTCCCTCCTCGCGAATGATGGTTCCGCGATAGTTTTATGGGAGGCAATCAGTGCGAATTTATTTTGCAGACCTGACATACGATACAGTGAAGGCTAACTTCACCGTGCCCCTGAACGTGGGCTACCTGGCGGCGAAGCTGGACCAGGAACTCGGCGATGCCGTCGACATTCGTCTCTTCAAGTACCCTACGGAGTTGGAGGCCGCACTTAAGCAAAGCCCCCCAGACCTCCTCGGCCTGTCCAATTACTCCTGGAACCACCGTTTGAACTTCGTGTTTCTGGAGCTGTTCAAGCGGCTTAACCCTGCTGGCGTCAGCATCATGGGCGGGCCGCATATCCGCCGCGACCCAGCCGGAATGGAAGCGTTTTTGCGCGCACACCGGCAGCTTGACTACTATATCCCTGGAGAGGGCGAGTTGCCCACTCTCCGACTGGTTCAGGCGTTGCTGCGCGGCGAACCGTCTCCGGCCCCCCTCGGTTGCGCGACAATCTGTGGCGGGGCCTACCGCCACGACCCTGAGTCCTTCTCCGCTGGGCCGAGAAGTCTCGATCTCCCCAGCCCCTACCTGACCGGCTGGTTGGACGACTTCCTGAAAGATCCGAACATGATTCCGCTGTTCGAGAGTAACCGAGGATGCCCGTTCCGCTGCTCCTTCTGCACCTGGGGAAACAGGGCAAATGCCCGGGTCAAGGTGCGCGACATGGACACGGTATGCGCAGAGATCGAGTACATCGCAAGCCACTCCGTGGGCCAAGTGAGCTGGAGCGTTTGCGATGCAAACTTCGGGATACTGCCGCGAGACATTGAGATCGCCAAGGTACTGCGCAAGACGATCAACAAGTTCGGCTATCCCTGCTACTTGGACCTCTGCCACTCCAAGAACACGACAAAACGGAACATCGAAATTGCCGAGATCCTTGGCCCGGCCAACACCCCAATGATCGGCATCCAGTCAGCAGATTCCGACGTGCTGGGCAAAATGGGACGCAAGAATATACAGTTCGGAGGAATCCGGGAACAAATCCAGCATTACCACCAATGCGGCCTCAAGGTATCAACCGATCTGCTCATCGGAATGCCGGCAGAAACCAAAGCAAGCCATTTCTCCACCCTGGAGACCAGCTTTGACATGGGCTTCGACTATATCTGCGCCATCAACATCCGCCTCTTGCCAGGATCACGGCTGGAGACTGAGGAATCACGCATAGAAAACCGCATCCAGACAAAATACCGTCCCATCTTCGGCGCATACGGCGTTTATGATGGCCGTCTCTGCCTTGAATACGAGGAGGGGGTCCGGGCCACCTACGCCATGACTGAGGCGGAACTCAATTCCTTCAAGGTGCACCACCTGCTCATCTACTTGGTGTGGAGTTCTGGAATGTTCCGCGCCCAGCTGCGGCTTGGCATCAAGTATGGGATCAACCCCATGACGATCATCGGGCTACTCGCCCAGACCGACCATCCGGAACTGCGCCAGATCTTCGACCAGTTGCTGCGGGAGTCCATGGAAGAATGGTTCCCCGACGAGAAATCATTCCTTGACCACTACAGTGTGAAAGATAACTTCGACACGCTCAAGAGATTCATGCGGTTAAATTCAAAGTACATCGCCTGCTTGATTAGCAGTTCCTCTGCACTTGCGGCGCTACGCACGGAGTTCCTCGGCATACTCGTTAGGGAGTTGCAGGCCGTGGGCTACGGCGCTGACCAATGCGCTTCGGAATTTGTGTCCGAGGTCTTTAAGTTTACAGAAGCCCTCTGGTGTAACGATCTGCTTTCACCAACACATGAGGAGCAACGGACCGTTTCAGGCACCGCCGCTGCGTTGGTCCTTGACAAATCGGATCTGGCGGATCAGCATCGCGTAACCGTCCGCATCTTCCGATCGGAAGAGACCGTGCAGTTCTGCCACTTCCACCTTGCCCCGCAGGGCGTGCCCGACCTTAGCATTTACAACCTTGCCCGCTTTCAGGAGATGGGAGGAATCGGCCGGATGCTATACGACACAGAGATTCTGCCGCCGACGCCGCTGGTGGTCGAGTCAAACAACGGGACACAAACGGAGCGATAATGGAATTCACCAACAGGAAGTGGCAGAACCACCTCAAGGCGAAGGGCCTCGTAGCTTTTCTGCTTGACCGAGTCAGCGCCCACGCGAGGTCGTCCCAGTGGCAGCACAAAAACGGAAGCTTCCACTTCCCGATAGCTGATCGGGAAGTGGACGACGCCCTGAGTCGGGCATACTTTGAACTTAACGAAAATTTCCCCACGGAAGTGTATGTCGAGGTCACCAGCCGGTGCAACCTTGACTGCCTGATGTGTGCCCGTTCGCGGCTCTCCCGGGCAACAGGCGATATGGATATGGCCCTGTTCAAGAAAATCATGGATGAAATCGCACTTGAATACAGAGAGGCTTACGTACACTTCTACGGGATCGGCGATCCCCTTATGGACGAGACCATCTTTGAGAAGCTTGCTTACGCAAAGCAAGTTGGTCTCAACAACACAATCATCTTCACCAATGGCCAGAATCTGTTAAAAAACGACAACTACAAAAAGCTAGTCCTATCAAACGTGCCGATCCTCGGTGTGGACGTGGACGGATTCACGCGCGAGTCGTATGAGAAAATCCGCAGAGGCGGTAGCTTTGAGCTTTTGCTCAAAAGCATACTCACTTTGAAGCAACATCTTGACGAGAGCCCTACCTATAAGCGGCTTGAGCTTGCCTACCAAGTCTATCCCGGCATTAACGACGCAGCAGGAGAAATGCAGGACTTTGCCTCGTGGTGCGAGAAATATACTTTGGAGTACAAGTTTGTTACGCTGCACACCTGGGGAGACCTGCGAGCCGATGTGCCGATGTCTTCCGTTGCGGGGATGGCCGAGCCAAACGACCGGAGTGTGCAAAGAACTGGCCCGTGCTGCTCCCTTTGGAGCCCGATGATACTGAACGACGGACGTGTATCGCCCTGCTTTCTGGACGCCAACGGTAACGGCGCGCTGGGGGATATGAACAAATCAAGTCTGAAGAGCATCTGGCAGGGGGCGCATAGGGCGCTGCGCGCCAAACAGGTTCAAGGAGTATTCAGTGGAACGTGCCAGGACTGCGCCTCAGGATCCTGCGTGGATTTGCCGCCGTTTCGCTCAAGCAACTATCCGCCTGTGCTGCGCGACAACCCCGAACAACCTTAAGCCTCATTGGTGCTAATATGATACATGAGCAAGTACACAAGCTAGAGCAGTGGAGCGGCAACAACCTTGGCTTTGACCCCGTCCGACACCTGAATGAATCGACGCGATTGCTGCAAGACATTGGGACCGCAGTTGCAGATGTTCCGTTTTTCATCAAAAAGAAGTTCGCGTCCGTAGAAGAACTCGGGACATACAGGCTTGTGCTCTATTGCATGGTTCGCCTCTTCAAGCCAGCAGTCTTTATCGAAACCGGCGTTCTTCACGGACTGACGTCCATGTTCATTCTTCAGGCCTTGTCCGAAAACCAACACGGGAAGCTCATCTCGATCGACCTTCCATCCTACTTTGAAACTGGCCCGTCGAACCAGGACGGATTCACGGATACACTCCCGCCAGGTCTGGAACCCGGTTGGATAATACCCGAAAGAATGCGTACCATCTGGGACCTACGCCTTGGGTCCTCCCGAGAGCAACTGCCCGGTGTTGTACAAGAATGTGCTGGGAAATCAACAATATTCCTTCACGACAGCGATCACACTTCAGAGAACATGCTCTGGGAGTTCGAGTGCACCTGGACTGGCTTGGATGCCCTCCAAATGATCGTGTCGGACAACGTCAACGTCAACACCGCGTTTTTTGATTTTGCATACAAAGTAGACCGTATTGCACTGGCGTTTCCGGACACTGATGGAACATTGCGCTTTGGAATCATTCCAAGATAACAATAAAAAGAGACGACAATGTATTCTGGAATCATCTTGAACACAAGACTGGAATAGCTGATTCTCTCTCACAACACTGTTGAGACAGCCATATCATCATCGGAAAGCTCACTTTGTGTTGACGCAAACACTGGAGAACAGTTTTGCAAGAGCAAAACCATCACAATATAAGCGACCATGATACGGCTGTTGCTTTTTATCAAGATCGGTACGCTCAGGGCTATATGGATGCCTGGCCTACCGAGAAGAAGGACAGAGTATTTGAAATTGTACGAGAGCTTGATCTGCCAGCGACAGGCGAGGCTCTGGACTTCGGGTGTGGCAATGGGATATTTACTGACATTATTCGTCAGGCATTGCCCACTGGATGGAAAGTATACGGCACAGACATAAGTAATGTCGCAATCAGCAACGCAAAGCTTCGCTACCCAGAATGCACATTTTTCGCGTCAGACGACATAAAGTCAACGAACAAGAAATTCGACTACCTCTTCACGCACCACACACTGGAACATGTATACAACATTGACGCAGCCATAAATGATATCTGCAATTTGATGAACGTGTCGTCTTCCATGTTGCACATTCTTCCATGTGGCAACAAAGGAAGTCTTGAGCATGCTATTTGTTCCCTTCGAGTCTTAGGCATCGACAATGGTTCTGGTGGTCGTTTCTTTTTTGAAGACAAGGGCCACTTACGCAGGCTGACAACAGATGCTCTTCGCAACAAACTCTCAATTCATGGGTTTCATTTAAGCAAACAATACTACAGCAACCAACATTACGGCTCAATCAGTTGGATTGTCCATAGCTTAAAGACAATCCTAGACATTACAGACTACCACATGGCGGTCAGCAAGCTTGCGCTTCTCAAACTTATATTCTTGCGCGTTAGGCTTATATCATACTGGTTCTCAAACACCGTTGTTGCTTCAGTTGAATCCACAACATACAATCGATGTATCAATCTAAGATGTTCAGCTTCATTCCTTGTCAAATCATTGCTCTATGTTTTCGCAAAACCGATTTCAAAATACCTGCTAAATCGAATTCAAAAAGAATGGAATACAAGGAAAACAGACAATCGCGGCAGCGAAATGTACCTTTATTTCAAAAGACCGAACAGCTATTCTTCGAACAATGAACATCGCAACGATTGATTTGGACTCATGTGATTCTTAACGTTTTCCTGTCCCATTCTGTGTGAGGTCGAAGGGAGTTGAGCTTGTTCTCTTAGCACTTTCGTGCTCTCCCTCAAACTAAATATGTCAAGCTGGACAAGTTCATGACCGACACCGTATCCATCATTATCGCCACCCATAATCGAGCGGACTTACTTCCTCATACGCTTGAGACCGTGCTTGGGCAGACTTACACGGACATCGAAGTAATCGTTTCCGATGATGGATCGACAGACAACACACGTGAGATCGTCGCGGCCCTCACAGACCCTCGCCTGCGCTATATCCGCAACGACTGGAGCGGGCTGCCTGCGATCACCCGTAACAGGGGCATACGCCACGCCACAGGCAGTCACCTCGCCTTCGTGGACTCCGACGACCTTTGGCTTCCGGATAAGCTCGAGCGCCAAATCGCCTTCATGCGTTCCCAACAACGACCATGGTGCTTCACTCACTGCGACTATTTCTACACTGCAGGGGAGGTCGTTGTACGCCCGATACCAGAGGCTCTTGCCACTGGCGGCTACAGTCCAGATACTCTTCTGTGCGGCAACTTCATCTCATCACCCACAGTGCTTATGAGACGAGAACTGGTGGAGCAGGCTGGGCTTTTCAATGAAAGCCCAAAAGTGCGCTTTGCCGAGGACTGGGAATACTGGCTTCGCCTATCGGCAATCATGCCCGGTGGCTTTATTCCAGAACCACTGGCACGTTACCGTTTGCACCAAGACGCAGCCACCCACGAACCGGACCCTTATGCCAGCGCCCTGCGCTGTCTAGCGACCATCCAGATGGCTGTGCAGGCCAACCCGGCAGTCTACGCGCAGAACTACCAGCGAGCGGTGAACACAGTGCTGCCGTGCATGGTCAAGCGCCTGCTCGTACTTAACCGTCTAAGCCAAGCCCGCGACATCTGCCGCCTAGCAGCAATCAACCCGCTGGAAGCGCCGATGCTTTTCACCCTGGGCGTCATGTCCGGCCTGCCGAGTACGGCTGTTCGCACTGTACTAAGTCTGAACCGCAAGGCCAAAGCCCTCTTGGGCTGCTAAATCGAGTCATGATTGTCCCCACCACTGTAGCCGACCACGCAGGTCATCAGGCGCTCGTCTTCGACTTTGATGGTGTGTTGGTGGATTCCACCCACATCAAGGCCGAGGCCTTTGCTGAGGTGTACCGGCCCCTGGGGCTCGACACTGCCAGCCTGGCTCAGCAGCACTTTCTGGCCCACCTCGGGGTATCGCGCCGCAACAAGTTCAAGTACTGCCAGACTTCGCTCACGGGGGGCCCCAGCGATCCGACCGAGATAGATCGACTCTGTCTCCAATTTTCCAAGCTGGTTGTGGCTCGGGTCCTGGCCGCACGAGAGATCCCTGGAGCCACCGACCTTCTTCTTCGTTGGCATAAGCGTTTGCCGCTCTACGTAAACTCGGCCACACCGGACGAAGAGCTGGCCGAGATCCTCCACGGGCGGAATCTGTCGCAATATTTCCATGCCGCTTATGGATCAAGCCGTAGCAAGACGGAAAACCTAGCCCATATTCTGTCCGAAAAGATGTATGATCCCGAGCGGGTGATCTTCTTCGGCGACGCCATCTCCGATTGGATAGCGGCCAAGTGCTGCGGGGTAAGCTTTGTTGGCATCACGGCCGCCCCGTCCTCTCCCTTACTTGAGGCCGGTGGACAATTCCCCGTTTGCCGCGACCTGCGCGAAGCTGCCGCCCTGCTAGAGGAACGAGCATGATCATCCTAACAACCGATACTGCCCCGCAGATCATCCGGCAGAAAATGCGCGAGCACAAGTTCACGGCCTGGGCATATATTGGCTCCAACCACGCAACCCTGCTTGGACTTGAAAATATTTTGTCAGACCTAGCCGAAGGCTTGCCGGTCCACGAGCGGGCACAGACGTATGAATGGCTCCTCAGATCGGAGTATGTACAATGGCTGGACGCACTCTACGAACCAGGGCTGGACAGTCTCCCCACGCGCATCTCTATGGTGGCGGACAAAAACACCTCCAACTCCAACCTGTTCCACTCGCTTCTGCTCATGTATACGTTCATCCAAATGATGAAGGAGAGCAGCCATTCCGTCCTGGTCTGTTGCGATGACGTGTTTCAGGGCCGCTCCTTGGCAAAGACGTTGCGAGGCCTAGGCTATAGGGACGTGCGTTGCGAGCAGGCCCTGCGCCGTACGATGTTGTCCTGGTGCCGCTCCGCAGCCATTGCCTTGCGAGATATCTGCACTGAATTCATTCGGCTTCTACGCCTATGCAGGGAATGCCGTAGTCTACCCACTCCGCAGCGCCCAGGCCCTTGCCTGCTAGTGCTGACAGCCCTGGACAGGGACAGCTTCGGAACCGATGGCGTCTTAAGCGACCGCACCTTCCCTGGCCTTTTCGACTGGGCACGAAACAATGGCCATCAGCCCTTACTGTTCCCACAAATTCTGGCCAACAGGAAAGATTATTCCGCCTCTCTGGCCTGGCTGATCCGACACATACCCGACACCTTTATCCCCTGGCGGCATTTGAGAATCCCGGACCTGTGCAAGGCCCTGGCAGTGTTCCTGGCCCAGGGGGTCATGCCGTTGCCGCCCCGAACCTTCCAGGGCATAGAGACTCGCCCCATGACACGCTTCCTTCGCCTGAACCAACTGCGCCATGTGTACAAACTCATGATCGCAGCCTACCCGGCAGCCCTCCGTAACCTTGCCCGGACCACCAAACTGAAGCGCGCAATCATCCGATACGAGAATTCGCCCCTCTGCAAGGCTGTGACCTTCGGGATTCGCAAGGCTTGGCCTCAAGCTGTGGTGCTCGGTTATCAGCACTCCGCCATCGCCCCGTTCATGCTGAAGTACACATGCTCCAGGCAGGAGTACTCTCCTCTGTTCCAGCCCGACATAATCCTGTCTAACGGCCCTTGGTTCACAGAACGACTGCGCTCCGATGGATTCCCCCGGGATCGAATCCAGACCGGCCCAACGCTGCGCTCCCCATTTCTCTTTTCGAACTTCCAGTATGTCGGAAGCGGCCAACCCATCCCTCGAATTCTGGTGCCGATGCCTCTGGACCTGAACGCGGCCCGGGAACTTGCCGAAGTGTTGCGCAACACTTTTGCGCATCCAGGCTATGAGGTGCTTGTCAAGCTTCATCCATTCGCTGATCGGAACGAAGCTTCCCAGTGCATCGCCATTTGCGAAATGGGCTCGGGAATGCGTTTCGTGGAAGGAGAAATCTTTGACCAACTGCGCCTATGCGACGCTGTGACCGGGCTCGCCAGTGCCGTACTCATGGAGGCGGCCGCATTAGGCATTCCCACCTTCCCCATCCGACGGCGGGTGGGGGTGGATCTAAACACCCTGGCATGGTTCGCAGACGCCGCCCACTATTCCCTGCCATCTGGGAACGACCGAGAACTCCGGGAGCGTCTAGACCACTTCTTCACCCTGCCAGTTTCAGGAAGGATTTCCCAGGCCGCAAGACTGGCGGGTTTGGTGCGAAACTGCTACTCTCAGTCCGCCACCGGGTATGAAATGTTTCTAGAAATCCCGCCAGGACTCCCACGGGCAGGCAATGTTACAGCAACTTCCGAGGGGCAACGATGAGCATCTTTTATCCTCCACAAGCCATGGCGGCCCGCTTCTCTTCAGTCATTAACTCGCAGGAAGTTCTCAAAGTCACCGAGCATGCACCCAGCCAATCCCGGAAAGATGCATCCAAGAAGGTCATAGTGTCCCTGTCTGAGCTAAGCCTACGCCTTGGCGGAGAATCCTGTTATTACTTTCAGCCTCAAAGGGCCGTGCGCCAGTCCTCGCGCCCCAACCAATTTCGCAACTACCCATGGCTCACGGGATTCGCCCCGGTGGGCTACAATCCCTGCCTCCTCCGTCGCCTGTTCAGCCAGCATTTCTTCCATATGCGCCCGGGCCTCGTGGCCAAGATAGTGACGGGCACCGCCGACAGCAGCAAGGGCGCCGCATGAATCACAAACCGCTAGAAGTTCTGGACTGCACCCTCAGGGACGGGGGTTACATCAACAACTGGGACTTCCCTCCGTCCATGGCCAAAAACGTCTTCCGTCACCTGTCACGGGCTGGGGTCGACGTGGTCGAGGTGGGGCTACGCGACGCGAATCCGACCTCTCCCCTTTTGCGCCGATGCCCGGACGACCTGCTTGCCGAAATCAAGGGCCCCAGCAAAGGCGCCCGTCTGGCGGTTATGGTAGACTACGGAAAAGCAGACGAACAGGCCTTCGCCCCCTCCTCGGAGTCGCCGGTGGAGATGGTCCGGGTGGCCGTGCATAGGGACAAAATCAAAAGCTGCCTTAGCTTACTGCAAAAGATCAAGAACAAGGGATACCAGACCTCGATCCAGCTCATGGGATACCCCCAGTATTCCAAGAGTGAACGGCGCGACACACTGAACATCATCAAGGACTCCCCCCCGGACTATGTTTACATCGCAGACAGCAACGGCTCGCTGTTTCCAGATAACGTCCAAGAGCTTCTCTCTCCCTTAGTGGAGGTGGCACAATTTAAGGTCGGCTTCCATCCGCACAACAACCTCCAATTGGCCTTTGCCAACGCTCTGGAAGCCATCCGTTGCGGGGTACACATTTTAGACAGCACTCTCTACGGCATGGGGCGGGGAGCCGGCAATCTGCCCACGGAAACGCTGTTGGCCTATCTCCAGCATCTGATACCGCACCAATACAACGTCGTCCAAGCCCTGCTCTGCGTGGACTTGTACCTACTTCCCCTAAGCCGTGAATACATCTGGGGCTATCAGCTCCCCTACGTCATCTCCGGCTTCTGCCAATGTCACCCCAGTTATGCCAAGGCCATGGTGGAAACGCGTCGCTATACCATCGACGATGTCTGGAAGATTCTCAACCTGATCCACAAGCACAATCCCGTCGGCTTTGATCCTGAACTGCTGCGTTCGACGCTTGAAGCCGGTGTGCTTGGCCATGACGCGGTGAACCTGTCGTCCGGGTTTGACTTTGAGGAAGAAAGCGTGGCCGAGATCCCCAGCCCGCCGGAATACGCAGGGCGACATAGCGGTCGTCCCTTCCTGATCTTGGCCAACGGGCCAAGCCTGCGAAGCAGTCACAACCAGATCAAGGCCTTCATAAAGAAGTATAACCCCATTGTCATGGGCGCCAATTTCCTCGGCGGCATGTTCACGCCGCATTACCATGCGTTCACAAGCAAGAAGCGCTTCATTACATATGTGGACAGCGTGGCCCCGGAGTCCAGGCTGCTGCTTAGCCCCTACTTCGGCGAAGAGTTCATCCGCCAACACACAGAACGCGAGTGGGAGCCGATCTCCTACCTGACGGCTCCCCGAGAGACCCTCACCATCGAAGACGGGGTGATCTCTAACGACTGCTACTCCGTTTCCATGCTGCTCATCGCTGTAGCCGCTGTCATGGGCGCAGGCGAGGTATTCGTAGCCGGAATGGACGGCTATCTGCACAGCGATGCGGACGGGAGCTTCTATTTTTATGAGGAAAAGGACGACACCGCCTCCCCGGAATTCAACCTGACACGCCAGCGGTGGGGCACTCACACCCTGGCACTGTTGGACGCTCTCTTGGTGGGTATGGGGCTAAGCGGTGTGAACATCATAACCCCAACCGACTATGAGCGCTATTATCGGGGTATCAAAAGCCTCACATGATGTGGGCAAGCAACGAATCACACACAGGAGCCATCATGATTTTTCCAAGAATAGTTGTTCCCGTCATCACCCCGTTCGCCCCCGATGGCCGAGTCTACGAGACGGGTGTAGAAAATCTACTCCAGTTCCTGCGCCGACATGGCATCACGGGCCTTTGGGTGCTGGGCTCCTATGGCGCTTTCCCGTTGCTGGACCAGGACCAGCGTAAGCATGCGGCCACGGTTTTCCTGAGCACAGCCAAAAAACTTGGCATGACAACAGTTATCCAGGTGGGCGCGCCCTCTGTGGAGCACGCCACCGACCTTGCGCGTCACGCCGAAAATTCTGGAGCTGATGCCGTAGCCTCTGTGGTCCCCTTCTACTACTCTTCTTCCCACTACAACGAGGAAAATTTCCTCGACTATTTCGGCCAGCTATCTAAAGCGACAAAGTTGCCGCTTTTCTACTACAACAACCCCAAAACAACGGGCTACACACCCTCCATCGCCTTTCTGCAAAAGCTAGTCGACGTGGGTGTGCGCGGCATCAAGGACACCACCAGCGATTTTATCAGCATCACCGACAAACTGCGCGTGTTCGATGAATCGACGGCTCCAGGAACCTACCTAGGAGGCTCCTCCAGTGTGTACCTCCCCTGTCGACTCATGGGTGCGCCAGGCGTTGTCTGCGGCACCGCCGTGGCCCTGCCCGAATTCATCCTTGCCATGGACCAAGCCATTCAGGATGGCGACATGGTCCAGGCTCAAAAACTCCAACGGACGGTCCACCGGGTGAGGGAGATCCAGGGCCGCTACGTGGGTCGTTCCGCAGCGTGCTACGACATTCTGCACGCTAGAGGAGTTGATGTGGGGACGGTCAAGCCGCCTTGGCGACGCATGACTCGCGAGCAGGCCCGCGAAATAATGGCCGACCTTGCAGCCCTGCCTGGCGTTTTGCCTTTAGGACCCGAAGCGTAGCCAAGTATATGCCGCAACGCGCATCACGAGCTTCGCCCCGTGAAATGGCACCACAACAACGGCTGGAGAGCAGATGTACAAACGGTTCGCATGCATACCCGCGCGAGGCGGCTCTGTCAGGGTTCCCAGAAAAAATTTACTGGAGATCAACGGCAAGCCCCTGCTCGCCTACGCTGTCGATTCCGCCTTGGCCACCGGTTTGTTCGATGAAGTCTTCGTCAACTCCGACAGCGACGAGATTCTGCAGGTGGCAGAACGTTGCGGCGCCCAGGCCTACCGACGGCCTCTGCAACTGGGCAGGGGTGACGTATTTCTAGTCCACCTGCTCCATGAAATGATCAAAAATATGGAGTGGGGTGAGTCGGAGATGCTGGCTGTGCTACTCCCCACCTGTCCGCTGCGGCGTCCTCACCACATACGCGAGGCCGTGGAGCTCTTTGAGAAGCACGGCGGCTCGCACAGCGTTGCCTCTGTTTGCGAATATGAAACGCCCATTCACCTTGCCCAATTTGTGGACCACGAAGGACGCCTGAGCCCATATTTCCCTGACGACTACCTTCGCTCGACACGAAGCACCGACCACCCAGCGGCTTTCCGTTTCAACGAGGCGGTGGTGATCAACAGCGCCCAAGGCTTTCTCGGTCAAAACACCCTCATTGGGAGCCGGCCTCTGCCCTACATTATGGATCCGGCCCACTCCATCGCCATCGACTACGACTATCAGGTCAACATGGTGAGCAGCATGCTGCAGTTCGAAGATACCGACAGGTGACACAGCACAGGCTACCCACCGACAACCGCGGCGACACGACCGCGCATGTGAATCAGGGCGGAGACACCACCACCTTGACGAATAAGGCGCCATTGTGGCACCCATTGCAAGCCATGACCCTCACCAACAGGACCAACCACCGCATGATTCTGCGCCATCATGCGCGCATCGGGCATATTTTCATTCCAAATCTGAAAGCCCGCGTCCCTCACGAGGCAGGCGGCTATTTTGTTCAAACGAACAGTGAGGGGTTCCGCTCCGATATTGAATTTGTCGGTCCCAAAGGGTCGCAGTCGCGCATTCTTTTCTTCGGCGACTCCATGACTGCCGGAGACGGTTGCGACAACGCCGAGCGCTTCTCCGACCTCGTCGGCCAGAGCCTAGGTTGCGAGGTGTACAACTACGGGTTGTCGGGCTCGGGAACGGACCAGCAGGTGCTGGTTATGGAAGAAGCGGCAGCAAAAGTTGACGCTGATGCCATCATTCTCTGTGTCTATGTGGAGAACATCCAGCGCAACCTTTTGTCCTCACGCCCCACACTAGACAGAAGCTCGCAGCAAATAGTTCGGGTACCCAAGCCTTTCTTTCGCCTGGAGGGTGGGAACTTGGTCCTGCACAACACCCCCGTTCCACTGGCACGAGAGCTGGCCCAACCTGGTGATGTCCACCATGAAGGCATGCCCGGCCTGCTCCATCTGGCGCGCGGCCTTGCCGCCAGGATGCGTAAGAATCCACGCCTGACAAGGGCCCTGAGACCATTGCTTTCTCCAAAGACCTCCGACTACTGCCTGCTGCGCTCGCTGTTCCCCCGGCTGGCAGGGTACCAGCCCGTCCCCGAGTACGACGACATAAATGGTGAAGCCTGTCAGCTCATGTCTGCGCTGCTTCGACGAGCCCGGGCCTTGAGCAAAGGCAAGCCGCTGATCATCATGCCCATTCCCACCTTGGACCATGTGCTTGGCAAGGCAAAAGCAAATTTCCAACGTTTTTTTAACCAGTTTGAAGACCCGTCTTCGGGCGTCTTTGTGGCAAATCTCCATTCCTATCTCGCCCGCCTCCCTTTTGCCTCCCGCAAGCGTCTGACGTTCGATTATGATGCTCATTTTTCCTGCTTCGGCCATCAGACCATCGCGAAGTTCCTGGTTAAAACCCTCAAGAGCCTGGGCATCCCGTCGGCACATCCAGCTCCCCTTCCCCCAGATGCCGAACCAACCATGCCCTATTATATTCTGGGGCTGTCATGCTACTATCACAACTCTGCGGCCTGCTTACTCAGAGATGGTGAAATCCTGGCGGCAGCCGAAGAGGAACGTTTTACCCGCATAAAGCACGACAGACGTTTTCCTCATGCGGCCATCAACTACTGCCTGGAGGAGGCTGGCATACATGCGCGCCACCTCTCTGCCGTTGTCTTCTATGACGATCCGGAACTAACTTTTGAGCGCATGATGGCGACGGTAGCCAGCGCTGGCCCCGAGGGCCGCGACCAGTGGATGCGCATGATGCCCTCATGGGTATGCTACAAGCTTCGTATTCCACATGTCATCCGTCGTTCGCTTCACGGCTATAGGGGCCCAATTCTCAAAAACATGCATCACCGATCACATGCCGCCAGCGCATTTTTTCCTTCACCTTTTGAACAGGCCGCCATCCTCACGATAGACGGCGTAGGAGAGTGGGCGACGGCCACAATCGCCAGGGGTACTGGCAATAAAGTAGAAATGCTGCGAGAAATGCGCTTTCCACACTCCCTAGGCCTACTCTATTCCGCCTTCACCCAATTCCTGGGATTCAAAGTCAACTCTGGAGAGTATAAGGTTATGGGTTTGGCTCCTTACGGGGAGCCGAGGTTCTTGGAACAGATACTGAGCGAAGTGATCAACCTTGCCGAAGACGGATCATTGCGCCTAAATCTTGAACACTTTACCTTTCTCTCTCAACCCGCAATGGTCGGAAGCTCTTTTGAGAGGCTGTTCGGACCCGCACGGCAACCGGAAACCCCACTCACCCAGCGCGATCTGGATTTAGCCAGATCTGTGCAGGCCGTGACAGAGGAGGCCGTTTTACGCATGGCAAGAACGGCTCACGCGCTTACGGGTGAACAATATTTATGCCTTGCTGGGGGCGTTGCGCTTAATTGCGTGGCCAACGGACGCCTGCTTCGAGAAGGTCCCTTTGCAGACATCTGGATTCAGCCTGCGGCGGGGGATGCGGGTGGTGCCCTTGGCGCCGCATTGGATGTTTGGCATTCGACGCTGGGGCACCCGCGTAGGGTCAGCCCGAAAATAAACGGGGCACAGAAGTCCTCATTGCTCGGCCCCTCGTATTCCGGTGCCGAAATTCGCGCTTTTTTGGAGAGCCACGGCCTGCCCTACCAGTCTTTGCACCAAGAAGAACGGCCCGCCATCCTCGCGGAATTGGCCGCCAAGGGCAAAGTCATCGGACATTTCTCCGGGCGCATGGAATATGGTCCCAGGGCGCTCGGAGCGCGGTCCATCATTGCGGATGCCCGCAACCGTGAAATGCAGTCTGTATTAAACCTGAAGATCAAGTACAGGGAATCGTTTCGGCCCTTCGCGCCCATAGTGCTGGAAGAGAAGGCCAAAGATTATTTCGAGTTAGACCGCCCCAGCCCGTACATGCTTATTGTGGCACCTGTAGTTGAATCCCGGCGCATTCCATTTGCGCTACGCGCCGGTCAGAGCGTGCACGACGCCGTGCGTGAGCCTCGCAGCGAAATTCCGGCTGTCACCCATGTCGACTACTCCGCCCGCATCCAAACTGTGGGCGGGAATGCCAATCCGCCCCTGCGAAACTTGCTGAAGGCCTTTGAGACCCTCACTGGCTGTGCTGTCATGGTCAACACTTCATTCAACGTGCGTGGCGAACCCATTGTCAACACACCGCGGGATGCGTACCACTGTTTCATGAACACTGAAATGGACGTGCTCGCCCTAGGCGATTTCCTCCTCCTGAAGGAGGAGCAGCCAGCGTGGCAGGGCTCGCAGCCTCACAAGCCGCCCCCATCCACGGACTTTAACCCGAACCTGTTGGCGACATTGGACGACATTTTTTTACACGACTTCCAGCCTGCCGCCGATGCTCTCAGTGACCCCTTGCACTTGCAGGGCAAGGGAACCTCAAACTGGGAATGCTGGCTGGCGCGGCAGGCGCCACAGGAGTTCGGGCATGCCTCCGAGAGGGCTCCTGAAGGCGTCACAACTTCGTGGACCAATAGGCCGATGGCCCGCGCACTTGGCCTCTGCCTTGCGAAGATTTTGGCTCTTGGGACCACTTATGCCTCTGAGGAGGAACTTCGAGAGGAGATTGCGGACAATTTGTACATCATGTTCTAGGCGTGCGTCTGGCTTGAGGGCAGCCATGTTGCCCAGTCAACAGCCAAACGCTTCGGAGAAGCTGTAACAATCTGTGTACGCCGGAACAACAGAAGCCGCACACCACTTTATGAATACAGCAAGCAAGCTTCTTTGCGCGATCATTCTCGGTGCGTTCATGGCATGGACGATTCCACTGCTTGTCGTTGATGGCGTCCCCAAAGCACTACTTACCAGCCTGGTGAGCCTCGTCGCCTTCCTGCTTATTGCCGAACTGGCGTTCCGCCAAGTGTACAAATGGCGCACGGGCAGGCTGCCAGAGCGCTTTGAACGCATTCCCATGGACGAACTTCACGTCGAACCTCACCCGTACCTGCCTTACGTGTACCGGCGCGATTTTGCGCCAGCCCAGGACCTCCGGCGCGATACCTTTATCCAATCGCCGATCCATGGCGACAGGTTTCGTTTTCCCAGGCCCAGCTTCAACAATTTTCGCCTGAAACGTGAACCCGTTACCGCCCCCAACATTACCGTCCCCAAGCCTGCGGGGAGGCTTCGGGTACTGTGCCTCGGGGCATCCACAACTGCGAACTCCGTTGAGGATCTTGGTCAAACCTACAGCTACCCGATGGAGCTTGAGAAGGCTCTGCGCCTCCGACACGGGACAGAGGACATTGAGGTGGTGAATGGCGGAATGGGAGGAAGGACCACTGCCGAAATACTGATCCACTTCTTGCTCGAACTGGTCGACATGCAGCCAGACATCGTCGTCATATATCATGCGTATAACGATCTTGGGCCGAGCCTGACGCCAAATTTTCATAATGACTATTCGCACGCGCGCAAGAATATCGGAGAAGTCTACCATCTCTACAAACTTCGGGCGCTATTTCCAGATCTGCCTTCTGCTTTGTACACATACTTGCTTAACACATTCTTTCCGGGAGAACTCAGCACCTCGTTGCTTGAAGCCATCTCCGTGGGCAAACCAAACATCGAAGGACAATTCCAGGGGCTACCAATATACAGACGCAATCTTGGGCACCTTATCGACTTGTGCCGGGCAAACAATATTGACGTCCTCTGCTCAAGCTACTGCCAGTATCTCTACCCGGAAGTAGCCAACTCTCCCGTGCATCTCAAATATCGCGAAGGGTTGTTGCAAGAAAACGCGGCCATGCAAGAGCTCGCTGCTGGCCGCAATGCCGCATTTGTTGATACCGCATTCCTGATGCCCACTGACCCCGAACTTTTCATTGACAGTGTCCATTTCTCTCCTCTCGGTATGGCCCGACTGGCGGCAATTCTCACGGATGCTCTGACCCCCTTGGTCGAGAAAAGACTTCGTGAAAACAACATCTCTGCTTAGGCTCTGGATACTGCGGGCCCATGCATCTCGCCATAGGTCAGATGATAGGCATCCGCCACGCCTACGGAGGAATTAGATGAAGATAGTGATCATGACCATCCCACTCAGAAACGCCACCGGGGGAACCCCCTTTGGCTCACTTGCGATCATCCAATCCCTGCGCGAGGCCGGATATGATCCCTACTTTCTCGACGTAGACACCTTACGCCACACATTCCCCGAGGTCGTCGGCTTTTTTGAGCAATACAAGCCGGATGTCATAGGTATCAGCGCGGTTGTCTCGACTTCATATGCTTACACCCGCGACATCAGCCACGCCTTGCGTAAAATACTCCCGAACGTGCGCATCGTAATTGGGGGCAACCTTTGCGCCAGCGCGGAAGTTCTCCTGCGCTCCTGCCAAGTGGATGCATGTGTCCTTGCTGAGGGCGAATACATCATTCGCGATCTGCTTGCTTATTACGCGCTGCATTCCAGAATATTGGAAAACTACACGGCACTTAAGGGGATAAAGGGGCTCGTCTTTCTCGACGAAGATGGAGAGGTTTTCAACACCGGATACGCGCGGCAACTCTCCCCGGAAGAGATCCGCACTCCAGACATGTCCATCATTGAAGAGTTTTCAAATATCGAGAAGATCATTTCCCCGAAACCCTGTGGCTTCATAACAAGTGACCCTAGAAGCCTTGAGCCCCATAGGGCCGGAAAACGAGAGGGCATCGTCTTCGCGTCGAAAGGATGCATCAACCGCTGCACCTTCTGCCACAGATGGGACAAAGGGATGCGGACACTGTCGCCCGAGAAGGTGCTTGAGCAGATTTCGTACCTGCAACAGCACCACAATGTAGGATTCTTCAGATTCGCGGACGAATGCTTTGGCGCGCACAAGAAAAAAACCGCCGAACTCGTAGCGGAACTCAAGAAACTTGACATCCTCTGGACTGTGGGTGGCGTACGTGTTGATACGGTTGACACCGAAACGCTGCAGACGTGGAAGGATGCCGGGTGCACCGCGGTCAACTATGGCATTGAGTCTGGCAGCCCGACCATCTTAGTGCAAATGGAGAAAAATATCTCTTTGGAGCAGAATTTCCGAGGCATCGACGACTTGGCCAACACCGGGCTTGATTCCGTCCTCCAACTCGTCATCGGCATGCCTGCGGAATCCCCTGACACAATCAAGGAAACCGGGAGGCTAATCCACTACTTCATCAACAAAACACGTAGGGCTGTCGTCAGCATCAACTTTGCGCAGGCCCTGCCCGGCACGCCGCTGTACGAATATGACCGCGCCATAGGGCTCATAGGGCATGGGTGGCGCGAAGAAGAAGCCTACCTAATCCGCGTGTTCAACAAAAACGCGGCCGACCACAGCGCCCTGACGAACCACACGCAGTACTCCCTGATCTCCCTACGGTGCTGGATGTACCTACTGTACCAGGAAGTCGAGCGGGCCAAGAAGCTGTACCTTGGGGCGCCTCAAGTACCCACAGGCTGTGCCCTGTTTTACGCCATTTGGCTGCACTCCTCAGGCGCTGTCGTTCGCCTTGTTAAGCGTGCACTGAAACCGGTCGCGCCCGAGTTTATCGCCGCAGCGGAAATACCATTCAACGAGGCCGACATCGGAAGAAGCCCGCTGCTCTACCCATTCCGTGCCTATCTCAACTTCCTTATAGTTTTGCGTGATTTGTACCGGTTGGAGGGGGCGGCGAAAACCCTTGGGCATCTGTGGGAGCACATAGGGAAGAGCTTTCACGGACTGCTCCGCGAACAACAGCCCGCCATTGACCTGCGCAAAACGGTGGGGGGCATTTCTCAATTGCCTTCAAGCCGTTCAGAGGCTAGCATGGAACCATTGAGGCGAGGCCGTTGAGGTCTGCCCAGCCCTCACAAGTTCCCTTGCCCGGTCCCGAATGCTCGCCGCGGGCTGCGATCCTATCACAAATTATGTGCATGGAGACAATCATGAAATGGCTTTTTTACACCGTTCTTGAATTCATCGGCCGCTTGTTCAGTTTTACGGGGCGCAAGAGAAATGCCACTGCCAAGGACACGCAGCCTCCTGACACAAACTACCCACTATGGTAGGAACCACCGCGCTCTTCGCCCTAGAACCGACCAAGTTCGACAAGAGAGGGCGGGAACAGGTTTTTCTCAAAGACCCGCCAGCCAATTGAGCACCACTCCATGAGCACACTATCCTACGCTGTTGAATCTGTTCTGGACTTTTACAAGAGCCTGCCGTTCAACTACCGTTGCGACATCTCGACCCAAGCCCGAAACGATGTACGCTCAAACCCGGTGGAATTCCATTCCGCACTTGCCCCTTTGGTGCGTCCCAGGTTGCGCGTCCTCGACCTCGGCTGCGGCGCGGGTTGGTTTTCCAACGCTTTGGCAGCCCACAACGACATCCTAGTCACCGGCGTGGACTTTAACCCAGTGGCTGTGGAACGCGCTCGACAAGTCGCAGCCTGTTTGGGGCTTTCGTCTCAATTCCATTGCCAGGACATGTTCACCTACAAGCCAGAAGAACCGTTTGATCTTGTGGTTTCTTTGGGGGCGCTTCACCACACCGGCAACTGCGGTGCGGCTTTACGCAATATCTGCCGTAACCTTGTCATTCAAGGCGGACACATCTATATCGGCCTCTACCATGCTTACGGGCGCAAACCTTTCCTCGAACACTTCGCCAACCTCAAGAGACAGGGTGCCGATGAGGAAAAGCTGTTCAGAGAGTATGTCCGGTTACACAAACAGCTAGACGGCGACGAAACCATGCAGCGCTCGTGGTTCCGCGATCAGGTTCAACATCCGCATGAGACACAGCACACGCAAAAAGAGATGAATTCCCTGCTTAAGGAGGAGGGAATGAGGCTTGTTTCTTCATCAATCAACAGGTTCCAAGCATTCGCCACCCTCCAGGAACTGGAGGCTGCAGAGCCTGAATTTGAGACAAGGGGCTATCAAGCCCTGCGCCATGGGGCTTACTTCCCTGGATTTTTCATATTCCTTGCGCAGAAATGATCGGCTGGCACGGGCCAAAAGCCCTTGTCAATCTGCGTTTGAACTGCAGTGTTTCCTCCATGCTGACTGAAGAACATTAAGGTATATACATGGCATATAACGACCAGAGCCCTGGAGAGATCGATCCTCTACTGATCCTGCGCGGGTTAGCCTCATTAGGTGTGCTCTTTGTACACTCGTTGAATTTTGGCAGCGATAAGATTCTCAAATTGCCACAGATATTAAATACTGACTACGACCTGCCGACGTTTGTAAAGCAACTAATTCTCTCCACCTACCCGACGACCGGTGGAAACTTCGTCATGTGCTTCTTTGTCTTATCCGGATATTTGATGGGAAAAGTATTCCTATCTTCAAGTACACCCGTGAGCATTGCCACCACGATGAAATTCTACAAAAGGCGATTCTTACGCATTGCCCCTCTTTATTATTTCAATATTTTTCTGTGTCTAGCTCTTACATCTTCGTCATCTCCATTCAGCTTAGCAACAATTGGAGAGGTTCTGTTTATTAACAATATTACTGGAGCAGCTATTAACCCAGTTACTTGGTCACTTTCATATGAAATGCAATATTACATTATCGCGCCTCTCGTGTACATTATGTTCCGGAAGAGATCATTATTTACTGTGCTCTGCATTATTGCTACGTCAGCAGCGTTTTCGACTCTCTTGTTTGTTGACAAGAATAACTTTCTTTGGATAGCACGGTTCATCTTTGTTTTTCTCACCGGGTACTCCGTCAACATTCTACTTAGGCTTTATCATCCGCACAAAAATCGAGTGGCGAATGTAATTGGCTTTTCATTATTTTTTTTAGGAAACGCATTCTATTACCACTTGCGAAACAGCGGACAAGAGTTCCAAGCTCAGATATCCCTGACCCTCATCATGGCCGTATGCCTATGGATTCTTGAACTGCCATCTCACACTTCTTCATATACGAATAAAGGCACTCAGCACGTCTTTCTTCGCTTCTGGAACTGGATGGGTGTCCTCTCTTACGGCGTCTATCTCTGGCATCTCCCCATCTTGAACGCCCAACACCCCAAACTGCTAAGTCTTTGTCTACACCTGAGAGACCAAGGATGGGCAACCTCGGATTGGCAATTCTTCTTCTTATACCAGTCCGTACAACTTTTCATAATCCTTTCGTTCACCGTCACCCTCTCCCTATTCACCTTCCTATTCGTGGAACTTAAGTATCGGCCCAACCTCTATAGTGCTCAATCTGGGAGTGTTAGTTCCAGAATTATAAATGCCTTGACGCTTAGCAAAAGCTAACTCAGCGATCCTAAACCCTGGATAATATCGGTGACGAAGGCGTTGACGTACTCGTCAGAGTTCGCCACACTGTATGGGTGGTAGGGCCTGGCCCAAGAATGGGCAAAGCCCCCAGAACACTTTCCCTTTTGGGGCGCACATGAATCTTCGCAACACACTGAATAGTCTCACAAACACATGGAGATCGCTTGGAGCGACGCCGCTCTTTCAAACGTTGGAGCTTGAAACTTTTTCACCGTGCAACCTCAAATGTAAAACCTGCCCTAACCAGATACATCGAAGGTCTCGTCAGGAACTGCCATTAGACGTCATAGAGCCCATGATACAAGAACTTATGGCCCTCGGGTATTCTGGGTGTTTTTCTCCGCATTTCTATAACGAGCCGCTCCTTGATCCTCGCTTGCCGGTTATTCTGCGGCTCGTCCATCAAAGCCTGCCAAAAACGAAAATAAAGCTATTCACAAATTTTACGCTCATGACCCTCGAACTTTACCGCACCCTGCTTCCCCTTGTGGACTCCTTCATTGTCACCGTGGATCAACCCGAGGTTCAGGCCGCTGTGGATAAACTCACCCCCAAGCTATCACCCAAAGAGCTGACCAAGCTGCATTTACGCAGCATAGTCGCCTCGGGCTTGAGCAACCGCGCGGGTGCCCTGCCTCTTGATGGCCCGGTACGAGCCATGCGCCAGTGCAGCTTTGTGAACAACATGACCGTGGATGCCTGGGGCGAAGTCCATTTGTGCTGCAACGACTATTTCGGAAAAGCCACCTTCGGCAATGTTAAGGCCCGAGCCCTCGCGAGCATATGGCACGACCCGGACTATGTTCAGGCCCGCAGACTTGGCTCGCGCGCCGCACATGCCCTGTGTCGCGACTGCTGCTGGCTGGATTGAACCGCATGAAAGTTTTGCTCATCTATCACTCCCTCGGCATGGGCGGCGTTGGATCTGTGGTTGCGAACATGGTAAATCATTGGGGTGCCAATGGAGCGGACATAACCCTGGCCTTGTTCGCAGAGAAGAACGCGCCTCGCCATCAGGTGATACACCCCAACGTGCGAATCATCTTTATGGATCTCTTCGCCGAACCTGCTTCGTCCCTTGACCGTATTATGAAAGCCTGCCAGCGACACCTGAAACTGCGCCAAACCATCAAACGCCTAGCGCCGGATGTCATTGTCAGCCACGTCGACACGGTCAATATCCGCGTCCTACTCGCCAGCGTCGGGCTGGGCATACCCGTTGTCGCATTTGAGCACACGGACCCGAGCCATTATGCTCTTGCGCCACTATGGGAATGGCTGCGCCGCCAGATCTACCGCTTCGCAGCGCGAGTGGTTGTGCTGAACCAATCCGTCCGCGACTACTTCCTGCGCTATCCAGGGCCGCCCACGGTTGAGGTTTTCCCAAATCCGATACCATTGCCCGAATTCCCTTTAACCATCGAGCGGCAGACATCAGTCCTCTACCTGGGGCGACTTTCAGAGGAGAAAGGTGTCGCCCTCCTTCTGCACGCCTTTGCACTCGCAGCGACTGGAGACTGGAAGCTCGTCCTGGCGGGCGACGGTCCAGAGAGGGCGAACCTTGAAGCCTTGGCCGACGACTTGAGCATCACTAACCGCACGATCTTTCTTGGCATGGTTAAGGAGGTGCCTGCGCTGCTATTCTCCGCGTCGATCTTCGCCCTTCCCTCCAAGCTTGAGGGGTTCCCCATGGCCCTTGGCGAGGCTATGTCCTGCGGGCTGCCTCCCGTTGTAACAGCCACAAGCGGGGCGCTCGGCCTTGTCCAAGATGGCCGCAATGGTCTGATTTCTCCTGTGGGCGATGCCCCCGCCCTAGGCCGGAATCTCGCAAGGCTTATGGCTGATGCCCAACTACGATGCGAAATGGGAAAGGCCGCCCAGGACATACGCAAAGTCGTCGGCGTGGAAGCGGTCATGGCGCGATGGGATACGCTGCTCACTCAATTGTCCTCACGGCATGGCTCATAAGCATAGAAACAGCGGTCAAGAGCATCAACTCCGGTACGCTTAGCTGTCCCATTCTGCATTGAACCGGCCAACCAGCCGATTTTGCAGGGTCCCGCGAGAGCATTTCTTACGCTGGTTTCGTTCACCCGCCACGAACATCGACGTCCAAGCATGCGGCACATTGCAGCAGGCTTCTCTCGCCCCATTGGTATACCATGCTTACCAAATGCCGGGCCGCGTTGACATGAGGATACCGGGTCGCTATCATCAGAAAAGACTGAGCGTCCGGTAGAACTTCTTACGCGCCGCCTTGGCAGGGCACATGCAGCAATCCGTCACTCACCCTTCATTCCTCCACGCAGCCAAGCCAGCGACATGACCTCCACGGGCTTGCTCGTCGTCGTCGGCCATACGAACTCACCCGAGGGTACGGCACCATTGTCAGACCAAGCAACTCGTGTCGCCCCGTACGGATGCCCCCCCCGGAGGCTTAGAACGCGAGCCCAATCGGCCGTGGGACCGGGGGGCAACAATCCCTGCTCCATGTATTCGGGAAGATTGGCCATATCCATCTGCACGGAGTGTCATGTGTCCTGGGCCAGAACGTTTAGGCGGACAAAGGAACTGATAGTGCGCAACTTAAGGCTCGGTGCGGCCGACCAAGCAACATGAACCTTTGCTTTGTCATCTCTTCCCTGGTCATGGGCGGGGCAGAAAGAGTTCTAGCACTGGTGGCCAACGGGCTGGCAGAACATGGTTACAACGTAACTGTCCTCACCTTCTGCGGTCCGGACTGCGCACCTCATTATCAACTCCACCCAACCATAAGCCTAATCCCCCTTGGGATAGAAGAAAAATCCGGCTCGCTTCCCGCCAGCCTTTGGAACAACGGCAGACGAATTGGCACATTGCGCAAGGTGTTCGATGTAATGAGGCCGGATGCCGTCATCTCTTTCATGGACTCCACCAATGTCCTGAGCATTCTTGCTTCTAGAGGGCTTGGCATTCCCGTGCTTGTTTCCGAGCATATCGACCCCGCTCAACACGACATCGGGCGCATCTGGAACCTTCTGCGTCATTACACCTACCCGCATGCCTCACGTGTTCTCCTTCTCACCTCAGGCATCGACCAATATTTCCCGGCCCCCATCCGCAAGCGCTGTACGGTCATGCCCAATCCCGTGGTGGTTGACTGTTCTGGAGAATGCCCCTTGCCGCTTGAGGGGCGCTGCATTGTGGGTTTAGGCCGACTAAGCCCTCAAAAAGGGTTCGATATTCTGTTGCAGGCATTTGCCCAGGTCGCGCCCAAGCACCCTGACAGCCACTTGTGGATTCTCGGCGAAGGCCCTGAACGCGCCGCACTTGAAGCACTGCGCGACACGTTGGGACTGCGGGACCGCGCACACCTGCCGGGCTCCGTCCCAGATCCCGGCCCTGTGCTTAAGCGAGCCCATGCGTTCGCCCTGTCCTCGCGCTACGAGGGGTTCCCCCTGGCCCTCTGCGAGGCTCTGGCCTGCGGAGTGGCGACTGTATCAACTGTCTTCTCGCCAGGAGCCATGGACATCCTGCAGGACGGAGAAAACGCCCTGGTTATCCCCGTGGAGGACACCTCTGCCCTAGCCGAAGCGCTTGACCGGCTTCTCGCGGACGAAAAGCTGCGCGACGGACTCTCGGTTCATGCGCCCAAAATCCTGGAGAGATTCGGCCTGGATAAGGTCATCGACCTGTGGGAGGCGCTGCTCGCCCAGACTGTCGAAGAGCGAGGCAGACCATGAGCGGCCACTGGCAGGCCGAAGTGGCCCAAGGCCAGCGCTTTGAATTCGGCAGCAACTGGGCTCTGTTCCTGCGCCGCCTCGACGAGAAGCGCATCCGAGCGGCAGAGGACTCGCTTAAGGAGCTGCTGGACCTGTCCTCGCTCGCCGGGCGCACCTTCCTCGATGCCGGGTCGGGCTCAGGACTGTTCTCCCTGGCCGCCAGCCGCCTGGGAGCCGCTGTCATCAGCTTCGATTACGACCCGGCTTCCGTGGCCTGCACCAGCCATCTTCGCAATAGCATCGCAGCAGACGACGCTTCCTGGACCGTGCTGGAAGGCTCGGTGCTGGACCAAAGCTTTCTGGAAAGCCTGGGCCGGTTTGACGTGGTCTACTCCTGGGGCGTGCTGCACCATACCGGACGCATGTGGGACGCCGTCGCGGCCGTGTCCGGACGCGTGGCGCCCGGCGGGCTGTTCGCGCTGGCCCTCTACAACACCCAGCCGCTGTTCACCCCTGTCTGGAAGCACATCAAGCGGCTCTACTGCGCCGCGCCAAAGCCTGGCAGACTGGCCATCGCCGGGTCGTGGGCGGGCATCTGCGCCGTCCGCTCCCTGGCTGCGGACCTGCTGCGGCTGCGCAACCCCCTTGCCCGCTACACGGCCAACGCCTCCCTGCGGGGCATGAGCTTCTGGCGCGATGTGGTGGATTGGGTGGGCGGCTACCCGTTTGAGACAGCCACCCCGGACGAGGTTGCCCGCTTTCTGGGCGAACGCGGCTTTGATCCCGTCAATGTGCGCTCAGTGGGCGGCAGGCTCGGCTGCAACGAATTCCTCTTCCGGCGCCGGGAACAGGCATAACCATGTGCGGCATCTGCGGCATTCTCTCCCCTGCCGGGAGCGACCAGGGCACGGCCCTGCGCGCCATGACCGCGACCTTGGCGCACCGCGGCCCGGACGACGCCGGGCTCCTCGTCGAGGCGGCCTCCGGCGTCGCGCTGGGGCACCGCCGCCTGTCCATCCTCGACCTCTCGCCCCTGGGGCACCAGCCCATGGCTTCGGCCTCGGAGCGCTTTGTCACCGTCTTCAACGGCGAGATCTACAATTTCCGGGCGCTGCGCTCGGAGCTCGAACCCCTGGGGCACGTCTTCCGGGGCGGCTCGGACACCGAGGTGCTGCTGGCGGCCTTCGAACAATGGGGCGAGTCCGCGCTGCCCAGGCTGAACGGCATGTTCGCACTGGCCCTGTGGGACCGCCGCGAGCGCACCCTGCTCCTGGCCCGCGACCGCCTGGGCAAGAAGCCCCTGTACTGGGGCCAGGCCGGGAGCAGCTTCGTCTTCGGCTCGGAGCTGAAGGCCCTCTGCGCACACCCGGACCTTGCCCCGGCCCTGGACCGTGACGCCCTGGCCCTCTTCTTCCGCTTCGGCTACATCCCGGCCCCATACAGCGTGTACCAGCGCGTGAGGAAGCTGCAGCCCGGCACCCTCTTGCTTCTGCGCTCCGGACACGAGCCCGAAGAGCGCGCCTACTGGTCCGCCACGGAGGTCTTTGCCCAGGGCCTTGCCAGCCCGTTCGCCGGCACCGAGGCCGACGCCACCCGCCAGCTCGATATCCTGCTGCGTGACGCCACCAGCCTGCGCATGGTGGCCGATGTGCCCCTGGGAGCGTTCCTGTCCGGCGGCATCGACTCCTCCCTCGTGACCGCGCTCATGCAGGCCCAGAGTTCCCGCCCGGTGCGCACCTTCTCCATCGGCTTCGCTGAGGCCGCCTACGACGAGGGCCCCCACGCCCGCGCCGTGGCAGCGCACCTGGGCACGGACCACACAGAGCTCGTTCTGAGCCAGCGGGACCTGCTGGACATCGTGCCACTGGCGCCCCGCTTCTGGGACGAGCCCTTTGCCGACTCCTCGCAGATTCCCACCTACGCCGTGTGCCGCATGGCGCGCCAACATGTCACCGTCGCCCTGTCTGGCGATGGCGGCGACGAGCTCTTCAACGGCTACGAGCGCCACCTCTTTCTGGACGCCCTCTGGCGCAAGCTTTCTCTCGCGCCCCGCCCCTTGCGCGCCGCAACCGGGGTCCTGGCCGGATTCCTGCCGGAGGCCGCCTTCCGCCTGCTGGGCGGCCTCGGGCCGAAGATCCGTTGGCGGCTGGAGGCCATGGGAGCCAAGGATTTCGAGGACTTTTACCGCTTCCTGTTCTCGCACTTCCGCCGACCGGAAGAGCTTGTTCTGGGCAGCCGGGAACCCGGCACAGCCTTTGATATGCCGCAAGCCCTTCTGAACAGGGCAGCTGGACCAAGCCCCCTACGCCGCATGGGGCTGCTCGACCATCTCCAGTACCTGCCGGACGACATCCTGACCAAGGTGGACCGCGCCAGCATGGCCGTGTCTCTGGAGGCCCGCAGCCCGTTGTTGGACCACCGGGTGGTGGAGTTCGCGGCCTCCCTGCCCACGGCATGGAAGGTCAAAGGCGGCATGGGCAAGCTGCCGTTGCGGAGCGTGCTGAACAGCTACGTGCCGCGCGAGCTGGTGGACCGCCCCAAGATGGGCTTTGGCGTACCCATCGACCTGTGGCTCAAGAAGGAGCTGCGGGACTGGGCCGAAACGCTGCTGAACGAAACGGCGCTGCGCCAGGAGGGCGTTCTCGACGCAACCCTTGTGCGGCGCATCTGGGCCGAGTACCTTGCGGGTCAGCGCAACTGGTTCCCGCACCTGTGGGATGTGCTCATGTACCGGGCTTGGCGCCTGGAGTGGCCGGGGAGAGGCTGATGACTACGCCAGAGATCTGCACGGTCGACACCACTTGCCCAAGCGCACCGGCGCTGCCGCTGGCACTGCGGCTGCAGCACGCGGCCAAGGAGAGCGGGCTCTGCCTGGACCAGCCATGGCTGCTGCGCCGGGTTCTCGCTGGCGGGCTGTTCCGGACCCTGGCCATGCGCTTTCTGCGGCTCAAATTCTCACCGCTCATCCTGGACCGCGTGCGCGCCCTGCCCCTGCCTCTGGCGGAACGCTCGTCGCTCTTCACCCAGGCCATTTCACTCATCAACGCGAGGGAGACTTACAAAACCACGGGACTAGGCCGCACCCGCCTGGTGGACGCCGCCGTGCTGCGCCGGGCCGGGGAGTTTCAGAAGCCGCGCCTGCTCGAGGTCGGCGTTTCTGACGGCGTTTCCAGCCTGGACCTCTTGGCCGCCCTGCCAGCGCAGACAGAGGCCACCCTCACCGACCGACACCCGGAGTTTACCCGACGCGGCTTCGGTCCGGCGGTCCTCATCCTCGACGGCTGCGGGCGCGTGCTTGGGCTCAAGCTTTTCTGCCTGTACCTAAACCTTCCGCTTGAGGTGCGACTCGCCCCCTTCAAGGGGCGCAGCATCCAGACCGCCAACCCCAGACTTGCCGAGGCCAGCCCTCCGCTCTCCATAATCCGCTTCGATGTCTGCCGCGACGCGGCCGCCCAGCCCTACCCCCTCATCAAATGCGCCAATGTGTTTAACCGCAAGTATTTCCCTGACGCGACCATCCGGGGAGCCGTGGCGAACCTGGGCCGCAGCCTGACCGACGGGGGCTATCTCTTCATCTCCCAGAACAATGACCGCTACGCCGAGGGCGAAGCCTACTTCGTGCTGCAAAAACAGGGGGCTAAACTTGTGCTGGTGGAGGAGAGAAACCGGCACGAGGCTTTGGAGCTGTTCCAGGGGGCCACAACGTGAGGGTGCTTCTATCCATCCCCTCCCTCCTGCCCGGCGGAGCCGAGCGCCAGTTCGCGGAGTTGGCGGCCGGGCTTGCCGCGCGTGGGCATGCGGTGCTGGCCGTGGCCCTGGAGCGCGGCGGGCCGCTGGAATCCGCCCTGGGCGGGGCGCAACTGGCGGTGCTGGGCAAGACCTGCCGCCTGGACAACGTGCGGGTGGCGTGGAAACTTGCCGGGCTGCTGCGCTCCTTCCGGCCCCAGGCGCATTACACTTTCCTGACAGCCGCCTGCGTGCTGGGCGGCCTGCTCAAGCCGTTCTTCCCGGCGGTGAAGCTGGTCATGGGCCTGCGCGCAACGGACGTGGAGCACGCGGCGTATTCGTATGGCCGCGCGGGGCGCCTGATGCACGGCCTGGAGGCGCGGCTCTCCAGCATGGCCGAGCTGGTCGTCGCCAACTCCCACGCCGGGCGGCAAGATGCGTTGCGGCGCGGCTTCAGTGCCGATCGGACCGTGGTGGTGCCAAACGGCATCGACACCGCCCGCTGCCGACCGGACAGGGTGCTGGGCCTGCCCCTGCGCGAAGCCTGGGGCATCCAGCCGGGAGAGCTGCTTGTGGGCCACGTGGCGCGGCTTGACCCCATGAAGGACCACCCGAATTTCCTGCGCGCGGCGGCGCTGCTTGCGACCCAGCGCCCCGGCCTGCACTTCGTGTGCGTGGGCGCCGGGCCGGAAGGCTACGCCGCCGAGCTGCGGTCCCTGGCCGACGGGCTTGGGCTGGCCGATCGTCTCGTCTGGACCGGTGGCCGCACGGACATGCCCGCCGTGTACAACGCGCTCGACGCGCTGTGCCTGTCCTCGGCCTATGGCGAGGGCTTCCCCAACGTGCTGGGCGAAGCCATGGCCTGCGGCGTGCCCTGCTGCGCCACGGACGTGGGCGACGCGGCCCAGGTCATCGGCGACATGGGGGGGGTGGAGCCGAAGAGCAATCCCGAGGCGCTTGCCGCCGGGCTGGAGGGCCTGCTCGACCGCCTGGGGCGCGAGGGCGGCGGGCTGCGTTCGGCCTGCCGGGAGCGCATCGTGGCGAATTTCGGGGTGGAGCGCATGGTGGAGGATACCGAGGCACGGCTGGAAAAGCTCTGCGCGGAGCCCTGGCCATGAGCCAACCCCACGGCGCGCAGTCGCTGCGGCACTGGCTCATCGGGCTGGCGCTGTCCCTGGCCTTGGCCTGGGCCGCCGGAGCGGTGTTTCTGGACACGGTGCAACCCGTGGCTTTCGATCCGCAGATCGGGCGCTACGTTGCCATGCCCGGCACGACCTCGCGCACGCGCGGCGAGGGCTGGGCCAGCTCGAACGTGGGCGAGCACGGCATCCGCGGCCTGCCCGGTGGCAAATTGCCCGCCGGGCCGAAGGTCGTTTTCTGGGGCGATTCCTTTGTGGAGGGCGTGCAGGTGGACGACGCCGACCGCATGGCCCAGGTCTTCACCTCTCTTTCGCACACTGCCGGGCTGAATCTCACGGGCGTCGGCATCGGGCATGGGGGCGACACCCTCATCGACAACATCTTCAAGGCTTCCGACTATGCTTCCGCGCTTGGCTCCGTGGCGCTGAACGTCTACTTCCTGGGGCGCATCTCCGATGTTCTGCCGGACTCACCCCGTCCCTGCCGCGCGGCCTTCTATTCCACGCCAGAGCCTCATCTGCGGCGCAACGACTGCCCGCCGTCGGACCTCGCCTTGCGTTTCGCTCCGGCCCTTAGGAGCCTCGAGGGCGCAAGCGCCTTTGCCGCGTACCTGAAGCTGCAGGCGCTTCGGCTCCGGCTGGCTTCTGGGCCCGGCGGGACGAAGCAGGCGCCAGATGCCAAGGCCGAAGCCCAAGACTTGGCCCCCTTGTGGGACTTCCTCATCGCGGAAGTCCGCCGCGCCAGCCCCGGCCCTGTCCTCTTCCTGTATGCCCCCAACGTTCCAGCGCTGACCACCGGGTGTGTGCGTACGGTAGACCCGGATGCCGCGACGGCCGAGGCCTTTGCCGCCGCCTGCCAGCGCAACGGCGTGGTCTTCCTCAATCTCGGCACTATCTTTATGACCACCTTCGAGTCCACAGGCCGCTTCCAAAGTGGTTTTTTCAATTCACCGCCCGGCACCGGGCATCTCAACGAGGACGGGCATCGTCTCGTGGCCCAAGCCGTCCTGCAATACATCAAGGAGAACCGCGATGCCCTTTTGGCGCCCTGAGTTCCTGCTACTGCTCGGCCTGACACTGGCTTTTCTGCAGTTCTCGCCCACGGCCTGGCGCAAACCCTTGCTGACCCTGGCCGGGCTGTACTTCTACGCCTGGTGGGATTTGCGCTTCGTGCCTCTGCTTGCGGGCGCGGCCCTGGCGGACTGGGCACTTGCTCTTTGGATGGAGCGTACGCCGACTGGAAAGAGGGCGCCGCTCTTTGTCGCGGGGTTGGCCCTGCACCTGGGTCTGCTGGCCTTCTTCAAGTACGCCGACTTTTTCCTCAACGCCCCGGCCGGGTCCACGCTCTGGCTCATCATGCCGCTGGGTCTGTCCTTTCAGACCTTCTCCGCCATCACCTACCTGGCGGCGGTGCAGGCCGGACGCCTGGCGGCCCGCAGGAACCCCGTGGACGTGCTCTGTTTCGCCACCTTCTTCCCGGTGCTCACCGCAGGCCCCATCGTGCGCGCCGAGGAACTATTGCCGCAACTCGACGCCCTTCCGCGCCCCGGCGCCGACGACCTGTACGAAGGCTTCCGGCGCTTCAGCATGGGCCTGTTCAAGAAACTGGTGCTGGCCGACCGCCTGGGGCTCTACGTGGCCGAGGTATACGGCAACGCGGGCGCGTACGACGCAGCCTCCACCTGGGCGGCGGTGCTGGCCTACGCCCTGCAAATCTATCTGGACTTTTCCGGCTACTCGGACATGGCCATCGGCGCGGCCCGGGCCTTGGGCGTACGGCTGCCGGAGAACTTCAGCTTCCCCTACGCGGCCAAGAACCCGTCCGAGTTCTGGCGGCGCTGGCACATGAGCCTGTCGTTCTGGTTCCGCGACTACCTGTACATCCCCCTCGGGGGCAGCAGACAGGGCGAGGCGCGCACGCTGGGCAACCTCATGGTGGTCATGGTGCTCTGCGGCATGTGGCACGGCTCGGGCTGGACTTTCGTGCTCTGGGGCGCTCTGCACGGCCTGGGGCTCTGCGCGCACCGCCTGTGGCGGGAATGGCGCGGGCGGCGTGGCCATTCCGGCTTCAGCGCGGCGCTGGCGTGGGCCGGGGCGACACTGTTCGCGGGCCTGTGCTGGATTCCCTTCCGCGCCGACGACCTGGGCCACGCCCGGCGCATCGTGGCCGCGCTTTTTGCTGGCGGGCCGGTGCACTGGATACACCCGTTCGTCTGGGTTGCGCTGGCGCTGACGGTGCTGGCGCACGGCCTGCGCGGGCTGGGGCAGGAGGATCTGCTGATGCTCAGGGGCGGGCGCTGGTACGCCCCGGCGGTGCTCTTTAGCCTGGCATGGCTAGCCATCCTCTTCGCGTCAGAAGGCTTCACCCCGTTTCTGTACGCGCGGTTCTAACATCTGGCGCCTTCGCGAGGTCTCCTGTCCATGCCATCAAAGCAACACTTCCTGCTCGGCTTCCTGCTCTCCTGCGTACTGGCGCAGTTCATGGGGCTGACGTTTGGCAACACCATCCCCCCTCTGGTCTTTGATGCGGACTTATCCGAGTACGTCTACAAACCCGGCACAACCCTCCGTTACCATTCAGAGGGATGGGGAACGACGCAAGTCGGCCCTCATGGGCTCAAGGGGCAGGGAGCATTTTCCGCTAAACGGGACCTTTCCGTCGTGTTCTGGGGAGATTCCTTCGTGGAGGCCCTGCAAGTCGACGACGAGGAGAAGCTAGACGCGTCCTTCAACAGACATGCGCATAAAGCGGGACTGCCTTATAAAAGTCTGTGCGTTGGCCGCTTCGCAGACTCAATTGCGGACTACTACTTCAAGATTCCAGTCTATTCCAAGGCACTCTGGGACAAGCCACTTCACGTCATAGTGCTTGGAACAATAGGAGACACCATCCCTGGAGAGCAGGTGGCGTGCAGAAGCATCTTCCAGAGGGACGGAAACAACTTTGCATTCCAGCAGCGCGAATGCCCTCCAAGAGAATCCTCACTCAGGTTGAGGAACTTTCTTTACGAGTATAGACTCAACTTCCTCCAGACCCTCTACTCTCGAACGGCCGACAACAGCTTAAGGCTTCTGCCTTCCAATGGGACACGCGCGGCGGCGGATCAACAAAGCACACTGCTTTCGACTCCGCCCGGAGACTATGACCGCGCCTGGGACTACCTGTTGGAGCGCATGGCGGCAGTCACATCCGGACGCGTCCTCTTCATCTATTCCCCCGGAGTGCCTAGCGTTGCCAACGTCAATGGGTCGGGCATAATTTCCTTCAATAATCCAGAAACTGCTCACGTCACACGTTTCGCACAACGCTGCCAACTAAACGGCATCAAGCTTATTGACATGACCAAGCCCTTTGCCGAACATTTCCGCGAGCACAAAAAGTTCCCGTGCGGATTTAATAATACATTACCAGGACGAGGCCATTTGAACCCCGTCGGCATATCACTCATCGCGAAAGAATTAGTACGACATCTAAGCGCAGACGAAAGCCAAGCTAAACGTCCCTAGCCCACCAGCCCGGCCTTACTCTTCGGCAGATACACCGCAGAGACATACTTTCCGAACATCCACGCAGCCAGACGCACGTCCCAGAGGCCTGCATAGAACCCCAGGCGCAGGCGCAGGCGCGCCAGCAGGGCGAAGGGCAACGCGGCGACCTTGAGCGGATGCAAAAGCTGCCGCAAAGGCTTGCGGGCCAGAAGAACCAGAAAGTCGGCCCGTCGTGGCAGGTCCGGGCTGCCGTCGATCCAGCGGTAATCCTGAGCCTTGTTCAGGCCGAAAAAATCTCCACGCACGCACTCGGCCCACTGCTCGAAACTCTCCGGTTGGCGAAAGCCCCAATGCCCCACAACCTCGTCGTAGAGCTCGCCGCCGGGATACACGCGGTAGTACTGCGGCCCGATGATCTCGGCCACCGGGTCATGGTCGAGGATGGTGCGGATGAGCCCGAGGGTGGCCTCGTATTCGCTCCTGGTTTCACCGGGCACGCCCATCAAAAACGAATAGTTGCCGATGATGCTCGACCCGGCCAAGGTTTTGGCCACGTGCAGTATCTGCTCCACGCGGATGCCCTTGTGCAGCAGCTTGAGCACCCTGGGCGAGCCGGACTCCATGCCGAACTTCATCCTGCGGCAGTTGATGGATTCCAGTTCCCGCAACAGCTCCGGGTTGATATAGCCCTTGGTGAAGTAGTTGGCGCGACAGGTGGCGTCCCACTGGAAACGGAAGCCGCGCCGGCGGTACTCGCTGATGAACGCCAGCACCCGCTCCCTGGAGTGGAAGAAGTTCTCGTCGCGGAAGTAGATGACCTGCGGGTCGAAGCGGAGCACGATGCCCTCCACCTCATCCGCCAGGGCCTGGGCCGACTTGCCCGCCCACTTGTGCCCGCAGACGGCGTTGTAGCAGAAGGCGCAGGCAAATGAGCAGCCGCGCCCGGCGAGGATTTCCATATACTTCGGAAGATGCCGCTGCTTGGCGTCGGGCAAAAGGGTATAGTCGGTGGGGACCTCCGGGGGCGCGCCGGCCGGGGGGTTGCTCTGCACCGCGCCAGCCGAATCGCGCCAAAGCAGGCCAGGAATGGCCGCCAGGCGCTCCGGGGCGTCCGCGCTCGGGCTTGAGCACTCGTCAAGGAGACGGGCCAAGTCCGCGCAGGCCACCTCGCCCGGGCCGCGAACCACATAGTCCACCATCGGGTGACGAGCGGTCTGCTCCGGCAGAAGCGTCGGGTGGGGGCCGCCCAGAAGAACCGGCAATTCGGGCCGAAGCTTTTTGACCCGGGCCAGCAGCCCAAGCACCCAGTCCGCATCAGTGGAGAAGCAGGACACTCCGAGCAGCGTGGCCTGGGGGAGCAGTCGGGACAGCTCGGCCTCGAAGGCGGCCTCGTCCAGATAGCTGGCGTTGACCAGGGCCACGGAGATGGCTTGCCCCTTGAGGTAGCTGCCAACGGCCAGGATGCCCCAGGGGAAAGGCGACAGGCCGCAGTGGTGGTCGGGCTCGATGAGCAGGACGAAGGGTGAAGGCGAGGTCGGCGAAGGCATGGTCTATCTCCGTAGACAGGACAGGGTGGCCAAGAACACCTCACCATCGTTGTTCATCGCTCACACAGGCGACACAGGCTTGATGCTTACCGGATCGTATCGGCGACTCTCGCGGATCCGCCGGGGTCATTCACAGCCCTCGATCTGCGAAACCAATCGATGGTGCGCCCCAACCCGGTGCGCAGGTCGGTCTCAACTTGCCAGCAACCATGGTCAATTATCTTACGGATGTCCGCGACAGAATGTTCAATGTCCCCCGGGCGAGATGGGCAATGCTGTACATATGGGGAAGCGCCGCTGTCTGCGTTGATGCAAACGGCGCTCTTCAGAGCATCGTGCCCATTGTCGACCATATTCAACACCTGTCTTGCCAAGTCCAGAATGCTCACGCTCTGACCAGAGCCGAGGTTGTAGATGCCCGCAGGCAAAGCGGGCATCTCCATCAGGCCAGCGGCAGAAAAATACGCCTTCACAACGTCCTGAATGAAAATGAAGTCCCTCGACTGAGAGCCGTCACCAAAGATAGTAAGCGGTTCTCCATCGAGAGCCTGCGAAATAAACCGCGAAATGACCCCACTGTAGGGGCTCGACGGATCCTGTCTTGGTCCGTAAATGTTAAAAATGCGAAGGGCTACTCCGATGGGGTCCTCGGACACAAGGCGAGAAGCGCGAAATTTTGACTGCCCGTAAGGGCTCAACTGCCTAGTAACTTCACTCGCGTACTGCTCTTGGATCGGCAAGCGCAACTCCGCACCATATTCGGCGGCGGAACCGGCGAATACAAACCGGGCGGCCCCAGACCGCCGTGCCAAATCAAGCAGGAGACACGTAGATTCGAAGTTGACGAGGTTGGTTTCCACCGCATGGCTGACAGAATAGGGAACACTCACAATGGCGGCCAAGTGAAATACCGCTTGCAGCGGGCTTACCCGCTTGAAGACTCTACGCATGAGATCTTCGTCCAAGACAGATCCATGCACGAAGCGAAATTGCGGGTTCCCTTGGAACCGATGGACGTTCTTCACGTTTCCTGACGAAAGATCATCAATGCCTACAACGCCGTACCCGCTTTCCAGCAACGCATGCGTTAGGTGACCGCCAACAAAACCCGCGTTACCCGTGACAACACATATTCCACCTTGCTTCGAGTCCCGAGCGATCTCTGCCAATGTAACCATATCCATCTTATATATCCATTGAGTCCATTTGCAGATATCAAGCCATCATTACAAGAGGGCCGTGTATGCGTTCCACGCCTTCTCCACCAGTCACCCGCGGCAACAGAAAAAAAACCTTGTCTCAGACAATCCGGGGCATGCCAATAACACACCGACAGGACAGGTGTAATGCTTTGCCGACCACTACCTTCCACTCCCATGATGGACGTGGCCGAACCCTAGCCCACGTCTCTAAACTCGTCAAAGAAGATATACCTAATGACTCTAGACGATGCCTAAGTCGCTGACTTTCCGGCTCCACCCCTTTCCGCCACAACGAACATGCCTCCGGCCGGGACAACGAACCGGCGACGCAGCAAGGCCTCGGGCAGCAGGCCCAGGGCCGCGCGCGCAGCCCAGCCCAGGCCCGGCAGCGGAAAGCGCACGAAATGAAGCAGCACATACTCCGGTGAAAGCGCCTTCTTCGCCCCGCCAAGCTCGCGAACACTGAACCCGGTGCGGGAGAGCGCGGTCCGCATGGCGCGCGCGGTGAAGCAGAACAGGTGCTCGCCCTTGAACTCCACCCAGCGCGAGCCCAGCAGCCGGGCCGAGAGACTGTCCAGGCTGGGCGTGACCATGAGCAGCTTGCCGCCGGGGCGCAGGCTGCGCCGCAAGCGCGAGAGCGTGTCCAGCGGGTCGCGCATGTGCTCGATGACATCCAGCAGCACGCAGGCGTCAAAGCCCGCCTCGGCCAGCTCCAGTTCCTCGGGCACGCCGCAGCGCACCCGGCCCGGCCCCACCAGGGCAGCGGCAGCGGCCACGGAGTCCGGGGCGATGTCCGCGCCAAACACGTCGAAGCCCGCGGCCTGGGCCTCGGCAAGGAAATGCCCGCGCCCGCAGCCGAGCTCGAACAGCCTGGCTCCCGGCGCGACGTGGCGCTTCAGGATCTCAAGCGTGAGCCGGGCGCCGTGGCGCTTCATCTCCACTATGGCCGCATCCTGCCGGGGATCGCCGGTGCCGATGTGGTAGTCCTCGCCGTAGATGGCGCGCAGGGCCTCGTCATCGGGCTGCGGGTCGATGAACACCGCGCCGCAAGCGCCACAGCGTGCGCGCAGCAGGCCCTCGCGCTCGAACCAGGGCTCGGCGGCCCGTTCGCACAAGGGGCAGTTCCGGCTCGCCATCCGCGTCACGGCCGCCTCACTTAAGCACATGCCGGGCGTTGGCCAGGGCGAAGCGCAGGGTTTTCCAGAAGCTGCGCCGCTCGCTCTTCAGGTACAAGAGGAAGTAGACGAAGCCGAACCAGAGCTGAAAGAGCACGTTGGGCCGCAGGCGGATAAGCCGTCTGATGAGCGGCAGGGTCCAGGGCCAGAGCACCGCCGTCTGGAAAAACTTCTGCAGGTTCTGCATCTCGCGCACATGGGGCATGTTCAGGGTGGACTCGACAAAAAAGCTCTCGCTCATGTCGTCCACCGAGAAGGTCCCCGGCAGCATGCCCTGTCGGATGGCCAGGGCGGCCAGCGGCGTGCCGGGATACGGCGCGAAGATGGAGCACCAGGGGTAGTCCGCCTTTATGCGGATGTTCATCTCCACGGTGCTGAGCGCATCGTCCAGGGTCTCCCCCGGCAGGCCAAGGATGTTGTAGGTGCGGAAGCGTATCCCCGCCTCGTGCAGGCGGCGCGCCGTCACCAATATGTCCGCGTCGGACAGGCGCTTGTTCAGGACCTCGTTGCGCAGGCGCTCGCTGCCCGTCTCGATGCCGAAGAACACCGACTCGCACCCGGCCTCGGCCAGGCGGCGGGCGTAGTCCTCGTCCCGGGCGACAACGTCGGCCCGCGCCAGGCAGACGAAGGGCAGGCTGACCTGGGCCTTGTACGCCTCCAGGAACGGGTACAGCCACTTGCGGTCCACTCCGAAGCAGTCGTCTGCGAAGTAGATGACCTGCGCCCCGCGCTCGCGCTTGAGCATGAGGCACTCCTCGATGACCTTCTCGGCGCTGCGCACGCGCAGCATGCGGCCCTTGCCAGCGTAGAGCTTGCGCATGGAGCCCTGGAAGCAGAAGGCGCAGTCGAAGGGGCAGCCGCGCGCGGTGAGCACGCGCTGCACGCGGGTGTCGCGCCGGGAGCCCAGCACCTCGTAAAGCTCGCGGTCGGCAAAGGCGATCTCGTCCAGGTCGTCCACCAGGGGGCGCACGGGAGTTTCCAGCACCTTGCCATCCACCCGGCAGAGCACGTTGGGGATGCCCTGGAGGTCCTTTCCCGCGGCCAGCCGGTCCATGATCTCGACCGTGGCGGCCTCGCCCTCGCCGCGCAGAGCGGCGTCCAGGGCCGGATGCGCCGCGACATCGGGAAAGAAGGTGGGGTGCGGCCCGCCCATGAGGGTCGTCAGGCCATAGGCGGCCTTGACCTTGGCGGCCATGTCCAGAGCCCACACGTGGCCCCCGGTCATGATGGAGAAGCCGACGGCCTGGGGCTGGAACGCCTCGATGACGGGCGCGAACTCCTCCAGGCTGCTGCCCACGGCCAGACGGCATTCGTGCCCGGCCCGGCGCAGCTCGGCGGAGATGTACATGGGCCCGAGATACTCGGCCTCATGATTTTGCAGGAACAACAGCCGCGCCAATAAATCCCTCCTAGACCTTCTCGCCACGGACCTGGGCCTTCAGCGGACCAAGAAGCGACCCTCCCACGGCCACGGCCAGGGCCAGCAGGATCGCCTCGGCTGGCAGGATGTAGCGCAAGGAATAGACCCCGGCAAGCAGGATGACGCCGTAGCTCAGGCAGGAATGCAGCGCCGCCAGGGCATACAGCTGCGCCGAACGCGACCCGGTGCCCAAGCTGAAGGCCAGGGCCAGCGCCCCTGTGATGAGCACCAGGGCGTAATAGAAGGGCTGGCCATCGTAGGCCTTGCGGGCCAGCAGCCCGAGGAACCGGACGGGCATATGATTGAGCAGGGGCACGGCTGCGGACATGGCAAGCCTATCCTGTCGCAAGGCCTGACCCGCTGATCCTCCACCTGCCTCAGGGCCGACAAATTCCCCAAGCGTCGGACGGACCACTTCAAAGACAAGGCCCTCCATTGCCACGTCGAAGTGCGAGCGGCTCTTGTCCCAATGGGCGCGTGTGAGTTGCCGGGCCTCGGCCTTGGCGAAGGCGGCAAGGAACAGCTCCCGGGCGGCGGGCTCGCGGATGGCGGCGGCGTCTGCCGGGTCGGAGATGTAGAGCAGGCTGGACAGCAGGTGGATGCCCCCCGAGGAGGCCGTGGAGAAGGTGTCGTAACGCATCTGGTTGTCGGCCCCGCGCAGGGCCACAGTCCCTATCATGACCAGAGCCAGGAGCGCCAGGCTGGCAAGGCTGGCCCTGTCGCGACGGCAAACCGTGCGACCCAGCAGAAAGAGGCCCAGGAACACCGGCAGGAACAACAACTGCGGACGCAACAGAAGTCCCAGGCCACACAGCAGACACAGCCAGACGCGGCGGCTGCGACCAAGCAGGACATCCTCCGCCAGGAGCGCCCAGAAAACGATGAGCAGGGTGAAGCCAAGGGGCTCTGTGAGAAGCACCGCCGCGAACTTGAGTCCCGGCAGGGACAGCATCAGAAAAAGCAGGCAGCGCCAGGGCAGGCTCAGGTCCAGGGCGCGACCAACGCGCGACGCAAAGAAAACACTGGCGGCCACAAGGCTGGCCGTCTGCAGGCGGGCCACCCAGATCGCCATGCCCTCGCCAAACAGCGCCCTGAACAGGTCGAGAAAGTAGGGGTACAGAGGAGCGCGCTCCGGGGAATGGCCAAGGTAGGATGCAGTATCCGGCTGTATCTCTGGAGGCAGGGCCAGCAGTGCCGCCGCCGTTGCCACGCAGCACGCGACCCCGACAAAACCAGCGAGGCGGGCAGCGCCCGGACCCGGCATCAGCGGATGCGCGGCGGCCATCAGGACGTCCTCCCTGCCTGGCGGTTTCGCCTGAGCAGGGTCAGCCCCTGGCGCACCTGATCCAGCAAGAGTTGCGGGCGGGAGAGCAGACGCAGCGCAGTTCGCGCCAGATAGCTCGGCCGGGCGTAGAAGCGGCGGTTGCAGGACCGGCGCAGGCGCAGAATCTCCTCGGCGGACATGCTGTCGCTGGCGAGCACGCATTCCTCGCCGCTCTGGTCCATGGCCTCGCAGCCTTCCGGCACAAGCCCGCTGGCGGACATGCCCTCGCGCAGGCCCGTGCCCGCACGGGGCACCGCAGTGTGCACCGAGAGGTAGTCGGGGTCCATCTCGAGAATCAGGCGCATGGTGTTCTCCACGTCCGCCGGGCTTTCGCCGGGCAGACCCACGATGATGGTGGCCACAGTAGAAATGCCCGCGGCGTGGCAGGCCGCAAAGGCCTCCCTGGCCTGCTGCGGGGTGAATCCCTTGCGCATGGCCAGCAGGGTCTCTGGCTTGGCCGTCTCCACGCCCATGATGGCCGTATGGCACCCCTTCAAGGCCATGCGCCGCGCCAGGTCCGCGTCGAGGCGGTCGGGCCTGGTGAAGCAGGTCCAGCCCATGCCCTGGCTCGTGTGGGCGTCCGGCAGCACGTCCAGAAATTCCAGCGCCCACTCCCGCTTCGCCGCGAAGGTCTGATCCCAGAGCATGAACTCGCGCACGCCCAGGGCGTTCAGGTGGCGAATCTCGGCCGCCACCTCGTCCATGGGCCGCCGGTGGTAGACAAGCCCGGACATGACGCAGAAGCTGCAGGAGAACGGACAGCCGAAGTCGGTGAGCACGCCCGCGAAGGGGCGGCGGCGGGCAAAGGGGTAGCGGTAGCCGTAGTCCAGAAACAGCTCGTGGGGGGGCAGGCCCACGGCCACGCGCTGTTCCCTCGGCACCGGCGCTGACAGGATCTGGTCGCCGAAGCGGCCCGTGATGCCGGGCAGCGGCCCCGGAGCACCGCGGGCAAAGTCAGCCATTGAGGCGAGGGAGAAATCCAGCACCGCCGCGTTTAGGGTGCCCTGCTCCACCCAGGCCTCCGCGCCCTCCAGCAGCACGTCGCCGCAGCCCATGACCACCACGCCTGGGAACCGGGCAACCAAAGCGTTGAGAAAAACTCTGTCTCCTGCTACGGATACAGCGCCAACCAGGGAAAAGACGACATCCGGCCTCAGGCTGGCGATGCGTTTAAGGCATTCGTCCTCGGAGAGTCCGAGAGCGATGGAGTCCAGGGCCTGGACCCGGAACCCGCCCGCGGCGAAGACCGCCCCGGCGTGGAGCAACGCGATGGGGGCGAACAAGTACCCCGTGCGCGAGGTCTTGCTGCAGAAATAGTCGCGGATGATGGCGCCCTTGCCCGGAGGGTTCAGCAGGAGCACAAGTGGAGAAGACGGCAACGGGGGCACCTCCGAAAGGCCGCAAGGCCGTGAAAATGAAAACCCTGCAGGCCGTCGAGCGGCTCTGCGGCGGCATCGCGTGCAGCGTCCTCGGCTGTCTTGCGTGGCTGCTACCCGCAGGCCCGGTGCCGACGCAAAACGTCCGCCGGGTGCTGCTGGTCAAGTTCTGGGGCATCGGCAGCCTGGTGCTCGCCGCGCCGCTCTTCAAGAAAACCCGCGAGACGTTTCCTGGCGCGGAAATCATCCTCATGACCCTATCCGCCAACAAGGGCGTTGTCAAAATGCTCCCCGGCATCGACCGGGTTGAATTTGTGGATCTTGGCGGCAGCCTGGCCTCGGCCGTCTGGGCGTATCTGCGCTGCCTGCACCGCGCCTTCCGTCTCGGGCCCGACATCATCTTCGACATGGAGTTCTACACCAAGGCTTCAGCCATCCTGAGCTTCTTCGCTCGCGCGCCCATGCGCGTGGGCTACCACTCCCCCGGCGTGTGGCGCGGCAACATCCACAATTACCCCATCGCCTTCAACGTCTACTGGCACGTCTCGAGCAACTTTCTGTCCATGCTGGAGCCCTTTGGCGTGGCGCCGGACAGCGCCCCAAGGGGTTCCGAATTGCTGGGGCTGGAACACTGCCAAGGCCAGGCGCGTAACGTGCTTTCGCGGCTGGGCCTTAAGCCGGGCACATACATTCTGATCAACGTGAACGCGGGCGAGCTCGCGGTGGAGCGACGCTGGCCGCGGGAGCGGTTCGCCGAACTCAGCGCCAAGTTGTGCGAGACCTACGGACTGCCTGCGGTTTTTGTGGGGTCGAAAGCGGAGACGGACTACACCAGCCAAGCCTGGGCCCTGGCCGAAGAAGCCGGAGCGACGGGGCGGAACCTGGTGGGAGCGCTCAGCCTGGATGAGCTGGTGGGATTATGTGGACTGTCCTCGCTGGTCATCACCAACGACTCCGGCCCGCTGCATCTCGCGGTGGCGGCGGGCGCGCGCACAGTGTCCTTCTTCGGGCCGGAGACTCCGGTGCTCTATGGCCCCACCGGGCCGGACCACCTCGTCATGTTCGCGGACATCCCGTGCTCGCCCTGCATCAACGCCGAGCACGGCAAGCGGACCTTCTGCTGGCGCGGCACGCTGCACTGCCAGTTGGGCGTCAGCGTGGGCCAGGCCCTCGAGTCCATCGCCAGGCGCTTCGGGGACACCCTGAAGCAAACCCCGCCGCAAGCCAACTAGCTCCCGCCGCAGTCCCGCCAGTCGCCGGGCACAAAAAAAAGGAGCCGGGCAGGCCCCCCACCTGCCCGGCAGACACGCCGGTCCAACCGACGCGGCCGCCGGGAACGTTGCCGCCCGGCGCACGCCACTCCTCTATCAATATTCATTCCAATTTGGAACCACTCAAACAACTTCTTGTATTGCAACGAATTGCGCGCGTTTCCCACCTTTTTCCTAGCCAAATCCAGCTGCCCGTGCTACGCTCCGACCAGAATATTTCCGGCTATTCCAGAATTTCAGTCGTTTTGATCGGGGGCAGACGTGGCCAAAATCCTGGTGGTGGACGACGACGAGCTCATCCGCGAGTTGCTGGCGGACGCCGTAAGCAGGCGCGGCCACACGGCCCTGTGCACAGGCACCCTGGCCGAAGCCCGGCGCATCCTGGCGCGCGAGGAGCCGGACCTGGTCTACATGGACGTGCGCCTGCCCGACGGCTCGGGCATCAACGCCCTGGAGGAGATCCGCGCCGGCAAGAGCGCACCCGAGGTCATCATCATCACCGGCCAGGGCGACCCGGACGGCGCGGAGCTGGCTCTGCGCTGCGGGGCCTGGGACTACATCGAGAAGCCCACCTCCGTCGACCGCATGGTGCTGCCGCTGCTGCGCGCCCTGGCCTTCCGCGACGAAAAACGGCGGCGCAGATCGCCAACCCTGGCCGCCGGGTCCGGCATCGTGGGCACCAGCCCCAAAATGGCCGCCTGCCTGGCCCGCGCAGCCATGGCCGCCGCCAGCCGCGTCGACGTGTTCATCAGCGGGGAGACCGGCACCGGCAAGGAGGTCTTCGCCCAGGCCATTCACCAGAGCGGACCGCGCGCCGCCAACCGCTTCGTGGTGGTGGATTGCACCACCCTGCCCGGCAACCTGGCCGAGAGCGAGCTCTTCGGACACGAGCGCGGCTCCTTCACCGGGGCCGACCGCCGCCAGACCGGGCTCATCGCCCAGGCCGACGGGGGCACCCTTTTCCTGGACGAGGTCGGCGAGCTGCCCCTGCCCCTGCAGGTGAAATTCCTGCGCGTGCTCCAGGAACGCCGTTTCCGGCCCCTGGGCGGCGAGACGGAAATCAAAAGCGACTTCCGTCTTGTGGCCGCCACCAACCGCGACCTCTCGGCCATGGTCCGGCGCGGCGAATTCCGCGAGGATCTGCTCTACCGTCTGCGCGCCTTCCGCATCGAACTGCCCCCCCTGCGCCAGCGCGAGGGCGACATCCAGGCCTTGGTGGAGGCCCATCTGGCCAAGGCTGCCGAGCGTTTTGGCGGGACCGTGCGCGAGGCCAGCCCAGAATTCCTGGAAATGCTCGCTACGCACGACTGGCCGGGAAATGTACGCGAACTTTTACAAACTGTGGACATGAGTCTGGTTTCAGCGCATGATGATCCGGTTCTCCTTCCCCAGCACCTGCCCCTTGACCTGCGCGTTCGGCTCATGCGCCGCAGCGTGACTGATCGGGCCGAAGCGGGGCAGGGGCAAGCGGCGGACCAGGCCGACGGACAGCTTGCGGAGTTCCGGCCCTGGCGCGAGCACCGGGCGCAGTTGCTGGACAAGGCGGAATACGCCTATTTCTCTGCTCTTTTGCAACAGGTTGACGGCGATGCCGCCCAGGCCGCGCGGCTCTCTGGCCTCAAATCGGCCAGACTGTACGAGCTGCTGGCAAAGCACGGGCTGCTCAAAGCCAGCCGCAGGAAGACCAGGATTCCGGTTATTCCGGAATAGCGAACACGGCACGACCATGGACGCCAAAGAAGATTAACCATAAGAACACGTTAGCACCTCGGCTCATTATGGAACGCTTCTTGATTACCTGAACCTCTGCGGCGGGATAGAACCGCCCCAGCTTTCGAGGAGAGTGCTCATGGCCAAGATTCTCATCGCCGAAGACGACGCCCTGTCACAGAAGTTCGTGGCCACGGTTGTTGAACGCATGGGCCACTGCCCCTTTGTGAGCCCCCACGGGCGCCACGCCTGGGAAGCCATCTGCGCGGAGAACCACTTCGACATGCTCATTACCGACATCATGATGCCGGGCATGGACGGCACGGCGCTCATCCGCGCCATCCGCGAGAGCGAACGCCACGCCAAGATGCCCATCGTCATCATGTCCGCCTTCATCGGCGTCAATGACATCGCCGAACTGCTCAAGATCGGGGCCACCTGGTTCATGGCCAAGCCGGTGGAGCGGGCCATGCTCGAGGACTACATCAACAGGGCCGTAAAATAGCGCGGCTGGCCCCCGTGCGGAGCGCCTCATGCCAAGCGACCCGCCTCTGGCCACAAGCATGGCCCGGACCTGCCCTGTCGGCGCAGAGCGTCCGGCACTTGGCGGCCTGTCCAGCGGCATGATCCTGCGCCTCTGCCTCGCCCTTCTGTTTCTCAGCGGCCTGCCGACCCCCCCTCTCGACACGGCCCTGGCCGCCTCCAAGGCCCGCCAGCAGAAAGAACTGCTCGCCGCGGCCCCGGCCAACCTTCCGCCCTTCTACGCTCCCGCCGCCGACGGACAGCCCGGCGGCTTCGCCATCGAGATTCTGCGGCGCGTCGCGGAGAATTCCGGCTACGCGTTGCGCGTGCTGCCCACGGCCTCCGTGGCCGATGCCGAGCGGCTGCTGCGCCAGGGCAAGGTTCACGTCATACCGGGCTTGGACGCCAGCCCGGCTCGGGAACGCGCCATGGGCTTCACCAGGCCCTTCGATATCCTGCCCGTGCACATCTTCTTCCGCTCCGGGTCGCCGCCGCTGGAGACCCTGGCAAGCCTGGATGGCAAGCGCCTGGCGCTGGTGGCGGGCACCATCCCCGAAGATCACCTCATGGGCCGGGTGGAACTGCACATCCGGCTCACCCAGACCCTGGCCGAGGCCATCTTCGAGGTGCTCTCCGGCCAGTCCGACGCCCTGATCCATCTTGCGCCGGTGGTTCGGCAGGCCGCCCAGGCGGCAGGGGTGGAGCACAAGCTCCAAGGCAGCGCGCTGCCCCTGTACGAGGTGGGGCAGGCCATGGCCGTGAACAGGGACATGCCTCAACTGCTCGCGCAGCTGGACAAGGGGCTGGAGGACTTCCGCGACACACCGGACTTCCGCGAACTCTACCGGAAGTGGCACCCCGCGCCCGCCACGCCCCACTTCACCAGCGTCGCGCTGTGGACCATGGGTGTCCTGGCCGTGGTGCTCAGCGCAGCGCTTCTTGCCTGGCGCTACGTTTCGCTGCTGCGCGTGAACCGCAGGCTCATGCTTACCGTGGCCGAGCGCGACCGGGCTCTCGCGGCCCAGTGCCTGACGGAAGACCGCTTGCAGGCCCTGTTCACGCTGGCCCACATGGGCACCGCCAGCACCGAGGAGCTCGTCGAGTTCGCGCTGGAGCAGGGCGTGCGCCTCACCGGAAGCAGCAACGGCTACCTCATCTTCGTCGAGGAAAAGGGCGATGGAGAGGTGGAGGACCGAGGCCGCGCCGTCTGGTCCAAAACAGCAAGAGAGCGTTGCACGCTGCTGCCGGATATGCACGCCGACGCGACCTTCACCCTCAGCCGGGCCGGGCTGTGGGCCAACTGCCTGCGCGACGGCGTCCCTTCCATCGTCAACGACTATGCCGCTCACCCCGGCCGCCGCCCCCTGCCCGAAGGGCACGCCCCCATCGCGCGGCACATGGGCGTGCCCCTGGTGGAGAACGGGCGGTCCTTGGCCATGTTCGGCGTGGGCGACAAGCCCGAGCCCTACGACGAAACCGACGCCCGGCAGTTGCAGCTCTTCCTCTCCGGCCTGTGGCGCGTGCTGAAGGCCCGCCGCGACGCCGACGCCATCCGCCAGGCAAAAGACTATGCCGAAAGCCTGCTGGAAGGCGCCAGCACCCTGATCGTCGGCCTGGACAGGGCGGGCCGGGTGACGGCCTTCAACGCCGCCGCGGAGAAGCTTATCGGGCGCGCCCGCGGCGAGATGCTCGGGCAGGACTGGATCAGCAGCATGTACCCGCCCAGCCAGGCTTCGGCCATCACCGCCCGCTTCCGGCGCATCATGGACGGCGACTCGAACATCCCCCTGCAAAACGAGTCCACCCTGAGAACCAGCAGCGGCGAGGCGAGGCTCATCTCCTGGCAGAACAGCGTGCTCCGCCAGGGCGGCGAGATCACCGGACTCATCGCCTTCGGCCTGGACATCACCGAGCGCAGAGAGGCCGAAAAGGCGCTGAAGACGCAGAACCGCGAGAACATGACCCTCCTGAACGGCGTCCCGGCGCTCATCTTCTTCAAGAGCCTGGACAACCGCATCCTGCGCGCCAACGAGGCCTGGTTCAAGACCCTGGGCCTGGACGAGTCCATCCTCGGCGTGCCGCTCGACCAGGTCTTCCCGGCGGAATTGGCGACCAAGTTCCACCGCGACGACATGGAGGTCATCCAAAGCGGGCGGGCCAAGATGAACATCATGGAGGTGGTCGCCACGCCACAGGGCACGCGCCGCTACATCACCCACAAACTGCCCCAGCACGACGCCTCGGGCACGCTCAGCGGCATCATCTGCATCGCCACCGACGTCACCGACCTGCACCTGGCCGAGGAGGCCCTGGCCCAGAGCGAAGAGAAGTTCCGCACCCTGGCCGAAGACTCTCCGGCCCTCATCTGCCGGTTCCTGCCCGGCGGCATCATCACCTACGTGAACAAGATCTTGTGCTCCACCTTCGGCCGCACGGCCGAGCAGCTTCTGAACACCTGCCTGCTCGAACACGTGCCCGAGGAGGACCGCCCAGCCCTGCTGGCCCGCTTCGCCTCCCTTACCCCGGAGGCCCCTGTCATCATGGCCGAGCAAAGGGTCTTCCTGCCCGGGGGCCGGATAGGCTGGCTCAACTGGACCGACCGCGCCTTGTTCGACGCGGACGGCAACATCACGGCCTACCAGAGCGTGGGCATGGACATCACCGCCCGCAAGCTCGCCGAGCTGGACTTGAGGCGCCTGCACCGGGCCATCGAGCACGCCGCCGAGGGCTTGCTCATCACCGACAGGAGCGGCGCCATCACCTACACCAATCCGGCGCTGGAGCGCATGACCGGCCTGAGCGGCGACAAGGTCAAGGACTCCGGCCTGTTCATGAACGAGGTCCTGCCCATCATCCTGCGGCACCAGGATTCTCAACCCCGCCAGGGAGAAGACGGCGGCGTGTGGCGCGGCAACAGCTCCCTCACCCAGCCGCACGGCCAGACCGTGGAGGTGGAGTTCACCGTCTCTGCCACGCGCAACCCCAGCGGAGAGATCAGCAGCTTCGTGGCCGTGTGCCGCGACGTCACCGAAAAGCGCTTGCTCGAGCGCCAGCTCTGGCAGGCCCAGAAGATGGAAGCCCTGGGCACGCTGGCCGGGGGCATCGCACATGACTTCAACAACATCCTGGCCTCCATCATGGGCTTTACCGAGCTGGCCCTGGACGACATCCCGGCCTCCAGCCGGGCCAAGGGCAGCCTCATGCGCGTGCTCAAGGCCAGCAGCCGCGCCAAGGAGCTGGTGCGCCAGATCCTGACCTTCGGCCGCCGCTCCGACCGCGAACAGCGCGCCCTGGACCCCGACCAGGTCGTCAACGAGGCGCTCCGGCTCATGGAGGCCTCCCTGCCCAAGGACATCGAGATCCGGGCCGAGCTTGAGGCCAAGGGCTGCTTCATCCTGGCCGACCCTTCGCAGGTCCACCAGATCGTCATGAACCTGTGCACCAATGCCGCCCAGGCCATGAAGGACGGTGGAGGCATCCGCGTGGCGACGCGGGTGGTGCGCCTGGACGAGGACTCCCCGTCCCCGGAGCACAGCCTTCAGACTGGAGAGTATCTGTCCCTGACGGTCGAGGACTCCGGGGCCGGCATCGCGCCGAACATCATGGGGCGCATCTTCGACCCCTTTTTCACCACCAAGGACTCCGGCGAGGGCACCGGGCTTGGCCTGGCCGTGGTGCACGGCATCGTCTCCAGCCTCGGCGGCGCCGTCTTCGCCCGCAGCGAGCCGGGGCAAGGGGCACGGCTCACCGTGCTGCTGCCCACCGCGCAAGGCGGCCACGCGCAGGAGCCAGCGCACAGCCAGCGCAACACCAAGGGCAGCGAGCGCATCCTGCTGGTGGATGACGAAACCGACCTGCTGGACCTGATGCGCCTGACCCTGGAGCCCCTGGGCTACCAGGTGTCCACCCGCAGCCAGCCCGAGGCCGCGCTCAAGGATTTCCTGTCCAGCCCGCAGTCCTTTGACCTCGTGCTTACCGACCAGAGCATGCCCCGGCTCACCGGCGTCCAGCTGGCCACGCGCCTGCGCGAGGCCCGCCCGGATATGCCCATCGTCTTGTGCACAGGCTTCAGCATGGTCATCCCCCCTGATCGCCTGCAGGCTCTGGGCGAGGCCTGGCTTCTGCCCAAGCCCTTCTCCACGGACGAGCTGGCCGGAGTCATCCGCCAGGCGCTCGCAAACTCCAGGGGGGGACCGGATGCCACATAGAATCTTGGTCGTTGACGACGACGCGGATGTGCGCGAAATGGTCTGCCGCATCTTGGAATCCAACGGCTACGTCGCCATCCCGGCCGCAGGCGGACGCCAGGCCGTGGAACGCCTGCAGACCGACACCCCGGACCTTGTCATCACCGACGTGGTCATGCCCGAGGTGGACGGCTTCGAGGTGCTGCTGAAGCTCCGGCTGCTCACGCCGGGCGTCGGCGCGCTGGTCATGTCCGGCGGCGGACGCCTTGAACCGGAGGCCTACCTGGGCATGGCCACCAAGCTGGGCGCGTACGACATCCTGCGCAAGCCCTTCACCAAGGCCGAAATCCTCAAAGCCGTCAAGCGGGCCCTCATCTCACGAACCTCATACCCCCTGAAGGAGCTTTCATGCCCACGGACCTGACCCCGCCCCCCCTGGAGCCCTTGGCCCTGGCCTTTCTGCACCAGTCCCTGGCCTCGGCCCGCAACCGCGTGCGCGCCCAGAAGGCCGCCCAGGACGGCCATGCCCAAGCGGCGAAAGCCCTGCGCGCCCTGGCAGAGGCCCAGGAGGTGCAGGCCAAGAAGAGCCTGACCTTCCTGCGCGGGCGCATCGGCTCAAGCGCCGAGAACCTGGCCCTGGCGCTGCAGGAGGCCCGCGAGCTTGCCGTGAGCGCGCTGGACTGGACCCTGGCCTCCGAGCAGATGGGCGACAAGGCCGCGGGCTCGCTCTTGACCCAGATGGCCCGGGCCGTGGAAAGCCACCTGGGCCTGCCCGGCCTGTCCGGCCGGGAATCGGCCCCGGTGCGCTACCACGTGTGCGTCATCTGCGGGCACGTGCACGCGGGCGATGCCCCGGAGCGCTGCCCCGTGTGCCACGCCGTGCCGGAAAAGTTCAGCGAGGTGGAGGCCTAGACGTTCATGCTGGCTGAGGCCGTCAAATACGCCGCCGCGCGCCTGCGCGGCCAGGGCGACCCGCACGGGCACCTGGCCCAGCAGGTGGCCATCTGGGCGCGGCACAAGCGCCACAGCGCCGCCTGGGAGCCGCATCTCGCGCGCTGTCGCGGGCTTGCGCTGTCCGCTGCGCGGGCCTGCCCGGAGGGCTCGCGACGCACGGCCCTGGTGCTTGGCCCGGGCCTGTTGCTCGATGTGCCACTTGACGAACTTTCAGCCCTGTTTCAAACAGTGGTTCTGGCCGATATGGCCTTTGTACCAGAAGTGCGCGCCCGGGCGAACCGCCTGGGCAACGTGCAGATCTTGCAGGCCGACCTCACGGGATGCCTGGACAGGCTGCCCGAGGCCGGGACACAGCCGCTGGCGGATGTGCTGGCAGAACTTGCGGCGGGCCTGCCCGGGGTGGACTTCGCGTATTCGGCCAACCTGCTGTCGCAGCTGCCGCTGTTCGCCCTGGACGCGCTGCCGCCGGAGTGGGGCGAGGAACAACGCGCGGGGCTTGCGGCGGCGCTTGTGCGCCAGCACCTGCAAGGACTGGCGGCCCTGCCCTGCCCTGCCTGCCTGGTCACGGACGTGATCGAGCGAGGACTGCGCCAGGGCGAAGTGGAATACGAGGCCGACCTGCTCTTCGGGGTGGATGTCGGGCTCACGGGCGAGAACTGGATTTGGGACATGGCCCCCGGTGGGGAGGCCGTGCCAGGATTGGATGTTGAACGGGTGGTTCTGGGCGCTTCAACGGTCCGGCCTGCACTAGCCTGACCCGAGGGAATAATGAGGAGCGAGGACAGACCGACGCACACGGACGAGAGGCTGGAGCCGGACCAGAAGACCGTTTCCAGGCCGCTCCTGCCGCCGGACCCGGCCCAGTGTCTGGAGAACGACCCCGTACGCAGCGAGGCCGTGACCCGGCGCGTGCTCCAGAAGCTTGAGGACTCTGAAACCTACGCCTTCAGCCCGGACCAGCTGCGCATGCTCACCGTGTTCTTCGAACTGGCCCAGGAGTTCGACACGCGGCGCGACTTCCTGAGCCTCTGCGTGCAACTGCCCATGCTCTTTTTCGACCAGGACTGCCGCCTGTATCTGCGCACCGGGCCGAGCGCCTGGAAGCTGGCGCGCTGCCTGCGCATGCCCGACGTGCTGCCCGAATCGGAACCGCCGCCAAGGGCCGCTGTGCGCGGAACCAACTTCTACGCCCCGATCTACGGCCGCAAGGACACCACCGACATCCTGGGCTACAGCCTGCCCGACAACGTCATGGGCTGGCTTGAGGTGGTGGGCGGGGCCGGGTTGTCGCGCCACACGCAGCTCTACTTCGAGAAATTCGCAGGGCGCATCGGCTTCCAGCTGCACACCCGCATGGCCCGGTCCAAAAGCCGCGAGCACCTGTCGTTCATCCAGAACCTGGTGGAAGACATCGGCCACAACGTCATCGTGCCGAACATGGTCTTCAAGCTCTTCTTCAACCGCCTGAACGCCTCCATCGGCGCACTGGCCCGCTGCGTGGCAGAGGCCCCGCCGGAAACCCCGGCCGACTTCACCGCCAACCTCAACTTCCTCCAGGCACGGCTGTCCGACCAGTACGCGGAGATCAGCAGCCACTACGCCCAGACCAGCCTGTTCCTGGAAACCCTGCTGCGGCGGCGGCACTTTCAGGAGGGCCGCTACGTGCTGGAGAAGCGCCGCGTGAACCTGTTCAAGCAGATCGTGGCCCCGCAGGTGGAGCGCTACCGTCCGCGCTTGGAGGACCGGGGCATCGCCATCGACCTGTCCATGGGCGGCATCCCGGACGAGCCCGTGCACCTCATGGCCGACCTGGGGCTCATCGCCCAGGTGTACGCCAACCTGTTCTCCAACGCGGTGAAGTACACGCGCACCATCACCGGCCCGGACGGGCTGCCGCTCAAGTTCATGGCCTATGGCTGGGAGCTCCTGCCCGATGCCTTCGGGCCGGGGCGCAAGGGCGTGAAGCTCAACGTCTTCACCACCGGGACCCCCGTGCCGGAGAGCGAGCGCGAGGGGCTGTTCCAGCCGGGCTTCCGCTCCCTGTCCACCCAGCGCGAGCACGGCACGGGCCACGGCCTGGCCTTTGTGAACCAGGTGGTGGAGCTGCACGGCGGCCTGACCGGCTACGAGGCGCACGAGATGGGCAACAACTTCTACATCGTGCTGCCGCTGGAGGAGGAAGAGTAGGAGGGGCTTGAACCGGGTCTAGGGAAACGCCGAAAACTGGTCGGCCACGGCCCACCAGCGGCCGTTCTCGCGCACCAGGAAGAACAGGTCCCGGCCGTCCAGGGTCAGTTCCGCCCCGCCCATGCGGCAGCGCAATTCATAGAAATACGTCACCACCGCGGCATCGCCGAAAAACCGCACCGTGTGCCCGCGCTCAACCCAGGACCGGATCTTCGCGTTGCGGGCGAACCCGGCCCAGCCCGCCACGCAGGCCTCCCGCCCCACGCGCGGCTCACGCTCCACAGGCGTCACCGCAACCATGTCCTGGTGAAAAAACTCGCGCAGCTCCTCAGGATCGCCTTCGGTCCAGCAGGCGTTCAGCCGGGCGATGAACTCCAACACTTCAGCTTCGAGGGACTGCATGGCGGCCTCCTGCAGCGGCGGGTTCTAGGCTGCGGGCTCCTGCCGGGTCAGGCAGTGGATGGTGCCCAGGCCCCAGACCAGGTCCACGGCGTGGATGCCCACCACCGGACGGTCGAAGCACTCGGACAGGATGCCCAGCGCCACGCGGTCGTTCACGTCATTGAAGGTGGGCACCAGCACGGCAGCGTCGGTGATGAGGAAGTTGGCGTAGCTGGCCGGCAGGCGCAGGCCGTCGAAATAGAGCGGCGCGGGCATGGGCAGGCGGACGACATCGGGCCGCGAGCCGTCCTGAAGCCTGGCCGCCTCCAGCAGCTCGCGGTTCTCCTCAAGGATGGCGTGGTTCGGGTCGCCTGAGTCCTTCTCCTCGCAAAGCACCAGCGTCGTCGGGTTCACGAAGCGGCAGAAGTCGTCCACATGGCCGTGGGTGTCGTCGCCTTTGATGCCGTTCGCCAGCCAGATGGTGTTGGTGATGCCGAGGCTCTCTGCGAACACGGCCTCGTAGTCGGCGTGGCTGAAGCCGGGGTTGCGCACCTGGATGTCGGGGTGCAGGCAGCATTCCTCGGTGGTGACGAGGGTGCCGCGCCCGTTGATGTCCAGCGCCCCGCCCTCGAAGACCACCTGGCGGCCCTTGTAGACCACGGGCTCGAGCGGCAGGCCGGTGAGGCGCGCCACTGTGGCCGGGACCTCGGCGTCCAGCTCGAACTCCGGGTACTTGCTCCAGGCGTCGAACCCGAAGCCCGCGATGGCGAGCTCGGCGTTTCGCTCCACGAAGCAGGGGCCGCAGTCGCGCATCCAGCCGCGGTCCGTGGGGATGACGAGGAAGTCCACACGAGAGAGGTCCACGTGGGCCTTGGCGAGCTGCCTGCTGGCGCGGTGCAGCACCTCGGCAGAGCCCACGAGCACGCGCACGCGCTCGCCGCTCTCGGCGCCCGCGATTTTGCGGATGATCTCGGCGAAGGCCCAGGGCATGGGCTGAAACTTGCCCGGCCAGTCGCGCGGGTTCTGCGGCCAGGTGATCCAGGTGGCGGCGTGGGGCTCCCACTCCGCCGGCAGGCGGACTGCCCCTTGAACAGCGCTTAAAGCCGCGCTCATGGCCGGCCTACTTCTTGGCGGCGGGCTTCTTGGCCGCAGGCTTCTTGGTGGCGGGCTTCTTGGCCTTCTTGGCCAGGCGGTCCTGCAGGCCCTTGATGAGAATGGGCCAGGCCATGGTGGCGTCGGCGTGGACCTCCGCGAACTGGCCGCCCTCGGCCGGGGGCACGAACTTGCCCCAGGAGATGCCCTCCTGGTAGGTGCAGCCGGACAGGCCGCCCCAGTGCACGGGCTCCGGGCAGATGCGGATGGCGTAGGTGAAGCGGCGCTCGGGCAGGTCGCGCTCCAGGCGGTCGCTCATGACGTCGAAGAACGGGCCGATCTGCTGCGCCCAGTTGCGCGGCACGCCCCCGCCGATGGTGAAGATGGCCATCTTCTTGGCCCCGTACATCTTCTTGGAATAGCTGAAGAGGTCGAGGAAGGGGTTGAACTGGAAGGGCAGGGCCTCGGGGCCTTTCTCGCCCAGCAGGTGGCCGAAGTCCTTCGCCAGGATGGAGCAGGCCACGTCGAGCGCCAGCTCGGAGTCCGTGAAGGCCGGGATGTAGACCGGCACGCCCTTCTTATAGGCGCTCTTCAGGATGCCGGGGCCGTTGTACTTCTCGCTCAGGTGCTTGCCGATGGCCTTGCAGATGAGCTCGGAGGACAGGTGCGTGACCTTGTCCACGTCCATGAGCTGGTGCATGACCTCGCGGACCACCAGCTCGGCCTGGGCGAAGTTGGCCTCGGGCTCGAGCGTGTCGTAGACGCGGTTGTACCCGGCCTCGAACAGGTCCTTGTCGTTCATGCGCGCGGGTTCGTACTTGAAATGCTTGAGCCCGATGGACTCGATGAAGCCGTGGGCCATGAGCGCGCCGGTGGAGACCACCACGTCGAGCCAGCCCTCGTCGATCATCTTGATCAGCAGTTTGCTCTGCTTGGCCACGGTCATGGCGCCGGAGAAGGTGCCCACCACAACGCAGTCCGGATCCTCCACCATGGCCTGGAGCACGTCCAGCGCCTCGCCCAGGCTGCGGCCGCCGAAAGCGGTGCGGCCCATGGCGGTCAGAAGCTCGTCGAAGTCGCCGATCTTGTCGGGGTCGAGCGTGGTGAGAGGGGTGAGCCGGTCCTTGACGCCGTCGTGCAGGGTGCGCTTGATGGCCATGGGATTTCCTTGTGCCTAAAGCCCCCCGCCCCCTGTTTTCAAGGAGGCGGGAGGCCCTGGACGTGGTTCTGTTGGGCGGGCCGTCTTAAAAGATGAAGACGACCGCGGACACGGTGGTGGTCCACATGTTGGAGGTGCCGATGGCGGAGATCGGGGCGGAGATGGAGTCGATGATCTTGCCGCTCATGAGGTACACCTCGCGGCGCTCGTCGTAGCCGATCTCGGGATCGAAATCGACGCCGAGCGTGGTCGCCAGCATGGTGGAGGCCAGGTCCTCGGCGAAGTCGCCCAGCTCCTTCTCCTCCTCGCCGAAGCTGTGGTGCTCGGAGATGTAGCCGTAGTGCTGCTTGTCGGCCGGAATGGCCATGCCGCAAGCGCTGCCCACCAGACGACCTTTCTCGTTGGTCTGGTTGCGCGCCATGACGCAGAAGGTGATCTGGCCGGGGTGCAGGGCCTTGACGCCCTCCTCCAGGCTCACCAACTCGCAGTTGGGCGGGTAGATGCTGGACACGTAAACAAGATTCTGTTTCTCGATGCCGGCCTCGCGGAGCGCCAACTCGAAGGATTGCAGCTTGTTTTTGTGGACGCCCACGCCTTTGGTGAAGAAGGCGCGGGTGGGAACCATGGGATAATTGGCCATGTGGTGACCCTCCTGGGCTGGTGATAGCGTCGGTGTCCCGACGAAAGACGGCATATATTTTTTTGGAAGGGCTGGCTACTATTAAATCGGGGCGGTCCTGGCAAGCTCTTTTTTCAGGCCGCGCCGCCGTCGCCCTGCTCCACCCCTTCCGCTGGCCCCGCCAACAGCTTCAACTGGCCGCACGCCGCGGCGATGTCCTGGCCCATGCTGCGCCGGATGAACGTGGTGATGCGCTTGCTGCGCAGATATTCCTCGAAGGCCAGCACCACGCCCGGTTCCGGCGCTCGGTAGGGCGGGTTCGGGCTCACCTCCGGCGGCGGCGGGTTGTAGCCGATGAGGTTGACCTTGCAGCGGCGCTGGCCCAGCAGCTTCACCAGTTGCTTGGCGTGCGCCAGCGAGTCGTTGACCCCGCCGAGCATGATGTACTCGTACGTCACGCGCTCGCGCGACTTCAGCGGATAGCGGTCCAGCGCGCCCAGGAGCTCGTCCAGCGGCACGCGCGCGGCCTTGGGCATGAGCTTCTCGCGCAGCTCCTGGGTGGGCGCGTGCAGGCTGATGGCGGGCACGGCCAGGCCGGAATCGCCCAGAATCTTGAGGGCCGACGGAATGCCCACGCTCGACACCGTGGCCCGGCGCGAGGCGATGGAGATGCCCTCCGCGCTGCCCAGCGTCTCCAGGCTGCGCAGCAGCTCCGTCAGGTTCATGAGCGGCTCGCCCATGCCCATGAACACGAGGTTGCGCACCAACGGCAGCCCGGCTCTCGCCAGGTGCTCGCGCCCCACCAGTATCTGGCCCAGGATCTCGCTCATGCTCATGTTCCGCGTGAGGCCCAGCTCCCCGGTGGAGCAGAAGGAGCAGGCCATGGCGCAGCCCACCTGGGTGCTCAGGCACTGGGTGTAGTGCTGGCCCATGGGGATGAGCACCGTCTCGATCTTTTCGCCGTCGGCAAGGCTCAGGAGCAGCTTGATGGTGCCGTCGCGGCTGGTGCGCGCCACCTCGACCACCGGGCGGGGCATGTGCGCCCGTTCGGCCAGCTTCGCCTTCAGGTCCTTAGAGAGGTTGGTCATGGCCGCGAAATCCCGCACGCCCCGCTGCCACAGCCAGTGCCAGAGCTGGTCCGCGCGGAAGCGCGGCTGGCGCATGTCCTCCACCACGAACGCCTCAAGCTCCGAGCGCGTCAGGTTCAGGAGGTCCACTTTGGACGGGTTTTGTGCGGCGTCACTCATCGTCAAAGCATGTACCAGCACCGCTCCCAATGCACAAGGGCGCTGGAACGCCCCCGGCCCAGGCTCTTCCCTGTGGGGGCTTTTTGGCGTAGGTGTCGGCCCATGGCAGCACAGATCAAGATCAATCCGGCCCGCGCCCAGAAGCTCGCGGCCAACCTGGCGAAGGTCAAGGCCCGCGTGGCGGCGGCCTGTCAGCGCTCGGGGCGCGACCCCGAGAGCGTGCGCCTGGTGGCGGTGAGCAAGTTCCACCCGGCCAGCGACATCCTGGCGCTGGTGGAGGCGGGCCAGCGCGACTTCGGCGAGTCGTACGTGCAGGAGGCGCTGGCCAAGCAGGACGAGCTGGTGGGCCAGGACATCCTGTGGCACTTCGTGGGCGGGCTGCAGACCAAGAAGGCCAGGCAGGTGGCCGGGCGCTTCGTGCTGGTGCACAGCGTGGACAGCGAGAAGCTGGCCATGGAGCTGGCCCGCCGCGCCCAGGCCCAGGGCGTGCTGCAGAGCGTGCTCATCGAGGTCAACATGGGCGAGGAGCAGAAGGCCGGCGTGGACGAGGCCGAGCTGCCCGCCCTGGCCGAGACCGTGCTTTCCCTGCGCAAGGACGGCGTCGGCCTGGACCTGCAGGGGCTCATGTGCCTGCCGCCGGTGTTCGACTCCCCCGAGGAGGCCGGGCCGGCCTTCGAGTACCTGCGCGAGCTGCGCGACGGGCTCCAGGCCAGGCTGGGCGTGCCGCTGCCGCACCTGTCCATGGGCATGACAGGCGACTTCGAGGCCGCCATCGAGGAAGGCGCGACGATCATCCGCGTGGGCACGTCCATCTTCGGGGCGCGTCCGCCGAAGTCCTGACGGCTTTCTCCGGCATGCGCGGCGGCCGAACATTCTGCGGTTTGCTCCGGGCGACCCACGCCCGCCCTTGCGCAACGCAACAGCCGGTGCTATTCGGCGAAGTGCGCAGGCGCGACACGCAACCGCCCAAGCGCCAACTTCTGACCCTGGACGCCGCCGCCCATGCACCGCACCCGCCGCACGCCCAAGGCCGCAGCAACGGCCATGCTCCTGGCGACCACCCTGGTCCTGTGGACCTCCGTGGCGGCTGCGCAGTCCCTGGTGCTCTCAAACCTCGTGGTGGACAACAAGGCCGGCAGCCTCATGGCCCGCTTCGGCGTGTCCGTGGACGGCGTGGCCGAACTGACCGAGAGCCTGCAGAGCGGCGTCACCATGGCCCTGACCTGCAAGGCCAAGCTCAACCGGAAGAGCGGCCTGTTCGGCAGCCCCCACCTGACCGAGGCCGAGAGCACAAGCCGCCTGAAGTTCGACGCCCTGACCAAGGAATACACGCTCTCGCTGCCTGGCCGCGAGGCCCCGCTCAGAAACGCCAACCTGCAAGACCTGCTCGTTGCGGGCTGGGGCGGGCTGACCCTGGGCCTGGGCTCGTGGACCATGCTTGAGCGCGACAAGGAATACACCCTGACGCTGGACATCCGGCTGCAGCAGACGGACATCCCCAACTGGTTCAGGCGCACCCTGCTCTTCTGGACCTGGGACGTTGCCCCGTCGGCCTCCTACCAGCTGCACTTCAAGTACTAGGACCGGGCGGGACGGATGCCGAGCATGGACCAGGACCCCGGGTCGCCGACCAAGGATTCCGCGACGCCCTATCATCTCCTCTCGCCCGAGGCGAGAGAGCGGGCCAGGCGCAAGCGCGAGGTGGCCATCGCCCTCATCGGCGTGCTGCTCATCGTGGTGCTCACCTGGGTGGAGCTGAAGCTGCTCGGCGTCAACTCCTACCTCTTCCTCGGCCTGTTCAACCTCAATTTCATCCTGCTTCTGGTGGTGCTCTTCGTTGTGGCCAGAAACGGGGTCAAGCTCGTGCTGGAGCGCCGCCGCAACGTGCTCGGCTCGCGTCTGCGCTCGCGCCTGGTGCTGGCCTTCATCTTCCTGTCGCTGGTGCCGGTGGCGCTCATGTTCTACGTCTCGGCCAAGTTCGTGCAAACCAGCGTGGACTACTGGTTCAAGACCCAGGTGGAAGACTCCATGGAGCAGTCGCTCGAAATCGGGCGGGCCTTCTACCAGTCGGCCCAGGCCCGGGTGGAGCAGCGCGGCCGCGAGGTTTTGGCCCAGATAGCCAGCAACCACCTGACCTGGGGCGGCAAGAGCATGGACGCCCACTTGGCGGACTCGCAGCGCGAGTACGGCCTGGCCGTCATCGGGGTCATCACCCCGGAGGGCCGCGACCAGAACAAGCACCCCCCGCAGGTCTTCGACCGTGTCTGGGGCGAGGCCCGGGGCAAGATCGACATGGAGGGGCTGAAGAAGGCGCCGCACTATGTGTCGGTGGTGCTCTCAAGCGCGGGCAACGACCTCATCGTCGGCATCCTGCCCGTGGACGACGGCAAAACCGGCTTCCTGGTGGTGGGCGAGAGCATCGGCAGCGGGCTCATGTACAAGCTCGACCAGGTGGTGCGCGGCCTGGACGAGTACAAGAAGCTCCGCAAGCTCAAGTACCCCTGGAAGATGAACCTCTACCTGACCCTTGGCGTCATGAGCCTGTTGATCGTGCTCGGGGCGTCCTGGTTCGGCTTCCGCCTGGCCAAGGAGATCAGCGCCCCGGTGCAGGCCATGGCGCTCGGCACCGAGCGCATCGCCAAGGGCGACCTTTCCGTGCGCCTGGACGACGCGGGCGACGACGAGCTCGGCTCCCTGGTGCGCTCCTTCAACCGCATGGCCGAGGACCTGGAGGCCGGGCAGACCCGCCTCATGAGCGCCAACGAGCGCATGGCCCAGCAGTACGAGGAGCTGGAGCGCCGCGGCCGCTACATCGAGGCCGTGCTCGACAACATCACCTCCGGCGTCGTCTCCACGGACGCGTTCGGGCGCATCGGCACCGTGAACAAGGCTGCGGAGGCCATGCTCGGCATCCGCGCCGAGCAGATCCTTGGGCTCAAGGCCCAGCATCTGGTGCAGGGCGATTTCTCGGACCTCTTGAAAGAGGCGCTGGTGCAGATCACCCGGAACCCCGCGGCCCAGTGGACCCGGCAGATCGACCTGCCCCTGCAGGGCCGCAGCGCCCGCTTCCTGGTCAACGTTGTGGGGCTGTCGTCGGGCCATGGCGGCCTGGCCGGCCCCACTGCCCAGGGTGGCCCGGCCGGCCAGGCCGAAGGCACGGGCCTGGTGGCCGTGTTCGAGGACATCACCGAGCTTGAGAAAATGCAGCGCCTGGCCGCCTGGCGCGAGGTGGCCCAAAGAATCGCGCACGAGATCAAGAACCCGCTGACGCCCATCAAGCTCTCGGCCCAGCGCCTGCTGCGCAAGTTCGGCCCGCTGAACGCGGACCCGGCCTTCAACGACTGCGGCCAGCTCATCGTGCGCGAGGTGGAGCGCCTGCAGCAGCTGGTGGCGGAATTCTCAAGCTACGCCAAGCTGCCGGAGCCGGAGATGCTCGTGGCCGACCTCGGCCCGCTGCTGGAAGAGGTGGTGGGCACCTTCGCCACGGCCCACCGCGACATCGCCTGGACGCTCACGGCGGACCCGGCGCTGCCGAGCTTCCCCTTCGACGCCGAGGGCATGCGCAAGGTCTTCATGAACCTCCTGACCAACGCCGCCGAGGCCCTGGAAGGCCGCGAGGACGGCACCGTGGACGTGTGCTCCGAGCTGCTCGGGGGCGGGCGGGTGCGGGTGTCCGTGGCCGACAACGGGCCGGGCTTCACCCAGGAGGAGCGCGCGCGCATGTTCGAGCCGTACTACTCGCGCAAGAAGTCCGGCACGGGCCTGGGGCTCACCATCGTGCGCTCCATCGTCACCGACCACAAGGGCGTGGTGCGCGTGGAGGCGGCAAAGCCCAAGGGCTCGGTGTTCGTAGTGGAGCTGCCGCTGGGGTAGGGCCCGAAACGACTCAGGCCGGGGTTCCGGGACACATGCCCCGCACACCCCGGCCCGATTGCCGACATTTCACTCAGACGGATTAGGCTAGTAGACTTCGCGCCCGCAGGACGTGTCGAGCAGCCTGTTGGCGTCAACGTTCACCATTTCGAAGAAGAGCCCGGTTTCGCCCTGAAGCTTGTCCAGGGCCTCGAAGATCTCAACGGCAAAGGTCGAGACGATGATAACGAGGTCGGGCTTGAGGGCGGGAATGTCCTTGGGATTCACGATGGGGTATCCCGCAATGGTCTTGCCCCACTTGGCCGGGTCGTTGTCCGCAACGCCGACGATGGCGCCCGCCGGAACAGATTGCCGCAGTTCCTCCTGGAGGCCCTCCAGACGGCCTCCAGCGCCGAAGAACAATATCCTCTTGTAGCCCTTCATGTCCTCCTTGTGGCTGGACAAGTCATACCAGCGGTTGGCGTCCCAGTCCGGGGCAAGCTTGAAGTTCGTGATCTTTTTGGCCGCCCCGGCCATGGTGGAGCCCTCTTCGTGCACCTGCTGCTTGAAGACCTTGAAGCCCGCTGTGGCGAGCCAGTCGTTCAGGCACAGCAGGTTCGGGATGTACCAGTTGCTCCATACATTCGCGTGGCAGCCACGGGAGAACAGCGTCAGTGGAATCTTGTCCACTATGGCCATGAGCTCGGGCTTGTGCTTGGCCATGAGCCCGTCGATATTGTAGCTGTACTCCAGGATATGCCCGCTATAAAAGACGGTCCCTTCGTCGTTCAGGACGTTGTAGATGTTCTGGAAGGCCAGAAGCGGATGCAGAATGTGGTAGTAGACGCCGAGAAACATGACGATGTCGTACTTCCCGTGATCCTTCGGGTTCAGGTACGTTACGTCGCACTGGATGTGCTTGGCCTTTGAGTTGTTGATCCTGTGCGCCACGGCGAAGCCGGTGCGGTCCTTGTTCTGGATGTCCATGGCGGTGACGCTGGCTCCGCGTCTTTCGATCTCGAAGGTATATGCCCCGTCCCAGGCGCCGATCTCAAGCACGCGCTTGCCCGTCAGGTCCTGAGGGAGTCCGTAATAGTCAAGGAGCATCTTGGCGTCGATGGGCATCCGCCCCGGCGTCATGACACCAGGAGATACCTCGTACCTGTGGTACCAGGTACGTGACGCGACAAGCTCAAGAATCTCATCTTTCGACAGCACTTTATCATCGACCATCATCATTCCCCCAATGTCGTTGTTTTGCTATTGCTGCCCTGAGTGGCGCAACGTTTCTTGCTCTCGCTCCACATCCTCAGCCCAGGCGCGACAGCTGTTCTCTCAGCACGGCGTCAAAGTGCCGGGCCATGCGCAGCACATGCTCCAGATAGTAGCGCATGCCCCAGACCTTCTCGCTCTCCTCGTCCGACCGGAACACAGCCGCGTGGAAGCGCTGGTTGTCGAAGTTCTCGAAGCGCTGCACAAGATAGGTCACGTTGCCCTGGTCGAACTGGTCCAGGGCTTGGAAGGCTGCGGCCATGAAGTCCGCTCCCTCGCGAGCCAGGATGCCCTCCACCCCAACGCCCACGGACTCCCACACCGCGAGGTCGCGCCGCAGGTGCGCCAGCACGGGCTCGCGCGGACTCTCCGACGCCCGCGCAGCGGCCACGCGGCCCAGCCTGCGACCCAGCCTGCCGGTGTCCTCCACCGGGCAGTCGGGGATGTACTCCACCCCGGCGCCGCTGATGATGCTCTCCCCGGTGACGCTGGCGCAGGGGATGGCCGAGGCGCGGATCTCGTCGCGCAGCCAGTGGGCCGCATCCAAGAAATTCAGCGTTGTGTAGCGCGTGCTGCCGTCCAGGGTGGTCACGGGCACCAGCTGCGGCCAGGCGTTGGTGAGCGGGCGCTGTTCCTCGGATTCGGCTTCGTGGATGCTCCCGCGCGAGTAGCTGAGCTTCCAGGGGTCCGGCGAGCAGAGCTGCGCCCCCACGAACACGCAGCGCGCGCAGCCCATGTAGCGCGCCAGCGAGAACGCCGTGGTGATGACCGAGCCGTGCAGCCGCAAGTCGGGCCTGCGGCCGAAGAGTTCCGGCAGGTAGTTGCCGAACAGGTACTTGCGCCCGAACACCGCCCCGCCCAGGTCCGTCAGGCAGTGGCCCACCAGGGACACGTCGGCCAGGTGCTCCAGGCCCTCCCAGGAACGCCCGGTGTGCACGGAGGTGTCGTTGGCCACCACGAAGTGCGGCCGCACCCCGGCGGCCAGCATGGGCTTGAGCGCGTTGTTCACGGCGATGACGAGGGCGCGGTCGCGCACAGAGCGCAGGTAGTCCATGCGCCCCGGCAGGTCCGGCCCGGCGGCCACCAGCACGGCGGTCTCGCCCTGGAAGGCCTTGCGCAGGGGCTGGATGTCCGGCCAGCGCAGGCATTCTGCGGCGTTGACGTAGGAGTGGTGCTGCTGGTCGAAGAACAGGCCGCGCGTCAGGGGCCGGATGGGCATGCTGAAGACGTTGCCCTGGCCGCTCAGGTGGTACACGCGGTGGCGGTAGAACAGCACCTCCACCAGTTCCACCAGCCGCGCGGCCTCGGCGGTTCCAGCCAGCTCCGGCAGGCCGTAGAACACCGGGAACCCCAGGCTGAAGAGCTCCGGCGGCAGCAGCTGCGACACCGGCGGCAAAAAGCCGTCCGGCTCGCCCAGCAGGATGAGCGCGCGCTTGGCCAGCCTGGCCGCGGGCACCCTGGCGGCGAACTGGGCCAGGCGCCGGGCGTCGGGCTCAAGGATCAGCAGGAACGCGTCGGCCTGCTCCAGGCAGCGGCGGAAGACCGGGGTGTCGGCCGCGCCAAGGAAGACCACCAGCCTGGTCTTGGCCAGCACCTGCTCCACCCCCAGGTCGGGCGGCAGGATCTCGTAGACTGGCTTCAGGCCCTCGTGGGCAAAGGGATAGACGTAGTACGGGTGCTCAAAGGCCCACAGCGGAGTGTGCGCGTCAAAGGCGTGGTCCAGGCCCGGTGCCGAGGGGCCGTAGGGCGGCAGTTCGTCTATCTCGCCCGCGCCGGGCGCCTCGAAGAGCACGCCGAGCTCGCGCAGAACGGAAAAGAGGACCTTCGTGGTCATTGCCCACCCTGTCGTTCACCCACGACGGCTTCGCCCACTCCGCCGGGGAATATGCTCAGGTACAGGTGCTCCATGGGATCAAGCTGCATTCGGCTCGCGGCGTTCAAGGCGGGCTCGCGGCATTCGCGCAGCAGCCGGGCCTGGTCTTCGAAAATGCGGGCCATGCGCGGATCGCCGTCCAGTTCATAGCACAGGGCGGCCCAGTCGTGCATGTAGGGCGCGGCGGGGCTGAACTTCATAGCCACCCGTATCGTCTCCTTGGCACGGTCCGGATAACCAAGGGCCAAGTGCAGGCTGGCCAACAGGATGACCACCACCGTGTGCTGGCGGCTGATCTCAAACAACACGTTCAGTCGGTCGAGGGCCTCGTTGAGCCGACCGGCAGCGCGATGCTCCAGCGCCTGCGCGAAGAGCGACAGCACCTCGGCGTTGTGCTTCACCGGGGGCAGACGCAAGGGGATGTCGTAGCTCCTGCCACAGCTGGAGCACGGCAGCCGGTGCGCCATGCGGTCGCCATGCATGGCCCGCGACTCCATGTTCGCGAACTCGGTCTCGGCCCCGCAATTGGGGCACTGGCAACGAGCCATGGCGGAGCAGTCGGGCTCGACGCCCGCCGCCAGCAGACGCCCGGGCCAGAGCAATCCCTCATGCATCACCCACACGCGCTTGAGCATGTCCATGAACTCGGCTTCAGGCATGTGGGTCATGTTGATGAGGGGGCAGCCGGCCTTGATGAACCCGATCTTGTTCCGCACGATGCCGCGCCGCACCGATTCATGGAAGATGTTCGTTCCCGGCCAACAGTCGATCTTGCCGAGGTTCACAAAATATTTGCGGTGCTTCACCCACCAATCGAGGGTTTCCCAGGCGGTCTCCGTGGTTTCCGCCGGGTCGCCGAAGATGAAGTTGCCGAAGGAGTCCATGCCGCTCTGGAAGGTCAACTCCAAGGCATGCTCGATCTCTGAGGGCTTGAGCTTCTTGTTCATGCTCTTCAAGACCACCGGAGACATGCTTTCCAGACCGTAGAACACGGTGCAGCAGCCCGTCTCGCGCATGCGCGCCAAAAGCTCCGCGTCCACCACGGAGCAGCGCATCTGGGCGTACCAGGTGATCTTCAGGGGCGCCACCTTGTCGCAGAACTCAAGGATGCGCTCCTTGCGCAGGGCGAACACCTCGTCCATAAGGCCGACGCAGTTCACGCCAAAGCGGTCCATCAGGTACTTGATCTCGCGGATGACATAGTCGATGGAGTGGGCCCGGTGCTTGCCGCGCCCCAGCGCGCTGTAGCAGAACGTGCAGTGGAACGGGCAGCCGCGGCTGGAGATCATGTCATGCGTGCCCACGTTCTTGTAGCAGATGTCGAAGTTGAAACCCTCGTAGTCGGGGATCGGAACCTCATCCAGGTCTTCGATGAAGGGCCGGGGCGCGGTCCGTACGGACTTCCCCTCGGCGTCGCGATAGATGATGCCCTTCACTTGGCCAAGGTCGCCACCTTGTTCCAGCGTGCGCATGAGGTCCACCGCAGCGGCCTCGCCCTCGCCGACAACGCCGACGTCCGCCCCGATCTGGTAGAACATGTCCGGCTCGCTGCCCAGAACGCCCCCACCCACCACAGTGGTCACGTTCGGCAGCATTTCCTTGGCCGTCTGGAACATCCAGCTAACGAACTTGAAGGACGGCGTGAGCGCGCCCACCCCCAGGACATCCGGCCTCTCCTCCGCCAGCACCCGTCTGAAGGCGCCCTGCCAGTCCTTCTCCAGCGCGTTGTTGTGGCAAACCACCTGGAAGCCGTGCTTCTTGAGCATGGAGGAGACATAGGCGATGCCAACGGGGAAGTAGTAATTGCTGAGCAACGCATAGGGGGGTGCGACGAGAAGGATCTTCATGCCTGCTTGTCCTCGCTGATTAATTGTCCAGCCCACCGGCAAAACACCGCTTCCGGGCTCATGGCCGTCCTGTCCCAGCCTCTGCCTACCGTCCCGCCAAAGCCGGAGGCAGCACGATGTGCTCCAGGGGGACCTCGGAAATCTTTTGCGCGACCACGTAGCCCCGCCTGCCCAGTTCCACCAGGCTGGCTTCCAATGGCTTGAACCCGCTGCTCTCAACCCAGTGGCGCAGGCAGGCCAGGTTGGGCACCCACCAGTTGCTCCACTCCCGTTCATACTCGCCCCGAACGAAATATCCCATGGGGATGTCGCGCACACGCTCGATGACGTCCTCACGTCCGGCCCAGTAGGCGTCCACCTGGGGTGCGCCCTCCAGGATCGCGCCCTCAACCAGCAGCAGGCCGCCTGGGTTCAGCACACGGTTGATGTTGGACAGGGCCAACAGCGGATCCTTCAGGTGGTAGTAGACCCCGAAGAAGGTCACCAGATCAAAGGTACCGTGTTCCTCCGGGTTCAGGTTGTAGACGTTGGCGCAGATGTGGCCCGCGTCCAGGTTGTTCACCCGGCGCATGGCGTCGAAGCCGGAATGCGTGGCCGGCTGGATGTCGAAGCCGGTGACGGAGGCGCCGCGGCGCGCCATCTCCAGGGTGTAGGGGCCGTCCCAGGCGCCGATATCCAGAGCGCGCTGGCCTTTCAAATCCGCCACCAGGGAGTGCCCCAGCAGCCAGGGTTTGTAGGCTACCACGCCGGGAGTCACCACGCCCGGCAATATTTCAAAACGGTGATGCCACCAAGGAACCGCGCTCAACTCGGCCAGCTGCCCGGCCGTCAGCAGATGAGCGCAGCAGGCGAAGCAGAGGGTGGGCGCAGGCGCGATGCGCTCCGCCGGGATGCCCAGGCTCAGCGCCTGCTGGCGGATCTCGGCGAAGAAGGCGCTGGCGATAGCGATTTGGTCAAAGTCCGCGCCGGGAGAGAGCGCTGCCGCGGCCTCCGGGCTGATGACCGGCTTGCCGTGAAACTGGCTGCCCTGCCGGGCGGAGTTGTTGTCCACGAAGGCCACGACATCGTGCGTGGCGTGGGGGAACTGGGACATGATCATTCCGGCTTGGCCGCCGGTGCCCCAAATGAGCAAACGCTGCATCATTGCTCCTTGCAGTGAACCATGCCCGCCGCCTGGGCCAGCGGATCGGGCAGGATCTTGAACTTCACGCTCATGGGCGTGTAGCGCTTCATGCGCCACTGCTCCATGACCAAGCGCCAGTAACGCCAGAGCGGTTTCGGGAAGGCCCGGGGGTACGCGGCCGCGAGGCCGGGCAGCTCGGAAAGCTTCACCAGCCGCAGCAGGAACTTGACCAATCCCGTGCCCATGAAAATTGGATAGAACATGTCGAAGTTGTCCAGCACGTGCCGGATCATGGTCCAGCGGAACAGGTCGTGGGGCGGGTGCTTGTCCAGGTTGCCCACGCTGTTGATGTTGCCCAGCACCGGGTTGGTGCCGAAGTTGTTGCCCCCGTGGCGGCGGTAGCAGCCGTGGATGGTGGGGATGAGCAGGCTGTCGCCGATCAAGTGGCAGAAATGCGCGATGTAGTAGTCCGCGCAGATGCGGAACGTGGTGCCGTCCAGCGGCATGATGAGCTCCACCGTGCTGCGGCGGAAGACCATGCTGGAGCTGGTGGCCCAGATCCACAGGCCGTTCTGGAAGCTGGTCTTCTGCACGTGGCGGTAGTGGCCCTTGGACTGGTGGTCCATGTGCTGGCCGCCGATGATCTCGCCGTGCGCGTTGATCTGGTACTGGTTGGAGCTGGTGAAGGCCACGGTGGCCACGGACAGGTGCGCGCGCATGTGCGCCTCGAGGAAGTCCTCCAGCAGCACGTCATCGGCGTCGAGCATGCACACGAAGGCGCCCGTGGCGAGCTTCAGCCCGTCGCGGAAGGCTTCCATCTGGCCGCCGTTCTCGGCGCGCTGGATGAGCTGAAAACGCCCGCCGGACTCCGGGCTGTCCACGAAGGCGCGCACGGCGGCAACGGTGCCGTCGGTGGAAACGTCGTCCACCACGATGCATTCCCAGTTGTCGTAGGTTTGCCGCGTCACCGAGCGCAGGCACTCCACGATGTACTTCTCGTAGTTGTAGCTGGTGACGATGAAGCTCACCTTGGGCTTCAGCATCCTGGCGCGGTCCAGGCGCTGGTCCAGCAGCGCTTGCGGCAGGGCCACGGGCTGCTGGTCCGGCGCAGGCTTGGCGCGCCTGGCGATGAGGTCGTGGATGGACATGCGGGTTCTCCCTGGCTGTACCGTTACAGCGCCCAGGCGGCGTCTTCGGGCTCGACGACCTTGCGCTGCGCGTTGATGTAGTGGCGCGGGTCGACAATCGGACCGGGCACCACGGCGGCCGAGGCGATGGCCTGGGCCTCATCGGTGCCGAAGAAGGCGGCGTAGTCGCCGTGGAACCCGTCGCAAATCTGACGCATGCCGCAGGCCGCGCAGGCCGGGGTCTCGCGGTAGCCGCAGTGCTCGCGCGAACGGATGAGCGCGCTGTGGCGGTACTCGTCGTCCACGCTGATGGCGGGGTCGGCAAGGTAGTTTGGCCAGCTCTTGTACATGGGCGAGCGGAAGTTGGCCTCGCGCAGGCTGATGAGCGGCGAGAGCCCGCCCTCGCGCATGCGCTGGGGCTTCATGTCCGTGAACGACCAGGAGGCGTAGTCCCATTCGTGCAGGTCGTAGGGCAGCTGCTGGAAATTGTAGAGGTGCTGGCGGTAGTCTTCCGGCACCTGGCACAGCGGGAAGTAGCGCACGTTGACCTCGATGTCCGCGCCGCGCAACACGTCCATGGCGGCCAGGAGCGGCGGGGCGACCTCGGAGTAGGCGGCCACGTCGTCCAGCGACCGCTCGCCCTTCTGCTGGTCCTCGAAGGGGTTGAAGGCGATGAAGTTCACCGCGCGCGCGCCCACGCTGACGGCAAGCCGGGCCACGTCGGCCAGGTGCGGCAGGGAGGACTTGGTGAGCACGCAGTTGAAGCGCACCGGCATGCCGATGGCCACGCAGTTGTCCAGCGCCTGCATCTGCAGCTTGTGCGCGCCGGGCACGCCCACCACGTCGTCGTAGTTGGCGCCCAGGCCGTGCACGCTGACGAGCAGGTCGCGCACGCCGGAGTCCTTGAGCCGCTGGCAGGCGTCGCGCTTGGCCAGCACAAGGGCGTTGGTGATGAGCGTGGGCAGGAGCCCGATCTTGGCGCTGTGGCTGCACAGTTCCTCAATGCCGGGGAAAATTGTCGGCTCGCCGCCCTGGATGTCAATGGCGTTGTTGCCGTAGTGGTTGCGCAGGATGTCGAAGATGCTCTTGGCCTTGTCGAGGCTCATGAACGGATGCTCGGGGTGGTCCTTGGCCTCGATGCGCGTCTGGAAATAGCAGAAGCGGCAGCGCAGGTTGCAGGTCTGGCCCAGCCAGATCACGCCCCTCTTGGTCAGCACGCGTCTGGTCGTCTTCTGGATGCTTGTGCTCATTTGGCGCTCCCGGCGCACGCGCCGTTGGTTTCTTCCGCCGCCAGGCGTTCGGCGATCTTCTCGCGATACTCAAGCTCGGTCTCGCGCTCCACTTCGCTCATGTACCAGTTGGGGCCGGGGTTCCAGTCCTCGGCCAGGCCGCCGCCGTAGATCTCCACGCGGCCGCGCTGGGCCTTGGGCGAGCGGATGGCCAGGAGGGCCTCCAGGTTGCCGGGGCTCACGTCGTCGATCTCCTGGGCGCTGGGCCTGCGCTTGAGCGGGATGGCGCAGCCGCACCTCGGGCAGGCGCGCCTCTTCTGCTCGTCAAAGTCCGCAGGCACGCGCTTCCACCAGCCGGGCTCCACCGGCCAGCCGCCGGGACCGTCGAAAAGCATGTCGAAGCTGGCCGCCACCTCGCAAAAAAACGCGCCCTTGGGCGTGATGGAGGCCGACCAGTACTTCTGGATCCAGCAGTCGTCGATGAGCCGCCACATCTCGTCCTTGTCGGCCACGACCTCCTCCGCCGCCACCAGCAGGGGCTGGTGCAGAATCTGGTCGACGCTGTGGTCGTTGAAATAGAAGTTGCCGTACACCTCGCGGATGAGGGTTCCGTACTTTTCGCCCTGTGCCTTGGGCACCGTGGACCACAGGCCTCGGCGCTTCTTGTCGGTGATCCTCGAAGCGAGGTACTCGGCCATCTCCGCGAACTGCGGGTGCAAGAGCGGCTCCCCGCCGATCATGCCGACCATGCCGGGGAAGTCGACGAGGGAATCCACCGCGCGGCGGAAGGTCTCCATGTCCATGAAGAACGGCTTGCGGTGGTGGCCGGTGAAGCGCGTGCAGTTGGAGCAGCGGTTCATGCAGGCGTTGGTCACGTCGATCTGGATGATCTGCATCTCGGACAGGGCAATCATGAAACAGCCTCCTGACTGCGCCGGGCCTGGATGACGAGCGCCCCGGCGATTTCGACTTTACCGCGATGGCAATGAGATGTCTTTGCAAGTTTGATGCTCAAGAGGCTCTCCACAGACTGGCGTCCACGCCGATCATGTCGAAAACACCGCCGCAGACCGTGAGGTCAAGGCCCAGGGCCGCCATCTCGTCCCTGCGCGCGCTCGCGACACGCTCCAGGTCGCGGATGCTGCGGGTGAAGATGCGCTCCCAGTACAGGTCGTGCAGGGGGTTGCGGCGCGGGTCGAAGCCTGGGCCGCGTCTTGGGCGGGTGAAGCGCACATAGTCGCTCGAATCCGCGTCGATGATCTGTATGCCCCGGGGCCCGACCCTGATGGCCCAATCAAGAAAGAGCGACGCCTCATGGATGTTCACGGGCGTGGCCAGATACTTCAGGGTCAGCTTCTCCGGCGCGATGGCCGCCACGCGCCGAGAGAAGGCGTGGGCACGTTCGACGTTCAGCCCGGTCAGCACCTTATACGTCTGCGGGGTGTGCCCGTAAAGGCTGACCACCATGGAATCAAACGCGCAAACGGCCCTGTCGGCCAGCTTCCCAGGCACGTTCCCGTTGGTGACGAGCGCAAGCGCCGTCTGTGGAGAAGCTTCCCGCAAGGCGGCGCACAGTTCGAAGATGCGCTCCTGAACCAGCAACTCGCCCCCCTGGAGATAAATGCTGGCGGGCCGCAGCCGCTTCACCAGGGCGATGATCTCCGGATACAGGGAATAGTCCGGCTGTTTGAACTCCGCCGTGTACTCGGGCGCGTGCACGCAGCACATGGCGCAACGCGAATTGCAGAACAGCGACAGCTCGATGTTCAGCGTCCTGATGCAAACGGCCTCTCCGGCCACCGCCGGGCGGAATATGGAATTGAAGCTCCAGGGCTCGCACTGGCAGGTACGTATGTCGAAGTCCTGCAGACGTTGCATGAGGTCCGCATCGCCCAGGTGGCCGATGCGCTTGGCTGGATCGCTCCAGGTAAGGCAGCCGGGAAACACCTCCCCGGCGTGATTGATGAACATGTCCTCGAAATGGCAAGGGCGCACGCGCTTGCCCGTGGCGCCCCTCATGGTCTCCAGTGAGGTTTCCGGCTCGTGGTCAAACAGCGTCAGCACCGGACGTCGGCCCAGGTCAAGCGTGTCTTCCAGACGGTTCAACACAGCCGCGTAGTGCCTGGGGGAAACCGCCAGCACAACGGCGTCACAGTCGACCTCCTGGCCCTTGAACAGGGTGTCGGAGTTCACATAGCCCGTGACCATCGCGCCCAGGGCCAGACGGACCGCGGCACCCGTGCCTTGGTTGACGCCGTAGAGCAGCACACGCCTAGCGTCCAGGGACTCCAGTTCGCCACGCAAGCTCGCCGCCTGTGGCACGCCCAGCACACCGGTTTCCACGACCTGCCGGTACAGCGCATGTTCCCAATCCAGGTGTTTGAGATTCATGCGCCCTCCTCCGCAGGCGAGGCAAAGCCCAACCGCGCCAGAACGGCCAGCACCGCGGCATACAGTTCGTCCACGTCAAGTTCATAGTGCCGCACGTGCATCTCCACCGACCAGTCCTCGGCCACGGCGGACACCGACAGGTTCAATGCTGGGTTCTCACGCGGGAGCGAGGCCACATTCCCAGGCCCCGCAGGCAGCAGGTAGGCGTCCATGATGTCGCTCCCGCCATGGAACACGCCCGGCACGTTGGCAATGCCGAGGAACGTCGCTCCGCTGCCCAGGGGCGAAATGTGCAGGGTCACATGCGCGGCCAGGTGGATCGTGTCCGAGACACCAAGCCCCAGGGCGTCTAGCCAGGGCAAAGCCGGAGGCAAGGCGGACGTGATCTCCCTCATGCGCTCCCGCTCGTTCTCAAGGCCGTCGAACACCACCACCAGATCCGGATACTCCCGGTGCAGCCGCGTCAGCAGGTCGACGAACCCGGCGTTCTGCGAGGTCCAGGCGCGGGTGGAGCGCAGGGTGATCCACAGGCTCAGCCGGGCCTGGGCGCAGGCCTGGGCCAGTTCCCGGGCACGCTGGCTGGCGCGGCTGGCCGCCAGCGCGAGGACGCGACGGGCCAAGGCCTCCTGAAAATCCCCACCGTAGTGGAGCATAACTGGCAGCAGGTTTTCCTCAAGGGGCAGCCGGAAAGCCTGGTCGGTGAGGCGCGCCTCGTCCAGTCCGGTCAGGCGGCGCAGGGGCGGCAGCTCGGGGAACAACGCGGCCATGTCCAACAGGTCGCTCAGGGTCACCAGGGCGCCCTGAAAAACTTCGCCAACGCCAGCGGCCAGCACGGCCTGGATGCCGGCCAGCTCGTTGCGGATCTGGTGCCCCAGGTTTTTGTAGTTGCCCAGAAGGGCCAGAGGCTTCTTGCCGGGAGCCTGCGGAGCCGAATAGCGTTCCACCTCTCCCCAGGAGCGCAGGCAGAGGAGCTTGAAGCGCTCGATGAGCCTGGCGAGCTGCGCGGACTCGAAAAACATGTAGCGCATGGATTCTTCAAGCGGGCGTGCATTCAGGAACGCCTCGCGCGCGGGCAGATACAGGCCCACCAGGATCGGCAGGGTCTTGAAGAGGTAAAATTCCTCGTGCTCGGGGCAAACGAAACGGTGCGCGGTGACGAAGTGCAACTCTGGCTGGCGCAACAGAAAAGCCTGGTCCGACACCAGCGCGCGCCCGCAACAGGGGCAGGCACACAGGGCCGTGCGGTGCTCCAGCAGTTGGGCCTCAAAGCCAGAAAACACCTCCGCGAACTCCGGCGAAAGGGCCTGCACCTCGGCATTCCGGGCCAGCTCGCGCACCGGCTCAGGCCAGCCCTGCGCAAAGCTAAGCCGCAGGGCCTCCAGATCCAGTCCCAGCTCCGACATGAAGGCCAAGTCCGCCTCGCCCGGCTCCGCCAGGTCCGCGAAGCGCAAGGCGCGACGGGCTCCCAGGATGCAGGCGTCGGAGGCCGTGTCCAGCACGTTGATCACACGCGGGGGCGGGGTGCGTTGGTGGGCCTGGTACAGCAGGTCGGTGGCGGCGGCGTCCACGCCCCAGCACAGGATGACGTCCACGCTGTCCAAAAACTCGTGCACGTCTCCCAGGTACGGCAGACCCTGCCGGTTCACGTCCGGATCAGGGTGGTGCAGCCCCGCCACGTCGAATCCCGCCAGCAACTCGCCGATATTTCCAGCGAAACGGCCGTAGTCCGCTGGATACACACCCACCCTGCGCCCCTTCAGATCGGCGGCCAGGGCGTCCAGGCGAAGGCGGATGGCTTTTAGTATCTCCATGCGCGCTACCGGGGTCTCCAGACCACGGCGGAGTAGCCCTCGATGTACAGGCTGCCCACGTTGGTCCGCTGGGCCTTCAGAATCTCCACCTGGCCCAGAGCCTCGCGCCGCCTGAGCTCCAGCAGGAAACCGCTCAGGTAGCCGCGCTTCTCGAAATAGCGCAGGCTCAAGTAATCCAGCAGCCGCTCCGGGTCGAGGAGCTCGCCGACGGGCTCTATGTGCACACACACCGAGGGCCGGTTGTCCTGCAGATAGTCGAGGAAGGGCCGGAAGCCCTCCCCAACCTGCTCCAGCGAAGCCACTGTGTACACCGCCGCGCCCGGCTCCAGGCGCATGGCTGTGTCCGGCTCGAAGATATTGAAGCGCCTGGCCTCCACCTGGCCCAGCAGCCCGCTCTCCCCGATGGCCGCAACCAGCCTGTTGGAGGAGCCCGCCCAGTCGCAACCGTAGAGCCTGGCCACTGGGTTCACCCGGCGCACGCGCTCCAGGTTGTGGCCGGTGCCGCAGCCGAACTCATAGACCGCTGGCGCTTCTGCCAGCCAGGCGTCGAACAGCCAGTCCTCCAGGGCGGCCAGCATGTTGCGCTCGCAGTCCGGGCTGGCCGGGGCCACCAGTTCGCCGTTCAGGCGCAGGGCGTCGTACTTGCCGAAGTAGCCTGGCACCAGCGACTGCGCGCAGGGCGTTGCCAGAAAGCGGTCCAGGTTCTCCTGCCAGCCGTTCTCCCAATCGCCCAGGCGGCGCTCTCCGGCCTTGGACAGCTGGGCTTCCAACAGCGTGGCCGCGATCTTGCGCAGCCAGCCGTCGCGCTCGGCCAGGGGCATGCGTCGGCAGCGGATGCCGTAGGCGGCCACGCGCTCGGCCACATGGGCCGGGATCGTTTCGCCGAAGGCCTGGGCGAATTCCGCCGGGCCGCAGTCGAACACGCCGGTCACTTCTTTGTCCCCTGTCATTTCTTTGCCGCCACTCATGCTCCGCGCACCTTCGGGTAATTCGACAAAAACCACTCCACGGTCTGCTCCAGTCCCTGGCGCAGGGGGGTAAACTCAAAATCCGGCAGGTAGCGCTTGAGCTTGGCCGTGTCCGAGGGCTTGCGCAGCTGGCCGTCGGGCTTGGTGGTGTCAAAAATCAGGCGACCCTTGAACTCCATCACGTCCGCGAGGGTTTCAGCCAGCTCCATGATGCTGACCTCGATGCCGCTAGACAGGATGATGGGCTGGTCCTCGTTGTAGTTGTCGAGCAGCCACAGCGTGAGCCGGGCCACGTCGTCGGAGAGGATGAACTCCCGCAGGGGCTTGCCGCTGCCCCAGAGCACCAGGTCCTCGCCACGCTGCTTGGCCAGGTGGCAGCGGTGGATGAGAGAGGGGATGACATGGCCGTCGGTGAGGCTGAAGTTGTCGTTGGGGCCGTAAATGTTGGTGGGAATGGCCACGATGTAGTTGCAGTTCCACTCGTTGCGGTAGGCGGCGCTTTGCACCTCAAGCATGCGCTTGGCGTAGGCGTAGCCGAAGTTGCTGGGGTGCGGCGGGCCGTTGTGCAGATGGGCCTCGTTCAGCGGATACTGGCAACGGTCTGGGAACACGCAGGTGGACATGAAGGAGATGAGTTTCTCCACACCGGCTAGGCGCGCGGCCTCCAGCACGTTCAAATTCATCATGATGTTGTTGCGGAAGTATTCGCCCGAATGGATCATGTTTCCGCCCAGGCCGCCCACCACCGCTGCCAGGTGAATGACGCGCCGGGGCTTGAGCAGGGAGAACATGGTGCTGGTGGACCCAAACTCCGTCAGGTCCGCGTGCTCGCGGGTGACAAACTCCGTGTCCGAGAGGTTCCGCTGCCGCAGGGCATGTCCCACCAGACCGGCGGCGCCGGTGACGAGCAGGTCTGTCTTCATGCGTCTCCCTTCTCCGCAGCCGTGAGCATGCGAAGCCATTCGATGGTGCGCTCAAGCCCCGCAGCGAGCGGGACGAAATCCGTCTTGCCGAAATCCTGGCGCAGCCGCGCAAGGCTTAAGCTGACCTCGCCGGGGGAGCCCGTGAGCGTGGCCTCGGTCTGCGGGAAGATGACGGGCGCGCCGGTGAGCTGCCCGATGCTTCTCGCCAGGTCAGCAATGGTGGTGCGCGAAATGCCGCCCACATTGTACACCACCTGCTCCCCGTCCAGCAGGATGCGCCAGAGGATTTCGATGGTGTCCGCGACGTAGCAGTAAGTCCGCAGGGCGTGGCCGTGGTCGGCCAGGGTCACGGAGCCGGAAAGTCCGCGCAGGATGAAGGTGTTGAGCACCCGGGCGTCGTCCAGGCGCACCCCCGGCCCGTAGGCCAGGGCCACGCGGGCTGCGCGGGCGCGCTTGCCCGAGGCCGAGGCGGCGTGGCAGATGACCTCGCCCGCGCGCTTGGCGTCGATGTAGCTGGCCCGGGGATGGTCCGTGTTGGTGGTGCCGATCTGGGTCTCCACGTGCTCTCCGGGCGGCAGGCCGGAGTAGACCTCCGAGGTGCTGAGATAGAGGAACCCCCCGCCGGGCGCCAGGCGAGAGAGCAGGTCCAGGCTGGCACACACGTTGAGCGCCATGGTGCCCAAGGGGTCGGCCAAAAATTTTCCAGGCTGGCCGTAGCCCGCGGCGTGGACGACATGGTCGGCCGCAGGCAGTATGCGGCGGAAGTCTGCGTCCCCCAGGTCGCCAGAGAGAATGCGCGCGCCCTTGCGTTCTGCCAGGAGCGCGAAATATCCCGTCGGTCGGCTACGCGTAACAACCGTCACTTCCGCCGGGCGCGTCGCCGGGTCTTCTGGCAGGCTGGCCAAAAGCCACTGGCCGATGAGCCCGCTGGCCCCGGTCAAGAGCACCCTCTTGCCCGCCAGGCGCGCAAGCCCCACCCGAACGCCCACGGGCAGGGCGCCGTCCAGGATGCACCGGGCCAGCCGCTCCGACGTGTCACTGCGCATGGATGAGCCTCACGAGACGCTGCCTGATGCCGTCGGCGTCAAGACCCAGGATCGCGTCATGCTCCCGGGCCTTGCCGTAATTGCGCGAAAAATCCGTATCCTGCCCGGCGAAGTCAACCAGCACGGGCCTGGGGTACAGAGCCTTCAGGATGTCCGGCGCCAGGGCCCCGCCGAAGTAGGGCTCGCAGAGCAGCACCTTGCCCGAGGGGCAGTTGGCCGCCAGGGTCGCGGCGTCGAAGGGCACCACCGTGGTGGCATAGAGCAGGGTCACGTCCTGGCCCTCGCAGGCGGCCAGGGCGGGTTCGAGCATGGGGCCAAGGGCCAGAACCGTGGCCTTGCCGCCGCGGCGCAGCACAAGCATCCGCCCGAACTCCACGGGCTGTGTGGCGCCATTGCCCGTCTCGCTCAGGCGAAAATAGGTGGGGTGGCCGTTGGCGTAGGCCTGACGGAACAGGCTGGCGAACTCCTCGCCGCAGCCCGGCAGCACGATCTCCATGCCGGGCAGGTTCTTGAGCGCGCCCACGTCGCCGGGGCAATGGTGCGTGCAGCCGAGCGCCGCGTAGTCGTGCGAGGCGCCCACGCTGACGAAGTTGCCGCCCAGGCCCTGGTAGCAGAAGTCGATCTTGAGCTGCTCGAAGGCGCGCTCCACGATGAACGGCGCGATGCTGTGCACCACCGGGACGAGCCCTGCGGCTGACATGCCCGCGGCTACGCCCATGGTGGCCTGCTCCAGAATGCCAATGTTCAGCACCCGGCCCGGATGATCGGCGAAGCCCTGGCGGAAGCCCCAGACCCCGATGTCGCAGAGCAGCACGGCCAGGCGCTCGTCCTCGGCCAACAGTTCCAGCACGGTCCCGGCAAAGGCCTGGCGCATGTTCATGCCAACTCCTGAAGCATGGCGCAAAGCTCCTGTTCCTTGGGGGCGCGGTGGTGCCAGGCGGGGTTGTTCTCCATGTCGCTGCAGCCCCGGCCCTTGACGGTCTGGGCCAGCAGGGCCAGGGGCCAGTCGCCGGGCTCCTGGCTCAAGGCCTCGCGCAGGGCCTGGTGGTCGTGGCCGTCCACGCACTGCGCGTTGAAGCCAAAGGCCGCGAACTTGCCCGGCAGGTCGCCAAGATCCAGCGCCCGGTCCGTGGAATGGTTCACATCCACGATGACGCAAAGGTTGGTGAGCCTGTGGTGCGCGGCCAGCAGCAAGGCCTCCCATACCGAGCCCTCGTTGGCCTCGCCGTCGCCGATGAGCGCGAACACGCGCCCGGGCATCCCGCGCAGGCGCAGGCCCAGGGCCAGCCCAACGGCCATGGGCAGGCCGTGGCCCAGGGACCCGGCGGAACACTCCACCCCGGGCACCTTGAGGCGGCATGGATGCCCGCCCAGCATGGCCCCAAAGGAGCCGAAGCGCTCAAGCTCGGCCTCCGGAAAATAGCCCTGCCTTGCCAGCACGGCGTACAGCGCCAGGGAGGCGTGGCCCTTGCTCAAGACGAAGCGGTCGCGCTCCTCCCAGCCGGGGTTGGCGGGGTCGTGACGCAGCACCTGGCTGTAGAGCACCCACAGGATGTCCAGCACGGAGAAGGCGCTGGGCACATGGCCCTCGCCAGCGTTTGCGGCTGCCCGAAGGATGGCGCGCTTCATATGGCGGATCACTTCAGGCATGGCAAGTCCTTCCGCATGGGAGTGCGCTATTCAAGTGGGCTGGCGGCACGGGGTCAACCGCCGAGCTCGTAGAGTTCCAGACCATCATGATAGTCAAGCAGGGCCAGCACACCGGTGCCCTGCATAATGTGGATGTTCTGCACGCGCTTCTGCCCCAGACTGAATGTTCCAGTGGTGCAGAAGTCCATGTCCGTTTGCTTCAACCAGTGCTCCTGCCGTTCCTGTGCCAGAGGCTCATGCTCACAGGTCACGACGTACACTGTTTTTGTGGCGTCGTGAATATCCAGCGCGTAGGGGAAAACGAGATCGATACCCGAGGCATAGAATTGCTCGCCACCATCCAGGGGTGAACGTCCCAGGAGATGCTGAAATCGCATGCTGCTATAGAGCGTGCCATCGCAAACGCGGAAATCGGAAACAAACGGCGTGGTTTCGTTATGCACTACCTCCAACTCCGCCATGTCCTTTTTTCGCAAACAAACAATGGATTGCGTGAGGATGTCGATAAAGAACAGACGGGTGGCATCCCCATGCAGGCAGCAGGGCAGATAACGCTGCCGTCCCCCTTCAAGCACGAACGGGATGCGCTCCACCAGCACGCCTTGGGAATCGTAGATGTCCAACCCGGGTGCCACGACATGGCCCTCAGCATACTGGGCGGCGTAAAGAAGCTTCTGTCCAGCGTCAAACCACAGCCCGGAGTACGCATGCCCCTGCGCAAAAGGCTCCAGGCCGCCGTTACGCAAGTCCTTGATGAACAGCCCTCCGCTTAAGTCCACCTCATAGGCCGAAAGATACAGGCGCGACACCCCATCCGAGGTCAGGACGCGCGTCGGCAATGTCGGCAACGGCCCGACCACCGTCCTTTGGGCAGGCCTGAATGCGCCCTGCTTCCGGTTCTCCGCGGCAGTCAGGATCCGCTGGAAGGCCAAGGCCACCTCGCGGCTGGCCTGCCTGAGGGCGTACAGGTTGCCCATGGCCTGCCCGATAGTGGGCCCCAGGCTCAGGTCGTGCTTGCGCGCTTCGGTCTGGCGGCCGGACAAGGTGTCAAGAAGCCCATGCCGCCACAACGCCTCCTCAAGACTGGCGTCCACGAGGTCAAACGCGCTACGGATTTCAGCTTCAAGTTCCGGTGTGGGCCGTATGGAGAACTGGGCCACATCTGCAGCCAAGGCTTCCAGGTCGAGTCGCACCCCATCCCAGGCGCTGCGGAAGATCCACTGGGCCTTGCAAGGGCCCCCCGCCGGGGCGCACGGAGCGCTCGAGGCGACACCCTCCTGCGCCAAAAAACCTGCGCAGCGCTCTGATCCTTGGACCGCTACGCCGAGGTCCGCCAGGACGGCATGGTACTCCATTTCCCCGCTAATCTTGACCATGTCCGGGCCTCCGAGGTCGAGCCTGGCGACCGCATCGCATGGCCGGACACCCATGAGCGCGGAGGCACGGCCAGCCGCCAGCGCGCCTGATGGTTCTAAAAGTTCAGGAAAGTCCTGGCGGTTGCAGAGGGGCTTGCCTGTGAGCTTGCACAGGCGCTGCATGGTCTTGACCTCAATGTCCCAGAGGCTCTCGCCTAACTCTGCGGGTTCGAAGAAATCGCACTCATCCCCGCCATCCGCCAGAACACATACCACCACCGCGTCAGCATCCACGGCGTTGGGGACCTCGAATACCAGTGGGCTGGCGTCGGCCTGACGCCCATGAAGCGGGAATGCGCACCCTTCCCCGGCGAGGGAGCCGCGCACCGGCCACAGGCGCAGCACCGCCCCCAGAGGCAGGCTGGTCGCGTCCACAGAGCACCTGACCATGCCGTCCGCCTGGCAGAGGTCCACCGGCACGGCAGAAGGGGAAAGGCTGGCGGGCAGGGCCTTGCATGACTTCCTCGCGCTGGCTGGCGCCGGAAGCACAAGCCGCGCATGCTCCTGGTCCGGCCTCAGCAGGACACGGCACAGCGCTCCGGGGACGGCATCGCCCGGGCCGATCACGGGATGAGGGAATAACTGGGGCGAACGTTCACCGCGAGCCATGACGAACATTTCCGCCCCGCTTGGCGGCAGGCGGTAACGCTTCCATTCGAAAGGGAAAGGCCGGCTGAGGCCGCAGGCCCCGTGGGACGCCTCCGCATCGGGGAACACCAGCAGGTCCACGCCCACGATGCGATAGGGCACATTATGCTGGACCGGGTGATCGCGCACCAACTGCATGCTGGTCCCGACCTCAGGCCCAGGGCCGCAGGCGAACTCCCAGGCCTTCGCCAGCGTCTTGCCCTGGAGCAGGGGGAAGCGCCAGTCGGCCAGCACCACAGGCTCCTCGGCTCGCAGCAGTCCGGCCTGGATCAGATCGGCCAAGGCGGCCGCCCCCCCCAGGGGAAGCAGGGCGTTGGGCTCCAGTCCAGAGGCGGCAGCGACCGGACCGGCAAAAAATACCGGGAGTCCCTGCGACTCCAGCACGGCCCCGAGCCGCTCATCCCGAACGTGCACGTGGACCACGGCTCCAGGCAGGGCGCAAGCCGTCCTGGCAAGCTCCCCAGCCAGACAGCCGCCCGGGAAGGGCCTCATGGCTAGAAGCTCCTCCGACTCGGAGACACATGCGACGGGAATGACGACCTTCATACGGCTCCAAAATCGAAGAGTCCGCAACCCACTATCATTTGGGCCAGCCGCAAGTCTTCATGGGTATCAATGTCAATGAGCATCACAGGATCGTCGAGGTAGTGGACGTAGGTGCCACGGTACGCTGGGGTCAGCCTATCCCCGGTGAGCACGCCGTAGGGCCGGCAGGTGCGGCTGCAGGGAAGCTGCTGCGTGGACACGGCATGGGTCAGGCCTGTCACCGCGTCAAGCACCCGGTAGCCCCGCTGCGTGGCTGGAATAGCGCGGGCCGTGATGATGTGCTGGTACCCCTCGAACAACTTGCCGATCATGAAGTCCACTAACCTGGGGTTGCGAAACGGCGATGTGGGCGAGAGGTGCACGACGCCCTGGGGCATGTAGCCGCTCTCCGCCAGGCGCGCCTTGGTGTACTTCAGGCTGTCACCCAGGTCAGAGTGATCCTGGGCCAATTCCGCAGGGCGCAGGAAAGGGACCTCGGCCCCATAGGCGCGCGCGACCTCGGCGATCTCCTCATCCTCGGTGGAGACCACGATCCTTGTGATGTGGCGGCTTTTGAGCGCGACCTCGATGCTGTAGGCGATGAGCGGTTTGCCGCCGAGCAGGGTGATGTTCTTGCGCAAGATGCCCTTGGAGCCGCCGCGGGCAGGGATTACGGCCAAGATGTCATGCATTCCGTGAGGAATGTGCGGCTCCATTTCCTTCCTCCTTCTCACCAGCGGCAGGCAAGCCTCTGCACGTCAGTTCGAGCGCGCCGGACAGCCTCAGGGCCAGCCTTCAATCCTTGAGCGATTCTTTGCAAGAACGGCACCAATGGCGGCCTCGCAGCAGCGTTGCCGTGACCTGCAGCCTCAGCTCTTCTTGAGCAAAAACCAAAAGTTGTCGCCTCCGGGAAAGTTCTTGTCGCGCCTGTAGAAGAAGCCGTTGTCGACCAGTTCCACGCCGGGGTGGCGGTCCATGAGTTCGCCAGCGAAATCCCGCTTGAAAAGCACGCCGGAATGCCCCCGGTAGGGCACCTCGACAGGATCGGGATTGTAGTACTCAATGACGAGCAGATACTTTGCGGAGGCCTGCACCATGGTGTCGTACACCTGGGGCAGGAACTCAGGCGCGAGATGGATCATCAGCCCGCTGGTCATCACCAGGTCGTAGGTCTTGGCCGGGACGTAGTCCAGGACCGACCCGTGGAACACGTCCTGTATGAACGGCCTGGCCCGGAGGGCCTTGACAGCCTTGGCGTTGATCTCCACGGCGTCCGCCGTGACCCAGGGCAGCAACGCGTGCATGGCCTCAAGTTTGATGCCGATATTGGCCGCGAGTTCCAGGATGGTCCGGATGCCTGGGACCTTTCCCATAATTTGCGAATACACATACAGTGCGATGGGATAGAGATCCTGACTGCGGTCGATGTAGTCGTCTCTGAACTTGCCCGCCCAAAACTCGTCCTGCTTCGTTTTGTACATTCGCTATGTTCCTCTGCAAGGACACAGACCCGATCACGACCGACCCCAGCGCCTTGGGCAAATAATTCAAAACTCGTACAAGCCATCCTGCCAACAAAAAACTTGTCATATCCACACATAAGACAATCGAAACTTAGTTAATATCCGCTACTCAGGCTATCCCAGCACATGTGGATTATCAAGCGGTATCGGTGCCGGCAAAGGATACCGGCCGACCACGGCCTGACTCGATGCCTTCCCTTGACCGCAAGAAATCCGTTCGCGTATAGAACAAGCCGACACTGCCCCGGATACGGTTCGCGAGCTCCATGCACGGCGGCCTGGGCAAGTCCCGAGAGGCAGATCCATGAACATCGCGATCATACCCGCCAGGGGCGGCAGCAAACGAATCCCCGGCAAGAACATCAAGCCCTTCGCGGGCAAGCCCCTCATCGCTTACTCCATCGCGGCCGCGCGGGCATGCGGCCTGTTTGACCGCATCATCGTCTCCACCGACTCCCCGGCCATCGCCGAGGTGGCCACCGGCCTGGGCGCCGAGGCGCCCTTCCTGAGGCCCGCAGAGCTGGCCGACGACTTCGCCAGCACCGATTCCGTCTTTCTGCACGCGCTTGGCTGGGTGGACACGGAGTCCCGCGTGCCGGACTATGCATGCTGCATCTACGCCTCGGCCCCGCTGCTCCAGCCCGAGGCCCTGCTCCGGGGGCTGGCCCTGCTCAAGGAGCAGCGGGCGACCTCGGCCTTCTCGGTAACGACATTCCCCTCGCCTGTCTTCCGTGCGCTGCGCCTTGACGAGCGCCAACGGCTGTCCATGGTCTGGCCGGAATATCATGGCAGCCGGTCGCAGGATCTGCCCGAAGTCTATCACGACGCCGGGCAGTTCTACTGGGTCGACGTTGTGAAATACCGGAGCGAGGGCCGCATCTTCTCGTCCGACGCCGTGCCGGTGCGCATTCCCCGCCATCTCGTGCAGGACATCGATACGCCTGAAGACTGGACCAGGGCGGAACTCATGTTCCGCTGTCTCACCCCGGGCGCTGGCTGAAATATCCAGACGATGCCGCCGAGGCCATGGGCCTCGCGTCCGAGCGAGGCAGAGCCACATCTTCAACTACATCGAGAATGCGCTCACAGGCCTTTCCATCCAGGGGGCCCAACATCTGCTCGGTGAAATCCCGCTGGCGTGCCAGCACGGCCTCGCGCATGTCGCCGCCCGGCAGCACCGAGGCGACCATTCCGGGCAGATCGGCAGGGTCGTCCAGCGCGAACACTTCCGCGACGCTTCGCCACCATTGCAGCATCTCCGACAGCTGCACCGCGCAGAAGATCACCGGGATACCCACCAGCATGGCCTCGTGGATCACCGTTGTGGGCTGGCTCAGCACCACGTCGCAAAGTTTCAGGAAAGGCATGACTTCAAGCTCCGACCCGATGACCGTGGTCACCCGGTGGCGGGCGGCGACAGCGCGAACTGGCTCCATGTTGGTCACCGGATGGGCACGGATCAGCACCTGGCAGCCCGGCACCTTCTCAAAGCCCTTGTACAGCGCCTCAAGGAGCATCTCGGGGTGGGTTATCATCTGGTCCATGCCGCCCCCCACCATGCAGAGCAGGAGGCCAATGACCGGCCGCTTGGGGTCGAGCTTCAGGCGGGCAGCGTGCTGCGCGGTCTCCGCAGCGGCGAAACGTTCCAGCAGGTCATCGAATTGCGGATGCCCCGCCATGGGGAAGCGTTTCTCCGGGCTGCCGGTACAGGTGGTGTGCCAGCGCTGCGTGAGCGGCCCCCACACCGTGCAGGTGTCGGAATGACCGTCGGCCCAATAGTCGGGATCCGGCTGCTGGTACAATGTCCCGTGCAGGATGCACATGGCGGGAATGCCCAGCGATCTTGCCGAATATATCCAGCAGTTGTCGAATATCGTCGAATCCGCCATGGTCAGGACAAGCCTTGTCCGCATGCGCCGCAGGGTGTGCAGCGCAGTCAGGACCCGCCCCAGCACTTGCGGAAGACCCTGGTCCAGAAACCAGTCGTATTGAAAACGCACAAGAGGCCAAAGCGCATCGCCCATGTCCCCCGCGGTTGCGAAGAATTGGGCCAGCCGTCTAAAAAAGCGCTCTCGTGTGTTCCTGGCGGTTTCCACCAGATCCGCCACTTCTTGGGCGGCTCGCGGCTCAAGGCACAAGTAGGGGTCGAACAGTTTGCTCCCAAGCCCAAGGAGCCGCGCGCGGACAGAATCGTTCATGTCCATCGTGGCATAAAGCATCAGGTCCGGGTGCTCATGCTGGGCAAGGCGGAACATGCTGCCCAGGAGTTCTGCGTGCCGCCCCTGGCCGAAGAACAGCACACGCTCCGCAAGCTCGTCCAGGCGCTCCTGCCCGCCCAGGGAGGCGTCCGGGACTGGCGCTGTCCAGGTCAGCGGCGGCTTCTGCCCTGAGCTTGGAGCTTGCGCCGGTCCAAGGACCTGCACTTCGATGCCCATCTGGCGCGCGGCGGCTTCCAGGGCCCGGCGCGTGGGATTGACGAAGATTCCGCACCAGAAATCGCCCTCGGGCTCTGCAGCGGGGCCAAAGCGCACCAGAGCGGGCTGCTCCACCTCCAGCAGACGCCTCGAAATGCGCAGAGCGCTCTCGGCACCGCAGATCACGTGCGAGAAGACCATCTCCAGGCAATACCCCACGGGCACACCGTGATAGTTGATCAGCCAGGGGTAGATCTCCTGGGCCTCGGCATCGCGCATCCAGCCCGTGGCCAAACGTTTAGTCGTCTGATTGTTCTTACTGACATCACCGAAGCTTTTATACTTTTCAAAGTAATCAAAAGCCAGGCCGCGCTCGCGGCAGGCCGCTGCCCCGGCGTGGGAGGTAACGATCAGGCGTCGCCCTTCCAGGGCGCCCCCTGCGAAGGTGTCGTGGGCCGCAAGAGCGTCCAGGTCGGCCGGGCCGTCAATGACATCGATGAGGAGCATACGTTACTTCACCTCCGCCGCGCTCTGCGAAGGGGTTACCTTTGCGCGGTAGTATTGCGTCTTGATGAGGGTCTTTTCGAGCCCCAGGCCCAGGGCCTCGTTGCAGCGCCTAGCCCCCTCGAGCACGTGGCGCTGAAATTCCTCGTTGGTCATGCTGGTCATGTTGACGTAAAGGTCCTGCCTGTCCCCGATGTTCATAAGATATTCCTCCTCATCTGGGATGAAACCGTGGTTCCGGGCGTAGTCGTACATCACCGAGCCGGGCTGGGGCAGCAGGTAGCCGATGGACGGGTAGACGCGGTTCTCGATGCACAGGTCAAAGGTGCGGGCGATGGTCTCCGGCGTCTCCTGGGGGAAACCGAACACCAGGCTGGTGAACACTGGCATGCCAACTTTCTTGAACAGCCTGGTCTGGTGGGTGAAGGCCTCGGGCGTGATGTTCTTGTTCATGGCCTTCAGAATCTCCGGGGAACTGGACTCCAGCGAGTAGCCCACGCGCATGCAACCGGCGTCCACCATGTCCTCGATGAGGCCCTGGTCCTCATCCATGTCGAAGAGCGTGGCCCGGCAGTTGGCCTCCCAGTAAAATTTCCGGCTTGACTGACGTACAGCCTCAACAAAAGCACGGGTTTGGGCCTTGTTGAAGAACGTCAGATCGTCTGAAAACGCGATGAGGTTGGCCCCGTAGACGTCCACCAGGTGTTCAATCTCTGCCACGATGGACTTGGGGGAGCGCACCCGGTAGGGCTTGCTCTTGAAGGCGTGGTAGCAGAACGTGCATTTGGCGATGCACCCGCGCGAGGTGCTGATGTACAGCATTCTGGCCTCATCGCGGGGGATGGGTATGGATTCGTCCACTTGGTCGCGCGTGTTCCCAATGTACAGGTCGATGTCGAACAGATCGTGCTTGATCCAGGGCAGGGAGTCGAGATCCTCAATGGGCGGCCTGTCTGGGGTGCACAGCATCTTACCGTCGCGCAGGAAGCGCAGGCCCTTCACCTGCGCCGGGTCGCCGCCATCGCGCAGGGCGTGCAGCAGTTCCACGATGGTCTCGTCTCCTTCGGAGATGACCAGATAGTCCGCCTGGGTGTTGGCCAGCAGATGCCCGGAGATGGACGAGGCCACTGTATTGCCCACAACGATCCTGGCCCTGGGGTGCAGGCGCTTCACCAGCGCGCACAGGTGCTTCACGTGTCGGTATCCCGTCACCACGCAGCCCATGCAGACCACGTCATAGGGCCTGGCGGCGATTGCCGCCTCGACCTCAGCCTCGGAGGGCCGGTGGGCGTCAAGGTCCAATAGGTCGAAGGCTATGCCCGCATGGTGCATGGCCGTGGCGATGCTCGCCAGGCCCACGGGAAAGAGCTTGATCTTGGACTTCGGGCGCAGGGAAATATTGATCAACAGCACATTCATGACTCATACGCTCCTTCCACTGGCTATATTTGCGAACACGTTCCGGGCCCAGGGAGGCCTAAAGGCGTCGAATAGTCACAAGCAATAATCATGCAACGCCGACCACGGATTGCGGCTGGGGTTCGGCCTGTGCGACGCCGAGCCCACGCCGCGGGACGGATGCCCGGTTTCGCCTGGACGGGCGCAAGCCCCATGCGGTACAAGCAATCTCAACAACGACAAGCAAGGATAGTACGCTCCATGCACTTCTGCAACGTTTGCCACGGCCCGACACAAGGCGCGCTGAGCCTCAAGGGGTATCCCCTCTTTCTTGGCGTGCTGCCGCCGGACTGCCCCGAGGCTGCTCTCTCCTTCGACCTTGTGCTGCATCTGTGCCCTACCTGCCAGCACCTAATGAAGGAGGACAACCTCCCGCCAGATATCCAGGACATTTGGTACTCCCAGGAGCAATACGCCGCGCCCTGCCCGGCCCTCTCGGGCATCGGCGCCCAGCCCATGCTCGACTTCATGGCCTTTCTTGCCCCAAGCCTGCCCCAATCTGGCGTCGTGCTCGAAATCGGCAGCTTCGACGGCTACCTGCTTTCGCTCTTTCAGGCCAAGGGCTGGCAGGTACGCGGCTGCGACCCCAACCCGGCAAGCGCCATCGCCCGGGAGCGATTCGGCATCGATACGCGCCAGGAGTTTTTTGCCGCCTCCAGCTACCCCGCGAAGACCTTCGACCTGGTAGTGGTCAGGCACCTGTTGGAGCACATGGCCGACCCCCACGCCCTGGTGGAACAGATCTGCGCCGTGCTCATCGACACCGGCCTGCTGGCCCTGGAGGTGCCAAACGCCCGGCACATCCTGGCTCTCGGGGAGATCGGCGCCCTGCACCATGAGCACGTCTCGCACTTCACCACCAAGTCGTTGGCGCGGCTTCTGGAACGACACGGCCTGCGCCTTCTGGCCGTGGAGGATGGCGACGTACTGCGGGTCCTATGCGGCAAGGCGCCAGCCAAAACGGACCACGCCGACGTCAACCTGGCCGAGATCGATCTGGCGAGCATGCTGGAGCGCCATGCCGCACGAATGGATGACGTGCGCGCCACCTTCGCCCGCCTGCGAGGGCAAAACGCCCGGCTGGCCATCTTCGGGGCCAGCGGCCACACCACCGGCCTGCTCTCGCTCATGGAGCCCGCGGACCTGCCGCGCGTGTGCGCGGTGTTCGACAACGACCCCAAAAAACACGGGCTGCGCCTAGGCCCCTTCATGGTGTCCGCGCCCGCCCGCCTGGCCGAGTTCGAATTTGACGTCCTCATCGTCTCCTCCTATACGTACCAGTCCGAGATTCTGGAGCAGCTCTTGCAATACTCCGGACGCGACTTCGACCTGATCACTTTTTACCCGGCCACTCGCCACTACCCGGCGCCTGGCACAGAAGATGGAAATGACACCAGAAGCTAACGACGCGCTTACGGCCATCCTGCGCGAGGTCTTTCCCCAGGCCGGGGGCGAATTCCGCGAGGAATGGGGGCCCGAGGACGTGGAAGGATGGGACTCTCTGGCGCACCTAAACCTCACCATGGCCGTGGGTATGCGGTTCAACATCGAGATGGACTTCGAAGTGGTGATGGGCATTCAAACCATCGGCGATGTCGTCAGGCTCGTCGAGCAGAAGGGCAAGCCATGAAGCACGTATTCCCCATCGAGAACAGGCTGGTCGGACGCGGCCAGAAGTGTTTCCTTATCGGCGAGGTGGGCTCCAACCACAACCTGGACAAGGGCGTGGTGCGCGGCCTCATCGACGCCTGCGCAGAGGCCGGGTTCGACGCCGTAAAATTTCAGATCTACGACGCCAAAGAGGCCTTCAGCTCGCATGTGACCACTGCGGATGTGAAGCTTGATCACCTGTACGGCCTGCGCCCCTGGTGGGAGGTGGCCCGCGACAAGATACTCATGCCGCGCGACTGGTTCGGAGAGATGTTCGAATACGCCCGAGCGAGCGGGCTCATACCCTTCTCGGCCATCCACAGGCTGGAGGACGCCCTGTTCCTTGAGCAGTTCGGCCTGCCGGTGCTCAAGATCGCCTCCATCGACCTGCACTACCACCACCTGCTGAAGAAGCTCACGCCGCTGAAAAAGCCCATGATAGTGTCCACCGGCATGGCCTACATGAGCGAGATCGACGAGACCATGCGCATGCTGGAGGCCGAGGGCCAGGACGAGGTGGCACTCTTGCACTGCGTGTCGTGCTACCCTCCGCGCCCTGCCGAGACGAACCTTCGCAACATCGAAACCCTGGCAGAAACATTCAACGTTCCAGCCGGCTTCTCCGACCACACGACAGGCATCGCCTGCGCCGTGGCCGCCGTGGCCCTGGGCGCCTGCATGATCGAAAAGCACATCACCCTTGACCGCACCTTCCACGGCCCGGACCACCCCTTCGCCCTGGAGCCCAAGGACATGATCCTGATGGCCCAGGCCGTGCGTGAGACCGAAGAAGCCCTAGGCAGCCGACACCGCGTCATCTCCCCCAACGAAATGGATTCGCGCCTCATGATCCGCCGCAGCGTGGTCAGCCGCGTGGACATCGCCAAAGGCCAGCCCGTGATCCTGGAAAGCATCAAATTTGCCAGACCCGGCACCGGCATCCCCACCAATGACTTCAGGCTCGTGGAGGGCCGCAAGGCTGCCTGCGACATCCCGGCGGAAACCATCATCGCCTGGGACATGCTGGCCTAACCGCCCCAGGCCAGGAGGGTGTCATAGCAATGCTCACGTCCGCCACAAAGGCCTGTCCCCTGTGCGGATCGTCCGGGACGTTGCTGCTGCTTCACAGGGACTGGTTCCCGTACTTCACCTCGCCCCTGCCCAAGGCGGTCAAGGATGATATTCGGCAAAGCCTCACTGCCGACCAACTCGGCATGGCATTCGACGTGCGGGCCTGCGAGGCTTGCCGACACTGCTTTCTCGCTTCCAGACCGGACGCGGACACGCTGGACGAGCTCTACTCCCGCCACCACACCTACCCCTCGGCTCTGGAAAGCGGCATCTGCCCCAGCCGCGACGACGCCTTCCTGGCATGGTTCCGGGCTCATGCCGAGAGGCACCCCCTGCCGGGGAAAAGCGTGTTGGAGGTGGCCTGCCACGACGGCTACGTGCTGCACCACCTTGGCCGCGAAGGCTACACGGTACGCGGCTGCGACCCCAGCCCAGGCGCGGACATCGCCCGGCGGCACGGCGTGCCCGTGGACCGCCGCTTTTTCCGGTGCGACGACTACCTGGCCGAGGAGGCCCGCTTCGACGTGGTCCTGGCACGACATTTCATCGAGCATGTGCCCGACCCGGCCAGCCTCACACGCGAACTCATCCGACTGCTGCGACCGGGCGGCCGCCTGATTCTGGAAACACCCAACGTGCTCTACCATCTGGAGAACGGCCTGCCCGAGGTGTTCTCGCTGCAGCACCTGCATGGCTTCAGCGCGCAATCCCTGGGCGAGGTCATGAGCCAGGAGGGGCTTCGCGTGCTCGACTCCGAGCGCACCCCGGCCAATCTAATCCTGGCGGCCAGCGCCATGGGCTCGCTGGCGCTCGACGAGCCGAACTTCGGCCCGGCCGCGCAGCGGTTCGGTCGGAAATTGGAGGAGACCGTGGAACGGGTACGTCAAAGCACTTCCTCAGTGTTGCGACGCAAGGGTCGCTTGGCCCTCTGGGGCGCGGGGAGCTTCGGCTCTGCGGCCATGCGCCTGTACGGCGTGCCTCCAGAAGCCATCGACATGATCATCGACTCCGACCCAGCTAAAATAGAGCTGGAATACCTAGAACTCGACGTGCCAGTGATCTCTCCGGCCCAGGCCCAGGCCGACCCGCCGGAACTCATCGTGGTGGCGTCCATGTACGCACGCGAAATCTGCCAGCGCATCAGGGAACTAGGCCTGCCCTCCGAAGTGCTCTCACTGTACCCCTGCGCCCCGGCTGGCCCCGCGGCCTAGCCGACCAGCCTATCCGGCCGACCAACTAGGTCAAGTTCTCGGCCAGGATGCCACGCAGATCGGCATGCACACCGCCGTTGGAGGCGATGAGCAGCGGTTGGTCAAAGGTAAAGTCCTGCCCGCCCGCTCCGCCGACCTGCCCGCCCGCCTCCTGCACCAGCAGTATGCCCGCCGCGAGATCCCAGGAGAAGAGTCCCCTGGCCCAGAAGCCGTCAATGCGCCCGCAAGCCAGATAGGCCAGGGCCACGGCCGCCGAGCCGATGCGCAAGGCCCCACGCGAACGGTTGTTCACCGCTCCAAAGGCCATGTACTCACTGTCGCGGTTGGCTGAGGCCGAGGACGAAAACGCGCCCACGTAGAGCCCGTTCTGGAAACTGTCCTTGCCGGACACGTGGATGGGGGCGCCGTTCAGGAAACTTCCCCGGCCACGCGTGGCGAAGAACAGCTCCTCGGCAAAGGGGTTGTAGATGGCGCAGGCCTGCATCCGGCCGTTTTCCTCCAGCCCCACGGACACAGCGCACAGGGGAATGCCCTGGCTGTAGTTCACCGTGCCGTCCAGGGGGTCCACGTGCCAGACCAGGGCCGGGTCGCGCTGGTCCGCCGCCCCTTCCTCGGCCACGATGGAATGGTTGGGAAAACTCTCCCAGATGACCTTCTTGATGCTCTTCTCCGAGAGGATGTCCACCTCGGTGACGAGGTCGCGCAGGTTCGAGTTCTTCATCCTGAAATCGTGGAGCTTGTCATGATATTCGGTGAGCACCACGCCGCTCTTGCGAACGGCCCGGATAGCGACTTCGAGATACTTGTCGAGCATGGCCTCCCCCTAGAAGAATGTGGAGATGTCGCGGTCGATGATATACTGCCCCAATGGGTCAAAGGCGGGAATGCCGGCAACTTGGCGCAGAACCTCGCGGTCGCCGATGCTCTGGCGCAAGGTTTTGAGATACACGGCTTCCTCGTCCTTGGGCTCGTCGTATTCCAGGGCCGCCTTCACGCCCATGGCCGTGAACTCGGGCAGCGGTCCATCGAACAGGGCTAGGCGCAAGCCCAGCACCAGCCGGTTGTCCTTATCCAACTTGCGGATGGGCTGCCGGGCCACCCTGCGGATGGGGTCGAAGAGCAGCGGGTTGCGGAACCGCCCCAGCTCCTTGTGCATGTACATGCTGGCAAACTCCCGGGTGGCGTAGCCAGCCCGGACCACCCCGGCCGAAATCTCCTGGATCGACCCCGTTACCACCCGAGCAATGTCCGGATCGGCCATGGCCTCGTGAATGTAGACGCAACGCCTGAGCCAGCCCAGATACGCGGTGACGGCATGTGGCGCGTTGTGGATGAAGAACTTGCACATCCAGTGCATGTGCAACTCCTCGGCGCTCACCTGGCTGATCTCTGCTGGCAGGTCGTAGTCTCCGGCCTCCAGCACCAGATGACCCCGCTCGCTTACGGTCATGAGTGGATCCTCGCGCAGAAGCTCTTCCGGCGCGGTGTTCGAGGTGATGACGTCGGGGATGCCGAAATAGATGCGCTCGTTGCCGGACAGCTCGCGCAGCCGCAACACCAGCGAGGAGTCATTCTCGCAACAGATGACCGCCCGGGCCGATTTGAAGCGCTCGGCCAGGTCAAAGCAGTTGTTCGGCCCCACGCAGCAGAAGACTAGGTCGAAGTCCGCCGCGTCCGGCGCCTCGCTCAGCAGATGCGCCCCACCCAGGGGCACCTCCAGGCGCTCATAGCCCTGCGCGCCGGTGATGGTCGCCAGATAGGAGCTGCGCCCGCGCAACTGCTCCACCAGGCCAGGGGCCACGTCCACGAAGTGGACCTCAAAGCCTTGGCGCGCGAGCAACGGCCCGAGGTAGCCCCTGCCAATGGCGCCCGCGCCGAAGATCAGCACCCTGCCCGACTTGCCCACGCCCCGCCTCCTTCACCCCTGGCGCACGGCGCTCAGGAGCTCCTGCTCGCGCAACTGACGCTTCAAAATCTTGCCGGAGGGGCCCTTGGGCAGGCTCTCCACGAATTCGATCTGCGACGGGGCCTTGAAGTCGCCCAGCCGCTCGCGGCACAGGGCAATCAGCTCCGCTGCGTCCGCCGCGCGCCCCTGCTTCAGCACCACAAAACACTTCACAACCTCGCCCCACAACGGGTCCGGCTTGCCCAGGGTGGCCACTTCCTCCACCGCAGGATGGGTGTAAAGCACCTCGTCTATCTGCGAGGGCACGAGGTTCACCCCGCCCTTGATGATGAGGTCCTTGAGCCTGTCCGCATAGTGCCAAAGCCCGTCCGCATCCACAAAGCCGAGGTCTCCGGTCATGAAATAGCCTTTCCGGAAGCAGGCTGCGAACATTTCCGGCGCTCCGTGATAGGTTTTGAGCAGCGTTGGCCCGCGCACGCCGATCTGCCCCACCTCGCCCGGCGCCGCCTCCTCGCCGTTGTCGGCAAAGACCTTGGCGTCCACCACGTCAAAGGGGCGGCCGATGTTGCCCGTGGTGCGCCCAGGGCGCCGGGGATCATCGAAGTGCGTGCCCCCGGTCTCAGACAGGCCGTAGAGGTTGATTACCTTCACGCCGAAGCGGGCTTCGAAAGCGTCCTGCAGTCCCACAGGCAAGGTCGACGAGCCGCAACCGATGCAGTCGAGGGAGTCCGCCTGCTCCGGTCGGAAATCCGGGTACGGGGTGTTTAAAATGGCGATGAGAATGGAGGGCACCACCTCAACAAAATTCACCCGGTGCGTGGCCAGCGCCTCCCAGAAATGGTTGCGCACCTTCCAAAAGGATTCGTGCAGTACCACGGTGGAGCCAGTGCAGACGCAAGGTTTGATGGTGTAGCGCAAAGCCGCAGTGTGGCCCAGAGGCAGAACGCACAGGTGAACCCCGCCCGGACGGGTGAAGCCCCCCCGGAGCATGGACGCCTGCCCGGCGATCTGCGCGGCGTGGGTGTATTCGATGATCTTGGGGCTGCCGGTGGTGCCGGAGGAATAATACATCACAGCCGTGGAGTCCGGAGCCACGGACGGTGTGGCGAAGGGAGCGTCGGCATGGGCGGCCAGCGCGTTCACGAACCCGCCCTCCAGGGCGTCCAAGTTCACCACCGGAACCGGCGCGGCGGCCAGGTCCCTGGCGTGGGACTTGTGGCAGAAGAGCACCCGGGGGGAAAGGACAGCCGCTTTGTCCAGCACCTCCGCGGCGTTCAAATGCGCGGGAAAGGGATTGAGCACAGCGCCGCGCCGCAGGCAGGCGAAGTACACAAGGAGGTAGTCCACGGAGTTGCGCAACACCGCCGAGACAACGTCCCCCGGCTGGACGCCCAGGCTCTCCAGGTAGCGGCAGCAGCGGTTCACCAAGACGTCGAAAGCCGCGTAACTGTACTGCTCCGCACCGCAGACAAGAAAGGTCCGCGCGGGGAAGGCGCGAGCCGTCTGGCCCAGGACCTCGGCCATGGTCGCGCAGGCGGCCACGGCTTCCGCCATGTGGCGCAGGTCGCCGTCTTGCCAGCCGCCGCGCCCGGCATCCTGCTCGTCATTACGCATCTGGCAACTCGATGAGTTCAATGAGTTCGCGGCCCGGTGTGAACAGCCAGGCGGTGCGCACCTTGTGCGCGGCCCCGGGAACCGGCGCCCCCAGGGGCATAGCCCCCTTGGACTTGAGGTGCGTCAAGGCTGCGTCCAGGTCGGCCACGGCGTAGGCCAAGTGGTGCAGGCCACCTCCGGTCTTCTTCAGGAACGCCGCCACCCGGGAGGTCTCGCCCACAGGCTCCACCAGTTCAATGCTTGGCATAGACCCATGTCCGGCGTCCAACAGCTGTACCCGCACCTCATGGGCGGGCTCGTCAACCACCGGGGTCAACGGCACGCAGCCATAGAGGTCCGCGTAGTACGCACGGGCCGCGTCGACGTCCTTCACCACAATGCCCACGTGCTCCAGGCGCATCCGCATCGGCTGTTCTCCTAGTAGATTTCCAGGGTGTCGCCCATAGTGAAGTACCATTTCTCGGGCGTCAAGCTGGGGCGCAGACGCTCGCTGGTCTTGCCAAAGCGGCAGATGAGCGGGCGGCTGGACACCTCCGCGAAGCCATGCTCACGCAAGAGGTTCTGAAAAAACAACGAACCCTGCATCCACAGATTGACCAAGCCGCACCCGTGGCCATGCAGCTCGCGCAGGCCGCCGCCGAGCAGCAGACGTCCGGCCTCGACGTCCCCAGGCACGGCGAAGAGGTCCACGAAATGGCCGAACAGGGTGTCTTCCCATCTGTAGAGCTTGAGCACGCAGTAGCCCGCCAGCTCCTCTCCCCGGAACACGCCATGGGCAAGGTAACGCACGTCCGGCCTGGCCATGTAGCGCCAGTTGAGGAAGGCCGCGTCGCGCACCACCACGGCTCCCGGGGCCGGACCATCCTTGGCCGACAGCACGCGGGCGAACAGGGCGTCGGCCTCGGGGCCGAAGACGGACAAGGCGCGGAAATCGAGTCCCGGCGTGGCGGACGCAGACATGATTGACAAGTCCATCTCCTGGCCATCCAGAGATCGCTGCCAAAGCCGCTGCATGCCCACGTCCTCGTATCCCAGGAGCCGGGTGTGCAGGGCGTGGGCGTTCTGGTTGGGATAGCCGTAGGTGAAGGCCCAGCCAGCCGCGGAGATGTCGGCCAGCACCTTGTCCGCCACGAATTTGATGAGCCCCCGGTTTTGCCACTGGGGCAGGACCATCATGGCCAACGAATGCGAACCCCGCGCAGGCTCGCCGCCCACGACATAGCGCATGGGCAGCCCAGCGAAGTGGGCCACTATCCGCCCTTCGTGCTCAGCCACGTACATGATGGCGTCACCGGCGGGATTGCCGCCCCGATACTTCCAGCGCCAGTTGGCCAAGTCACGCCGGTTCCAGGGATGCTCCTCCACCGCGCGGTCCAGGGCCAGAATCCCCTCCTCGTCGCCCTCACGAAATGCGCGAATATCCATCATCATCTCCTTGCGCGTGTTGCGTCCAGTCTTCGCCCCGCCAGATGGCGCAGAGCACGGCGGCGGCGCGGTTCGCACCCTGGCCGTCCATGAGCGCGCGCGCCCTTGCGGCCATGGCCCGACGAACGGGGGCGTCAACCAGCAGGCGCAGCAGGGCGGCGGAGAATTCTTCGAAACCGATGTCCGCAGCCTCGCCCAGCAGGTGGCCCAGCCCGGCGGTCTCCACACGCTCGGCAGTCACGCGCTGGTTGGCGTCGATGATGACCACCAGCTGCGCCACCCCCAGCATGGCCAGCTCGAACACGCTGCTGCCCCCAGCGGTGAGGGCCACGCTGGCGCTGGACATCACCTCGGCCAAGTCTAGCTTTCCCACCACGAAGCGGAACCGAAAGTTCACGCAGCCCGCCACGGCCTCGCGATACCGGGCGGTCTGGGCCGGATCGTCCGGCAGGGCCAGATCGACCGCAACCGGGCAGGGCAGGGCCGGATCCAAACGGGGGAACATCTCCACCAGTCGCCGCACCCTCTCGAACACATCGCCCCCACCGAAACTCATAAACAGACGGGGAGCCTGCTCCAGACATCCTCCAGACCGGGGCTTCAGATACGCCTCGCGCAACAGGGCGAAGCGAGGCCCCAACAGCAAGACCGCGCCCGGCGCATTGTAGACCAACCCTGCGGCGCCGAGATTCTGATTCAACACAAGGCGGACGTTGAAGCGCCTGTCCGCGAGGTCGTCGATTGCGGCCACGTAAAAACCAGCCTGGGCAAAAGTATCCATCTGCTCCGGTGTCACATCGTAGTTGTCGTACACGAACAGGCCCGGCAGTGCTGGTGTCACGAAGCGGCTCGGATCAAAAGAAAGCCCAGGCTCGTCGTCACCCAGGAACTGGAGGACGAAGCCGTCCGCCGTCACGAGGCGTGCGTAGACTTCCTCAACGCCCAGCCGACGCACCAGGAAGGTGGCTGGCGGCTCACCCCAGCGGCGCAAGGCCTGGGCCAACGCCACGCAACGCATGAGGTGGCCAAAGCCGTAGCCCGGCCCGGCGTCGCAACGCAGACAGACGCGCATGCCCCTCTCCATCCTGGCCCGGCTCAGACCGTGAGCCCCAATTCCCGGGCCGAGGCCAGCCAAGTGGCGTCCTCCGCGCAGATGCGCCGGAAAGCGTCCGCGTGTTCCCGGCTCTTTTCCGCCTGGTCAAGGCTCGCGTAGCCTTGCGCCAGGCAGTAGTGCGCGATGGCGTGGTCGGGCTTGATGAAGGTCACCACGCCCTCGAAGTCGCGCACTGCGCGGGCCACATCACGGCCCTGCAGGTTCTTGTTGCGAACGAAGTTCAGCTCCAGATTGCGCTGGGTGATGTAGGCTGTCATCTCATGCAGGGTGATGCCGCTCAGCTCCTTGAGGTAGTCGTAATGTTTGCGTTGGGTTCCGGACATCTCATACACGTCGAGCTTGAACTCGTTGAGCAGGTACTTGGAGCTGAAGTCTGGAATGCGCTCCTGGATCTCCTTGAACAGCGGCGTGTTCGGCAGCGGGGTGAAGATGGAGAAGATGTACCAGTCAAGGGTCAGCTCCCTGGCCACCCGCGCTGTTTCCTCAATGTGCTCCCAGGTCTCGTAGGGGAAGCCGAAGATGAAGTTGCCCTTGACGTAGAGCTCCGGGTACCGGTTCAGCAGGGCCATCTTCTCGTAGAGTATTTCCACGGTCAGCTGCTTGCGGATCTTGCGCATGATCTCCGGGTGGCAAGCCTCAATGCCCACGCTGATGAGCCGGAGGCCCGAGTCGATCATCTTCCCCACCACCTCGTCGTCCAGGGTGATGAGCCGGATGCCGTTCAGCAGGTTCCACTTGATGTCGTACTTGCGAGCGGCCAGCTTCTCCGCGAACTCAATGACGCGGGCACGGTTGTAGGTGAAGTCATCGTCCAGGATCTCAAACTGCTTGATGCCGTAACGGTGGTAGGCCTCCTCGATCTCCGCCAGCATGGAATCGGCGCTGCGGAAGCGCACCTTGGCGCCGTTGAAGGCCTTGGACGTGCAGAACTTGCAGTTCCCGCCGCACCCGCGCGAGGTATACATGGTGTAGGTCGGCAGGTTCGGATCGCCGTAGTTGAACACTGAGCCAATGCGCCCGAAGGTATGATAGGTGTCGAAGGACGTGAGCTCCCAGGCCGGGAGAGGCAAAGTGTCCAGGTCCGTGGGATAGGCTGCATACTCGTTGCACACGATGGCCTCGCCATCGCGGTAGCACAGGCCGGAAACATCGCTGAGCAAGCGAGCTCCCTCAAGATGCTCGTAGAACTCCGCCATGGTACGGTCGCCCTCGTAGCGCACGATGTAGTCAATGCGCTTCACGTAGCGCATGATGTCCTCGTAGTACAAAGTGGCGTGGTTGCCCCCGGCGCAGATGACGACGTCGGGCATGACGGCGCGGATCTTCTCCGTGATGCCCAGCACATGCTCCGTGGACAGGCCGAAATTGAAGCTGATGTTCACCACGTCCGGCTTAAACTCTTGCAGCACCGGCACGAGCAGATCCTCGATGGGTCCGAGTTTCTGCCGCGATGCCAGCAGCCCCTTCACGACCTCGAAGTCGTAATCGAATATCCTGTTTTCAAGTTCTGCGGAAAAGAGCTGCCGCGTGCTCGCCGCCAGCAGGGCCGGAGCGATGGGAGGGTAAAGAGGGATGGCACGGCGCTTAGCGAAAGCGTAGTCGTAGTCCTCGGGATGGAACGTCGGCAGACTGACGAACAGGGCTCTTTTGATCTTCATTGATCCTCCCGTACGGACTTCTGGTACATGGCCCGCGTTGACTCGCTGGTTCACACGTCCCGCGCGGCCAACGCCGACAGTGGGCACTTGAGCAGCTGACGCGCGTCCTCCATCGACGAGACACCCGCAAGGAGATCAAAGACCTCCTTGTAGATGGAGAGCGTCCTGGCCACGGTTTGCTCGTCGTGGGCCAGGGACAAGAAATGGTATCCGCCGTTGAGCACACCGCGCCGGGCAGTTTCCTGCATCCACAGGGTTCGGTAGACATTGGCCTCGACCTCGCCCTGCCCCCGGAAGGCCAAAACATTGCGCCAGGCAAAGCCCTGCACCTCCGCAAAGGCCACGTTGCTCTCCGCAAGTATCTTCTGAACGCCCTCATAGAGCCGGGCGCCCACGGCCGAGATGCGCCCGGGGCAGTCCTCGGCCAGGTAGCGCTGGAGCACATGCCGGGCGGCCGCCAGGCTCACGGCCTCGCCCGCGTTGGTCAGGGTGAAATAAATCTTCTCGCAGGAACGCATTATCTCCCGCCGCCCGACCAGGGCGGATACGGGGAACCCGTTGCCCAGAGCCTTGCTGAAGCAGGCCAGGTCCGGGGTGACGCCATGCATCTTCTGTACGCTGCCGCTGGGGCAGCGGAAGCCGGTGATGACTTCGTCGAAAATCAGTAGGCAGCCGTTCTTGGCGCATAGTTTCTTGACCGCTCGCAGGTATTCCGCCCCCGGGTCCACCTTGTAGATGGCCTCCATTATCACACAGGCCACCTGGCCGTGGTGCAGGGCGAACTGCTCCTCCAGGGCGGGCAGGTCGTTGAAGGCGAAACGCACCGAGTTGGCCTTTTCGCATTCCGGAATGCCCCCGGACATGGAAGTCTTGGCCGCATACCAATTCTGCCAACCGTGATAGCCGCAGAACAAGATCACATCCCGACCAGTGACATAGCGCGCCAGCCGCACAGCCGCAGAGGTGACATCACTGCCGTTCTTACCGAAGCGCACCAGCTCCGCGCAGGGGATATACTCGCGCAAAAGCTCGGCCACCTCTATCTCCAGGCCGGTAGTCAGCGAGAAGGCGATGCCCTTGACCAGCTGGGCCTGGACGCTCGCAAGAAAGGCCCCGTCGCCATAGCCCAGGATATTGGACCCAAGTCCCAGGATGTAGTCGATGTAGCTATGCCCATCCACGTCCCAGACCAGCGGCCCCTGGCCGTGGTCCAGGCTGAAGGGCGTGATGCCGTAGGCGAACTGCCCCGGCCCCTTGCTGAAAGTGGACGGCCCGGCCAGCGCAGCCTCGGCCCGTTCGTAGCAGTCAAAGGAGTTCGGCATGTCACTGCCGAGGTAACTGTTCTTGATCTCGTCCTGCTGAGACATTGGCTTGCTCCCATTCCTTCGGCGTTGCCGCCCTTGCTGCGTCCCCGGAGCACCTAGTCGCGGTAGGCGATACGACCCTTGTCCTGACTATGGACGTAGCTGTAGACCATGGTGCGGAACTCGATGATATCCTCCACCTCCAGGGCGAAGGGCTTGATGAGCGGCGTCTTTGAGTACCAGTAGAAGTCCTCGCAGTAGTAGAGCTTGTCCTGCGGAACCTTGCGCGAGAAGCAGTTGTGCGCCACGCAGTAGTCATACAGCGGCGTGCCCGGAAATGGCGTGGCCACATGCAACGCCAAGTTCTTGAGCTCCAGGCGCTTAATCATCTCAAAGGTCTCGCCCAAGGTTTCGCGCGTTTCCTGGGGCATGCCCAGCACAAAGCAGCCGTTGATGCGCAGGTGTTCATACTTCTTGAAAATATCAAAGGCGCGGTAAATCTGCTCCGAGGTCAGCTTCTTGCCCATGGTCCGGCGAAGCGCGTCCGAACCGGTTTCCACTGCCACGGAGGCCCTGATCCAGCCAGCCCGGACGAGAGCATCCACCAGTTCCTCGTCCACGGTCTCCAGAAACATCCCGTGGGGCATGTCGAACTGGATGACGAGGTTGCGGCGCACGATTTCGTTGGCGATCTCCACAGCGCGCCGTTTGTTCATGGTGAAATTGTCGTCCATGATGGAAAAGTAGCTCTGCCCGTAGTCGCGGTAGAGGTGTTCGATTTCGTCCACCGTGTTCTTGGGCGAGCGCGGGCGGAAGCGGTTGCCGTGGACCATGAACAGCGAGCAGAACACGCAGCCGATGGGGCACGAGCGCGAAGTGATGAGGTGGTATGTCATGTCGAAGTCGAGGTTGCGCGGGTTCTGCCACTTGGACGTGTCGTAGCTGTAATCCTTCACGTTCACCATATCGTAGGCGGGGAAGGGCAGCGCGTCCAGATCCTCGATGAACTTCGCCTTCTTGTTCCCGACCACCTGGCCGGAAGCGTCACGGTAGACCAGTCCATCCACGTCGGCGAAGCTGCCCTTGCCCTCAAAGTAGGCTGCAAAGAATTCCACCAGGGAGGCCTCGGCCTCGCCCTTCATGATGTAGTCGAAGCAGGACATGTCCTGCATGATGTCCACCGCGAACATGGTGGGGTGGATGCCGCCGGTGATGATGGGCAGGCCAGGCATGGCTGCCTTGAGAAGCGTGGCCAGCTTCACCGCGGGCCGGAAACGGCCGCTGAAGTGCACGAACATGCAGACGAAATCTGGCGCCCAGGCGCTGAGCCTCTCGCTCAGGGAACCGGTGAAATAGGCCTCGAGATCAAAGGCCGTGCCGGCCCGCTCCATGAGGATTTCCTCATTGTGGACGTCGATGTAGCGCACCTCGTAGCCGTGCTGCCGCAGCGACGAAGCGATATACAGGGGCGCCAGCGGGATGTGGCTCTCCTCGAATTTCAGGAATTCCGGTCCGGGCGCATTCAGCAGAAGGATTCTCTTCATTGTGATGCCCCCGTTGTAATGCGGTCCGTCATTTGGCTTTCCTGATGGTCAGGATGTACTTGTGGCCGTTCAGCACGAAAAAGGATGGCCAGGCCTCATTGTTGCCGATGCGCAGCAGGTTGAACTGCTCGCGCAGGGTCTTGTCCACGCACAGCTCCGAATCCGCTGGGGTGCGCCGGGCATACCTGCTCGGTTCACCGGCCTGGGGGATGCGCTGCAACTCCGGATAACGCTCCAGAAAACCCTGCACAAGCTCGAAGGTGGCCGCCGCCTGCTTGGCGCGCATCTCATCATAAAGCTCACTGCCATCCAGACGCAGAACGCCCGTGGCCAGGATGTCCCCGGCGTCGGCCTCGGGCACGGCCTCGATAAGACAGAGCGGAATCTCCGACCGGCCCTCCAGCACTTGCCACTGCACCGGAGCAAAGCCCCGCCCCTCGGGCAGAGCGCTCTCATGCACCACAAGCGTCAACCCGTTGCGCTGCAAAAAGCTCTGCGGCACCAGCCGGGTGCAGCCCAGCAGAAACACCACCGCGCAGCCCTCCACCCGGTCCGGGTCTCGATGTTCCTCAAAGCTGTAGCGCCCGGCGAAACGCCCGGCAAAGGCCTCCCGCGGGAAGTGCTGCGCGAGCCAGTCGTTGGCCGGGTCGTACAAGAATCCTATGCGCATGTGCCCCCCCACTGTTCCGGCCCCACGGGCATCAGCCGCCCAGCACGGCGCGGCAGGCCTCGGCCACGCGCTGAAGTTCCGCCTCGCCCAGCCCCACGCTGCACGGAATGTAGAAGCCGCGCCGGGCGAGCATCTCCGCCACGGGCAGGTTTTGTCCGGCAAAGAGCCCCAGGCGGCGCAGCACCGGCTGCTCGTGCATGGGGAAGAAGAACGGGCGCGTGCCGATGCCCCGCTCCGCCAGCCCGGCCATGGCCGCAGGCGCGTCCAGCGGGTGCTCCGGCTCCAGAACCAGGCCGAACACCCAATAGGCGTTCTCGGCCGTATCTGTTTTTGCCACCGGCAGGCGCACTCCGGGCAAACCCGCCAGCAACTCTTGGTATCTGGCGCCCACGGCCCGCTTTTGCGCCAGAAATTCCTCCCGGCGCTCGAGCTGGGCCAAGCCCACCGCCGCCTGGAGGTTGGTCATGCGGAAGTTGGAGCCCAGTTCCTCATGCACGAAGCGCTGCTGCGGCTGGAAGCAGAGGTTGCGCAGGCTGCGGGCGCGCTCTGCCAGGGTCGGGTCGTCCGCCAGCACCATGCCGCCCTCGCCCGTGGTGATGAGCTTGTTCGGGTAGAAGCTGAAGCAGCTCATGTCGCCGAAGCTGCCGCAGGGACGCCCCTTGTAGGTCAGGCCATGGGCCTCGGCCGCGTCCTCGATGATGAAAAGCCCGCGCCGCCGCGCCAGGTCGAGCACCGGGTCCATGTCCACGGGCAGCCCGTAGGTATGCACCACCATGATGGCCCGGGTGCGGTCGGTCACCAGCGCCTCAAGGCTCGTGACGTCCATGTTCCAGGTGCGCGGGTCGCTCTCGGCCGCCACTGGCGTGGCCCCGGCGCGCAGGATGGCCCCGACGCAGGAAATGATGGTGAAGGACGGCAGGATGACCTCGTCGCCCGGCCCGAGGCCTAGGGCCTGCACGGCCACCTCCAGGGCGGCTGTGCCGTTGCAGACGGCCACGCCGCTGGCGCGGTCAACGCTCCGGGCGAAACCTTCCTCGAAGCGGCGCACAAAGGGCCCCTCCGAGGAGATCCAGCCCGTGTCGATGCACTCAGCCAGGTAGCGCTTCTCGTTGCCGTCAAGCCTCGGCGTGCTGACGGGGATGAAGCTCTCAGCCACCTTCACCCTCCCCTTCCGCCGGTTCGAAGCGGCGCTTCTCGTGTTCGCCCAGGTACGGCCCCTGCTTGACTTCAAAGATGTGCGCGGCCTCCAGCATGGTGAACCCGTGGCCTCCGCTTACCAGGCAGAGCACGTCGCCGGGCAGCATTTCCCGGCTGCACACCTTGGCGCCGTCCTCGTCGAAAAAGTCAGCACACACCCGGCCCCTGTGGAAGACGAGCACCTCCTGGGTGACGCTGACGCGCCGTTCAAGCGGAGCGTGGGCATGGGAGGGGATGACGAAACCTGCTGGCCGGATGATCTCGCCACACTGCAGGGCGCTGTCATCAGGCGTGAAGAAGCGGATGCCCTCGGGTCCCGGTTCGGGGCGGATGTGGATGGCGAGGATGGTCCCGTTGCTGACGATGTGCTCGATCATGCCGCTGCTCCACTCATGACCGCGCCGAAGACGCGCGCCTCGGTCATGGCCAGAATCGGTTCATAGACGCGCGAGAATTCGAAGGACGGGAACAGCTCCAGGCAGCGCTCGCGCAATTCGTCACGGCGCGCGGAAATATTGGCCAGGGCGCCTGGCAACTGGGCATAGTCCTTGATGGCCACGCCAAGCTTCTGGTCCGTGAGCAGTTCGCGCATGCCGGGCTTGTCGTCACCCACGCAGGGCACCCCGCAGCGCATGAAGTCGAAAAACTTCCCCGCCGAGGCCCCGGCATTGGCATGGTTCACGTCGCTCGGCTCGAAGAATACCAGGCCCACGTCCGCAGACTGGAACAGATCGAACTTTTCGTCCAACGCCACAATGCCCGTGGACAGGAACATGCTGTCGTTGCCACGCACGGCGTCTTCCACGTAACGCTTGAAGTCCGGGTCCGGTAGCCAGCCGTGGAAAACCAGGGCATATTCCTCGGGCCACAGGGGCTTGGTTTCGATGAAGCCCCGGATGCCGCCGAAGGGCAGCAGAGTGCCGATGGCCAGCACCACGCGCCGGTTCCCGATGGGAAAGCGCTCGTGAAAATAGCGTTTGTGCTCCGGCAGCACCGGGCCGATGGTGCTGTTGATGGAGACATGCACGCTCGCCGGGTCCACCTGGTTCAGCCGCGCCAGCAGGTCCGCGCGCAGCCGGTCCTGGCTGAGGCTGAACAGCGCGGCGGCGGTCAGGCGACGCTCCAGAGGCTTGTTCGGGTGGTCCGCGTCGTCGATCTCAAGCGAATGGTAGACGAAGGGGATGCGCCAACGCTCGGCCAAGGCCGCCGCGCGGGTCAAACCGCCGGGATCGAAACCGATGAGCCAGTCGTAGCGGTTTTCCTCCGCTCCGTAACGCTCCACAAAGCGCCAGTGCTCCCTGGGCAGGGGCGTGCCGTCGTCCAGGGTCGCGGGGGGAGCCTCGCCGCCCTGGGGGCACACGCGCAGCAACGCGCGAGGGTGGGGCATCTCGGGCAGGTTGATGCCCATACCCTCCATGTCCGCATTCTGATCCACAAACACGTCCACCTCGTAGCCTTGCGAGGCAAGATACTGGGCCGTCATCTGCGGCGCGGTGGAGATGCGCGCCCAGGGGTGGGCCAGCACCAGCCCGACACGGCGGAAGGGAGACCTGGCGGCGGGGCTCATGGCCGCCTCCGCAGCAGGGCGTAGGCATACCAGTCGTTCAGCCCCAGGTCGCGGTCCCGCATCCAGGGACGGCACTCCAGAGGCTCGAAGCCGACGGCCTCCGCCAGGGCCATGATTTCGGGCCAGAACAGGTAGCGCATGCGGTGCAGCTCCTCAAAGCATTCCGACTGGCCGCTGGCCTCGTCCTCCACCGTTATGGCGTAGCGTACGCTGACCACGTTGGCGCCGGCGTCCACCTCCGGCGTGGCGATGCGTTCGATGGCCGCGCCCTGGTATCTCAGGGAGCGCTCGCGCCGGGTGGGCGGGTCGCTCAACACGCCCGCGCCGTGCCAGAAATCGAACAGGAACAGTCCGCCGGCCTCCAGGTGCTCCGCAGCGGTGGCAAATACCTGGGAGAGGTCTTGATTTGTTGTTTGGTAGCTCACGACATGGAACAGGGACACCACGGCATCGAAGCGACGCTCCAGGCGCACGTTGCGCGCATCGCCCAGGCGGAACCGCACCGCCTGACCAGCGGGTTTGCGGGCCGAGGCTTCGGCGATCATGCGCGACGAGATGTCGACCCCCACGACCTCGGCGCCCCGGGCCGCAAACTCCAGGCAATGCCTGCCCGTGCCGCAGCCAAGATCGAGGAGCGAAACCGGCTCGCGGCCGTGGGCGGCAAGGCGCGAGAGGACGAAGGCTGCCTCGGAGGCATAGTCCTTGCCCTGGTAGAAGGCGTCGTAATATCTGGCATAAGCGTCGAACACCGGGCGCCCCTAAGTTCTGACGTTGGCCCCGGCCAGCCAGGCCAGGGTCCGTTCCACGCCCTCGCGTGCGTCCACACGGGGATGCCAATCAAGCTCGCTGGTGACCCGGCGGTTGTCGGCCACGGCGTAATCCGGCGCGGCGGAAATGCTGCCCACGGCCCCGAAGCGCAGCAGCTCCGGACGGCCCAGCTGCTCCCCGGCCATGGTCACCACGTCGCGCACCCGCAGACCGATGCCCGTGCCGATGTTGAAGTCGCGCCCCCTGGCCTGGGCGCGCAAGGCTGTGGCCAATACCGCCTCCACTGCGTCCTCGACGAACAGGAAATCGCGCACCTGCTCGCCGCTGGTGAGCCGGGCCTCACGGCCCTGGGTGAGCTGGCCGTAGACGTATGGCAGCAGCCGCTGCGGGGCCTCGAAGGGACCGAAGATGCCGAACAGCCGAGCCACGGTCCAAGCGTTGGGGATGTTCATGGAGCGAAGGCCCAGCACTGCAGCCGCCTTGGTCCAGCCGTAAAGGTTGGTGGGCAGGGGCAGGGTCTCCTCGGAAATGGGGTCGGGCTTGCTGGAGTACTCGGAGAAGGAGCTGGCGAAGACCATGAGCCCACCGCGCCTGGACAGGGCCTGGGCCAGCTCCAGCGTGGCGGTGACGTTCACCGCGGTGATGGCGCGCGGATCGTTGGCCTCAGGACGCCCGGGCATGACGGCCGCCAGATGGAACACCAGGTCGTAGCCCTTGTCCTCCACTAGGCTCATGGGATTCTGCATAAGGTCCCAGGTAACGATGTTCAGCCCCGGGCGACCCATAAAGGATCCCAGGCGTTTGAGCGGTCCGCCACCGCTGACCAACGCGTCCACACCAACACCGCCGTCCAGCAGGGCCTTGATCAGGTTGGCGCCCACGAAGCCATCGGCCCCTGTGACGAGAATTCTTGCGCCCGAAAGGGCGCTTGCTAACCGTTGCATCGCTCTCCTAGGAGACCTGGGTGAACTCCGGGGCAACCTCGCGGATCAGCGCCAGGGCGCTGGTCAAGGCTGCCGTAAAGGGGCCGTAAATCAAACGGCGCACTTCGGGAGTGATTGTGTAAACGGGATCGGAAACCGCGCGGTAGCCTCCTCCCCCAAGCAACGTATACTGGTGAAAATGATAGAGGCGCAAGGGCACCCGGCCTGCAAGCCAGACCGCGCCGCCGCGTTCCACGGGGGCGTAGCGATCGATGTTCCAGGGCGCCACGTCGATGCCCTCGTCCTGGCAGTCCGCCACGCCGCTGAACCGCTCGGGGAAATGCTCCAGGTACTTCTGGTCGCCCAACTTGCCGTCCTCGGGCTGGTAGAAGCACCATTCCAGGCAGCGTTCGGCCCACCAGGCCAGGGCCTCCCGGGCGGCCGAGGTGTTGCGCACGCCCACCATGCCCGCGTTGTAGCGACCGGCGATGGGCTCCAGATACATGAGCCGCTCCGGAAAGCGGTGGGGAAAAAGCAGCACTTCCGCCTCGGCCAGTTGCGCCCACAGCGGGTCCAGGTCGGCGAAGGGGAACAAATCCGCGTCCAAGTACACGGCCTCGGCCACGTCGGGGTTCTGAGCCAACACGTGGAGCAGGAACCGGGGCTTTGCGGTCCAGCAGTATTCGGCCTGGGTGCGCCCGGCCTTGCAGGCCAAAAGCGGCGCGTCCTCGAAATCGTCCACAAGCGTGGGCCGAACGCCCGGCAGGGCCAACTTGTTCAAGATGCCCAGGATCACGCTGTCCATGCACAGCACGTGGCAGCCCCCCCCCGCGGGCTCCAGAGCGCGCAGGGCCGACTGCTGGGCCAGCAGGTGCGCCACGTAGGCCTGGGAGCAGACGCTGACATAGTGGCGGACGGGTCTCGGGCTGTTCGTGTCCATATGTTCCTTGCACTACTTCGTTGACAGGTATCAGGAACCTTCTGCCTTCAAACGGCAGCAATATTCATACCAGCTGCCGGACGTCTCATGGCTGCCCCGCCAGGGGTCGCACCCCCTCCATGAACAGGGAGTCTGGCTTGCGCACGCGCCCATCCAGCGTCACATCCAGGTGGTGGCGGGCAAAGTCCGGTATGGCCGACTCGTGCGCCGCGCACACGCATACCCCGGCAAAACCCGCCGCGCCGAGCAGCCGCCCCAGGCTCAGGCGGTCGTACATCCAGTGGTGCACCTCGCCGCCGCGGCGGAAGCGGCCGATGGCCAGCAGGTCGGACTCGTCGCGTGTGCTGCCCGGAGGCGCGGGAGGCTGTGGCGGAATCTCGCCCCGGCGCAAACGCTCCAAAAAAACCGGTGAGCTCTCCGCCCACGCGCTCCACCACGAAGGATTCCGCAGGCAGGGGCACCTGCTCCCAGTGCTTGCGCATCTGCCCACCGGAGACCTCGCGCACGGTCTGGTCAAATAGCTCCAACATCATCCAATCGTACTCGGCCTCGGCCTGGGCGTCGCCCAGGAGGGCCCTGTCCAGGCTCCGCAGGTACAGCCGCACGATGGCCTCCAGGTCCGGCACCACGAACCGGGCGATGCCGCCGGGCCTAAGAACGCGCAAGCATTCCGCCACCAGGGCCGGGGCCTCGGCCTTGGGCAGGTGTTCCAGCACGTGGGAGCAATACACCGCGTCGAACACGGCCGAGTCAAAGGGCAGGCCCTGGCTGACGTCGCAGGCCAGCACCCCGGCGGCGCCAGGGTTCAGGTCAAGGTTGACCCAGCCCTCGCGGGCGTTGTCTCCGCAGCCAACGTTGAGCAGTTCCATGAGTCGTCCACTCCTCTGCGCCACGGGGAATCGACCAGCCCCCCCCCGCGGCGGGCCGGCCAGGCCTCACGGCATGAGCGCCCTGTCCAGCTGTTCCACCACCCGGGCCACGTCCGCCGTGGACAACCCCGGGAACATGGGCAGGGAAAAAATGTCCTCATAAGCGCGCTCGGCCACGGGGCACAGCCCCTCCGAGGTCTTGAAACGCTGGCGGTAGTAGGGGTGCAGGTGGACGGGCACGTAGTGCACGTTCACACCGATGCCAGCATCCAGCAACCGCCGGTAGACGGTTTCCTTGTCTAACCCCGCTGCGGCGAAATCCACGCGCACCACATAGAGGTGATAGGCGTGCAGCGTCTCCGGGCGGACCTCCAGGGGGCGTACCAGGGAATGCCCGGCAAAGGCCTTGTCGTAGGCGAGCGCCACTTCGCGCCGGTCCGCCAGAAATTCATCCAGCCGCGAAAGCTGCGACAACCCAAGGGCGCACTGGAAGTCTGTCAGGCGGTAGTTCAGTCCGAGGTCCGTGACGGCGTAGCGCCAGGTCTTGGCCTCGGCCCGGTTGTGCAGATCCGCATCGATGCCGTGGTTGCGGAAGCGGCGCATGACAGCCGCCAGATCAGGATCATGCAATGTAGCCATGCCGCCTTCGCCGCTGGTGATGTGCTTGGCCGGATGAAAGCTGAACAGGGTGATGTCCGCAAGCGAACCGACCTTGCGGCCCGCGTCCTCGGCCCCAAGAGCGTGGCAGGCATCAGCCAGCAGCATGATGCCGCACGCGCGGGTGAGCTCGCGCAGTTGGTCGTAGTGGCTGGGCTGTCCGGCGTAATCCACGGTGATGACGGCCCTGGTGGCGGGCGTCAGGGCGCGCTCCACGCAGGCCGGGTCAAGAAGCAGGGTGCCAGGTAGCACATCCGCAAACACCGGGACGCCACCGGCGTGGAGAACGGTGCTGGCCGTGGCCACAAAGGTCAGGGGCGGAACGATGACCTCGTCGCCGGGGCCAAGATTCAAGGCGCTCAAGGCGCAGTGCAGGGCAGCGGTGCCGCTGCTGACGGCCACAGCCTCCGCCGAGCCCACTCGGTCGCCCACAGCGCGCTCGAACTGCGCCACAGCGGGGCCTGTGGTCAGCCAGCCGGAGCGCAGGACCTGGGCCACGGCCTCGATGTCACGCTCGTCAACATCGTGGCGGGCGTAGGGGATCATCTTGCCGGGCAGGGGCTTGTCCACCGTAATACTCCTCCGCGTGACGCCAACTCGGACTCCCGTGCGCAACAGCCGTGCAGCGCCGCCTACAACCCTTCAGGATCAAGGTTGGCGATGGCCTCGCGCAATTCCTCCACGCTGAGGACCCAGGGATTCGTCTTGGAATTGTACTCAAAGTCAAGGGATACCGGAGCTCCGGGGGGAGAGGCGTCCGGGCTGCGCCAAGTGGAGAAGGGGGAGAGCACCATGTAACAGTCGTCACATTCCAGGGTGTTCCGGTTCTCATCACTCATGATGAGGGCCTCATGAATTTTCTCTCCAGGCCGCACCCCGATGATCCGCATCTCGCACTCCGGCGCGATGGCCTTGACCAGATCGCCGATGCGGGTGCTGGGCAATTTCGGCACAAAGATCTCCCCCCCGCCCATGCGCGCAAAGGCTTTCAGCACAAAGGCCACGGAGTCCTCCAGCGTGATCCAAAAACGCGTCATGTCCGGGTCCGTCACCGGCAGCACGCCAGTTTCCCGGCGGCTGAGGAACAGAGGGATGACGCTGCCCCGGCTCCCCATGACGTTGCCGTAGCGGACCACAGAAAAACGCGTGTCCGAGGAATAGACATTGCCCGCGACCATGAGCTTGTCCGAGCAGAGTTTGGTGGCGCCGTAAAGGTTCACCGGCGACACGGCCTTGTCCGTGCTCAAGGCCACGACCCGTTTCACGCCCTGGTCGGTGGCGGCCTCAATGACATTGGCCGCGCCCATGATGTTGGTCCGCACGGCCTCGATGGGATTGTACTCCGCTGCGGGCACCTGCTTGATCGCCGCCGCGTGGATCACGTAATCCACCCCATTAAAGGCGCGGTGCAAGCGATCCTTGTCGCGCACGTCCCCCAGAAAATAGCGCAAGTTCGGATGTTTCTCCGTGGAGAAGCGCTTGGCCATCTCAAACTGCTTGAACTCATCCCGGCTGAAGACAATGACTTTTCGCGGCTTGTACTGGGTAAGCAGGGCCTGGGTGCAGGCCTTGCCGAAAGAACCGGTTCCCCCAGTAATCAAAATCACTTTGTCATTAAACATTCTGAGTCCCTCGGGTGGTGAGAACGTGCATTGACATGAGAAGAATTTTCCCCGCCAAGTGTGGTCAACGCATCACATGCATATTTCGCGCTAACCCCTGAACAAGCGCTCCCTGGCTTTCTCCCGGCTCTGGGGTCCCGCTGGAGAACCGGAGGGGCGACCACGTCTTCTCGCGGAGCAATTTGCGGTGATCGTGCAAAAATTGTGGGGCAAAAGCAAGACAACATTCACTCACCGAATGGACAGTCGGCGTCAGGTGGCCGACCGGACACGCCACCACGACTTCGTCGGCCAGGGGCCGAGACCGTCGGCAGGAGGGCGATCGAGACCTTGGGGGAGCAATATCGAGCAGGGCCAGAAGGGCTTTGACTTAGCCCTTGCTTTGTCCAAGCAACCGCCGCACCAGCATGAAGGCTTCCGCAGCCTCAAGCCCGGACACGCTCCCCCAGGACTCGGCACGGGCGCGCAGGGCTCTGGCTGAGCGCGGATGCGGATACTCCCTGGCCTCGGTATCGTAGCAGGACATGGCCGCGAGCTTGTCGTCCAGGGTCTGCGCAACGTCCACGAAGACGTTCGGGGTGAAGGGCTGGGCAGTGCCAAAGGCCCATTCAGTGGAGGAGGGGGTTTCAAAGGCCCAGAGTTCCGCCACTCCCCTGCCGGACATGGGGCGCGTGGCAGTGAGCACGGCCCGGTGGGTCAGGGCGTGGTCCAGATTCAAATCTCCGATGTGGTGCGTCAGGATGAGTTGCGGGTCAAAGGCCTCCACCTGAGCCTCGACGGTCTGCACCAGGGCCAGCAGGGGCACGGTGTCCAGGCGGTTGTCGGGCAGCCCGCAAAGCACCGGCCCAGGTGCGCCAAGGCGCTCGCAAGCCCTGCGGCAGTTGTCCTGCAACTCTTTCCTGGTCTCGGAGGGAGCATCCGGATCTCTGGCGGTGAGTCCTTCAGAGAGAACTAGGACCCTGGCCTCGCTGCCCTCGGACGTAAACCGACGCAGAGTGGCTCCACAGCCCAGGGTTTCGTCATCGGGGTGCGCCACAACGACTAGAATGCGTTTGTGTTCCATCGCTCTTCCTCCCATGCCCAGAAATGTTGTGCATTCACCCTGCGCCGCCGCCCTCCGGTCCAAGTCGCGCCAGGTTCAGCCGGTCTTGGCTCATGCACTCCCGTTTTCGTCGCGCGAGATGAACCCCTGGACCTTGCGGAACTGCTCCGTGAACTTGTCCTCATAACAGTCCAGCAATTCACCGTCGCCGAGGCGAGCGCGGAAGAGTTCCACGAGTTCCGGGTAGCGGCCGATGATCGCGCCCAGCGCGGCATTGCGCCGGGCAAAGTCCTCGCGTGCGCCGGGCACCATGTCCGGATGCCGCGCAGGAACGAAATCTTCGGGAAGCGTGTCAACGAATGCCAGCAGTACGTCCGACACCTTTCGGTCCTGCCGCTGGGCTACAGCAAGCAGCGCGTCGCGCAGGGCCGTGTTGAAAAAGAACACCGCCACCCAGAAGGAGAGCTTGCGCGCCGACTCCATGTCCTCTCCTGAGAAGGTGGCGCAAGAGTCCACCACGAAGCTGTCCGGACCGCGCAGCTTGAAACCATAGCTCTCGGCGTTTTTATGGAACTCCGAGCCTGGCAACACAAGCAGAGGGTTGGTCAATATGCGCCTGACGGTCCCCAGGGAGAGCGCGTAATCCATGGAGGCCTTGAATCCGGCGTAGTCGTCACCCGGCAGTCCATAAATGAGGTCCATGGTGATGCGCTCGCCGAAGCGGTCCGCCGCCTTGGCGAAGTTGGCCTCGAAAATTCCGCGCCGGAACTTTCGGCCGATGTTCTCAAGAGCTGCGGGGTTCACGGTCTGCAGGCCGAAGTTGATCTCCATGGCAGGCAGACGTTCGATGCACTCCAAGATGGGATCGCTCAGGTGCTCGGCGTTGAACTCGAAGCGCACGTCCAGCCCAGGCCTGCGCGCGATAATGAACTCCAGGATAGCCAGGGCCCGCTCCTGGTCCAGCAGGATGTCCGAATCGCAGAAGTAGATGGAGGTGATGGACTCGTGCCGGAGAATGGCCTCAAGCTCGGCCAGGACGCTGGCCAGGGGCGATAGCCGAAGCTTGCGCGAGCCGCCCCAGCAGCAGTAGCGGCAGCCGAAGGGGCAACCGCGCGAAGCCTGGAACGAGATCCAGCTCAAGCCGGGATGCCGGTCCAGCATGTCGCCGTACATCAATGGCAGAGTGGACAGGTCCAGGGCCGCAGGCGGCGGGTTCTGGAACAGGGGGGTGGTTATGCCCGGCACCGTGTGCAGCGGAATCTCGCCGCAAAAGGCTCGCAGCAACTCTACGAACACCAACTCACCCTCGCCGGTGACAATGAGCTCCACATTTGGCATGCGCTCAAGAAGCTGCCGCTCAATGCTCGTCACCTGCGGTCCGCCCAGCATGACGCGGCCTTGCAGCAGAGGCACGAGTTCCAGGATGAGCGAGTAATTCCAGATGTAGACGCTCAGACCGATGACATCCGCCCCCTGGTCGTTCAGCTCGGCCGCGATATCCCGCGCGCTGTGGCGGAACAGCGAATACTCGCGGGTATCGACGGCCACAGGGAGGGCGTAGTCAAACTGTTCCGCGTAGGCCTTCAGCACCTGTGGCGCCAGAGAGAGGGTGTTGGTGTCGTAGATTCCCGCCAACAGGACCTTCACGCTTGCGCCCGCAGAGGCCTTGCCCGATCCCGTCATGCTCAGGCCCCCTTCACCAGGCGCAGGCAGGCCACGGCCCGCGCCGCCGGGGCCAAGTCCGCGTCCACGGGCGCAGCGGCCAGGTCATAGCCGCCGGGGTTCAGGAAACAATCGATAGCCCAGCGGGCGTAGCGCGCCTCGGCGCAGGCGGCCTCGTCGGACAGTTGCCAGCCGTCCAGGCCATAGCGATAGAACGTCTTCTCCACCTCGGCCGGGCCAAAGCTCTCGACGAGCTCCGCCAGCAGCGTAGAATCGAACTGCTGGGCCAGGACCAAGTTCTCGTAGCGACCGAAAGGCAGCGTCAGCAGCAGCTCACCGCCGGGGGCCAGTACGCGCTTCAGCTCCGTCAGAGCCCGCTTATACTCGTCCCGCAAGCCGCTCTGGCGGTGCGCCTCGCCCGCGTAGACGCTGTTGTCGAAGCCCACATGCTCCAGGGTGGAAATGCAGGCGATGCGCGTGTAAAAGCCGTCACGCATGGGGATGTCGCGCAGGTCGGCGAAGATGTAGGAAATGCCAGCCTGCCAGGCGCAGTGGCCCTCGGGAGCCAGGGTCAGGATGTGCATGCCCTTGCCTGCGAACACCGGAAGCTCCAGCAACCACGGGTGGTTCAGGGCCGAGCCGGCGTCAAGCAGGCGCTCCGGGCCGGACTTCAGGCGCGAGAGCATCCAGGGGTATTCGATGCAGCGCTCGTCCAGGCCCGCGCCATGGCCCGCAGGCAGGGGCCGCCGGACGGCGAAATCAGCCAGCACGGCCGGGTCGCGGATGATCCGGCACAGCACGTCCTGGCGACGTTCGATGTATTCCTTGGTCCAGGGGCGGGGCATGCTCATGGGTTATTCCTTGGAAAGTACGGCAAAATGGTCCATATCCAGAGCCTCGATCACCTGCGGATCACGGCGTAACATCCAATAAACATAGGCCACGCGGCAGCGCCCCTCTTCGGCTCGGCAGCCCAGGTCGATACGCTCGCGGTCAACACCTTCCGGCGTCAGGGCGGCCCGCAGCCAGCTCCCGCCGAAGTCGCGCACGATGCCAAGCGCCTCGGCGCACAGCGCGCCCAGGGTGCGCCGGCGGCCCCGCCATTTCTGAAACATGAGGCAACCGCCAAGGTGCCAGGCCCACTTGCGCAGATAGGCCGGAGTCATGCGCCCCTTATGAATCCGGTGGTTTACTTCTGCCTCGGGCGAGTAGCCAATGCACCCGCCAGCCGTGGCGATGTCCGCGAACAGGCCGGACTCGCCGTCCCCCACGGTTTTCCCCCCGTACATTTCGGGGTGGAATCCGGTCCACGAAAACACCTTGGAGCGGATGGCCATGTTGCAACTGAAAAACCACACATCAGGCCCGGTGAAGAATTCAGGCCCCTGGTCCATGAGGGCGTATGGCCCGAAGTACCAAGTGCCGGAGATGTAGTCGAGAAGCCAGGGCTCTGGCGGGGCTTCCCACAATGGCACCACGCGCCCGCCGGACACGAGCATGTCCGGATTCTCCTGAAAGCGCCGCCGGTACTCGGCGAGCCATCCCGGAGCGGGGCTCACGTCGTCATCCGTGAAGACAAGAAGCTCGGCCCTCGCGTTCAGGACGCCATGATTGCGCGCGCCGCTGCTGCCCCCGTACGGATGGCTCAGACAGCGCACGGAGAAGGGGGAACGCTTGGCGAAGGACTCCGCAGCGACCTGCGTCTCCGGGTCGGCGGCGTTGTCCACCACCAACACCTCGAAGTCGCCGAACGTCTGTTGCCGCAGGCTCTCAAGGGTTTCCACGAGAGATTGCGGCCGCTTGTAGGTCGGGATGATGACCGAGATTTCTGGCATATGCGTTCCGCTCCGGCCGATGCTGATCCGGGTCCGTCCAGACCCATCGAGAACAGAATTGCAATCTTCGCGCCGCAAGGCCCTGTTCGCCAGCTCCAGGGGATGACCATGCTTATTCGGCCTTGTGCGCCTTATCAAGCTGTTTTTCAAATTGCATGCGTGCTTAGCTGTGCAGCCTTGCCCGATGGGCACGAATATGCCACTTTCCACCCAAGGCGAAGCGGCACTCGTCAGCCGTCCCCCGGCAACCAACAGGAATGCATCCCATGAACCACCCAACCCGCTCCCCGCAAGGCAGTCAGTCTCTGCAAGGGCCTCTGGTCCTCGTCAACTTTTTGAACTACGGTCATTTCCCCTCCTACGCCGCCAACTTCACCCGCTGGGCGCTGGCGCGAGGGCTTGATGTGGTGCATCTGGGCCTGGCCCAGCCCGAGGGGAGCTTTGCCCGCGCCTTCGCCCAGGAACCGCGGGTCCGCCTGGAGCACCCGGCTGAACTCGGAGTGGCCGCTTTCGACGAGGCCTCGGGCTTCACGCCAGGAGAGGCACTGGTGCTCTTCGATCTGCACTGGCGGGAACTGCTGGCGGCAATCTTCTCCCGCTATCCTGGCGCGCAGGTGTTGCTGCTCAACGGCGATCGCCTTTTCTTCGAGACCGACGCTTGCTGCGACCCGCAGCTGAGTCTACCTGGCCCGGTGTGGCCTGTGGTGACCTTTGGCCACCGCGAGGTGCACACCGGCCTGCCCGAGCTTTACACGCGGCGGCTGAACGCCCTGCTCGGCCACCGGCAGGGCTTCCGCGGGGTGCTTTCCATCGACGAGTTGCACGTGCGCGCACGCGATCCCGAAGAGCAGTATCTGCACCTGCTGCCCGACCCCTATCGGGAGTTCCTGCAGGAGCGGGAGCCGGCCACCTCGACGAAGCAGACCGACGGCGGGCAGGCCGAGCTTGAAGCCCTGTGCGCCTTTTTGGACCGGGACCAGCGGCCCGTTCTACCGCTGCTGGGAAAGTTCGACCGACGCAAGAACAACCTCTGGATACTTCGCGCCGCAGCAACCGATACGGAACTGCGCCTGGTGGTGCTTGGCCAACGCGTGCCGGACCCCGAAACAGACCCGGAGACCGACGCCCTGCTGGCGGAGCTTAATGTCCAGGGGCGGCTTTTCGCCCGCTTCGGCTACGTCGCCCAGAGCCTGTTCGAGGCGACGCTGGCGAGCCCGCGCACGGCCTGCCTGGCCCTGCCCTACAGCAACCACTACGGGTCGTCGGGCATCCAGCTCATGGGAGCGGAGTACGGCCTGCCGGTGCTGGTGCCGGACCTGGGCCTCATGGCTTGGCGCGTGGACCATAACGCCCTGGGCCGAACCTTTACCGTGGGCGACTTCCCGGACTTCGCCACCCAGCTCGCCCTGCTGGCTCGCGAGGGACGCAAGCCCTACACGGACGCTTGCGCGCGGTTCATGGCCGGTTTCGGGTTTGAACCCCTGTGCGCGGCCCTGGACAAGGCCCTGCTGGGCATCCCCTTGCCCGCAAACGCCCTGCTCGTCCGGGACACTAACGAGGATCCCGTTGATCGAGCACTGATCGAAGATAATCCACACTTGGCCCTGGAGCTGCTGGAGCGCCGGGACGCCATGACGCCGGACCGCAACCCGCCGTTGCGCAGGGCGGCGCTGCGCTGGCGCGTGGGCGACGTGGCGGGGGCAGCAGAAGAGTTTGAACTCTGCCGGGCGGCAGGGCTCATGGAGGAGCGGATGTTCCTCACCTGCATTGTGGTTGCCGCCGCCCGCCATGACGCCTGCCCCGGTGATGGCGGCGAGCCGCTGGCCCGCATGGAGTCCTGGCTGGCAGCGCTGTTCCGCCTCCAGGCCACCCTCCGTGACCGGGACAGGGTGGGTCTTGTGAAGCGGACGGCCGCGCTGGAAGAATTCCGCTTTTTCAGCGCGGACGACTGGGAGTGGCTGGGTGGCATGTACGTGCGCGCCAAGGAGCTGCGGGCCGGGGAAGAGTGCTTCCGCCAGGCCCTCCTGCGGGACCCGGACTGCCTGGACTATTACCTCACCCTGTCCGACGTGCTGCGCTATCAGGCCCGCAACGAGGAATCCCTGGCCATGCTGGACGCGCTGGCGGCCCGGGCGCCGGAGCACCACGGCCTGCGCCACAAGCGAGGGCAAGTCTACATGCAGCTGGGACAGGCGCAGATGGCGCTGGCGCTTTTCCTGGCCGAGCCAAAGGACTCGCCCCACTGGCGGGCGGCGCAGGAGCACCTGGCGCGGCTTGAGGAAGCTGACGCCGCGAAATGACCTTGCGAGGTCGCGTGCGGGTTCAGCTGCTTTTCTCCAGTTCATGGAGGATGGCCCGCACCCTGCTGCGGGTGATGTCTAGGCCGTGGTCACCGAGGGTGTCTACCTCCACCCACTGGCCTCGGATGAAGGCAGGGTGCACCGCATGGTCCTGCGCGATGAGTTCGCTCAACAAGTCCGTGGTATAGGCCTTTTCCAGCGGCCTGCCGAAGACCACGCCAGCATCCTGGGCCTTTTCCAGCACCGCGTTCAGGGTGCGCACGCCGACGCCGGAAAACTTCATAAGCCCCACGAACTGGCCCTCGATCTCGTCAACGCTTTTCGGCTTCTGCCCGATCTCCACGATGCGCCCCGCTTCCAGGCGCAGCGTCTCCGCGTCGAGCAGCGGGTCCTCGCCGCGCCGTCTCCAATAGTCGAGCCAGTCGAGGTCAACCGCCACGCAAATGTCATGGGGACAGTCCAGCACCGCCCGCAGCACCGCAGGCGAATACACGATGTCGCCATAGCACAGCAGCACCTCGCCCTCGAGCGCCTCGCGCGCGGCAAGCAGGGTCCAGACCATGTTGGTGTCCGCGAAGCGGGAGTTGACGCACATGGGTAGGCCAAGCGGGCGCAAAGCCTCCGCGCGGTAGCCTGCTGCAAGGACCACATCCTGGATCCCCTGGCCGCGCAGCACGTCGAGTTGTATCTCGAGCATGGGCCGCCCTTCCAATTCCACCAGACATTTGGGCCTGTCGTCGGTGAGCGGGCGCAGCCTCGTACCCAGGCCCGCCACCAGCACTATGGCCCGTATGTCCACGCTGCTCATGCCCGCTTCTCCACGCCGAAAAACGCCTGGAACAGCGACACGGCCCAGGGTTGCGGCTCGTCGGCCCGCTCCGGGTGCCACATGAGCCCGGCCAGGGGCAGCGAGGCGTGCCGAAAGGCCTCCACGCTGCCATCCTCTGCCAGGGCCAAGGGCAGCAACCCCTCGCCAAGGTCCTCGGGAAGAAGGCCGTAGCGGTGGTGGGAGGCAACCTCCAGCGCGTCCGGCAGACCCAGCCCGACACTGCCTGGCAGCATCCGCAACGGATGCGCTGTCCCGGCGTGGCCTTCCAGAAGGCGCACCCGGCCACCGCAGAACAGGTTCAGCATCTGCATGCCCCGGCACACCCCCAGAATGGGACGCCTGGACGCCCGACACAGGGCCGTCAACTCCGCCTCCAGACGGTCGCGGTCCGGGGCGTAATCCCCGGAAACGCCAGGCGGGCAGCACCCCGGCACATCGTTTCCGCCGCTCAGCACGATGCCCCGGATTCCGGCCCGAGCGACGTACTCCGCAGGCTCGTCCAGGAGCGTGGGCAGGGGCAGGTAGCGCAAGTTGCAGGCGCGAAAAAACACCCCCCAGGCCTGGTTCAGGCAATCCCGCGTGCCCCTTCCCGGCACCTGGACCACTCGCTGCGTCACTCCCAACATGGTCGCGCCTTTGCCGTATCCGGGCTCAGTTCAGGGTGTGGTTGCGGCAGTTCAGCCGCACAGTTTCATGCAGCCGCAGCCTGTCGTACAACTCGCCGCATCCGATGGCCGCCGGAATGTCGAACTCGGCACAGCAGATGGCCATGTGCGAGGCCGCGCCGCCATACTTGGTCACCAGCCCCCCGATGCCGCGCGCAAAGATCCAATGATAGCCGGGGTCGGCGTTCTCGATGAAGACGATTTTCCCGGCCAAGTCCATGGCCCCCGCGCCGTTCTCCAGCACTACTACCGGTCCGGCTACCATGCGAGTGGTAATGAAGTTGGGCTTCGCCGCCATGAAGCGCTGTACCCGAAAATCCGCCTCGCTGAAGATGAGCGGCGGCAAGGCCAGGACCGCGTAGCGTTCCTGGCTGGCACGGGCCACCTCCACGCGCTGGGCCAGCACCTCTGGGCGCTGGCTGAACAGGGTGAAGGCCGTCTCCAAGTCCATGTGCGCAAGGTCCGCCGGGGCGAAACCTTGGAGAGCCCCTGCCGCCTTGATAACCTCAAGGGCGTTGCTCAGTGTTCTTGTAAACACGAACTTGTAGTATTCTCGAGCATGTATAAAGGTTCCCGCAAAGGAGTGCAGGGCCTCGAAGGAGAGGCCAAGGGCCGAGGAACGCGCCGCCTTGTCGATGCGCCTACGCAACTCCGCGGGGAGTTCCACGCAACGCGGCTCCTGAGGCTGGCCCAAGGTCTCAGGGGTCACGATCTCGGCATAGCGCCTGCGCGTAATGTCGTAGGTGCCTGCGCGCAGGTGCCCGTACTTTTCCAGATAGTCGGCAAAGGGCATACGCCCGCTGGCGGCCAGCTGCGTATCCTCGGCCATCTGGGTGGCCACGCTGGAGAAGGTATTCATGACCAGCTCCCGCTCCTCCTGCGAGATGACCCCCGCCGTGGCGAGGCTGCGCATGAAGGCCCCGGCGATGAAGGCCAGGCGCGCGGCGGTGGAGAAAGGCACGGTGCCGTGCCGTTCGCACTGCTCAAGCATCTCGCTGACCCCATAGAGGCTGCGTTCGCCGCGCATCCGCTCTAGGTGAGCCTCAAGGGGCAGCGCGTTGAAGCGCTCCAGTTCGCCCACCTGGTCGGCCAGGGTCTTGCGGATATCGTCCGCGCGCCGCAAAAGCCGCGCGGTAAATCCCGCAAGGACCTGCTCCAGTTCCTGCACCTCGCCGCGGATGAAGCCATGCTCCTCCAACTCGCGCAGGCGCTTCGGCACCTGGAAGTCATGACAGCTGAACATGATCTCGAATTCAGCCTTGTCGTGCAGGGAAGGGTTGGCCATGAGTTTGGCAAGGAAATACTCTTGCAGCCGCTGGCGGAACCGTTCGGGCACACAGGTCGGCACCAGAGCGCGAAAGGCCGTGTTGACGTTGATGTACGGCTTGTACAGGAAGCGTTCCATGAGCGGGTGCGGGAACACGCTGGGATAGCCGAGGGCCAGAAGCCCCTGGTTCCAGGCCTTGTCCATGATGAGTCGCTTGAACAGGGAACTCGCCAGTGGCGACGGGCTGTGGCCTATCAATTCCGCCGGGTTCCAGAACAGCATGTCGCTGAAGACCGGCCGCTCGCCTGGGGACAGGTTCGTGTTGGCCTTGAGCTTGCGATAGTGCCGCTCCGCGCCCTTGACCAGAATCTCCACGTCCTTCTCACCGGGCATCTCCAGGCCGATGTTCGCGGCCAGGGGCCGCACCTGGAACACCACCACCTCGCCACGCCCGTCCACCGCAAACTCGATATCCAGGTGGTACTCCGTCACGATCTCCTCGATCTCGCGTACCGCAGCGAGGACCTTGTCCCACGGCGACTCCAGGGCCGAGGCCGGGGTGGTCCGGAAAATTTTCAGCAGCTTCCCGCAGGTACCCGAGGTCACCGCGTCCGCGCTGCCGGTATCATCGTAATTGATGATGTAGTAGGGCGCGTTGGTCTTGAGCTCGGCGGTCAGAATCACCCCGCAGACCTGTAAAGACTCGGTCTGCTGCTGCACCAGCACTTGGTCCTGGACCAGGGCGCAGGCAGACTCCCCGTACGATTCGACGACACTTGAGATCGCCCGGCGCAGGTCGGCCGCTTTGCGCGGGGAGACACCAAGCACCGAGCGGAAGCGCCCGGCATTGGAGGTGAGCCTGGAGTCCTCCGCTTGGCAGGAACTGCGCACTACCACGCGGCCGGTCGGAAACTCGCGCCGGATATCACGCAGAATGTCCGCCGAGTACTGGCCCCAGTTGGCTACGGTGAAGACATACGTCTTCTCGATACGTGAGGCGGAGAGCAGAGGCTTCAGGGCTTGCAGGGTCTTGGCCTTGGAGGCCAGCACCACCTGCGGCGGGCGCTTGCGGAAGACCTTGAAGTTGCGGGTGGCGAAGCCTGTGGTGAAGGTATCCAGCGCCGAGCCTGCTCCGAGGGCGCCTTCCACAGTCTTCTGCACAATGCGCTCATTGCTCAGCTTGTCGTAAAACTTCTGGGCCAGGACGCCCACGCCCATGGCCTTCAGCGCGTCCACACCGGGCACGCGGGCCCATTGGTCGCCGTGCACGAACACGATCTCGGCCTCGGGAAAGCGCTGACGTAGCGCGCGGACATTGTTGACCGGGTCCTGGCTGTCCTGTGGCACCACCTCATCCACGAACCTGACCGCCTGTACCACCGCCGAGCGCTCTGCATAGCTGGAGATGGGCTGTGCCTGGAACGCCGCCACGGCCTCGTCCGTGAGCACGCCGCAAACCAGCACGTCCGCCACGGACTTGGCCGCCTCCAGCAGCTGGAGGTGCCCGAAGTGCAGCAGGTCGGCGATGACGAAGACGTAGGCGATGCGCATGGTTCAGCCCTTTTCCGTTGGATCTGGAACGGACGGATTCAGGCCGAGGAGTTCCTCAACGGCGTCCACGAAGGTCTGCGCCCCGTTGCCCGGATTGTACAGGAAGCGGGCGATGAACTCCCGTCGCCGGGCGGACAGCTCCTCCGGCCGGGCCAGGGCACGGCGCACGGCTCCGGGCAGCTCCGCCACTCCGGATACCACCGTGCCGTAGTTTCGCCCGGCGTTGAACCTGTCGTCGTTCTTGGCCATGTCCGCGTCGTTGCCCCACTCCTTTTGCGTCTTTTCGTAGAACTCGGGACAATCCATATACAGCACTGGCCTGTCCAGCAGCATGAACTCCAAGGCAACACCGCTGAAATCCGTCAGCAGGGCGTCGCTGGCCACCAGCAGGGGGTTTACCAGCTGCTGCCGGGCAAAGGCGAAGCGCGGGTGGTCCTTGAAGACCTTGAACTCGTCCTCCCAGCAGATGCCGCCGGTGTAGAACTCGAAATATGGGCTTTTTTTCGGTTCCATGCTCACCGGGTGCAGTTTTACGATGACGTTCACATCCCCCAGGTCCAGCAACGTCCGCGCAATGGCAAGCCCACTGGTGCGCAGGGAGCAGCCCGGATCCCAGGCCGGGGCGTAGATGACCGTTTTGAGCTCCGGGTCGAGCCCGAGGCCGCGCAACACCTCCACCCTGTCGTAGTCGCCGCGCATCTGGGCGTCCAGCTTGGGATAGCCGATGTCCATGAGCCGAATGTGCCCGCTGCTCTCGGGCTTGCTCTGCTGGATGACCTCGAACATCTCGCGTTCCAGCTGCCCGTACAGGAAATACACATCAAAAGCCTGTAGATTCTCCTCGGACCAGTTGGTGAACTTGTTCGGCTGACCGTGCCCGACAAAGACCTTGATGGCCTGGGTCGGGCCACGCCCGTAGATTTCGCTTTCCAGGAACAGATCCATGGTAGACAGCGTGTGCGCCGCAGTGGCCGGGAAGCAGCGCTCAAGGCCGATCCCCAGAGCCTCCGCCACCTCCGGCATGGGATAGTCCAGAGCCAGGTACAGGGCCAGGGGCAGTCCACGCCGGGAAAGCTCCTCGATGACCGGCAGATGGAACTGCGCCTGCCCGGCGGAGCACAGGTGCAAAGCCACGACCTTGCGGCCGCTGGCCCGGTCGTGCTCCATGACGCGCCTGATGCCAGCCAGCAGCTCCGCTTCGTCGGCAAAGGCCGAAGCCTGACTCATTTCACGCCTCCGCCCGCCTCCCCGGTGTTTTTAGGCAGTGCCGCGAGGTAGTCCTCCACCGGCATCCACTCCGCGCGGCCCTCCGGCCCTATAAACCGCTTGGCCGTGGCCACACTGGAAAGCTTCTCGCGCAGGGCCGCCCGAACCTCGGCCTCGAGCGACACATAACGCGCGCAGATCTCAGCCTCGCCGTATAGGCAGTCCAGCCAGACCCGGTTCAGATCCGCCTGGTGGCGTGACGATCTCCTGACCAGAAGCGGTACCCCAAGGCGCCGCCGCTCCTCCAGGAACTCCTCCACGCCGAGGTAGCAGAGTGTCTTGCCCGTCCCCACTGTCGCTTGCTGCCGCCCATGCAGGGAAATAGAGTAATCAAAAAGCGCGCACTTGGCGCCGCCCATGATGTTGAAGAGCTCATCCGGCTCACGCACCGCGTAATGCAAGGTGATGCCTTTGGCGAAACGAACGTCGACCTGGTCCGGCAGCTTTCCCAAATCCGCCCTTGCCTCCACGTGCAGCCCCGGATGCATAACCTCGGCCAACTCGTTGAACATGGCGGAGAGGTCCGCCCCGAACCAGCTGACCTGCTCCAGTGGCACTTCCAGGCCGCTGATCCCCAACTGGGCACACAGCTTTTGGACAAAACTCATGGCATCGATGCAGCCGTAGAGCGTCTGCCCGAACTCCAGAAAAGAGCGCCCCTCGGCAGCGGCCAGAGCACACATCTGGGCCACGCTGGTCACCCCATCCATGGGATGGTGTACTTCCTCGTCGAAATGCCCGAATATCTTCTCCAGAGGAACCTGGCCCAAGTCGCGGCTCATTGCCCGGTAGGCCAAAAGGTCGTTGGAGTAGCGGCCAAGCATGAACCAATCGTAGGCCTTCTGGTGCAGGCGAAAATCCCAGATGGTCTTTTTGCCCGCGCCCAGGTCAATCTGGCCGAACTCAAGGAATGACACCGTCTGGTTGCACTGATTCCCGTAAAAATCATCGCGTGCCATGTTACCGTCCTTCATCTGGACTCGCCGCCCGAGGAGGATCCCCACGGAGCGAATCCAGGGCAACACGTTTCAGAACGGGGTGGATGATATAGTAGGTGCGCCCCGCGCCTGGGGTCTGCGCCTCTTCGTCAAACCGCCCTGTCCGCAGCCACTGCTCCAGGCAGCGCACAAGCAGGTCAGCGCGAATGGCATTGTCGTAGCATTTGTCCACGTCCACCCCAGGCAGGGGCGCCGGGTAATCGCGCCTGGCCACTATCGGCCCCAAGTCTATGCCTGCCGAGAGCAGGATTGCGCTCACCGCGCAGGCCCCCTCCAGCAATATGCTGTAATAGATCGTGGTGCTGCCCCTGTACTCCGGCAGCCTGCCCGCGTGCAGGTGCAACAGAGGCACTCCAAGCCCCAGCACCTCCTGGCCGACTATCTGCCCCCCGTAACCTGCGTACACCACCAATGCGGGGTTGAGGGAGGCGAGGGCGGACACGACCTCCGGGCAATTTACGCTCGTCACCTGCGCATGCACCACCTCGTCCGCAATCTGCGCGCAGGTAGCAGCCAAGGGAATACGCAAATCCGCAAAAAACAGCGGCGCGTCCGGCCATGGGGGCGGCCCTTCAGCACGAGGTTCACCATGCCGCGCGGCATCACCCATGAGCACCGCTCCGCGCAGGTTTAAACCCGCCTCGGCCAGAGCCTGCGCATAATACTGGGCCCGCGTGTTGGGCGCGGCCAACAGCACCACGCCACTCATTTATCCCCCCCGTGTTCAAGCGCCGCCACGAAGTCGGCTTCGCGCCCCAGGAGCCAGGCCGCCTTCCCGCGCCACGACTCAGGCACGGAAGCGGCACGCGCGCACACGGTGTCGAGCAGCTTGAGCAGCGCGTTCAGATAGCTAAGGCAGGAGGTCTTCACGTAGGCCTCCTGCAGCAGCACGCCGAACGCGACATAACGATCCAGGCGCAGATAGTCGCCCTTGTCCGCGGCGCGGCAGTCGGCGGCGTAGCTCCCGTAGACACGCTTGGTCACCTCGAAGCGCTGCACCAACCGGTCGAGCAGTTCCAGGGCCTCGGATCCGTCATTTCGCGCCAGTCCCCGCCGCAGGGCGGCAAACAACACGCCGGACTCGCCCGGAAGGATGATGGCCGACGATATGTCTTCCGCTACCCGCTCCGGTGCCTGCTCCGGCCCCAGGGCGGCCAGGGCCCTTCGGCGGCTGTCACGCCAAGCTTCCAGAAACCCCGGCCCGGTGCACTGGGCAAACTGGTAGGTGTTTGGCCTCTCCAGCAAGGGACCGGAGGCATAAGGATAGACCGCCTGGCCTGGTGCAAAACCCTGCAGGACGCCCGCGACGGCTCCCCGCATGTCGGCCAGGGGCTCGCGCTTGAGCAGAAACGCCGGCAGGTAGGCCCTGCGCGAGGCCGTGAGCGGCAAGCTGCCCGGCATGTCCGCAAAGGGCGCCAGGCCGGAAAGGCCGTGCAGCAGGATGTACTTGGGGTCCAGCCCGTCGCAGTAGTCCATGGCCGCGCAGTTCCGGCAGAGCGCCGGAAAGACCTTGAAGGCGTCGCCGCGCTCGGCCACGATGTCCACATTCCCGTCGGCGCCGAAATCCAGCCGCCGCTCGCCGCGCTTCAGGGCATAAATATGTCGCGGAGCGTCCACGGGCACGGGCAACGGCTCGGCGCAATATTCCGGCTCGCGGTCAGAGTTTCCCGCCCGGTTCATCCACTCATGCGGGTCGTGGTGCACGCCCACCACGCCCACGATGTGCCGCACAAGCTCCGGCGCGGCGCACAGGGGCAGGTAGCGGATGGTCACGGCCACCCCGGCGGCGGAAAGAATCTCCACGGCGCGCTCAAGCGGCCCCTTGATGTCCGGGTAGCCGGCCTGCAGCCCGGCGATGCTCGCGGGGGAATCCCAGCGGTAGTAGGCGTTGAAGACGATGAAATTGTGGTGGTACACCCCGCGCGCGGCGGAGAGCCTGGCGATGTCCGGCAGCTCGGCCACGTTGCCCGCGTGGATCACCGTGTTGGCGCTGTACTGGAACCCGAGCCCGTCCAGGGCGTCCATGGCCGCCAGGACCTTCTTAAGCGAGCCCCGGGTGGCCGCGTGGAAGCCTTCCTCCGTGGACGAATGCAGCGAGAACAGGAAGTCCGTGGTCCCGGCCTCAAGCAGGGCGTCCAGCAGGCGCTCCCGCCCGCCGCCGGGCTGCATCAGGAACTGCCCCAGGGTGATGACGCGCACGCTCATGCCTCGCTCCCGCGCGCGGCGCACCATGTCCGGCAGGCCCTTGTGCATGGTGGGCTCGCCGCCGGTGATGTCGAAATTGATGAGGCCGTGTCCGGCCATGAGGTCGATGATGCGCAAGCTGTCTTCGGTGGAGCGGAAACTGGCGTGGCGCAGGGCGGCATGCTGACCGGAGGGCTGGCCTTTGCCCCCGGAGGCCGCCTCGGCCATGAAGCTGTAGTAGCAGAAGCGGCAGGAGTGGGCGCACTTGAGCCCCACGTCGAGCACGCCGCTTCGCGAGAGCTCCCCGGGGGGATGAAAGAGGGCGTCGGAACCGAGGACGCCGCTCATGCCCCGTACCTGCTCAAAAAATCCTGATACGCTGCGGCGATGCCCTCGCGCAGGGCCACGCGGGGCCGCCAGCCCAGCGCGAATATGCGCGAGGCGTCGAGCACCTTCTTGGGAGTGCCGTCTGGCCGGGAGGAGTCGTACGCAAATCCCCCCCGGAAGCCAACGACTTCCGCCACCACGCGCGCCATGTCTGAAACGCTCATCTCCTCGCCGCTGCCCACGTTGATCAACGGCAGTCCGCCCTGGCCAAGCAGCGCACCAAAGGTTTCCTGCGGGAGTCCCATGAGCATGACGCAGGCCCCGGCCATGTCGTCGCTGAACAGGAACTCGCGCCGGGCGTCCCCTGTGCCCCAGATCACGACCTCCGCATCCCCGCGCGCCTTGGCCTCGTGCATCTTGCGGATGATGGCCGGGATGACGTGGGAGTTCTCCAGGTCGTAGGTGTCGCCGGGGCCATAGAGGTTCGTCGGCATGGCCGCCAAAAACCGCGTGCCGTACTGGCGGTTGTAGCTGGCGCACATCTCGATGCCCGCGATCTTGGCCACTGCGTAGGCCCGGTTGGTGGGCTCCAGCGGGCCGGTGAGCAAATGCTCCTCGCGCATGGGCTGGGGGCAGTGGCGCGGGTAGATGCAGCTGGACCCGAGGAACAGCAGGCGGTCCACCCCGGCGGCCCAGGCCTCGTGGATGACGTTGGTCTGGATGGCCAGGTTGTCGCGGATGAACTGGGCCGGGTAGGTGCTGTTGGCGTGGATGCCGCCGACCCTGGCCGCGGCCAGGAACACGTGGTCCGGCCGCTCGGCCTGGAAGAAGGCGCGCACCGCGGCCTGGTCCGTGAGGTCAAGCTCGGCGTGGGTGCGGGTGAGGACATTGGCGTAGCCCGCCGCCGCAAGCGCGCGCGCCAGGGCCGAGCCGGCCAGGCCCCGGTGTCCCGCCACGTAGATTCTGCTGTCCTTGCGCATCAGCCGTCCCTACTCGTTGTTCTGGCAGACGGTGTACCCGTGCTTCTTCACCAGCGCGTCGCGGCGTGCCTCGTTCAAATCCTGGCTTGCCATCTCCGCCACAAGCTCGCCGAAGCTGGTGCGCGGGGTCCAGCCCAGGCGCTCGCGGGCCTTGGCGCCGTCGCCCAAGAGGGAGTCCACCTCGGTGGGCCGGAAGTAGCGCGGGTCCACGGCCACGCGGCAGACCCCGGCGGCGTCATGGGCCTTCTCCTCAAGCCCCTCGCCGCTCCAGGACAGCTCCAGGTCCAGCTCCTTGGCCGCCGCGTCGACGAAGTCGCGCACGCTCCGCTGCTGGCCCGAGGCGATGACGAAATCGTCCGGCGCGTCCTGCTGCAGCATGAGCCACATGGCCTCCACGTAGTCGCGTGCGTGGCCCCAGTCGCGCTTGGCCGAGAGGTTGCCCAGGTACAGGCGGTCCTGCACGCCCAGCTTGATGCGGGCCAGGGCGCGGGTGATCTTGCGGGTGACGAAGGTCTCGCCGCGCACCGGGGACTCGTGGTTGAAGAGGATGCCGTTGCAGGCATACAACCCGTAGGCTTCGCGGTAGTTCACGGTGATCCAGTAGGCGTAAAGCTTGGCCACGGCGTACGGGCTGCGCGGATAGAAGGGGGTGGCCTCGGTCTGCGGGGTTTCGCGCACCAGGCCGTAGAGCTCGCTGGTGGAGGCCTGGTAGAAGCGGGTCTTCTTCTCCAGGCCCAGGATGCGGATGGCCTCCAGCACGCGCAGGGTCCCCAGGGCGTCGGAGTTGGCGGTGTATTCCGGCTCCTCGAAGGACACGGCCACATGGCTCTGGGCCGCCAGGTTGTAGATCTCGTCAGGCTGGACCTTCTGGATGATGCGCAAGAGGCTCATGGAGTCGGTCATGTCGCCGTGGTGCAGGATGAACCGGCGCTCGGACTCGTGCGGGTCCTTGTACAGATGGTCGATGCGGGCCGTGTTGAACAGGGAGCTGCGCCGTTTGAGGCCGTGCACGGTGTAGCCCTTGCAGAGCAGCAGCTCCGCCAGATAGGCCCCGTCCTGGCCGGTGATGCCGGTGATGAGTGCGACCTTTGGCGTCATATTCCCTCGCTCACCGCGCTGCGGTGCGTCCGTTTGGCTGCCGGGCGTGGCCGCCAAGCATTCATAATCATGCGTTTCATGGCGTCAGGAGTCAAGGAGCACCGCTCCCCGGCCGGTTGCGTGCCAGTCCCAGGCCGTGCGGATGATCTCCAGCACGTCGGTGTAGGCGGGCCGCCAGCCAAGCACCTTTTCCGCCAGCTCCGCCTGGGCCACCAGCATGGGCGGATCGCCCGCGCGGCGCGGCCCCATGGTGTGCGGCACCGCGCGGCCCGACACCGCCGCCACCGCCGCCAGCACCTCGGCCACGGAGGCTCCCCGGCCCGTCCCCAGGTTGAAGGCCGAACACGGGGAGGCATCGTTGGCCTCGCCCGACTCCAGGTAGCGCAGCGCGGCCACATGGGCCTGGGCCAGGTCCAGCACGTGCACGTAGTCGCGCACGGCCGTGCCGTCCGGCGTGTGATAGTCGGACCCGAAGACCTGGAGCGGCGGGCGCTTGCCCAGCGCGGCCTCCACGGCCAACGGGATCAGGTGCGTCTCCGGGTCGTGGTCCTCGCCCAGGCCGCCCTCGGGATCGGCCCCGGCGGCGTTGAAATAGCGCAGGCACACGGACCTGAGCCCATGGGCCAGACCGAAGTCGGCCATCATGCGCTCGCTCATGGCCTTGCTCACTCCGTAGGGATTCATGGGCGCCTGGGGGTGGCCCTCTGTCAAGGGCAAGGCCTGGGGCAGCCCGTACACCGCGCAGGAACTGGAGAAGACCATGCGCCCGCAGCCGTGGTCGCGCATGGCTTCCAGCAGGGTCAGGGTGCCTGCGGCGTTGTTGCGGTAATACTTGCCGGGGTCGGTGACGGACTCGCCCACGTAGGTGAAGGCCGCGAAATGCAGCACCGCCGAGGGGCGGTACTCGTCGAATGCGCGGTCCAGGGTTGCGCGGTCCAGAAGGTCGGCCTGCACGAACGGCCCGAAGCGCACGGCCCAGGGATGGCCGTAGACCAGGTTGTCCAGGGTGACGGGCGAATATCCGGCCTGGGCCAGCACCTTGCAGGTGTGGCTGCCGATGTAGCCTGCGCCGCCGGTAACCAGGATGTTTTCGGACATGCCTCGCTCGCTGTTCACGGTTGGGCCGGACGCTTGACTTGAACGCCCGAGGCCAGATGCTCCCGCGCCCGCCGCACCAGCACCTTGGACTCCTCCAGCAGGCGGTTCCAGCTTGAGGGCGCGTGGATGTCCACCTCGCGCTTGGCGTGGTCGCGCACGTTCATGAGCACCCGGGGGATGTGCGTGAAACGCGCCCCGCCCTCGGCGAAGCGCTGGAACAGTTCGTGGTCGTGGGCCAGCAGGGCCTCGTCGTAATAGCCGAAGCGGGCGTGCAGCTCGGTGCGGTACAGCTTGGCCACGCCGCACAGGTACCAGTCGCCGAAGCAGCGCTCGAACGAGTAGTCCGGCAGGCCGAAGCGCCGCACCACGCGCCCCGCGTCGTCCACGATGGCCATGTCGGCGTAGACGAAGTCCGCCCCGGCCTGGAGCGCGGCGACCATTTCCGTGACCATGGACGGCAGCAGGATGTCGTCGGCTGGAACATAGGTGCAGAACTCGCCGGTGGCCGCGCTGAAGCCGGTGTTCAGCGCCGGGGCCAGGCCCTTGTTCCGCTCGTGGTGGATGACCCGCAGCTCGCGCCCGGCCTGCGGAAAGCGCGGATGTTCCACACGCTCGATGACGTTGGTCTCGGTGTTGAAATACGAGGCATAGGAGGTCGTGTCGTCCACCAGCGCGCGCTCGAAGTCGGCGATGGCCTGGGCAGTGCCGTCCGTGGACCCGTCGTTGACCAGGATGACCTCAAGGTTGTCGTAATCCTGAAACCAGATGGAATCTAGGCAGATGGGCAGGTACTGGGCCTGGTTGTAGACCGGCACGACAAGGGTTACCTTGGGGAGGGTGACTTTGGGGCTGGACACTTGGCTCTCCTTGGCTGCGGTCAGTCAGGGGTTTCGACCGGGGTCGTGCGTATCGGGCCGGGCGCATCGGGCCGGGGCGGAACTCCGGCCTCCAAGCCTCATCGGCCGTGCTGCGCCTTTGATTTAGGGCGCCTTGGCGCGGTGCGCCGCGCCCGCAGCCCCAAGCTCCAGCCTGCGCTGGTCTCCCCCGTTCTGCAGCAGCACCTGCGCGGGCTCCACGGATACGAGCGTCCAGCCGCGAACCTGCTGGCCCAGGCGCAGGGACACTGCCGCTCCGTCCACTTGCAGCATGGCCAGGGGCCGCTCGCCGCCCGCGATGACGCCAACAAGCCGGAAGCCGTCCAGGCCCGGCCTCGGAGCGGGCCGCGCCGCAGGGGCTGCGACAGGCGCCTTCGCCGCTGGCCGGGCCGGGGCTGTGGCCGCCGTGGCCTTGGCTCCCTGGGCCGCCGTCGGCCCCATCGGCGGAACGCTCGCGGCCGCGCTCGCCTCCGGAGCTTCGGCCTGGCGCCCTGGCGCTGGCGACGGCATGGGCGACTCAGGCCGCACGGCCAGGCCCTGCACGCTCGGACCGCCCGAAAGCGGCGCGGAGGCGCTGATGAACGGAGCCCCGGCGCCCCCCCCCGCAGGCAGGCCCGCAACGGGCGGGACCGAACCGGACAGGGACGACGGGGCCACGCTGGTGTCGGCCTGGGCAAAGGCGGCCTGGGTGGGCGCGGAGGCGTTCGCCGGCGGAACGGGCGCGGACGCGGCCTCGGGCACCACGATGGGCGCGGGCGGTTGTCCCAACGGGTAGAACAGCGAAGACTCCAGCCGCAGCACGTTGCGCTCAAGGATGATGCGCACGGGCGATTCCTCGCCGTAGGCCTGGCCCTGGGCGCGCAGCTCCTCGGGCGGGCGCAGGTTCGGCGCCGGCCGGGGCACGAAGCTCGTGACCAGGTAGGCCGCGCCCAGGCCGATGGCCGCGGGCAGGACCAGCTTGGGCAGCGTGCGCCAGACGATCTGCATGAGCCCCCCGGGCCTGCCCCTACCCTGCCAGGGCTTTGGCGATCTCTTGCTGCGCCTCCGCCGTGAGGTAGGGGTGCATGGGGATGCTGAAGATGCGCCCGGCCACGGCCTCGCTCACGGGCATGGCGCCGGGCTTGTAGCCCAGGTTGGCGAAGGCCGGCTGCAAGTGCAGCGGCACCGGGTAGTAGATGCTCGACGGCACCGAGGCCTTGCCCAGGCGCTCCAGCAGTTCCTGGCGCTGCGCGCCGGATTCCGCCTGGATGCTGTACTGGGCGTAGACCGAGACGTTGCCCCCCGGCACCACCGGCAGGGTCAGGCCGGGCAGGCCGCCCAGCAGCTCGGCGTAGCGCGCGGCCACTTCCTGGCGCAGGCGCACCTCGTCCTCGAAGATCTCGAACTTGGCCAGCAGCACCGCGGCCTGCATGGTGTCCAGCCGCCCGGTGATGCCCAGGCGCACGTTCTGGTACTTGTCCGCGCCCTGGCCGTGCACGCGGATGGACCGCAAGAGTTCCAGCAGCTCGGGGTCGTCGGTGAAGCACATGCCGCCGTCGCCGTAGCAGCCCAGCGGCTTGGCCGGGAAGAACGAGGTGCAGGCGATCTGGCCGAAAGAACAGGCCCGGCGCGTGGCGCCGGAATACTCGCTGGTGGCGCCGAAGGCCTGGGCCGCGTCCTCGATGACGAACAGCCCGTGCTCTGCGGCCACGGGCAGGATGGCGGCGTAGTCTGCCAGCAGGCCGAACAGGTCCACCGGGATGACGGCCTTGGGCGTGAGCGGTCCGGCGGTCCCGGTCGCCTGGAGGGGCAGCGGGTAGAGCGAGGCGTCGGCTTTGCGCACCGCGCGCACGGCCTTGTCCAGCTGCGCCGGGTCCATGTTGTAGGTCGTGGGGTCCACGTCCACGAACACCGGCGTGGCGCCAAGAAGGGCCACCACCTCGGCCGTGGCCATGAAGGTGAAGGGCGGGCAGAACACCGCGTCGCCGGGGCCGACTCCCAGGGCCATGAGGGCCATCATGAGGGCGTCGGTGCCGGAGGCGCAGCCCACGGCGTAGCGCGTGCCGCAATACCCGGCCAGGCGCTCCTCAAGGCGGGCCACCTCGGGCCCGTTGATGTACGCGCCGGACTGGAGCACGGCCTGGATGCCGCTCTCCACCTCAGCCGCCACGCGGCGGTACTGGGTCTTCAGGTCGATGAAGGGGATGCTCATTGGGTGAAGGCCTCCGCCTGTCCCTGCGGCTCCTGGGCCGGGGGCAGGACCTCGTAGATGCGCACCAGGGGGGAGCCCTCGTGCACGAGTTTGAAGTATTGCGCCACCTCGGCCCGGCCGGGGTCGCCGATGAGAAGCTGAACGGCCATGCTGTTGTAGGCCACGTCGTCCATGAGCTTCACGCTCTTGGCCACGTCGTTGATGATCAGATGCGGCGCTGCCGGATTGATCGGGAAGATCACATGCCGCTTGGCATTGTCCGCGAGCAGGTCCACGCTCTTGACGGGGATGGGCATGCTGCCCGAACGGAAGACCATCACGCCGCGGTTCTGGTCCACGGTGAAGGCTTCCCTGACGTCCTGGGTCTTGGCGGGAACGCCTTTCCCGGCAACCACGTCCCAGGTGCCATAGAAGCCCATCCAGTGCAGCAGGTTCATGTCCTCCCAGCAGACAACCAGATACTGGGTGGGCGGCCGCTTCATGGGCTGGTCCGAGACCGCCAGCGCGGCCAGGGTCTGCTGCACCTCCGCAGCGGACATCTTGTCCCAGCGGCGCGCCGGGTCATAGTTCAGCCCGGCGCTCATGTTGATGATCTGGGCCGCCTGCCGTGGCGAGGACGTCATCAGGGCCAGGGCAGTGGGATAAATGTCGCGTCCGGCGTGGCGGCCGCCGTCGATGGGGGTCATGCGCTCGGCATAGTACTGGGTGGCATAGCCGAAATCCCACCAGGTCCAGACCGCGGCATCCTTGGGCGCCAGGGTCTTCAGCTTCATCAGCCCCTCGATGTGGAAGGGAGACAGCACCGGAGTCGGCGCCAGGTTGCGGTAATGTCCCACATAGCCCAGGAGGCAGCCCGCGGCCAGGAGCAGCTGCACCAGCACCAGGGCCGTCGCGCGGATGGCGCTTTGCCGCAGGAGGGCCTTGCCCAGCCAGTGCACCCCAAGCCCGAGGCCCAGAGCGAAGGACGGTCCGCCGAACATGGCGAAGCGCACGCCCATGAACAGGCTGGCCACACCCAGGGCCGTGAGCGGCAGCAGCAGCAAGGCGGCCGGGCGAAACGCCAGGACGGCCAGAAGCCCGATTCCGCCCAGCACGCCCAGCCAGGGCGTCACCGAGACCCCGGCGAACAGGGTCGTCCAGTCCAGCACGTTCTTGGCTTCGCGGATGCTCTGGGTGATGCCGGGGTAGATGGGACCCTGCACGGCCTCCACCCCTCCGGCGGCCTTTGCGGCCGCGGGACCGACATCCGCAGCGGGCTTCAGGTAGTTCATGACCTTCGCGGCGAAGGGCCCCAGAGACTCGAACATGCCGCCAAGCACGGCCACGACAAGAAGCAGCGCCAGCCAGACCCAAGGGTGGTCCAGCAGGGGCCGCAGCCGTTCCGGCTTGCGCCAGAGGACCGCGGCGAGGCCGATGGCGGCGGCCAGCACAAGCATGTCCCGCGGCGGCAAGGAAAACACGCTATAACTGAAAAGACGCATGCCGCCATAGGCCACCAGGGCGTACACGGTCAGGAGCTTCAGCGCGTCCAGCCTGCGCCCAGGGCGGCCTGTGGCCGCAGCCAGGATGGCCGCCCCCCAGAAGAGCGCCAGGCCGATGGCGCGGATGTCGTCGTGGGCGAAGTGGGCCACGCGCGCCACCAGGCCGTACCCCAAGGCCAGCCAGGGCAGCGCTGCCGGGATCGGCTCGCCTTCCTGGCGCTCCTCAGCCGTGGCTCTCCAGCTGCGCCTGCAGCAGAACGAAAGCAGGTGCGCCAGCATGAAGCCCAGCAGCAGGGGCATCAGCAGGGTGAACGGGTCGGTGTCGAAGTAGCCAAGCCTTGAGCGGTAGTAGAAGCCGGGAGCAAGCCCCCCGATGAGCCCGGCGGCGATGGCCGCCCGGCGTCCGCCCAGGAGCCAGCCCCAAAGGGCCGTGCCCACGGCGACGAAGCTGGCCAGAAACGCTGGCGCCCAGAAGGCGATCTTCCACAGCGGCGTTCCGAACACGTTGCTCAGGCTGCGCGCCAGCCACGACAGGCCATATGGCGCGAAGGAGCCCACGCCCTTTGCTCCGGCCAGCCAGCCGTAGGAATCGTGGGTGGCCAGGATGGTCTCTCCGGCCGCCGAGAGGCCAGGTCCCGACCAGTTGCCCGCGTCCATGAACCGGATGCCCAGCGTCACCGCGTAGCCAAGAACCGCAACGGCCAGAAGCCATTTCCAGTCCTCGCGCCAGACTGGACGCTCATCCAGAAATTCACTCGCCTCGACATACTTCTGAGAAAAGGCCGTCATGCCGTTGCCGCCCGCCTTATGGTTTTGATTCGCTCAAGCTCCGGCTCGCGCCGGGTGCGCTCTGCGCGTTACGGACCACTGTCGTCACAAGAACGATGCCAAGCCGCCTTGGCCCAGCCTGGCTCTTCCCCGCCGCCTGCCCGGCGCCAAGCTCCTGGGACTGGAGGAGCAGCAGCGCTCCCTCGGGCAGATGGACCTCCGCCACCTGCTGCCGCCCCGGCAAAGACGCTTCCTCCAGGCTCACGCGCAGGCGCACCTGCGTCCCGTCGGCGTCCTGCAGCGGAGTAAAGGACAGCCGTTGGAGTTCCGCCTCCGGCCCCTGGGCAGCGCCCGGCGCTGCCGCAGGCTCGGGCCGGGTGATGCCGAGGCGCATTTCGCCTCCGTCGGGCACCGCCGCCCTGGGCCGGGCCAGCACCCGCACCTCGGGGTCCTGCGCCAGCAGCGCGGCCAGCGCGTCCAACAAGGCCGAGCCGGAAGCGGCGTTGCCCACCGCGTTCCCGCGCAGGCTCAGGCCCGCGCCCACCGCCCCCAGGGCAAAGCCACGCCCGCCGGCGGGCGCGTCCACGGGCGGATTGGCCAGCGCCGCAACGCCGCCGCCAGGAGCGGGGAGCACCGCCAGCAGCGCATCCCGCTCGGAAAACCTCGCCGGAAGCTCCAGCACCAGCGCCTCCACCAACACACGCGGCTTCGGCTGGTCCAGGTCCGCCACCAGGCGCTCCACCCGCGCCATGAACTCCGGTTCGGCCAGCACCACCACCGCGCCAGCCTGGCCGTCCACGCTCACGCGCAGACCGCCCAGGCGCTTGTCCGCGGCAGCCAGTTCCCCGATGGCGGCGGCCACCTTGTCGGCCTTGGCGTAGCGCAGGCGGAAGGCCTTGAGGCCCGGGGCCTCGCGTCCGCCAGCGTCCACCCTGGCCAGCAGGTGCCGGGCCTGGTCGAGCTGCGCGACGCTCCCGGCCAGGAGCAGGGAGTTGCTCCACTCCAGCGCCTGGACGACAGGCGCCGGGCCAGGCAAGCCCCGAAAATGCATGTCCAGCTTGCGCGCGGCCAGGCGCGCCTCGACACGCCCCAGCGGCATCAGCTCAAGCTCGGACCCCGCGGGCGCGTCGTCAAGGGCGGTCAGCACCGCGCGCGCGCGCGCCACCCGCTCGGCCTGGTCGCGCAGGACCAGCCACTGGCCCGTCCCGGCGACGACCTGCCCGGTGTCGGAGCGCACGCGCTCCAGCACGCCGGCCCCCTGGCGCGGCGACACTCCCGGCCCGAGCCGCTGCGCCAAGATCTGCGTCGGCCCCTGGGGCGGCGCCGGGTGCCCCTGCTCGGGCAGCAGATACAACAGCTCGCCCCGCGCAATGGCCGTTAGCCCCGCCACCCCCAGCACCAGACCCTGCATCTCAGCCAACTCGGCCGCGTCCACCCCCTGCCGGGAGACGAGCGTCACCGTGGCGTCGGGCAGCTGGTCCTGGCGGAACACCGGGTTCTTGCCAGAAAACTGGCCCATGAACAAAAGAAAATCCTTGAACGCCGCCCCCTCCAGCCCGACCCGGAGCCCCCCGCCGCCGACAGCGGCCCCGGCAGCGGCCTCGGCCTTGGCCTCTGGCGCGAGCGAAAGCCCCAGCCCGAAAAAAAGGCTGAAAAAAAGGGCGGCAATAAGTCCACAGGTGCGAGGCGCTTGCGCGCGAGCCATGCGATTGCCCCCTGCGGCCACCGGGCAGTCCCGCGCGGCCAAGGCTTCAGGTGCGTGTCAAACGCTCAATAGTATCCGGTTTTGCGCCGAAGGGCAATTCACTCGGGCAGTGCGGCCTGGCCCAGAATATCGCCAAGGCTGCCCGTGCTGGTGAAGGGCAGGGCCTCGCGGCCTCGGATGAGTTCGCCGCTGACGGCGTAGGGGGAGCCCAGCAGGTTCTGCCGATGCAGGGCGACGGTGCCCTCGACGCGCACCTGCACGGGCTCGCGCAGGGTGAAGGAGCGGATGCGCAGGCTGTCCGGCTGGTACTCCAGGGCCAGGGCCACGTCGCCCAGCCACAGGCTGCCGGGCAGCGTCAGCGACACCCCGCGCAGGTCGAGGAAGCCTTTTTCCAGAACGCGCTGCTCGTGCTTGAACACTCCGTCGCTGCGCACGTCCACGCTGCCCTGGATGTCGCGGCGGCCCAGGCAGGACAAGTTGACCTGGCCCTGGCAGTCGAAGGCCCCGGAGCCGAAATAGACCAGCCGGGCCTCGCGCCCGCCGCTGTCCACCCGCAGGGTCAGCCGCGGGGTGACGCTCAGGCGCACGTCCACCCACTGCATCCGGGGCGAAACGTTCCAGCCGGCCGCCTCGACGGACAAGCCGTTGACCCGGAAGCCGAGCATCGCCGCGCGGTCCACGTTCTGCCAGGTCATGCGCAGCTCCGGGTGGGTCGCGGCGTAGCGCTTCAGCGCCAGGTGCCAGATGGTGTCCCAGGGGAGGTAGAGCACCAGCCCGGCCAGAAACCCCGCGCACAGCGCCACGAAACCGGCCCCGCGCAGGATGCGCCGCGCGAGCGAGCCGCCCTCTTCCGGGCATTCCTGCCCCGCATGGACAGACGCTTCGGCGTTGGCCGGCGGTGTTTCTTGAGTGCTCATATGCGCCATGCCCTAGTGCGCCAGGACCAGTTCCAGGTCCACGCGCTTGTCCGTGCTCGACCGAAGAAAGATGTGCCCAGACTCTGTGGAGAGCCCGGCCTGCAGGCGCAGGTCGCGCAGAACATCCACCAGCTCGCGCAGGTTCAAGCCCCGCGCGGTCATGCTCAGCCGTTCCGGCCCCTGGATGCCCGGCAGAGGCAGGATGCGCAGCCGCTCCGGCCCGATGCCCGCGGACTGGGCCACCTGCTCGGCGGCCTGCAGCGGGGCGGCGTTGCCCAGGGCCATGTGGCGCTTGCGCAGGTCCATGATCTCCGCGGCCAGGGGGGCCACGGCGACGTAGGTCTGGCCCGCGTCCTCATACGCCTTCTCGGCCACGCGGGTAAAGGCCGAAAGCACCGCCCAGGCCGCGATGAGGCCGACGCCCCAGGCCAGCACCAATATCCGCCACAGGCGCCGCTGGGCCGAGGCCGTGAGGTGCGTCAGGCGCGCCATCCGCTGCCAGGTCATTGGTCCACCTTCGGCGGCGCCGCGCGGTCGCGGGCCTTCACGGAGAATTCAAAACGCACCGGGATCTGGGCTGCCTCGCTGGAACTCAGGGAGAAGTTGAACAGGCCCTCGGTGGCCAGGGCCGACTGGTAGCGCTCAAGGTCCTGAACGCTTGAGGCCGTGCCGCCGACCACTCCGGTCTGCCCGGCCATGGACACGGAGAGGATGCGCACCCCCTCCGGCGCGCGCCGCGAGAGCGCCGCCAAAAGCTCCACCAGGTCCAGGCGCTGCGAGGCCTCGGCCCTGAGCTTGCCCAGCTCGAACTGCAGCCGCCCGTAGGGCGACTTGCCAGGATCGGCGCCCAGGGCGCGCACGTAGACCTCGTGCACGGCGCGCTCCATGCGCTCGGCCCGGGAGTACTCCTGCCACCAACGCACGGCTTGTCCGGCGCAGAAGAGCGTCCCGGCCAGGGTGACGGCCATGAGGATGCGCCCGTAGCGGCGGTGCTCGGTCTCCGGCAGGCATTGATGCCCGTTGCTGGTTGCGCCCTGGGTCTTCATTTCATCTCGTCAAAAGGTTGGCGCGCATCAGGAGCGCGCGGACACACAGGGTAGAGGATTCCCGCTGGCCGGTCCAGGGGCGGCTGAGCTCCCGGGCTGGCCGGGCAGGCCGGTCTGCTCGCGCAGGATGGGGATGAGCCCGCGCCCGAAAGGCTCGGCCCAGCGCTCGCCGCGCAAGAGCCCCCGAGCCCAGGCCCGGGTCCAGGGGGAGAAAAAGGCCGGGTTGTCCAGCACAATCCGCGCCTTGGACGCGCCGTCGTGCTTGAGCGCGGACTGGAAATAGCCCTGCCGGTGCAGGTTGTAAATCAACCGCGGGCCCTTGACCCGCGTGAAGCGCGCCCCGGCCAGGGCCGCCTGAACCCAGAAGTCCCAATCCTCGTAGCCGGTTGCGCTGCGGTAACGGGCGCCCCGTTCGTACACGGTGCGGCGCATGAGCGAGGCCGTGTGCAGAAAGTTCTGGTTGGACAGCAGCAGAGGGCTGAAATCAGGCGGCTCCACCTCGCGGCGCTCGACGCCGTTGTCCTCGATATAGCCGGTGTAGGCGACCTCCGCCTGTGCCGTGCCCAGGGCGTCCAGGCAGCCCGACAGGAAGCCCGGCAGGAGCTGGTCGTCCGGGTCCAGGCAGAGCAGGTGCTCGCCACCGGCCAGCTCCAGGCCCGCGTTGCGCACCGGACCGGGCCGCCCAACCCGAGAGAGGGCGATGGCCTGCCAGGAACCGAAGGGCATGCAGCCCAGAAGCGTGCGCGCCACGTCGAGAGATCCGTCGCTGCTTTCGTCGTCCACAAAAATGACTTCCAGCGCCGCCGGGTCGACCTGCTGGGCCAGCAGGGAGTCCAGGCAACGCGGCAGGAAACGGGCGTAGTCATGGCAGGGAATGATGACGCTCACCAGCGGACGCGGCGCGCGCGCCGTGCGCAGAACGGCGCTCATGACCGTGCTCCAGGCGCCGCGGGGCATTGTGCCGCCGCGCCAAGAATGATATGCGTCGCCCCAGGGGCGCGAGCACGCGCTCCGCCCAGAGGTGCGCTCACTTGCGATCGTCCTTCTATCACAACCTCACCTTCCGCCTGGTCCTTTTGGTCCTGCTGTGTCTTGCGCCCGCCATCGTCGCCGCGGTTTTTCAAAACAGCGACTACCGCGAACATCTGCACGCCGAGGCCGTGCAAAAAGTGCAAACCCGCGCCGACCAGTTGGCCGGACAGGGCCGACTCATCCTCGCCGGGGGGCGCCAAATGCTCGACGGGTTGTCCCGCCTTCCGGCAATGCAGCGCCCCGCCGATGCGTCCATGTCTTCGCTCCTGCAGTCGATCGTCAGCCCTTCCCCGGACTATCCGGTGTGCAACCTGTACACCACCACGGGACTCATGGTCGCCAGCTCCGTGCCGGGAGCCAAGCCCTTCAGCGCCGCGGACAGGCTCTGGTTCCAGAGCGTGCTGACCACCCTCGGCTGCACCCAGGCCGAGTACGTCCTGGGCCGCGCCTCCGGGCTTCCGGTCATGGTGCTCGGCTGCCCGGTGCTGGACCAGGCCGGGAAGCTGGTCGCCGTCATGAGCATCAGCACCAGCTTCGACTGGTTCCACAGGCTGGCAGCGACCCTTGCGCTGCCGCCGGATTCCGCCGTGTGCATCGTGGACGCAGCCGGGGAAATCCGTGCCCACTACCCAGCGCACAACTCTGACCTTGCAAAATATATTCCCGATTCGCGAGGAGTTTTGAACCGGGTGCGCCAGGGCGAAACAATCCTCAAGGAGGTGGACCAGGACGGAGTGGAGCGCATCTACGCCTACAGCCCCCTTTCCTCCCAGCCTGGACGCGAGCTGTTCGTCCGCGTGGGCATCCCGGTGGCGAACACTTTCGCCCCGGCCGACGCCAACGCCCGGCGCAACGTCCTGGCGCTGCTGGCCGCTGCGAGCTTGAGCCTGCTGGCCGCGGCGCTCATCACCAGGTCCATCCTCAAGCCTGTGGGCGGCATCCTCAAGACCGTCCGGGAGCTTGAGGCTGGCGACCTGTCGGCCCGCGTCCACAGCCAGGCCAGCGGCGAACTGGACCAGGTGGCCGACGCCGTGAACGCCATGGCCGACGCCGTGCAGGCCTCCGACGCCAAGCTGCGCGCTTCGGAGCAGCGCCTGCGCCAGTTCCTGGAGGATTCGGCCGAGGGGTACTTCTCAAGTTCCGTTGAGGGACGTTTCGTGGAGGCCAACGCCGCCCACTTTAAGATGTTCGGCTACGACTCGCTGGAGCAGATGCAGGCCGAGGTCAGCGACATCGGGCGCCAGCTCTATGTCGACCCGGGGCGACGGGATGAGTTGCTGCGCCTGTTGCGCGCCGAAGGCCGCGTCACACGCTTCGAGCATGAAGCCTTCCGCCGGGACGGTTCCACCGTCTGGACCGAACTCACCGCGCGCGCGCTCTACGACGAAGCGGGCAACATCATCGGCATGCAGGGCTTCTCCACGGACATCACCAAGCGCCGCGAGATGGAGCTGATGCTGCAACGCTCCAACGAACGCTTCCTGCGCGTGCTGCAAAACCAGGCCGACGCCATCTTCGTGGCCGACGCCGAAACCGACGTGGTGCTTTTCGCCAACAAGGCGGCCCACAGCTTTGCAGACCACGACATCGTCGGGCGGTGCTGCTGGGAGGTCGTGCGCGGCGGCGAGGCCCAGTGCAAGAAATGCCCGCGCAAGCGGCTTCTGGACGAGCACGGCGAACCCCTGGGCGTGCACACGCGGGAGGAGCACGACGAAGCGACCGACACCTGGACGCTGGTGCGCGTGCAGGCCATCCGCTGGGTCGACGGACGCCTGGTGCGCCTGGAAACCCTCACCGACATCACCGCCATCAAGCGCGCCCAGGAAGAGCTGCGCATCACCAGCGAGCATCTGCGCGGCATCCTCGAGACCACCCCGGCGCTCATCACCATACGCGACCGCGAGGGCCGCTTCCTGGTCGCCAGCAGGCGCCTTGAGGAAATCTGGGGCCGCCCGGCCAGCGAGGCCCTCGGCAAGACCCTCGAGGAAGTCTATCCGCCGGAGCTCTCGGCCACCGCCCGCAAGGAGGACAAGGACATCCTGGCCGCCGGGCTGCCGCTGACCAAGATCGCGGACATTCCCATGAACGGCGGGCGCGTCGTCACCCTGCTCATCACCAAGTTCCCCCTGCGCGACCAGAACGGCGAGCCCGACAAGATCTGCACCATCGCCACGGACATCACCGAGCGCGTGCGGCTTGAGCGCGAGCTGCGCGCCGCCAAGGAGGCCGCCGAGAAGGCCAATCGCGCCAAGAGCGACTTCCTGGCAAAGATGAGCCACGAGATACGCACGCCGCTGAACGCCGTGCTGGGCTTCTCCGAGCTGGCCGAAATGGCCGACTCGCCTCTGGATCGCAACCGCGCCCTCAACTCCCTGCGCGAGTCCGGGCGCACCCTGCTGGCCCTGGTCAACGACATCCTCGACCTCTCCCGCGTGGAGAGCGGCAGCCTGAGCCTGGAGCGCGTCCCCTTCGACCTGCGCCAGCTCGTGGAAAGCTCCGTGGAGCACCTGGCCGTAGAGGCCGGGCGCAAGGGCCTCACCCTCACGGCCACCATCGGAAGCGACGTGCCCGACTATGTCAGCGGCGACCCGCAGCGCCTGCGCCAAATCCTCGTCAACCTGACGGCCAACGCCGTCAAGTTCACCCAGGAGGGCGAGGTCGACATCCGCGTGGAGAAGGTCGGGCCGAACTCTCCGCCCCGGGCCAAGAGCCCTTCCGGCGCGCTCATGGGCGGGGTGCAGCTGCTGCTGCGCGTCAGGGACACCGGCATCGGCATCCCCCCCGAGGTGCAGCACCTGGTGTTCGAAAACTTCACCCAGGCCGACAGCTCCACCTCGCGCAAGTATGGCGGCACCGGGCTCGGCCTGGCCATCTGCAGGCAGCTGGTCCGCTTCATGGGCGGCGACATCTGGCTGGTGAGCGAACCCGGCGAGGGCAGCACCTTCTTCGTCACCCTGCCCTTTGCCCCGGGCAGCGCTCCGGCGGAGCCACAGGCGCCGGCCAAGGGCCCGCAGACGCCGCAGGCCCGGCCCCTGCACGTGCTCCTCGTGGAGGACACCCCAGCCAACACGATCATCGCCACCGCCTTCCTGAAGCGGCTTGGACACACCAGCCGCCACGTCGCCAACGGCCAGCTGGCCCTTCAGGCGCTCGGCGAGGAAGCGTTCGACCTGGTGCTCATGGACGTGGAGATGCCCGTGATGGACGGCCTGGAGGCCACGCGCAGATTGCGCAGCGGCGAGGCCGGGGAGAAGAATCGCGCCACGCCCGTGCTGGCCATGACCGCCCACGCCCTGGCCACGTTCCGCGACCAGTGCGCCGAGGCGGGCATGAACGGCTTTGTGCCCAAGCCCGTGAGCTTTCGCGATCTGGCCGCCATCCTGGCGGGGCAGAGCGGCAGCGGCGAGGCGCAGCCAGCGGAAAAGCCCGCAGCGGCGAGGCTGGAGCTGCTGGACCTGCCCGCCGCCCTGCACCTGCTGAACGGCCACCGCGAGCTCTTTGACGAGGTGCTGGACATTTTCCAGGCCGAGCTGCCCGCCAAGCGGCAGGAGCTCGCCCTGGCGCTGGAGCATGGCGACCTGACCGCCCTGCGCCTGACCGCCCACTCCCTCAAGAGTTCCTGCGCCAGCGTGGGGGCCGGCCCGGCCAGCCGCGCCGCCGAGAATCTGGAGGATGCCGTCAAGGACGGCCTGACCGCGCTGCTGCCGGGCCTGCGGGAGACTCTGGACAGCCTGCTGGAGGCCACCCGCGAGGCCCTCGGGGAGGCCCGCAAGAACCTCGGCGAAAAATAGGCCGTGCGCCCTACGCGCCGGGCAGGGGCAGCCCCAGGGCCGGGATGTTCAGCTCGCCGGTGAAGGTCAGCTCCGCGGCGCCCTGCAGGAACACGCTGCCATCCTCCAGACTCGTCACCAACACCTCGCCGCCGCTGGTGGTGTTCTCCACGCGCGCGCCGGTCTTGCCCAGGGCGTTGGCCACCACCAGCACCGCCGACACGCCCGTGCCGCAGGCCAGGGTCTCGCCCTCCACGCCGCGCTCGTAGGTGCGCACCAGGGCGCGGCCGGAGTCGAGCACCTGGGCGAAGTTGACGTTGGCGCCTGCCGGGGCGAAGTGCTCGTGGTAGCGCACCGCGCGGCCCTGGGCCGCGACGTCCGCCTCGCGCACGTCGCCGACGAAGATCACCGCGTGGGGCACGCCCGTGTTCACGAAGTGCACCTCGGTCTCGCGGTCCAGCACGCTCAGGCGCGCGCCAAGGGCCAGGCCCTCGGGCCGGGTCAGCTGCACCTTCACCTGACCGGACTCTGGCAGCACCTGGATGGCGACGACGCCCGCGTCCGTGGCCAGGCGCTGGCGCTCCCCGGCCAGACCCAGGGCAAAGGCCAGGCGACCGGCGCAGCGGCTGGCGTTGCCGCACATTTCCGCGCGGGAGCCGTCGGCGTTGAAGAAATGCCAGCGGTAGTCCGCGTCCGAGCCCGCTGCGGGGCGATCAAGAAAGAACAGCCCGTCCGCGCCCACGCCGAAGGCCCGCGGACAGATCCGCTGCGCCCACTCGGCCATGAGGGATTCCGGCAGCCGCAGCACGCGGTTGTCCAGGGCCACGAAATCGTTGCCGCAACCCTGTAGCTTGTAAAAAGGCGCGCGCGCGCCGAACATGATGCTCATCGGGGGATCCTCCAGCTTGTGTGGTGCCCGGAATAGAAAGCATTCGCCCCCCCTTCGTCAAGACCCCAGACGATCCTGCGGCCAAGAGCCCGACGATTCTCTCCGGCGCATGGACATGACGACAAATCTGTCGTATCTTTTATGCATCAGAAACCCGTGTTCGACTTCGCCACAACACCGCAACCGCCGGAGGGTGGGCCATGGTCAAGCAGCAGTTCATGAGCGAGATGGAAATCAGGCTGAAGGACTTCGACGAGAAGATGGAAAAGCTCGCGTCGCGGCCCAGGCCCAAGAGCGAAAAGGCCAGGATGGAGCTCGAAAAGACGTACTATTTCCTGAAGGCCAAGCGTGACGAGCTGCGCGACCAGATCATGTCCGCAGAGGCCACGCCGGACGACGGCTGGCACAAGTTCAAGGCCGCCACCGAGAAGGTCTACGAGGACATGGTGCGCTACATGGACGAGACCTGCGCCAAGATCGACGGGCCGGAGAACGCCGGCTTGTACTAGGGCGCGCCGCCTACGGCCTGAGCTGCGAGACGAGCATGCCGCCGAGCATCAGGCCGCAGCCGACAAGCGCGCGCAGCGCAAGCACCTCGTCCAGGACGAAATACCCGGCCACCGCCGCGAACACGGCCTCCAGGCTCAGGATGATGGCCGCGTGGGCCGGGTTGGCGTCGCGCTGGGCCACCACCTGCAGCGTGTAGGCCACGCCCACGCTCATGAGTCCGCCGTAAAGGATCGGCACCGCCGCCGCGCCGATCCCGGCCAGGGCCATGGGCTCTGTGGCCGCGGCCACGCCCAGGCTCAAGAGCGAGCACACCGCGAACTGCGCCGAGGCCAGCTTCACCGCGTCGGTGGCGTCCATGCCCGGCGAGAGCCGCCCGATGAGCAGCACATGCCCGGCCCAGAACACCGCGCCGATGAGCTCCAACACGTCGCCGTAGGCGATGGTGAAGTCCTCGTTCACCGAGAGCAGGTACAGCCCCACCGCCGCCGCCAGCGCGCCGATCCACGTGCCCGCCCCGGACCGCTGCCGCAAGAACAGCCCGAACAGCGGCACCATGACCACGTACAGGCCCGTGATGAACCCGGCCTTGCCCGCCGTGGTGTACACGATGCCCACCTGCTGCAGCGCGGCGCCCGCGAACAGCACGCTGCCCGCCAAGAGGCCGAAGCGGATCAGCCGCGCCGAATCCAGCCCCTGGCCGCCAGCGCCTCCTTCCCGCCTGCGCGTGGCCTGCATGCGCCAGATGAGCGGCTGGAGCGCCAGCGCGCCCAGGGCGAACCGGATGCCGTTGAAGGTGAACGGGCCGATGTGCTCCATGCCCAGGCGCTGGGCCACAAAGGCCGCGCCCCAGATGATGGCGGTGAGCATGAGCAGGGCGTCAGCCTTGAACATTCGTGCTTGCATTGCGTTTCCTTGTGCGGAGCGTCCGGGTGAGGCTCCGCCTCCCCCGAACCCACTCCACCAAAGGGGCAAGCCCCTTTGGAATCCTGAAATGGGTTACCCTGGAAACCCGGCCCTGCGGCGTTGCCAGGGAGCAAAGCCATCCAGGCAACGCCGCAGAACGGGGATTCCAAAGGGCCTCAGGCCCTTTGGCCTGCGGAGCATATTCTCTCTACTCTTTCCGTTACCAACCGACCGGCAGGCGCGCCTTCTGCCCGGCCTTATTGGAGAACAGCACGTGCTTGTTCTCGCGGCCGTAGAGGTACAGGTCGCGCGTCACGGCCACGTCCTGGCGGCAGTACTTGGCGATCTCGTCCAGGCGGCCCTCGGCCCACCACTTCAGGGCCTGCAGGCCGTCCGCGCTCTTGCCCACGTTCAGGGTGGCCTGGGCCAGGTTGTCCAGCTTGAGCCGGTAGCCCAGGCGCTGGTGCACGTGGGCCAGCATGTCCAGCGTGGGCAGGCTCGCGTAGGCGAAGGGGTGTATCCCGGCGAGCACCGCGTAGTCAAACCGAAGGATGTTGAACCCCACCACGAGGTCGAAGGACCTCAGGCGCTCGGCCAGCTGCGCGATTTCGTGCTCCTGGTAGTCCACGAACTCATCCGAGCCGGAATCGTAGAGCACGGCGATGGACACGCCCATGAGGTCGGGCCGGGTCCAGCCGCCCACCTCGGCCGCGCTGCGGCGCGTCTCCACGTCCACCACGGCGAAGCGCTTGGGAATGATGACGGCGGGCGCGCCTTTAAGCTCGATGCCCGGCAGGGCTCCTTCCTTGGGCATGGTGGCCTCCTGGGCTGATGGTCCGGAAATTTCGGGCGCGATGTCGGGCGCGATGTCTGGCCCGGGCGCGCCGTTGGACAGCTCGCGCAGCAGGAACGCGGCGGCGGCCTTGTCGATGGGCCGGTTGCCGGAGCCGCACTTGGGCGAGTGCACGCAGGACGGGCAGCCCAGCTCGCAGGGGCAGGTGCGCACCACGTCGAGCGTGCGCGCCAGCAGCTCCTCGGCCCGGCCGAAGGCCTCCCGCGTCAGGCCCGCGCCGCCGGGCATGCCGTCGTAGATGAACACCGCCGCGCCGCCGGTCTGCGGGTGCAGGGGCGTACTGATGCCGCCCAGGTCGTTGCGGTCGGTCATGACCAGCAGCGGCAGGATGCCGATGGCCGCGTGCTCGAAGGCGTGGATGCCGCCCATGAAGTGCAGGTACTCGTCCTCCGCCTTCCGGCGGGCCGCGTCGGGCACGTCGAACCAGATGCCTTCCGTCTCGAACACGGAGGGCGGCAGGTCCAGCGGCACCATGCCGAGCAGGGTCCCGCCCTTGGTGGAGCGCTTTTCATATCCGGTTATTTGCTCGGTCACCTTGAGACGGCCGAAGGCCGCGCGGGTGCCGAAGACCTCGCGCCTGTCGAAAATTTCCAGGATCTCCGTGTCCTTGCTGGAGCGCACGCGGGTGGAATAGCCCACGCGGGCGGCGCGCACCTTGGCCGTGGTTCCGGGGATGTCCAGGCTCTCCACCAGCCAGGTGCGGCCCCGGTGCAGATACACAGCGCCGGGGTGCGTCTCGCGGCAGGCGCGCAGGGAGTCCACGGCCCCGATGATGGCCCCGGTCTCGGCGTCCTCGATGCTGATCTGCGAGCCCGCGCCGCGCAGGTCCACGTCGCGCTGGGGGCGCTTGCGCGGGGAGATGATGTCGCGGCCGTCCGCGCTGTAGTACAGCTTGCCGCCCTGGATGAGCCCGTCCAGGGCCGCGCGGACACCGGGCGCCTCAAGGTACGGCTCGCCCGGCCCGGTCACGTCAAGCGGCAGCTCCGCCGCGGCGCAGACGAGGTGGCGCGGCAGGATCACCGGGTTAGCCGGGTTCAGCACGGCGCGCTCCGCCGGACGGGCGAAGAAGTCCTCCGGGTGGCGCATGAAGTACTGGTCCAGGGCGTCCTCCTGGGCCACGAGCACCACCGCCGACTCCTGCTGCGCACGGCCCACGCGCCCGCCCCGCTGCAGGGTCGCCATGACGCTGCCGGGGTAGCCCACCAGGATGCAGACGTCGAGGCCGCCGATGTCGATGCCGAGCTCCAGCGCGCTGGTGCTGATGACCGCCAAGAGGTCGCCCGAGGCCATGCGGCCCTCGATCTCGCGGCGCTCCTCCGGCAAAAATCCCGCGCGGTAGGCGCTGATGCGGTCGCGGTACTGCCCGCTCTTCTCGCTGGCCCAGAGCGCGATAAGCTCGGTCATGCGGCGGCTCTGGGCGTAGACGATGGTCTTGAGCCCCCGCGAGAGCGCCGCCTGCAAGAGCTGGATGGCGGCGGTGGCGGGCGAGTCCTCGGGGTTCAGGAAAACCATGTGCCGCGCCCCGGCCGGCGCGCCGGACTGCGTGACCGCCACGGGCGTGAGGCCCGTCAGGAGCTGGCAGAGCTCCGCCGGGTTGCCCACCGTGGCCGAGCAGAACACGAACACCGGGTCGCTGCCGTAGTAGCGGCAAACTCGCTGCATGCGCCGCAGCACCTGGCTCATGTGCGCGCCCAGCACGCCGCGGTAGGTGTGCACCTCGTCCAGCACGATGTGCGTGAGGGTGGCGAAGACCTGGGCCCAGGTGCCGTGGTGCGGCAGCATGGACAGGTGCAGCATCTCCGGGTTGGTCAAGAGCAGGTTGGGCGGGCGCTTGCGGATCTTGGCCCGGGCCGAGGGCTTGGTGTCGCCGTCGTAGATGGCCGCGGTGGGGGCCTTCGGCCCTTTCAGGGGGTCCGGCAGCCCTTCCAGCAGCTCGCAAAAGCCGCGCAGCTGGTCCTGGGCCAGGGCCTTCAGCGGGTAGATCGCCAGCGCACGGGAATCAGGATTGGCGAGCACGGCCTCGATGATGGGCAGCTGGAAGGCGAAGGTCTTGCCGCTGGCCGTGGGCGTGGCCACCACCACGTGCTTTCCTGCGCGCACGAGGTCCGCCGCCAGCGCCTGGTGGGAGTACAGCGCGTCGATGCCCTTTGCCGCCAGCACCTCGCGGATGGCCTTGGGCCAGGGCCGCCTCGGCTCGGCGAACTCGGCCTCGCGGCCCGGCAGCAGGCGGTGGTGGCACACCTGCCTGCCCAGGCGCTCGCTTGCCAGCAGCGCGGCTATGTATTCGGCGACGGGTGAGGGCACTAGTTTCTCGGGAGCTTGGCGCTTAATCTCTTGAAAATATCGTGGAAATGACTGGTAATGAATGGGATATTATTTCGTTTTTCATTGCTCTCAACATGCATAAGAAGGCTGTGTTTAGCAGTAGATGGTGTTGCATTGTCTTCCAACGCTTTATTCAATAAAGCGCTTATCCAAGCGTTCCCTTTGCAATATTCACACAGCTGCTCAAACTCTTGTACCCCAATAATAAATATCCTGTTTGGCGGAATTACTTCAGCGACATGGAGGTGTGGATATTTATGTTCAAAATAATCTCTTAACAATATATCCCAATTTCTCTGTGGCTCACCAAAAAACATATCCTCGTACGTGACAACAATAACGTACGGTTCAATACTCTCGCACCGCTTATTGATCTCAACGGCAAGCTCATATGCCTGCAATATTGCCTTGCATATACTGTCCTTGATGTCGCTCAGAAGTATTTTATGCTCAGGATTAGCAACTGCAATAGGGCTAAGCCGCGTTGATTTACATTCTAAAAACACTGTCTTTTCATCAGATTGAAACATGAAATCTGTTGATTTTCCAATAAATGCATCTTCAAGATCATGCTTACACCAACTATCAATGTGAGCACATTCAATTAGTCTACTGCAATAATTCTCAAAGGCATCAGCAAAGGCTTTTATAACTGCTTCGTCGCCTGATTTTTTAACCATCTCAAATATGTATGTTGATATCGTTCGCTCAAGAAGTCGGAGTGAAATTAATACATGCCCTCCATCATAAGCCTTAATTATCGGCCTAAATATGAACGGAGTCCTCTCCCCAAACTGAAAAAAGTAATTTTTTACTGGAGAAGGACGGCTTTGCACAAAAGCCTGTACATCGTCAATGTCAACAGAAGCATGCTTGAGGAATTTATTTATTATTGATTCTCCGTACCCAAATACCGCGAGCTGCTTCTCTAGGTTACACGAGAAGTGGTTATTAATTTTAAATACTGTCCATGTTGCGATAAGCAACTCAGTAAATATCTTTGCTGGTATCCCAATTATATTTTCAAACCAGCTGTTAATTATATCCTTCTGTTCACATGAGCAAAATATGTAGTCTACACGAGCGAATGCGCTTCTTATAATTTCGCGTTGGTGCCAAAATTGCTGGTGGCACAGCAAAAGAAAGAAGCCATGAAAATTTTCCTTTAATATAACTACACTATACTTACCTTCCAGGTCATACGCAAAATTGTACAACATTACAAAATCTTTCTCCTCCGCCTTCTTAACATCTACGTTTCCCCCACAGTAAAGGCACGCCAAGGACAAAAGTGTTAGCATTGTCCAGGGCATTGGCTTCCCTTTTGCGTACTCATCAAAAGGGATGCCTTCATCTTTTCTGAGAGTATGGATTAGGTTTAGAACAAAGTCGTCGCGACGTAGTGACTTAAGCCCATTGCGCAGTTTTTTGTATGTTTCGTCGAAAATCCTTCGTTGGTCTAAGTCCTCCATAGCGCCCCTCCTGATGCCCCCTACTTCGCCGAGATGTTGTACTTCTTCAGCTTGTACTGGAGCAGACTCTTGGAGACTTTGAGCATCTCCACCCGCCCCCTACTTCGTGCCCTTGGCCATGTCCTCGTGGACCTTGGCCTCCATGGCGCGCAGGGCCTCGTCGCACATGGCCAGGGCCTTGGTCTTGCGGTCCAGCGTCAGCACCAGGGAGCGCACGTTGGTGTTCTCGCGCGAGAGGCGCACCACCTCGCCCGTAATCTTCTGAAAGTCGTTGTACGCCGCCAGCGCCTGCTCCGGCGCGCCCTTCTCGCCCAGGCGGTTGATCAGAAACGACAGCGACGCCCGCACCAGCCGGTCCGCCGCGGCCATGCGCGCCTCGATCTCGGTCATGCGCGCCTCGGTCTTCTCCATGATGTGCGGGGCTTGCAGGGCCTGCACGCGCAGGGCCTCGGCCAGGGCGCGCGCCGCCACGCGGCCCGTCTTGGGGTTGCCCCGCTGCCCTTCCAGGTACGGCGACAGCGCCTGCTCCATGCGGTCCAGCGCGGCGAAGGACTGGTCAAAGGACAGGGCCTGGGCCTTGAGGTTGGTGTTCTGCACCGCCAGGGCCAGCACTTCCTCGTTGACCTTGCGGAACTCGGTGAAGGCCTGCTCGAAGGCCTTGAGCTGCTCGGCATCGGGCGAGGGCTCGACGGCCAAGGCCTTGCACTCGGCCAGGGCCGCCGCCACCTGCTCCACGGCAAGGCGCGAGCGCTTGGCGTATTCCGTGGAGGCCTCGTCCGTCTCGGCCAGCACGGCGGCCTTTTCGGCCTCGGCAACGGCGTAGAGGTTCACGCGCATGCTGCCCACCAGCCGGGCCTTCTGGACGTTGCGCCCGAATATCTCCTTGAACTTCGCGCCGCGAATGCCTGGCCAGGCCAGCGCCACCACGATGGCCACCGCGGCCAGCCCGACCGCTCCCCAAATGACAATGTTCTTCTTGCCCTCTCCCGAGCCCATGAGCCCTCCTCCCTTCCCGTCGCCAGACAGGAGCGATTGCTCTCTACTTCGCAGAGATGTTGTACTTTTTGAGCTTGTACTGGAGCAGGCTCTTCGACACGTTCAAAAGCTCCGCCGCCTTGACCTGCACGAAGTCGGCCCGCACCAGCGCCCGGCGGATCACCGCGCCCTCGATCTTCTCCAGGGTGTCGGAGAGGTCGAGCTTGGTGGGCAGCAGGTCCACGGCGCTCTTGAACTGCGACTCCTCGTCCTTGATCTCCGGCGGAAGGTCCTCGGCGTCCACGGTGTCGCCCGTGCACATGACCACGCAGCGCTCGATGACGTTCTCCAGCTGGCGCACGTTGCCCGGCCACTCATAGGCCGAGAGGTAGTCCATGGCCGACGGGGTGAAGCCCTTCAGCTCGCGGTTGTTCTCACGCGCGTAGCGGTCCAGGAAGTGGGCGGCCAGAAACGGGATGTCCTCGCGGCGCTCGCGCAGGGGGGGCAGCTCGATGCTGACCACGTTCAGGCGGTAGAACAGGTCCTCGCGGAAGCGCCCGTCGGCCACGGCCTTGGTCAGGTCGCGGTTGGTGGCGGCCACGATGCGGATGTCGACCTCCACGGCCTCGGTGCCGCCCACGCGCTCGAACTGGCGCTCCTGCAGCACGCGCAAAAGCTTCACCTGCATGTCGTGGGACAGCTCGCCGATCTCGTCCAGGAACAGGGTGCCCTTGTCGGCCAGCTCGAAGCGCCCGCGCCTGCGCGAGACCGCGCCGGTGAAGCTGCCCTTCTCGTGGCCGAAGAGCTCGCTCTCCAGCACGCCGGTATTGAGCGCCATGCAGTTGACCGAGATGAACGGCCCGTCCTTGCGCGGGGACTCGTTGTGGATGGCCTTGGCGATGAGCTCCTTGCCGGTGCCGGACTCGCCCGTGACGAGCACGGTGCTGCGGCTGGGCGCGGCGCGGTGGACCATGTCCAGCACGTGGCGCATGCTCTTGTCGCGCGCCACGATGTTCTCCGGGCCGAAGCGCTCCTGGATCTGGCGGCGCAGGTGCCTGTTCTCCTGCTGGGCGCGGGCGAACTGCATGGCCTTGGAGATGGAGAGCAGAAGCTCCTCGTTGCTGAACGGCTTGGTGATGTAGTCGAAGGCGCCGGTGCGCATGGCCTCCACCGCGGCCTCGATGCTGCCGAAGGCGGTCATGATGAGCACCGGGATGTAGGAGTAGTGCTTCTTGACGTGGTCGAGCACGTCCTTGCCCGTGAGCTTGGGCATCTTCATGTCCGTGACCACCACGTCCACCTCGGACTCTTCGAGGAAGGCCAGGCCCATCTCCGGGTCGGACAGGGTGGTGACCTTGTAGCCCGCGTCGGACAGGATGGCCTCAAGCACGAGCAGGTAGTTCAGCTCGTCATCTAAAATGAGAATGTTTCCAGACATATGCATGCTCCATGAGGCTTTTGCAGTCGCCGGGCTACTGGCCCGGAGCGACGGGGGAGGCGGGGGGAGCTTCCGCCGGGACGGCCTTGCCCGCGTTGGCCAGGCGCAGCCAGAGGGAGACGATGGCGCCGCCCTCGGGATGGTTCTTCAGGCCCACATGGCCGCCGTGACTCTCCACAATGCTGGTGACGATGGCCAGGCCCAGGCCCGTGCCGGTGTCCTTGGTGCTGTAGAAGGGGTCCTTCATCTTGTCCATGTTGTCCAGGTCGAAGCCCGGGCCGGAGTCGCGCACGCTGAGCTCCAGCCAGGGGGCGCCCTCTTCCGGCAGCCCTTCCTCGCCGGTCAGCTCGGCCTCGGGCACGGCGCGCGCCAGCACCTCGATGGCCCCGCCCTCGGTCATGGCCTGCATGGCGTTGCCGAGCACGTTGTACACCGCCCGGTACAAGAGATCCTTGTCGCCCAGGACGCTGGTTCCGGGGGGGCAATGCCGCGCCAGGGCGATGCCCTTGGCCTCGCACTCGTTCTCAAGGAACACCGCCGCCTGCTCCAGAATGCGGCACAGGTCCACCACGTCCATGCGCGGCTGGCGCGGGCGCGCGTAGTCGAGGAAGTCGTTGACCGTGCGCGAGAGGCGCCTGCTCTCGTCGTAGATGGCCTCGATGATGCGCGTGTGCGGGTGGTTGTCGGCCTTGGCCTTCTTGAACACCAGCTCGGCGCTGCTTTGGATGATGCCCAGCGGGTTTCTGATCTCGTGCGCCACGCCGGCCACCATGCGGCCCATGCCGGCGAGCTTCTCCTGCTGGTGCAGCTGGTGCAGCAGCTTCTCCTTCTCGGCCTGGCGCTCGGCGCTGATGCGGTCCACCCGGCGCAGGATGGTGACGATGAGCATGAACAGGACCAGGCTGGTCAGAAGCGAGGTCGAGTAGACCAGGCGCTCGAAGTTGACCACGGCCATGTAGTCGTCGGTGATGTCCTGGCTGAACTCCAGGATGCCCATGATGGGGTTCTTGACGCCGGGGCCGAAGCTGCGCTCCATGCGCAGGGGCGCGAACCCGCGCAGCACCACGCTGCCGGGTTTGAGCTGCAGCCGGAACAGGGCCGTGGCCCCGGAGATCTGGCTGAACAGCTCGAAGCTCGGCTCCTCCATGGTCAGCGCGCGCTTGACGCCCTCTCCGGCCAGGCCGGTGCGGTTCAGCAGGTTCGGGTCAGTGCAGTAGGTGATGCGCAGGTTCGGGTCGTAGATGCGCACCTCGCGCACGCGGAAGCTGTGGATGGTGCTGCGCACCACCTGGTCCAGCCGGGTGAACTGCTCCGGGTTGCGCAGGGAGATCTGCCCGTAGCCGATGATGGTGGGCAGGGTGAAGCGCGTGAAGATCTGGTGCGAGAGGTTCTCGGACAGGAGCAGCCCGAACTCCTTCTGCTTCTCCAGCAGCACGCGCTCGGCGTACTTGGACAGAAACACCGCCAGGCCCAGGTTGCTCACCAGGATCAGGATCAGGAAGGTCCAGGTGAGGACCTTCACGAACTGCAAGGGCTTCTTGGCCGCCAGCAGGCTCTTGTAGATTCCCAACGGCTAAAACCCCCGCTCGTCGCGCCCGCCGGTGGTGAACGCCGCCAGCGCGGCCTTCTCCTCGGCCAGGCCGGAGGCCCCCAGCCGCGCCTTGGCCAGGCGCTTGCCCAGTTCCACGGCGGGCTGGTCAACGGGGTTGATGCCCATGAGCCAGCCGGTGAGCAGCGTGGCGGCGCCCAGGAGCGCCATCATCTTGCCCGCGGCATGGGCGTCGTCCCTTCCCAGGCGCAGGCACACCAGCGGCACCTGGCTCTGGGTCAGCGCCATGCGCGTGCCCAAAGCCTCGGCGGGCAAGAGTTCGCCGAAGCGCTTGCCCTGCAGGTAGTCAAAGATCGCCGGCATGTCCTTGGGGAAAGGCAGCCCTTCCGGCCCCTCCGCCCTCTCGACGAACAGGCAGGCCTTGTTGCGCGGGCCGTCCAGGAACATCTGGTTCACGCTGTGCTGGTCCGTGGCGCCCACGGCGGGAATGGGCTGGGAGCCCATGCCGTCCTTGCCCAGGCTCTCGGCCCAGAGCTGCGCGAACCAGTCGGCGAAGCTCGACCAGGCCGGGATGTAGAAGAAGGTGATGAGCTCCAGGCAGCCCGCGTCCATGAGGGCCTTGCCCCACACCGCGAACTCGAAGGACGGGTGCGCGGCCAGCTTGGCCGCGTCGAGCTTCGGGTCGGCCAGGGGCGCGGCCACGGTCTGGAAGCCCTTGACCAGCCCGCGCCAGTCCATGCCGAGGAACGCGGCGGGCACCATGCCCACGGCGGAGATGGCCGAGTAGCGGCCACCCAGGTTGTCGGGCACGGGCAGCGTGCGGATGCCGAAGGCGGTGGCCTCCTCGCGCAGGTAGCCCTTGTTCTCGTCGGTGTTGAGCAGCAGGTGGTTCTTCCAGTTTCCCGGCAGGGCCGCCTTGAGCCAGTCCTTCACCAGGAAGTACTGGCCGATGGTCTCGATGGTGTCGCCGGACTTGCTGACCACGTAGACCAGGGTCTTGTCCGCGGGCAGGCGCTCCAGGTGGGCCTCAAGCACGGCCGCGTCCACGTTGTCCATGATCCACAGCGACTTGCCCTTGTGGCCGGGCAGGTCCTGGCCGGGCGCGAAGGCCTTTTGCAGCGCACGCGCGCCCAGGGCCGAGCCGCCGATGCCCAGCAGCAGCATGTGCTCGAAGCGCTTCAGGAAGCCGCCCTCCAGCTCGGCCAGCTCCTTTTCCAGGGCGGCCATGAAGGGCGTGGCGAGAAAGGGCAGCTTGCCCGCGGCGATCTCCCCCGCGAGCTTCCCGGCCATCTCGCCCGCGCGGGCGCGCAGGTCCGCGGAGGCCGGGAGACGCTCCCACGAGGCGTTGGTCCAGTCCAGAATGTCCTGATGCGTCGAACCTGCGGTCATGGAAGCCCCCTTTCAGGGTTGCGGTGAGAAAACCAGATCACTTTCCTAGCAGGACCTTGCCCACCTTGGCCAGGGCGCGAGTGAGCACCTCGTCGGCCACGGCGTAGGAGAAGCGCACGCAGCGGTCGTCGCCGAAGGCGCTGCCCGGCACCAGCGCCACGCCCGCCTCCTCCAGGAACTTGGTGCACAGCGCGGCGGAGTCCGGCGTCTCCTCGGTGTAGTACTTGTCGATCACCGGAAAGAGATAGAACGCGCCGTCGGGCTTGGGGCAGGTGACGCCCGGCCAGGAGCGGATGATCTCAAGCGCGAGGTCTCGGCGGCGCAGGAAGGAGACCTTCATCTCGTCCACCAGGTCCCAGGGGCCGGTGAGCGCGGCGATGGCCGCCTTCTGCGTGATGCTGTTGATGTTCGACGTGCTCTGGCCCTGGATCTTGGAGCAGGCCTTGATGAGGTCGGCGTGTCCGAGCACCCAGCCCATGCGCCAGCCGGTCATGCAGAAGCTCTTGGACAGCGCGCCCACGATGGCGACGTTCTCCGGGTGCTGCTGCCAGAGGCCGGAGAGCGTGCTGGGCTTGGCCGGGTCGTACACCAGGCGGTCGTAGACCTCGTCGGAAATGATGAAGATGCCCTTGGACTTGGCCCAGCGGGCGATCTCGTCCAGGGCGGCCTGCTCGTAGTGGCAGCCCGTGGGGTTCGAGGGCGTGTTCAGGATGAGCGCCGTGGTGCGCGGCGTGCAGGAGGCCTCCAGGTCGCGCACGCTGACCAGGAACCCGCTCTCCGGGGTGGTCGGCACGATGACCGGAACGCCGTCGGCCAGTTCCACCATGGGCGGGTAGCTGACCCAGTACGGCGCGGGGATGAGCACCTCGTCGCCGGGATTGATGAGGGCCATGAGCAGGTTGTAGAGCACCTGCTTGCCGCCGGTGCTGGCCATGGTGTGCTCCGCCTTGGCCGAGACTCCGTAGAACTGGCCGTAATACCCGGCGATGGCCGTGCGCAGGTCGGGAATGCCCGGCACCGGGGTGTAGCGGGTGAAGCCGTCGTCGATGGCCTTCTTGGCGGCCTCGCACACGTGGGCCGGGGTGCCGAAATCCGGCTCGCCCACGGCGAGGCTGACGATCTCGCGGCCCTGGGCCTTGAGCTCCTGGGCCTTGGCGTTAACGGCCAGCGTGGCCGAGGGCTTGAGCTTCTTGAGTCTGTCGGAGATGCGCATGGGGTTGCCGTCCGTTGTCTCTGGGTCGTTGTCCCTGGCCGTTGTCGCCGGCCGTATGGCGTACAAGAAGAAGGCGGGCCGCCCCGCCTGGCTTCCTTGTAGAGCAAATCCGCGCGCAGGTAAACGGGGGGAAGTTGCGTGCAAGGAACGGGGCACGATGAAGTGCGCGATAATATCAGGCAAAGACGTGGACAAAACCAAACAGGGTGGATATATTGCATTCAAGTGTAAAAGCAGCGCCCATGCCTGGGCAAGTCTTTCCACATTATCGGACCAGGAGGCAGACCATGAGTGACTCTTTGAGCAACACGGAACGGATGAGCGCCGAGCTGCATGAGATCATGCACCACGCCCAAGCCCTGCTGGAGGCCACCGGCGGCGAGATCGACGAGCAGGTGAAAAAGGCCCGCCAGGCGCTGTCGGAATCCATGGCCAATGCCAAGGACCGTTACGGCGAGTATGGCTACAAGCTGCTGGACAGCGTCAAGCACACCGCCAGCGAAACCGACAAGATCGTCAAGGACAAGCCCTACCACGTCATCGGCGGCACGTTCATCGTGGGCCTGCTGCTTGGCTGGGTCCTGTCGAGGAAGTAGCATGCCCCGCGTCGCAACCGCGCTCAAAGAACTCGCCGCCTCGGCCTCCCGCCTGGGCGGACTGGCCACGGAAACCCTGGGGGACCGCCTGGAGCTTCTGGCGCTTGAACTGCGCGAGGACAGGGTGCGCATCCTCCAGTTGCTGCTCCTGGCCTTGGCGGGGGCGACGCTGGTGCTCTGCGGGCTGGTGCTGCTGGCGGCGGCGGGCATCCTCGCCCTGCCCCCGGAGTGGCGCGTGGCGGGGCTGGTGGTGGCTGCCGCAGCAGCCCTGGCCATGGGCCTGGGGGCGCTCTGCGCCCTCAAGCGCCGCCTGAAAGGCCCGGGACTGTTCGCCCAAAGCGTGGCCGAACTGAAAAAGGACAAGGCATGTTTCTAGACAGCGAATTGAGCCAGATCCAGGCGGACAAAGCCCGCCTCGTGGCCCGCTGCGACCTCAGGCGCCAGTTGGTCCTGCTGGAGGCGCACACGGCCTGGGCCAGCTTCCGGCGCAAGCTCACCATGGCCAGCCTGGGCCTTGGCCTGGGCATCCAGGCGTCGGAGCTGATTCTCAGCTACTTGAACCGGCGCAGGGCCAAAGGCTCCTGATCTTCTGACGGCCGCCCTTGCGGTGGCCAAGGCACCCCCCCCTACAAGTCGCGGCCGCAACCCGGCGGCGAGTTCGAACTGGTTCTCAGAATCTAGCCAGTAACTATTCGCATTTTTGTGGACAACGACTCCGTCCTCTGTCAAAAATGCGCGCTCGGGGTACCTCATGGCAAACGACCAGCACATCTTCAAACGCTTCTTCCTCATCGCGAGCCTGATCATCGGCCTCTGCATCTCCGGCGTCTTTCTGGGGCTTTCCATACGCAGCAGCGACCTGCTCAAGGACCAAGTTCTCGCCCGCGCCCGCGCGCACTTTGGCGGCATCGTGCTCACCCGCAAGTGGAACGCCCTGCACGGCGGGGTTTTCGTGGTCAAGCGCCCTGGCATGCAGTCCAACCCGTACCTGGAGAACCCGGACCTCAAGGCCGCGGACGGCCAGGTGCTGACCAAGAAGAACCCGGCGCTCATGACCCGGGAGATATCCGAGCTGATTGGCGACAAGGACACCTTCACCTTCCACATCACCAGCATGCGGCCGCTGAACCCGCGCAACATCGCGGACCCCTTCGAGATACAGGCGCTGCAGAGCTTCGAGGCCGGGACCAAGGAGTCCTTCGTCATGGAGGACAAGCCAGAGGGAGCCCGTTTCCGCTACATGGCCCCGCTCATGGTGGAACAGTCGTGCCTCACCTGCCACGCCAAGCAGGGCTACAGCGTGGGCCAGGTGCGCGGCGGCATCAGCGTCAACTTCGACATCGACGAGCTGAACCGCACCTTGCGCTACAACAACATCATCATTTTCGCCCAGGGCAGCTTCACCCTTGCGCTGCTGCTGCTGACCCTGTGGTACTTCTTCCGCCAGATGCAGCTGCGCCTGGACGAATCGCGCGAGCTTCTGCAACGCATGGCCACAACGGACATGCTGACCAACGTGGCCAACCGCGCCGCGATCATGGGCCGCTTCACCGAGGGCTTCGCCCGGCAACGCCGGAACCTTTCCCAGCTGGGCTGCCTGATGATCGACGTGGACCACTTCAAGGCCGTCAACGACCGCTTCGGCCACCAGAAAGGCGACGTGGTGCTGCGCGAGCTGGCGGCCATCATCTCCGGCACCATGCGTCAGTACGACACCTTCGGCCGTTACGGCGGCGAGGAGTTCCTCATGGTGCTCGACGGCGTGGACGCGGCGCGCCTGGCCGAAATCGCCGAGCGCACCCGCACACTGATCGAGACCAGGCTGAACAGCCAAGCCGGACTGGACGAGCCCGTGACCATCAGCCTGGGCGGCACCCTGGTGTCGCCTGAGGACCAGAACATCGACGACGTCATCCGCCGGGCCGACGAGGCCCTCTACCTGGCCAAGAACCAGGGCCGCAACCGCGTGGTGCTGTTGGGCCTGGAGGGCACGCCGCCAGCGGCTAAGCCAGCGGGTTCCGGCGGCTGATGAGCCGCACGCAGCGCTCGGACCAGAAATAGTCCACGGCCCAGTTGGCCAGGACGAAGAGCCGGTTGCGGAAGCCGATGAGATAGGCCAGGTGCACCGCCAGCCACAGCAGCCAGGCGGGCAGCCCCTTGAACGAGAACCCGCCCAGGCGCACCACCGCGGCCTTCTTGCCGATGGTGGCCATCATGCCCTTGTCAACGTACCGGAACGGCTGCGGCGCGCGCCCGTCCAGCAGCCGCAGGATGCCCCGCGCCGCGTGGCGGCCCTCCTGGATGGCCGGTGGCGCGAACATGGGCAGCGGTCGCCCGGCATGCTCCGCCCGGCAGATGTCGCCCGCCAGGAAGACCTCCGGATGCTCCTGGCTCTGCAAGGTGGGCCGCGCCAGCACCTGCCCGTTCGGCGCAACGGCAAGGCCCAGCCGCCCCGCCACGGGCTCGCCCTTGACCCCCGCCGTCCAGACCACCGTCTCCGCCTGGACGAAGCCCCCGTCCTTGAGCCGCGCCCCCTCCAGCGTCACGCCCGCCACCTGCGCGCCCAGGCGCACGTCCACCCCAAGGGCCTCAAGCTTCCGCTTCGCGTAACCGCGCAGGGAGTCGGGAAAACCCGGCAGCAGGCCGTCACCGGCCTCAAGCAGCGTCACGCAGGGCGTGGCCAGCCCCAGCCGGGGGAAATCGCGCCGCAGCGCACCGCCCATGAGCTCGGCCATGGCCCCGGCCAGCTCCACGCCCGTTGGCCCGCCGCCAACCACAACGAAACACAACGCCCGCTGGCGGGCGTCCTCGTCCTTCATCCAGGCCGCCGCCTCAAAACTGCGCAGGATGTGGTTGCGCAAACGCACAGCCTCCTCCAGATTCTTGAGCGAATAGGCGTGCTCATCCACGCCGGGCGTCCCGAAGGTATTGGTCACGCTGCCAGGGGCCAGCAGCAGATAGTCATACGGCAGCTCAAGCTTCGCGCCGTACTGGCCCTCGGCCTGCACCACCCGCCGCGCAAAGTCCACACCGCTCACCTCGGCCATGCAGAAGTCCAGGTTCGCCGCCTTGGAACCCATGTTGCGGATGATACCCCGCACCGGCGCCGCAATGTGCTCCGACTCCACCGCAGAGGTGGCCACCTGGTACAACAGCGGCAAAAACGCGTGCGCATTGTTGCGGTCCACAATCAACACGTCGCACTCGGCTCCGGCCAGCTCGCGCGCGGCAAAAACCCCGGCAAAACCGGCCCCGACGATGACGACCCGAGGCTTCTCGTGCGACATGCTCCCCCCCTGTGGCGACATGATGCGATGCGACAGGAGTACATCCCGCGACACGCGCTGGCAATGGGCGAGCTGCTTGGCCTGGGATGCCGCCGGCGGCCAGAGCCGGGAGATGCCTCCGGCGG
>NZ_JAVHLD010000040.1 GCF_031082295.1 Humidesulfovibrio sp.
GGACCCCGGTCAAGGGGAGAAATGTAACACCCGACCGGGCGTGTCCCAAAACGACGACGGGGCGGGGAGTTTGTGCGCTCCCCGCCCCGTTTTTTCTCCCTCAACCTTCCACGCATCCGCCCGGCTCACCGGGTCGTCGACGCGAGTCGCCGTACCAGTCGCGGTCGCTGCCCTTTGCGCCCATTGGTCCAGCGACGTGAAGCTCCATCGGAGAGAATTACCAGTACGGACTGCCCCGGACCACAAGCCTCATATGCCCCTTATATGCTGCCATCCGTTCATCCGGCTCAACAACTCGGACCACGACGGAATGGACTCGCGTGCCCATGTGCTGCGGCAGCAAGACGAAGTCTAGCGAGTCTCCCAAGGATTTTCCAGATTGGTCTCGCGATTCCGGCAAGTTGTTTTCGTACCGCTTGCGGAGCACCAGCCTGTCGCCTTGGTAGTACTCTATGTCGAGGACGCACTTGGGACGGAAGAACAACGGTGGGTATTTCCCATGGTACCGGATGGCCAGTTCGAATTCGTTGGCGAATGGCACCGTAAACGGTTCGCGGATCGTGGCGCCTTTCTCCCAAAGCGCAATTTCCTGACCGTGCGAGACCTCGTCGTAGATGTCGCTGCGCAAGAGCCTGTTCAGCAGTGCGGAGACAGGGGGATACACGTTGACCTGCCAAGCCAGGAGCATGGCCGCCGTGAACACGCCAAAAGCAACGAGCAGAGGCCTTCTCGTTTTGCCATTTCGTTTTTTCATGTCATCACCTACGTCGACTTGGCCGCTATCTGGGATCAAGCGCTGAGCCGCGTTGTTCACGCCCTATCTCGTACATGCGCTGCCGCATTTGCGTTTCCCAATCCTGGCAGTTGTCGCTGGTACAGGAATATGGCGAATCGTTTTCCGGCGGCCAGCGGCGCAAGGCCTCCCGTGCGATGTCATCTGGAAAGCTTTCGCTTCTGGGGTTGTAGTCGCCTTCCGAATGCTTTTTGTCTGCATGGACGCCGTCGGAGAACTTGCCAATATTTTCGCCGGTCCCGTCCTCAAACCAACCCTGAACGTGTTTGAGTTCCAGGTTGTTCTTGTCGAGCCACGGCGTGCTGATCTCGGGCACAGAACCAAAGGGACTGTCCAGGGGCCGTTCCTTGAACACAAACAGTCCCCACGCGTCCACCCGGTTCACCGGATCATCCACGCAGTAGCCGTACCAGTCGCTGTCGCCGCCTTTTGCGCCCATGGGGTCGAGCGCGGTGAATCGCCCGGTGTCGGCGTCGTAGTCGCGCCAAGGGAAACGGGTCAAACAGGTATCGGCGTCAAAGAGCCCGCCCGCGAAGCCGATGGGCAGGCGCACCACATCGCCCCGAACCTGCAACAGGTTTCCGAAACTGTCGTATTGCATCGTCTGTACAACATGACCATCTGTTGTGGCAAGAGCCAGCGGCGTCACGACCTGGTCGCAAAGCAAAAAGTACGAATCGTCGCCGTTAGTTACGCCAACGGGCGTCCGGCCCTCAAGGTACGCCAGCCGCCACCACTCGCGACCGTCATGGAATTCCGAGAGGCGAAGAGGATCGAGCCAGCGATAGGCCTCCACCACGCGACCATTCGCGCGCTTTTCCGTGCGCAGGCCCTTGGCGTCGTGGGCGTACTCGATGCGTCGCCCGTCCGGCAGGTCCACGCGCAGCAGCAGCCCCGAGGGCTCATAGTGGTAGTGCGTCTCGCGGTCGCCTTCGAACTTCAGGTTGCGGAACCCCGCCTTGTCGTGGCCGTATTGAACGCTGCCCGCCTGCCCCAGCCGGTCGCCCAGCCTGTAGCTGTAGCGCCGTTCGCCGCGAAAGCGGGCCGGGTTGATGTCGGTTAGGCGGAGGCCCTCGTGGTCGTACTGGTAGGACTCCAGCAGACCGCCCGAGCCATCGGCGACGCGGACGAGACGTCCTGCCGAATCGTAGGCGTAGCGCCTGGTCTCGACACTGTCGCCAAGGCGAACTGAGCGTTCGGCGATGCGGCCTTGCTGGTCGCGTTTGAGGGAGAGGTGCGAGGGCTGGGACATGGGTGCTCCTTGCGGTTGCGCGCCGGGCACCATGCCCAACGCAAATTGCGCAAGCATAGCACGGGGTTTTGGGGCCGGACAAAAATGGCATGGTTTTGGCCGGTAAAAGGACAAAAATGGCTGGTTGACAGGTTTTTCGGGGAGATCAAGGGGCGCTGCCCCTGGACCCCGGTCAAGAGAATAAATGTGTCACCCTCTTTTGAAGGTTGGGTATCGCCGTCGGCGAGCTCCGCTGGCAGCAGGATGGCGTGGCGCTGACTTTCATCCAGGTCGGCGCTTTCCCCCAATTGGATGATTCGCGCTAACGAAAACGCAGTGACCAGCTTTCACGCAAGGAATCCTCTTCTTCCTCGTCTTCGCCATTCCCATCTGAGTCTGTGCAGGTTACGATGGTCAAGGTCTTCCCGTAGCGGCCCAATCCGATAACCTCTTCGGCGACATTGCGCGAGCGCGCACCATCAAGCCAGAGCCGCAGGTCCGTCTCATCGGCGCCCGCGCCGATGAGATCCCAAACGTCTGTCCATAGATAACCAAGCCACCGCGCGCGGGACTGACTTTGGAGTGTGGCAAACAATTGTTTATTCCCCTCTCCCGCGCGGATCGTACAGCGACAGGCGGATGCTGAAGTTCAGCCCTTGATCCATGTTTGAGGCGCTGATCCATCCCTCGTTACGCTCCATTGCTTTGCGGGCGATGGTCAGTCCCAGACCAGCCCCTTCTGCTGATTTACGCTCGCCTCTGTGGAAAGGATGGAAAATTCTTTCCAACTCTTCCTCGGCAAGCGCGTCCGCCGTGTTGAACACATCGAGCCTAGCCCAACATCCCTCGTCGCGCAAAGTCACCGCGACCGTTCCCCCGCCCGGAGTGAACTTGGCCGCGTTGCCAAAGACGTTTTCCAGGGCGTCGGTGACACTTTCCGCATCCGCGTATATGGTAAGAGGGCCGGGGAGCGAAATGGACAGCACAAGCCTTCTGGCTTCCATGGCTGGTCGATGCCTGGCGAGCACAGCACTGGCCAATTCGGCTATGTTTATTGGCCCCTTGCGAAAGGAAATATCCTGACTCAGGTTGATCTTGGACATGAGCAGAATCCGCGCAATAAGGCCGTCCATATGCTCAATCTCTTCGGCCATGCAGCCCAGATGCCTGGAGAGGGCCGTTCGCTCCGGTTTTCTCGATGCATCACTGGCAAGCTCCAGGGACATCCGCAACCGAGCCAGGGGGCTTCGAAGCTCATGGGAAACATTGGCTGTGAGTTCCCTTCCTGCCAGTAACATCCGTTGCAGACTTTCGGCCATGTGATTAAAGGAGCGGGCCAAGGTGCCTATCTCGTCTGCCCCGGTCTCTGTGGCACGAGCCGACAGGTTCCCTTCCGCAAAATGCAGCACAGCCACGTTAAGCCTTTTGAGCGGTCCGGTGATTATCCAGGACACCGGGATGATAAGCACAGCCACGGCTAGGCAGATGTGCAGCAGGCCCTGCAGAAATATGGACTCTTGCTCACGCTCCTCCTTACCGCTGTAGAGCAGGTGCAGTCGGACCTCATTGCCGCCGGGCAAGACCACCGGGGCATTGGCATAGAGCGTGCCGTCGTTATTCCTCTTCACTCCAAGGTCTGGCCGTTGGCGAACGGGGACAGGCGTTACCAGGGTCAGGCCCTGTGGACCGGCGAGGACGAGTCCCGTTGAGCTAGTAATCCAAACCTCAGCATCGAAGCTCTTGCCCAGGAAGTCTACGACTTCCCGTAGCGCTTCGCCACTCCTTCCCCCGTCCATGCGCCAAGCGTCTTCCACCAAGCGCACGGCGGCCAGCGTCTGGCCGTTGGCCCGCCGACTGCGCTGCCCCATATCGGATACAGAACGGAACAGGGCAAAGACGATGACCTCCGTGACCAGAACGACCAACAGAACCATGAGGAAGATTTTAATGTAGAGTCTTCTGATCATCGCCTCTCCCCGACGAACATATAGCCGGTCCCCCACACAGTTTTGATTCTATCTCCATGATCCGGGTGCCGTTTGAGCAGGCTGCGCAACTTGCTCATGTAGACATCGATGGACCTGTCGAAGGCCTCATAGTCCTTGCCCAGGGACAGGTTCATGAGCTCATCGCGAGTGAGAACCTTGTCCGGGTTAAGCATGAGGGTGTGAAGGATCTTGTATTCGTTGGTTGAGAGCGAGTACTCATGCTGCCCCACGCACAGGGTATGCCGTCCCGTGTCGAGGGTCAGGTCGGCGATGCTGATGCGCTGAGGCTGTGAGTTGGAAGAGGCATCTGCGGATTGGGCTGAGGGGGCCACACCCCTGCGAAGCACTGCCCTTATCCTGGCCAGCAATTCTCTCGGGTTGAAAGGCTTGGAAAGATAGTCGTCGGCCCCAAGCTCCAAGCCTACAATTCGGTCGGCATCCTCACCCTTGGCTGTGAGCATGATGACCGGCGTTGGCAGGGCCGCACGTATGGCCCGCAGCACATCTAACCCGTCCCGAACTGGCAGCATCACATCTAGCACAACGATATCCGGTCGCCTGGAGACGATGGTCTCCACCGCCGCTAGGCCGTCGGGCAAAGTCAACACGCCGTACCCATACCCTCGGAGATACTCATCCAGGAGATCCCTGAGCCTCTCGTCGTCGTCGATGATGAGCACGGTTTTCTTCATCGCTGACCTTCTGATGCTACGCGATGCCTTTTGAGGCTAGGCTGCACCCTTTCCCCTCGCGGGTTTACAGTTTTTTACAATATGCCCGCCCGATTAATACTTCTCTCACATCCACCTGCTAATCTATTTCTCCATACCAACAAACTTAGCCCCTTCAAGGAGGATTTATGGCCGAATATTTCATGCCTGAACCCATGGATGGCGCCCTGAAAAAGCTCTGGGCATGGGTCAGCACCGGGAAGCGCTTTAGACCTGCATTTCCCCGCGCGGTGCAGTTTCAGACCCTCTCCGCTTGCAACGCGCGCTGCGCCTTCTGCCCGCACGGGCAGACCCCCAGGGAGGTGCCTCACGGGCGCATGGACGACGCCATATTCTACAAGATCGTGGACGAATGTTCCCGACATTTTATCACCAGGATCAGCCCCTACCTGACCAATGAGCCCTTACTAGACGAGCGCATGCCCAGAATGCTTTCATATATCACCAAGAAAAAGATGCCCGGCACCAAAACCAAGATCAACTCCAACGGTGCCCTCTTGACCCATGAGTTGAGCCGAGAGATCTTGGCCTCCGGCCTGGACAGTCTTTGGTTCAGCGTCAATGGTTACTCGCCGGAAACTTACAGGGCCAGCATGGACCTGGATTTGGACAGAACACTGGGCAACATCGATGCCTTCCTGGACCTGCGGGACCGCATAGGCGGGAAGAGGCCCCGTGTCGTCATCACCACCCTGCACACAAGGATTGTGGAGCCCGAGTTGGACTACGCCCGAAAATACTGGGAGCCTCGTGGCGTGGTCTTCAAAATACATCATATGGACAACCGCGCGGGCGAGGTTGTCGCCGGGAACCGGCCCGGAGACGGAGACCCGGCCCTCAAGCGAGGTTGTGATCTCTTCCTCAAGCAGGCGTACATCGTGGAGAATGGGGACATGATCCTTTGCTGCCACGACTGGCGCCAGTCTGTTGTGGTGGGCAACATCCGTAATCGCTCCATCGCAGAGGTCTGGAACTCAGAGCGCTTCACCACCCTCATACGCGAATACTTTGCAGAGGACTTCAGCAACCTGGAGATATGCCGCGCCTGTCGATGAAACAAGCTCCGTGTGCAAGCCTGTGGGCACCACCTCGGCTAGGTCCTGTCCCTTTTGTGATGAGCGAGCCCGAAAAGACGTCGGGCTTTTGATCGAGTGCTTCTTCTGCAAGATCAGAGAGTTCCGATGCATCACGACACGCTATGAGAAACTGGCGGCAACCTTCCTGGCTATGGTCGCGATCGCATCATGCATGATCTGGCTGCGATAATTTGGAAACAGGCCCTAGCTCCTTGCTCTCTCCTTCCCGGTGCGAACACCCTCAGAAGTTGAGTGTCAGCGCTTCGCTTTGACCTGAGTCCTGTTGTCCAGAGAGCTTTGGGCAAATTCGCCTCGAATTCCACCGCCGCACCGAGCGCGCCACAGATGCGGCTTATTGGGATACTCCTGAGGCCACCATGATCTGATTCAACTTGCCGGTGGCTTTGCCAAACAATTCCCGCGCTTCTGAATTCTTCTTCCGGTACTCAAGAAGGGCCATGGGACTTTTCTCCGCGACAAAGTTGTTGATGGCCTCAAATGATTCCGCGTACGCCTTATAGGCGGCAACCAAATCATTTTTACCCTCACTCAGTAAGCTCTTCAATTCAGGGGGCAAGGCCTCAGGAACGCTTGCCTTGGCCAAGGATCCAACGGTGCGCAGGCATTCATTCTTCGCCTTGTCTATGATGGTCGCCAGGGTAATAGAACCCCCGCCCCCTTTGATAACATTCATCACTTCATCTTCCGCAAGTTTGACGGCTTTGTCCGCCAGACCTTCGGCACTGAGCAGGTCTTTGTAATAAACCACCAGCGCCTCCTTCTCGCTCGGCGAAAGCGTGAAGCTGGGAATCTTCTGCGGCTGTTCCGGTGCCTTTTCATTTGAGCAACCACACAGCGCCATAGCCATGCAAATGAGAGCAATCCCCAGGCCCTGTTTCATGATGCATCTCTCCAATTTGTTGTGATTATAAGCAGTTGCGCCGATAAGCAGAGTCTCCTGCCAAGGGCTGCCAAGCGGGTGTAAACGTCACTTGAGCGGATTCCAAAGCGGAGATTGCTACTTTCCTGCTCAAAATCACGGATATGGCAGGTGCCCGGTTGGCGACTGTCCTCACCCATGCTGCCGTGTCCCGCGCCAGAGTTTGAAGCCCTCAAACCACCCAATGCTGGCTACGCCAGCCAGCACACAGAGCCCGAGGTCCATGGGCCGCAGCGCACTCAAGTGGAGCAGGCTGCGAAGCGCCGGAATATTGAGCACCAGCCCCAGCATCACCGTCGCGCCGCCCACCACCCACCACAGTGCGGAGTTGGGTTCCCGGAACATGGCGGCCATGCTGCGGACCCAGGAGCGGTTGGTCAAAATCAGCCCCAGATTACCTGCCACCAGGGTGACGAAGACAAAGGAGCGCCGTGCGTCCTCTTGCGGCTGATCAAGGGCCCCTGCCACCCAGTACATCAGCAGCAGCGCGGCCAGGACAGCTCCTCCCTGCAGCACGCTGACAGTCAGCACCCGCGCGTTGAAGAGCCGCTCGTTGGCTTTGCGCGGGGGGCGGAGCATGATGTCCTTTTCCGCGCTCTCGGCCTCGAAGATGAGGGAGCAGGCCGGGTCGATGATGAGTTCAAGAAAGACGATGTGCACCGGCAACAGCAAAAGTGGCATGTCGGTGAAGAAGACCGGGATCATGGACAGCCCGGCGATGGGCACATGGACGGCCAGGGTGTAGCCCACGGCCTTCTTGATGTTGTCGTAGATGCGTCGGCCCAGGCGGATGGCCTGGACGATGGAGGAGAAGTCGTCGTCCAGCAGGATCAGGGCCGAGGCCTCGCGCGCAACGTCCGTGCCGCGTCCGCCCATGGCGATGCCGATGTGCGCGGCTTTGAGCGCCGGGGCGTCGTTGACCCCGTCCCCGGTCATGGCCACGATCTCGCCGTTGGCCTTGAGCGCGTTCACCAGGCGCAGCTTCTGCTCCGGCACCACGCGGGCGAAGACATCGACGTCCGGGATGCGCCGGGTGAGCTCTTCGTCGCTCATGACGTCCAGCTCTGGCCCGGTGATGACGCCCTCCGAGTTGCGCAGCCCGATCTGCCTGGCGATGCTCCGGGCCGTGTCCGGGTGGTCCCCGGTGATCATGATGACCCGGATGCCAGCAGTGTAGCACTCCTGGACCGTCGCCGGAACGGTGGGCCGGATAGGGTCCTCGAGTCCTACGAGGCCGAGGAACTCAAAGGTGAAGTCGTGCTGCTCGCCCGGCAGAGTACCCTGGGGCCAATGGGCCCGCGCCACGCCGAGCACGCGCAGCCCTTGCCCGGCCATGCGGGCCACCTGGGCGACCATGGCTGCGATGGGCTCCGGCCCCAGGTGGCACAGCTCGGCAATGGCCTCTGGAGCGCCTTTGGCTGCCACGACGAAACGCTCTCCATCCACTGCACGCCAAACGTGGGACAGGGCCAGCAGCTCGGGTGAAAGGGGATAGTCGCGCACCATTGTCCATTGCTCATGCCAGTGCTCCGTCTTGCCCAGGTGCTCGTCGCCCAGTTGCCGCAAGGCACGCTCCATGGGGTCGAAAACCTCCTTTTTGCTCGCCAGCACCCCATACTCCAGCAGCGCATGGAAGCATTCTGGCAGCGTTGCGCCTTGGCTGGCGACAAAGGTCTGGCCGTCAGCGTGGAGCTGGCGCACGGTCATCTGGTTGAGGGTGAGGGTGCCGGTCTTGTCCGTGCAGAGCACCGTGGCCGCGCCCAGGGTCTCGATGGCGGGCATGCGCCGTGTGAGGACGCGACTGCGGGAAATGCGCCAAGCTCCCAAGGCAAGAAAAATGGTCAGGATGACAGGGAACTCCTCCGGCAGGACAGCCATGGCCATGGCGATGCCGGCAAGCATGCCCTGCAGCCAGCTTTGCGCTGTGTTCCCGCGCGAGACGCCATAGGCCACGATGACCACCACGCAGAGGCCCAGGCCGATGGCGGCCAGCTGCTTGACCATGCGGCCCGTCTCGCCTTGAAGCGGTGTCTTCTCCTGCTCGATGGTCTGAAGCGCCTTGCCGATTTTGCCAAGCTCCGTGCGCGCGCCCGTGCCCACCACCTCGGCCAGGCCTTGCCCCCTGGTGATGAGCGAGCCTGAGAAGACGTCAGGCAGGTCATCGCCGCCAGGCTTGCCGGTCTGGCTGGCCGTCTCGGAGCTGGCCTTGCGCACCGGCACAGACTCGCCTGTCAGCAGGGATTCATCGGCGTAGAGGTTGAGCGCCTGGCGCAACACGGCGTCCGCCGGAACGCGGTCGCCCTCTGCCAGAAGGAGCAGGTCGCCCCGGACCACCTCGCGTCCGGCGATACGCCGCTGCTGGCCGTCTCGCAGCACCAGGGCGCGTGGGCTGGAAAGGTCGCGCAGGGCGTCCAGCGCCCGCTCGGTGCGGCGCTCCTGCACGATGGTGATGCCCATGACCACGAACACGAAGCCCAAAAGCATGAGCGCGTCTGAGAGTTCGCCCATGAGCAGGTACAGACTTCCGCAGGCTACCAGCAGCAGGAACATGGGCTCGCGCATGACCTCCAGGGCGATGGCGAACACGCCGCGCCTGGTCCCTTGCGGCAACTCGTTGAAGCCTTCGGTCTGCTGGCGTCGGGTGGCCTCGGCTTCGCTGAGGCCGGTGGCCTGCGCGGGGTCAAATATCTGGGGGGGCATGGTCATCCTCTCGCCGAAGGCGTTTGCGGTTGGTGCGCCGGGTGGCCCAGTTCTGGTCTTGGCCACCCGGCTGGTCCCTGGCCTAGAAGTCGAAGAGCTCGGAGAGCATGGATTTTTTCTTGTGAGGGCCATAGCCGTGCTTGTCGCTTTTGTGGCTGTCATGGTGGCCGTCGTGTCCGCCGAATTGGGGGTGGACAGGGGGCTGTTGGTATACCGGCTGCTGCTGAGGCGCGTAAGCTTGCTGGGCAACAGGCTGCGGAGCGGCTGTGGGTGTCAAGGCGGTCGCCCTCTCAATGATCTTGTCGAGTTCGCCCCGGTCGAGCCAGACTCCCCGGCATTTGGGGCAGTAGTCGATCTCAACGCCGCTGCGTTCCGTCATCACGAGGGCCACATTGCAATGCGGGCAATTCATAATTATCCTCCGAGTAAGTCAGCTTGTACGGGTGAAGCCTATTTGGCTGGAATCCTGACCCTGTCATCTTCAAAATCCAGGTTCGCCGCACCGGGGTGGCAGGCGATGCAATTCGCCAACCCGCCCACGCCTTTCCTGGCCAAGACTTCCGGCGCGAGTTCGCGGTGCTTTCTCTGGATGTAGGGCACCTCCGCCACCCTGGACGGCGAGGCTCCGCCTAGGCTGCGCATCACCTTCCTGCCAAGCTCTGACGAGGAAACATCTGCGGCGCCTGAAAGCAGGTGGTCGGACACGGCCTTTTTCTGCTGCTCTGAAAGCACGACCTCGCTGCCGAAATGGTCGCCAAGGGATGCGAGGGTGTTTGACCAGGACTTCTTCGGGAGCAGTTGCGGGGCATAAGCCCAATGGCAGCTGCCGCAGGCTGCGGTGTAGGCTCTGTTGTCTCCTGCGGTTTGCCCCTTGTGTCTGCCGTCATGTTCCTTCTCCTCCCCGTGATCTTCGTCTTTTGAGTGTTCACGCTTTCCACGATGCTCAAAGTCGTCATCTGCAACACAGTAGGCTGCTAGGGAGATGGTGATGGTGAAGATGGCTAGCGTCAATAATACATGCTTCGTCTTCATGGCTCCTCCTGAGAGGCGTGCCTAAACCACATGGAGAGGCAAAGGTCACGACACGGCCTCAACGGTTTAACTACCCTAAAAACGCCTATGGCGCTCTGCCTCCCTCTGCCCAGATCAATGTCATCCATGTGCCGAGAGTAGGGAAAACAGCCCAACCACATTTGTGTTCACGCCTATCATCCGCAAAGCGAAATCTTGGGCGCGACGCCGCAGCAGAAGCAAGAACAGTGAAAGAGTTCCTGCCAGCGCTGCCAGTTCCAGCACGACGTTGCTGTGCCGCAATAAATCGCCCCAGGAGAAAGTGTGCGCAAAAATAGCGTGGTCTCCAGGGTGGTGAGTGAGGACGAAGAGCAGGCTTATGCCTAGCAATGGCATCACCAATGTGGCGACAAAAAGATCTTCGTGGCCCTGCCAGAGCTTCGACAGACTCTCCGAGAAGAGCGTAAGGACAACTCCAAGGCCGAGTAGTCCGGCAGCGGAGACGTCATGGAGCACAAGCTTGGCAAGGCTGTCCGAAAGAGGGCCTAGTTCCCAATGGCCCAAGCCGAAAGCGCCGAGCAAGAGCGCAAGCGCGGCCAGAGCGCCACCCCCAAGCGTTACCCTGCCGGCAGTTCCGAACTGATGGAGCAATTCAACCACGCCACTGAGTCCATGACGGTGTAGGCCCGTAAGTGTGCCCAAGCACACGCCGGAAAAGGTCACGACATGGTGCGCAGCCATGATCCCCAGGTATGGCAAGATCGTCTTCCAGCCGCCGTGACCAAAAGCCGCTGGGATGTGCCCCAGCAGGCCGACGCTGTAGACCGTTGCCATGAAGGACCAGAAAAACAGCGCCTGGCCGGAAAGCAGCACCGTGAGTAGAAAGGCCGCCCAGGGGAAGGCCGCCACGGCTAGCACCGGCAGGATGCGTCCGTACAGCCATGGATGAGAGATAAGCTTCTCTCCGGTGCGGCGGCGCAACCGGAAGCGGTAGCGAAGATAGTCTGACACCGAGTCCGGGTAGCGGTCGTGCCGCAGGCTCAAGCGCGGCTCATTGGCAAAGTCCGCCACCTCGCGGGCGCGTAAGCAGAACTCGAAGTCATCCATGTCCCATGGGATGTCCTCGGCCGGGGGACCCGCCAGCTCGATGACCCGGCGCGGCAGGACGCAGTTGCAGAACGGCACCTGATACCAGCCCACAGGCTCACGGCGTAGGTTGATGTGGGCTTTAGTGCCAGCGCCCAGCCTGCTGCGTGACACCGCGTAGATGAGCTGGGCCTTTTCCCCTGTGGCCACGGGGCGCTCCGGCCCGGTAAGGATGATCGCCCCCTCGGGGTCCAGGGTCACCGCCGTCTCCACCCAGTGAGGGTCAGGAATGGTGTCGTCGTCCAGAAACGCCACCAGCGCTCCCCGCGATCGGGCTAGGCCGATGTTGCGGCGCACGTTGGCATGCAGCTGCCCGCAGGGAATGAGCGCCAGGAGATAGCGCGCAGGATTGAAGCTGACATCCTCCACGTCACCTACGGCGATGACTTCGAATGCACCTTCACCACGCTGCTCCTCCAGCCCGCGCAGGCAGGCTTCCAAAGCGCGTGGCCGTGTCACGGCAATGACAATGCTCAGCGGCGGTGCGGAGGACCGCATCACAGCCCCATCAGGCGTCTGCCCAGGATGCCCAGACCGCGCAGAGCAAGCTCCGGCAACATGCTAGGTGTGACGGCGATGGCCGTGTGCATGGCGCAGGACCACGTGCAGTTGCACTTGCCAGCCCCCAGCCGCGCGGCCCGGAAATCTGCGTAGGTTCGTCCAGCCAAGATAGGCCGCACATCCCCGCCCGTCTCGCGCAGGTTGCCGATGCAGTGCCAGAGGGGCTCGCAGGGATAGACCCGACCCTCCTGGTCGATGACCAGCACATGCCGCCCGGCCTCGCAATAGCTGCCGGTGCTCCGGTTTCCTGAGGCCGCATCCAGGAGTAGCCGTCTGTAGAGGCCCTTCACCGCCAGCATCCCGGCCACATGCAGGTCTGTTCTGCGGCGGCATGGGCTGGCCAGAGTCAAGGCTTTGGCCGCCCGTTTGGCATAAGCGGCGGCATCCGCTCGCACTGCTTCATCCCCGCCCGAGGGGAGCAACTGCTGCGGGTAAGACACGCTCATGCGGTCAAAGTCGAAGGTGTGGCCAAGCTCCACAAGCACCTCATCCAGGCGCTCAGCGTTGGCGGGCAGGTATAGGGTGCTGCCCTTGATGCGCAGGTTGGGCCGCAACTCACGCAGCGCGGCCAAGACCAGGAAGCTCTTTTGGGCCTTGGCGAATAGCCCCGGCACCTTGCGCGAGGCGTTATGCCTCTCGCCAAGATCGTCCAGGGAGATCTGAAGGTCGAAGGCCACTTCCGGGTTAGCGGCGGTGAGACGGTCCATGACCTTCACCATGGCCTTGGTGAAAGTGAAGTTGGAGGGAATGTCCACTACGCGCACTCCGCAGTGGTCGATGAAGGTCTGGATAATGTCGGCCAGATCCTCCCGCACGAAGGGTTCCCCACCTGAGACGGCGAGGTAGTGCAGGGGACCGTAGGAGCGCGCCAGGCCCTCGTATTCGTCCAGGCGCATTTCTTCCTCGCGCGCGGTGGGGTTGTCCACGGCGTGGCGGTACAGGCAGAACTCGCACCGAGCGTTGCAGCGCGCGGTGACGAAGATATTCAGCGTCTGAGGCAAGAGTCCCGGCTGCCTGTAGAAAAGGAGGGCCGAGGACAGAGTATTTACGAGCAATTTCATAAGGCCCTCACCGTACACCCTGAGACGAGTCTTACTCTAATGACTTTTAGCCCCTTGTTTCTGCTCCAAACAATCCTGAGGTCACGTAGGTGCGCCATCATCAATACCAGCCTCCTGTGTGCTTCGACTACGGGGCGACTCCTAAGCTCCCCTGCGGCACTAGCGGTTACGCTAAGCGTGAAGGCAGAAAGCAGTGCCAACAGGCATAGGGTCAGCATTGCTGATCACCAAAGCCTGCTTGAGAATACACCAGTTCCCCCCACTTGGAGCGGAGAACGGACATGGAAGCGTTTGTTTGTTGAAAAGTTAGCTAAACGCTAACGATCTTCATTATGAAAAAAGAAGAGAGGCTTCGGGAGGGCGTTCAAGGGGTAAGCCGTGGCGAGAGCGGACACCAAAAGCATAGCCATCTGCGAGGGATCGGCCACGTTCCTGCCCGTTGGCGGTAAATGCTTGGGGGTACTCGACTGTGCCATCTGGATGTTCCAGGTGGCTATGCATAAGGTCAGCCTGGTGACTGTGCTCAGCGACAGGAGGGGCAGAAGCCTCATCCTGGCCAGGGAAAACCCCAAAAGAGGCAGAAAGAAACAGCGCAGCAACGAGCATTATGCAAAGGATCTTCGGTGGTGGACATGCTCGCTCTGACATTTGGCTCATCTACTTTGTTACATTGTTTCCGTCAACAACCCTTGACCGTCCTAAGTCCGATCAAGATGTTCTGCCAGGGGGTCTTGCGTGGAGGCAACGCCCACGGCCTTGCTGCGGTAGCCTCATCTTCGCTGGTCTGAAAAGGGACAGGCAGGTCACGCTGATGCCGAGAGTGTTCATGAGACTATCTATCTGCTCCCGTCCTGGATCGTGGTTTGAATGCCAGAGAATTGCTTGGCGATGATGTCGGTGATGGCGTTGTACATGAGTGTGTTTTTGGCCATGGTAGCCATCTCTTTGTCCAGATCTACCACGTCCTCACCGTAGACAACGCGGGGTTTGTATTCGGTGAGACCCTTACCCTGGAAACCGTTGATGTCGAACTCCGAAGGCAGGTGACTCTCATCGGTGCGGGTCATCTTGCCGCGAGCGTCCAGGTTGAGCGCAGATTGCAGGTCCTCCTCAAAGGCTAGGCTGCGGGGTTTGTAGTTGCGCGTGGTCACGTTGGCGATGTTGCTCATAACAACATTCTGACGCTGTAGACGCAGGTCCAGCACTTTATCCATCACCTGAATGTGATCTCCAAACAGACGTTCCATTATGGTGCCTCCTTGCTTGCGGGGCGAAACTGGCAGGATTGCGAGCCGTGATCCCAAAACCCTACCACAAAGGTCCGCAATTCTCGTTCCAGTATTGCAATATGCATAACTTACAAGAGTTTCGGCGTCCTGCGGCTGTCACTATTCTGTCCCGACATTCGACACGCAGGCAACACTTCCGAGGCCACCCCGTTGGTGTTTCAATCCAAGCCCCCGCGGGGAGCAGGTCAGTGCAAGCACCCCTGAGCCCGAGCGAAAACGTCGCTCCCCCTCGCCGTCGCACGCAACCAGCTCACGGCGCGTCAAGCGCTGGCGTCAAGCGTAAGCGCGTCCGCGCGTGCTTGACGCTGGTGCTGCGCGCCGTATCGTGCCCTGGACGGCGTGGGGCGCGCACAACCTGTTCTTCACGTGCACACTGGGCTGCGCACCCTGACCGCGCACTGCGGCGCGCACTCTTCCCATGCGATCTGGTCCGCGAAGCCACTGATGGCGTCCGGTTTTGTTGTCACTCCCGTCGTGACAACAAAACCGGACAGGATTTCATTCCAGGCCCCCAGGGCGTTCCCTCCTCGCCCCCTCCGAAGTCTCCTGCCTAATATTTCTGCCCACTGAGCACAAATACCCTCCCACCTGCCCTTGCATTTATTCTTGGCCATGGCGCAGACTATCCTGTGACTCGGTTTTGTTTTGGGCTTCGGAGCCTTGTGCTTCGTGAACGGCCGCCTGCCAGACGGGAAGGCTGAAGTGCCCACCAACGGTGTTCGGGACGACCATGAAGTCGCCCCACAGGCCCTGAAACGCTCGTGCCGATCACATTCGGGCGAGCAGAACCACCGGACAGTCCAGTCCGCAAACCCGCTGCAAAAGGAGATACAGCGCAACATGGACCTGCGGAGTTGCTACCGCTGGCGCTGGGGACGTTCCCCAGCGCAGATGCCGACAAGCTCGGCGCGCAGGCGCAGCCTGCTGAAAGAGCACACTACTCACCGAACCAGGCGGCAGGAACGGAGCAGAACGGAAGGGCGAAGGGAATGGGAACGAACAGATGGCCAAAGTCGCTGCACTCGCAGGCGGAGGCGCTATTGGGCGGCATACGCGCTATCGGGCAAAAGAAAGGAGCTGTGGACCGGCGTTTTATCCGGGGGCTGGGCACGTGGACCGTGTACCGACCCGACATCCATAGCTTCGCCGAGTTTCTTCAGCGCGCAGGGCTCCACGACCTTCGCGACGTGCGCCGCGTCTTCGGTCTCGCCCGCGTCTACATCGCCAGTAGAGGACAAGCGCTGCGTAGCGCCGGGGGTTCATTTCAGACCATCGAGCGCGAAATCTCAGCGCTCACGAAGTTCTCTCACGCGCTGGACGTCTACGCTGAGCGCCACGGCGGTGAGTCGGCTGCGGACATCCGCACGGTTCTGGCAGAGGAGAAGGCGCGCTGGCGCGAGGAGCTGGCGCCACGATCTAATGGATACACCACCAGGGCTTATCCCGACCCTGACGGCCTCTACGCCGCCATCTCCGATCCTGCGCTGCGCTTGCAAGCCCGGCTTATGGGCGAGACGGGATGCCGCGCGGAAGGAGTTGGCGCCCCAGCTCGCGGGAGCAATCCTCTTACGGTCGCGAACCTGCTCGGCATGGGCGCCGACCCGGTTTCTGGCGAAGCCGCCGGCCGCATCCTGGTCATCGAGAAGGGGGGCAAGCAGACCGAACACTACGTGGGTGCCGCCACGTATCAAGCATTGGCGGATCACATCCAGGAGCACGGCCAGCTGGCCTCGGGCTACCGGTCATTTCTACGCGCTGTGGAGACTGCAGCGCGCCTCACCGGTCAATACGCGCCAGGCCGGGGCACCCATGGGCTCAAACACAGCTTTGCACAGACCCGCATGCGTGAGGCCACCGAGACCGGATTGTCGTACGAGGCGGCAAAGCAGGCCGTGGCCAATGAGATTGCGCACAACCGCATGGACAGCGTTGACGTCTACTTGAGGTTCTGATGGCCAAGCTTGCGGCACATCCCTCCGGCCTGCATACCGCCAAAGAGCGTGAACGCGCTCTGCGCTGGCTCGCGGGACTCGCCGAGGCGGACCGGGCTCGCATCCTCGCAAGTGCCGCCCAAGCCATCACCGCAGCATCGATCAGGCTTCCAGGCGTGGACGCTGACAACATTCCCTACATCTCCTTGCTGCTTGAGATACGGCGGTTCGGCTTCGACGCTATTCGCCGAAGAGGTTACCGCGCCGCCGGGCCGGAGCAGTTCGCTGATTTCCAGCGCGTGCGCGAGTCCCGCGCCAATAACCTTGTACGCGAACGACCCTCGCCCCTGCGTGAAAAAGTCCTGCTGCGCTGGGCCATGGTCCAGGAACTGCACAGCCAGGGCCTCGGCTTCCGGCTCATCGCCCGCTACTTCTCCCAGCAACTCCGCATCCCCGTGTCGCCGTCGTATTTGCGCAAGCTGTGGCAGGCCTTCGGCCAAGATGGCGCAGATGGCCGGGACATGCCATAAGCGCCGCACTGCCCGCCTGATGCCGCACCTGCTCAACCTCTTTTCCTGGCTTCCCATAGCCGCTGCTCTCCTCCTTCAGGCCGCAGGAGCGGCTCTTCTTTTCGTGCTGCCGATAAGGCGCGCCTGCGATTCGCCGTTGCCGTCGCCATCGGGAAAAGGCTGCCCGTGCCCTGAGGCATTGGCGCGGCGTCTCGTGCGGCTGCGTCCGCGAAGGCGCTGGCGCCGCATGCCGGGAATGCAGTCCGGCCTGCCACCTCCAGCCTTTCCGGCAGGCTGGGCAAGCCCCTCATAATGTTCCGATGAATCGTCTTGTTCGCAAGCCGATATTTCTGGAACACAAGCTTCAAACTGTGGTTTGGAGTGACGGAGAGCTGTGTCCTGCGCCCAGCCTCGCGTTGCCTTGCCCAAGCCGGTGAAACTTTTAAAATGACCTCCGGGAAGTCTCAAGCATTTCAGACACTCGAAGAGGTACTATATCGGATCTATCTGGCTAGACTTTAAGGTCATTTTAAGGGAGATCATGGTCCCTTTCACTTTCACCAAAGGAGCCGCCATGATCCACGTTTATGCCCTTGTCACGCTCAGCAAAGCCATCGTGCTGCCCGGCCTGTCACGCCGGACCGGAAAGCCCTGCCGCGTTGTCTCAACCCGTCAACTCGTCGTCTCCATCAAAGATGAGACTGTGGCGCTGGAAGGCTGCCTGGACCCTCGAGGTCACGGGTTTCGTGTTGGCATACGCGAAATCAAGACCGTCCAGCGCGGGCTCATTGAGCACGCTGAGTTTCTGGACCCTCGCAGTCACGTTATGCGGCGTGTGCTCAATCTGCCGACGGCGGTGGACTATCGGAGTGGCAGCGAAAGCGCATCCTACTACTCCTTGGGGACAATGGACTCAGTGGAACTCATCGGCGGATGGGGTGATGCGTTGGGCAACGTGACCGTGCAGATGCTGCCCATTTGCGGGTTTCTCGCGCCCACAGAGGATCCGGTTGTGGCGCCCTGGCGGCAGCTGGGACATCTGTGGCCCAATGGGCAGTTTGCGCGGCCCAGCGGAGCAGAAGTCGTCTCGTTCGTGCGACAGGCAGGGGTCGTGTTCGCGGGGGTGATGCCAACGAGCATTGTCCAAGACACCGAAGAGCGCTTTGTGCAAACGTGGGGCGCAGGCTGGCGACCGGGCGCGATTTCGGAAGAGGCCTTGGGCATGGCGGAGGATATTGCGCGGGTCAGCAAGCCCAGGAAATACGTTCCAGTCACTTCTGAACTCATCCGCCAGGCCGCCAAGAAGCCGCTGCTGCATAGTGCAGGCGTGCCGTGGGATTACGCGCCAACGACGGGCTACCCCGGCCGCAAAATCTGGCGCAACGGTCTCACGCGGGAGGGGATGGCTGTGCCGCCGGATGACTATGCCGTGGCAAAGTTCTTTGCCAACCGTGACGAGCGCTAAAATCCCACTCTTGGCGATGCCGTAAAAAAGCCGCCGGGCGAATGCCCGGCGGCTAAACTTACGCGGCGCTTCTCTCGTCTTCCTTGGCTGGGGCCGGATCTTCTTCCTGCCCCAGCCTCCACTCCGCCCGACCAGCAAAGAACCGCGCGATGACCGGTTTGCCGGAAGGCGCCTTCGGCCCTTGTTCGATGCGCGTCCATTCCTTGTCGGCGAGTTCGTACATCGTGCCACTTTTCAGGACGATTTTGACTGTGTGGTCCTGGCCGCACGTCACGCTTTCGATGACGCTTCGCATCTGCATAGCAATGCGCGCCCGGCGCGCGTATACCGCTTCGTTGCTCATGTCGATGGAAGCAGGTAGGCCAGTGTCGGCTGAAAGCGTGTCGGCGTCCGAACGCTCCCGGAATTGCGTGGAGTCTTCCGCCGCTTGCCGCGCTGCCGTGGCTTCCGCGCGCGCCTTGGCCAACTCGGCGTAGGCGGTGAGCCGTTCTTGCTGTAGCTCGGTGAGTTGTTGTGCAATCTCTTCCATGGCTGCAAGCGCATGGTCTTTGATCAGCACCATGAGCTTCTGGATCGAGACGGCCACATGCTCCAGCTGCGCCTCAAGGGCGGCAATGCGGTTCGCGTGCTGTGTCAACGCGGCGGCGTGGATGCCGACGGCGGCGACGATGTCGACGTCATTGAGTGCGCCTGAGAGCACAAAATTCTCGAGATACAGGTAGTTGATGTACCGGTGGTTCGAGCAGCCGTGCCCCGCGTGAGCAGAGTTGCAGGTGAGGTAATGCGCCCATGGCCGGAGGCCGCTTTTTCTCGTCTTATCCACGGTGGAGTTGTGATAGCCCATGGTTCCGCCGCAGACCGCGCAACGAGCCAACTTTTGGAAGAGGTTGGCGAACTTCTTGCCCTTCCGTCCGCGCTGGCCTTTTTTACGGAGGAACGCCATGTCCTGAACGCGCTTGAACAACGCGGGGTCAATGATCTCGGGGTAGTAGCCCGTGATGACTTCTTGCTTTTTGATACCGTCCTCGTCCTTGAACTCGGCGATATATTCTCCAACAACCGCCCGATTGCACAGAAGTTTATTGATGTAGCTTTCGTGCCACACGGGCTTGCGCGTGTTCCACGCCTGGATGCCTTCCTTTCTCAAAGTCCGGACGATGACGCCGCGCCCATACCCTCCCACGTACATCTCGAAGACCCGGCGGACAAGCTGTGCGCGCTCCTCGAGCACATGGAACTTGCCGTCCTTCACTTCAAGCCATCTCGGACACTGGCTCGTCGCGATGACGCCCTTCTTGGCCAACTTTCGTTTCGTATGCCAATTTGCGCTGGAACGGATGGACTTGTGCTCGCTCTCACTGTTTGAGCGCATCATGTCCGCCAGAAGGGGAAAGAACGCTGCGTAGGACGCAAGGTCCAGGATCGTGTTTTGCGCCGTGAGCCCGATTCTGACACCGTGCTGGGTGATGTTCAAAAGGAGCAGCAGGGCTTGGTTCACACGGTCGCGAGTCAAACGGTCCAAGGATTCGGCGACAAGCACCGAGCCCGGCGGAATTTCACCGTTTTCGATGCGCTGGACAAAGCGGCCGAGTTCTCCGGTTTGAGCATTGTCGCCGCGAAATGCCGACACGCCGATGTCCTGCAGCAGTTCGGAGAACTGTAGGCCATGGCTATCGACGAACTTCATGGCAGCTTCGTGCTGCCGCCGCTCGCCGTCACCCCAGGCTTGGCTCTGGGACGAAAGTCGGATATACGCGTATGCCTGTGACGCTTGTGGTGGGAGATGGTGTATATTTTTCATAAGAGCACACTACCGCTGCGTTTTTTCATGACGCCAGGACTTTTTAGGGGGTCAGTGAGCGCCTGGCGAGGCTATTTTCGACAACATTCAGTGATTGTTGACGAAATTTTATTTTCTTTGGGTAGTATAATTGTTGCCCGCTCCCCGCCAAAGGGCCTGAGGCCCTCTGGACTCCCCAGTACGTGAAAGGTTCCTGTCGACGCAAAGCCGTCAACAGGAACCTTTCACTTTTGGCGTGTTCAGGGAAATCATGGAGCGGGCGGAAGTGGCCCTGGCTTGAAGGCTGGACATGAGCGCAACACCCCTGAAACCCCGAAGGGGGCGGGGGAATCATTTCACCCATGCGCCGGAGGTTCCTTGTAAACCCTGTCAACAGGGAATTATTGTCCTTTTAGCGGCCAAAAATGGGTGATTTTTGTCTGGTGCATAAAAGCCGTGCTATATTCCGTTGAAAGACCAAAGGAGGTCATTTATGGAACAGGAAAGCACGGGCAAACGCATTCGGGCTTGGGTGAGCGAGGACGGCAAGCACGCAGCCGCCAGCATGAGCCTGAGACCGGGCGGAAGCAGGGGCGGCGGCACGAAGACCGGCGCGGGCGGGCATCCGCAGCCTTACGGCTGGCAAGGCTACTACGGCGAAACGGGTGGCGGGGGCAAGCCTGGCACGGACAACGAGGCTTGGCGTCTCAAGGAGAAGCAGTTTTCGCCGACAAAGCTCGTGCGGAACGCCCGGGCGGAAATAGGCAGCAAGAGGTGGCACCCGGCGCAACCTGACGGCCGCCAAGTGAACAAGTGCAATGTCTTTGTGGCGGACAAGCTGCATGAATCCGGCGCGCCGGTGCCCAATGTCGGTGGCAGGGCAGGAACGCTGGGCGCGGAAGCCAGCGACAGGCTGCATGACATGACGGACGGGCGCATCGGCGGCCAGCCGCCCTCGGCCAACGACTGGCACAGGGGCAAGGTGCCGGGATATGGGATGGTGCGCACGCGGGATGGCGAAACGCCACAGCCGGGCGATGTCGCGGCGAGCGCGGAGCATGTTGGCATCGTGAGCGGCGAGGGCAAGACGATTTCAGTCACGACGGCCTTGCCCGACGAACCAGATTTCGGGCGAGTCATTGAAAACGACTGGGGTTTCCGCAAGGGGCAAGAGGGACACGTAACCTTTTGGCGTTACCGGGGTTCAGGTCATCGCGACTAACCGCAAGGAGCCTTCATGACGCTTTCATCACGCGCATGGCGTTGGCTGGCGCACGCACTTGGCGTCCTCTCGCTTGTGTTTCTGTTCCTGCTGCATCTGCGCACAGGGTACCCTCCAGAGTGGAACAAGGTGCAGGTCGGCATGGCTGCCTCTCAACTGCGAGCCCTTTGCGGTCAGCCGACCCACAGCAGCGGAATGGGGCCAGACTCCTGGGAAGCGCCTTTTGCTTTTGGCAACTGGGTCATGGAGGTCCAAAATGGCGATTACGAGACCGATCCATCTGCCATCATTTATTCCGTCGTCATCGTTTATGAGCATCCGCTCGCATGGAAGGATCTGGTGCTGCGCTCGGTCCGCCCGCCCATACAGGACTACGCCGCATTCATGCGCGCCTTCGGGCTAAAGCCGGACCCAAACAAGGTGTACCGCATCGTGAGACCCCCACAAGAGCCGTGACCTTCAAGGGCGCTCCCAGGAGAAAGTCTCCAAGACCCGCCGACCAGGATGCTCCCGCCCCACCCCAGCCGGCTCGCCGATGACCTCCCGTAGACCCTGTCAACAGGGAATTTTTGTCCTTTTAGCGGCCAAAAATGGGTGATTTTTGTCTGGTGCATAAAAGCCGTGCTATATTCCGTTGAAAGACCAAAGGAGGTCATTTATGGAACAGGAAAGCACGGGCAAACGCATTCGGGCTTGGGTGAGCGAGGACGGCAAGCACGCAGCCGCCAGCATGAGCCTGAGACCGGGCGGAAGCAGGGGCGGCGGCACGAAGACCGGCGCGGGCGGGCATCCGCAGCCTTACGGCTGGCAAGGCTACTACGGCGAAACGGGTGGCGGGGGCAAGCCTGGCACGGACAACGAGGCTTGGCGTCTCAAGGAGAAGCAGTTTTCGCCGACAAAGCTCGTGCGGAACGCCCGGGCGGAAATAGGCAGCAAGAGGTGGCACCCGGCGCAACCTGACGGCCGCCAAGTGAACAAGTGCAATGTCTTTGTGGCGGACAAGCTGCATGAATCCGGCGCGCCGGTGCCCAATGTCGGTGGCAGGGCAGGAACGCTGGGCGCGGAAGCCAGCGACAGGCTGCATGACATGACGGACGGGCGCATCGGCGGCCAGCCGCCCTCGGCCAACGACTGGCACAGGGGCAAGGTGCCGGGATATGGGATGGTGCGCACGCGGGATGGCGAAACGCCACAGCCGGGCGATGTCGCGGCGAGCGCGGAGCATGTTGGCATCGTGAGCGGCGAGGGCAAGACGATTTCAGTCACGACGGCCTTGCCCGACGAACCAGATTTCGGGCGAGTCATTGAAAACGACTGGGGTTTCCGCAAGGGGCAAGAGGGACACGTAACCTTTTGGCGTTACCGGGGTTCAGGTCATCGCGACTAACCGCAAGGAGCCTTCATGACGCTTTCATCACGCGCATGGCGTTGGCTGGCGCACGCACTTGGCGTCCTCTCGCTTGTGTTTCTGTTCCTGCTGCATCTGCGCACAGGGTACCCTCCAGAGTGGAACAAGGTGCAGGTCGGCATGGCTGCCTCTCAACTGCGAGCCCTTTGCGGTCAGCCGACCCACAGCAGCGGAATGGGGCCAGACTCCTGGGAAGCGCCTTTTGCTTTTGGCAACTGGGTCATGGAGGTCCAAAATGGCGATTACGAGACCGATCCATCTGCCATCATTTATTCCGTCGTCATCGTTTATGAGCATCCGCTCGCATGGAAGGATCTGGTGCTGCGCTCGGTCCGCCCGCCCATACAGGACTACGCCGCATTCATGCGCGCCTTCGGGCTAAAGCCGGACCCAAACAAGGTGTACCGCATCGTGAGACCCCCACAAGAGCCGTGACCTTCAAGGGCGCTCCCAGGAGAAAGTCTCCAAGACCCGCCGACCAGGATGCTCCCGCCCCACCCCAGCCGGCTCGCCGATGACCTCCCGTAGACCCTGTCAACAGGGAATTTTTGTCCTTTTAGCGGCCAAAAATGGGTGATTTTTGTCTGGTGCATAAAAGCCGTG
>NZ_JAVHLD010000041.1 GCF_031082295.1 Humidesulfovibrio sp.
CAGGAGATCGCCGCGGCCTCAAGCGAGCAGAACAGCGGCGCGGAGCAGATCAACAAGGCCATCCAGCAGCTGGATTCGGTCATTCAGCAGAACGCCTCGGCTTCCGAGGAGATGGCCTCCACCAGCGAGGAGCTCTCCAGCCAGGCCCAGCAGCTGCAGCAGACCATGGGCTTCTTCCGCGTGGACGACGGCAGCCAGGCCGCCCGCCGGGCCAGCAAGCCCAAGGCCCTGCCGGTGGGCCCCTCGCATGCGGCGGCCCATGTCGCGCCCAAGAAACCCACTCCCAAGAAGGGCGGGGGCATCGACCTTGACCTTGGCGCCGACGCCGACGACGGCGAATTTGAAAAGTTCTAGGAGGGCGACATGGCAGAAAAAAGCGCCAGCGACACCAGCCAGTACCTGAACTTCACGCTCGGCAAGGAGGTGTTCGCGGTGGACATCGCCAGCGTGCGGGAGGTGCTGGAGCTAACGGCCATCACCAAGATACCGCGCACGCCGGACTACATGTGCGGGGTCATCAACCTGCGCGGCCACGCCGTGCCGGTCATGGACATGCGGCTTAAGTTCGGCATGCCGCAGACGGAAACCACGGTGGACACCTGCATCATCATCGTCGAGGTGGACTTCGAGGGCGAGAGCATCATCATGGGCGGCAAGGTGGACTCGGTGCGTGAGGTCTTCGATCTTACCGCCGAGCACATCGAGGCCGCGCCGCGCATGGGCACGTCCATCAACACCGACTACATCAAGGGCATCGGCAAGCAGGACGAGACCTTCGTCATCATCCTGGACATCGCCAAGGTCTTCTCCGCAGAAGAGCTCGCCCTGGCCAAGGAAGCCCAGAAAGAGGCCGCGTAAGCGAAACGGGAGGCCTGGGGACATGATCCCTCCGGGCCTCCTCAGCGTTCACCAGCGATCAGCAAATGCCGAAAGGGCTGCTTCAGGTCCCGCCTGAAGCAGCCCTTTCGCGCCAGCTGGCAAGGGCGCTGGCCACGCTGCGGGACTTCGTCCGGGCGGCGCGAGACGGGCCAGGCAACGCGGTCAACGCGCCCGCGTGGCGGTGTCCTGCTTGGGCACGGGGAGTCTGCCCTGCCGCGTGCTTTGTCATTTCAGTTGCCACGTGCCTGGTTTTGCGTAAAAGTATGAGTGGAGTGCACCCACCATGTTGCCTGCCCGAGTGATCCATGGCCGAAGCTGAACACAACGTCACCCTCCCCAACGCACACGCAAGCGGCCTTGCGTCAAAAAGCCTCCTTGCCCCTCTGGTGGTGCTGGTGGCGTGCCTGGCGATATCCGTGGCGGGCTGGCGTTATGCCGACAGCCTGACCACCAAGCTCGCCAGCGAACGCTTCGAGAGTCGCGCCTCGGAAATCACCATGGCCATCGTAGACCGTATCGAGGCCTACGAGCTGGCCCTGCGCGGCGGCCTGGCGCTGTTCGCCTCCGTGGGCGAGGTCTCCCGCGCTCAGTGGCACGACTACGTCGGCAAGCTCAACCTTCTGCAAAACTACCCCGGCATCCAGGGCATGGGCTATGCCGTGGTGGTGCCGCCGGACAAGGCCGAGCAGCACGTCGAGAGCTTGCGCCGCCAAGGCTTCCCCGAGTACACGATCCGGCCGCCGGGCCAGCGCCCGGTGTACACGGCCATCGTCTACCTGGAGCCGTTTGACTTCCGCAACAAGCGGGCCTTCGGTTTCGACATGTTCAGCGAGCCGACCCGCCGCGCTGCCATGGAGCGCACCCGCGACACCGGCCAGACCACCATCAGCGGCCGCGTGACCCTGGTTCAGGAGACGACCGAGGGCGTGCAGGCGGGCTTTCTCATGTATCTGCCGTTCTACAGGCCCGGCGCCCCGGTCTACACCGACCACGACCGCCGCGCGGCCCTGCTGGGCTATGTCTACAGCCCTTTCCGCATGAACAACTTCATGCAGGGCATCGTCGGCAAGACCATCTCCGATCTGGGCCTTGAGGTGCACGACGGGCAGGACCGGACCGAGCAGAACCTCATGTACCGCAGCCAGGCCCACGCCGCGGATGTCTCCACCGCGCGCAAGCCGATGTTCGCCTCGACCCGGGTCCTGACGGTCTTCGGCCGGACCTGGACCCTGGGCTTCCGTTCCCTGCCGGGCTTTGAGGCCAACCTGGACCGCACCATGCCCCTGGTCGTGCTGGCAGGCGGCGTCTGCATCAGCCTGTTGCTGTTCGTCATCGTGCTCTCGCTCATGAGCACCAGGGCGCGGGCGCTGGCCCTGGCGGACGCCATGACCGCCGAGCTGCGCGGGAGCGAGGAGAAGATCCGCCTGCTGCTGGAGTCCACGGGCGAGCCCATCTACGGCATCGACACCAGCGGCCTGTGCACCTTCTGCAACCCGGCCTGCGTGCGCGTGCTCGGTTTCCAGAGCGCCGACGACCTGTTGGGCAGGAACATGCACAAGCTCATCCACCACACCCACAAGGACGGCTCGCCCTTCGACGTCCACGACTGCCGCATCTTCAAGGCCTTCTTGGAGGGCCGCGGCACCCACGTGGACGACGAGGTGCTCTGGCGCGCCGACGGCACCAGCTTCCAGGCCGAGTACTGGTCCTATCCCCAGCGCCGCGACGGCGAGATCGTCGGGGCGGTGGTCACCTTCCAGGACATCACCGAACGCCGCCGCGCCGAGGCCGACTCCGCCAAGCTGGCCGGACTGGTCAACGCCGCCAGCCAGGTGTCCATCATCGCCACGGACACCGAGGGCCTCATCACCGTGTTCAACCACGGCGCGGAGAACATGCTCGGCTACAGCGCGGATGAGATGGTCGGCCTGCGCACGCCGGAGATCATCCACGTGGGTGCGGAGGTCATGGCCTATGGCGAGGAGCTCTCGCAGCGCCTGGGGCGGCCGCTGGAAGGCTTCGACGTGTTCGTTGCCCTGGCCCGCGAGGGCGGCTACGACGTGCGCCAGTGGACCTACGTGCGCAAGGACGGCCGCCACGTGCCGGTGGAGCTTGTCATCACCGCCATCCGCGACCGCAATGACGAGATCGTCGGGTTCCTGGGCATCGGCGTGGACATCTCGGCCCGGATGCAGGCCGAGCAGGCCCTGGCGCGCAGCGAGATGCGCTTCCGCGACCTGGCGGACCTGAGCCCGGTGGGCATCTACGAGACAGACGTCGAAGGCAATTGCCTGTTCGTGAACAAGCGCTGGCAGGAGTTTGCCGGCATGAGCCTGGAGCAGGCCCAGGGGCAGGGCTGGACCAACGCCATCCACCCCGACGACGTCGGCATCGTGTTCTCCGAATGGCTGGAGGCCACCCAGACCAACCGCGACTTCGCCCTGGAATACCGCTTCCAGACGCCCGAGGGAGAAGTCACCTGGCTCATGGGCAGCGCCACGGCCTACCGGGACGAAAGCGGCGCGGTGCAGGGCTTCTTCGGTTCAGTCATGGACATCGGCACGCGGGTTAAGGCCGAGACGGCCCTGCGCGAGAGCCAGGCCCGCCTGACCGCCGTGCTTGACACCGCCGTGGACCCCATCTTCACGGTCAGCCAGTACGGGATCATCCTCACGGCCAACCAGGCCGCCTGCCGGACCTTCGGGTACAGCCTGGAGGAGCTGGTGGGGAACAACGTCAATATGCTCCAACCGGAGCCCTACCACAGCCAGCATAACGGCTATCTGGAGCGCTATGCCCGCACCGGCGTGCCGCACGTCATCGGCAAGGGCGGGCGCGAGGTTCCCGGCAAGCGCAAGGACGGCGTCATCATTCCGCTGGAGCTGGCCGTCAGCGAGATCGTGACCAGCAGCGAGCGGCTCTACACCGGCATCCTGCGCGACATCTCCGAGCGGGTGCGCGCGCGTGAGGAGATGCAGGCCGCCAACGCCTCCCTGGCTGAGCGCCAGGCCCTTCTCGACGCCGACATGGAGGCAGCGGCGCAGATCCAGCGCAGCCTGCTGCCCAAGGAGGGCACTTGCTCCCTGGGGATTGAGACGGACTACCGCTTCATGCCCAGCACCTCCATCGGCGGCGACATCTTCAACGTGGTCTGCCTGGGCGGGCAGCACACCTGCCTGTACATGGTCGACGTCAGCGGCCACGGCATCCCGGCGGCGCTGGTGTCCGTCACCCTGGCCCAGGAGCTCTCGCCCACGGGCGACCTGCTCATGGACCAGTTCCTCGCCCAGCCAAGGGCGCCGGAAGCCGTGCTGCGCCTGCTCGACTCGGCCTTCCCCCTTGAGCGCTTCGACAAGTTCTTCAGCATGTTCTACATGCTCTACGAGGCCGGGAACGGCACACTCAGCTATTGCAACGCCGGGCACCCGCCCCCCATGCTGCTGCGGGCCGCTGGCGGGGTGGAGTTCCTGGAGGAAGGCGGCACCCTGGTGGGCATGGGAATGGGGCACACCTACATGCCCGGCCAGGTGCAGGTGCAAGAGGGAGACATGCTGCTCGTCTACACGGACGGGGTGAGCGAGCTGGAAAGCCCCGAGGGCGAGCAGTTCGGCATGGAAATGCTGGAGTCGCTCTTTGCCGCTTGCGCGGGGCAGACCCCGGAGCAGGTGCTCCAGCTGCTCACAGGCAAGCTGCAGGCCCATGCGGACGGCCGTCCGCCCGATGACGATATTTCCCTTATCTGTGCGCGCTTCAGCAGGGTTTGAACCAGGAGGAACAATGGAATTCGAGAATACGTTGCAGAACGGGGTCACTGTGGTGGTCTTCAAGGGCCTGCGCATGGACGCGGCCGCTGCGCCGCTCTTCAAGAGCAACATGGTGGACCTGATCCATCAGGGGGCCAAGCGCTTCGTCCTCGACCTCGAGGCGGTGGACTTCATGGACTCCAGCGGCCTGGCCTCGCTCATGTCGAGCATGAAGACCCTGGGCGGGTCCGGCGAGATCGCCGTGTGCTGCCTGGGCGAAAAGGTCCGCAAGCTGTTCGCCATCACCCGGCTCGACCGCGGCGTGTTCCGCATCTTCGGTTCCACGGCAGAGGCCGTGACGGCGCTCTCGTCCACGTCCACCCAGGGCTGAGCCATGGACACGATCGAGCTCTCCATCGCCAGCCGCCTGGAGCTGGTGCACCTTATGGGGCTGGCCGTGCGCGGCATCTGCGGGGGGCTGCCCCTTACCCCGGACGAGTCCGACGCGATGGAGCTTGCCGTGTGCGAGGCGGTGAACAACTCCATCAAGCACGCCTACGCGGGCAGGCCCGACGGCGTGGTGCGCGTGACCCTGGCCGTGGACGGCACGGGCCTGGTGCTGTGCGTGTACGACAAGGGGACGCCGCTTGAGGACAGGCAGAAGCTCAACAACGACCTCGCCGTGGCCCGAAGCATCGACGAACTCCCCGAGGGCGGCATGGGGCTGTTTCTCATCCGCAACGCCGCGGACAGCGTGGGCTACAAGGCCGGGGAGCAGGGCAACGTTCTCGTCCTGCGCAAGGCCTTCAGGAAAGGGTCATAGCGAGTTGATGTAGAGCAGCACGCAAGTGTTGTAGTTGGACAAAAGCTTGCGCTCCAGTTCCTTCACGGCCTTGAGGAACAGGGTCACGGTCTCGTCGCCCAGGGCCGCGCGGAACATGTCCACGTAGAGCTCCGGCTCCATGGCCTGGCGCAGGTCGGACAGATCCAGCCGGGCCAGGGTTCCTTCCTCCTTCTCGCCAAGAAGCGGCTGCAGGGCTTCCAGGCGTTCGGCATTGGCCAAGACCTTGGCCCGCACGTCCTCGATGACGACCTCCCGGAACAGGCTGTACTCCTCCCGGTTCAGGTCGCAAACCCGCGAGAAAAACGCCGTCAGGTGCTTCAGGTAGACCAGGATGCCGCGCTTGAGCAGCAGCGAGTCCTTGAGCACCCGCCACAGGATTTGCTCCAGGCCGGGAAAGTCTTCCATGTCGATGGCCACTTCCTTCGTGTCCACGGAAACGTATACCGGATAGAGCGCCGGGGCGTAGCTGTCGAGCTGTACGCCGGCCAGCTGGCTGTCCTGGTCCTCGTCCCAGCGCGTCCAGGTGACGATGCCGCTGTGCAGCATGCGACCGCCCAGCTCAAAGGGCAGGTGCAGGTGCAGGCGCTCGCCCTGGCGCAGGTTCTCGCGCGCCACGACCCAGCGCGGGATCGCGATGCCCACCCCCTGCACGCTCACGTCCTGCAGCAGGTACTCGAAGGTCTGGTAGTCCTCGGCCCGAGAACCCAGGAACGGCAGCACCACGGACTCGACGTCCAGGCGTTTGGCGCGGCGTTCGGTGATGCTCATGGCCGCTTCTCCTGCTGCGCTTGTTTTTGCGCGTGCGGGGGCAGCGCCTTGACCAGCCAGGCCGGATCGTCGGTGAGGTAGGGCCGGGCGCCAGGCGCGGGATCGACGGCTGCGCCCTTGCGCAGGGGCCAGTCCTGTTCCTTGTCCACCTCGAACCAGACCACGGCCAGCAGGCCCCAGGCCGAGGCGGTGTCCAGGGCCTCGGCGGTCCAGCGGGCCTTGTCGCCGCCCTTGGAGGCGGAGGCGGTTTCGAAGACCATGAGCGGCTTGGCCGGGGCCAGGCCTTTCAGCTCGTCGTAGAGCGGCCGGAAGATGTCCTTGAACGACCGGAACGAGCTGTCGTAGCCGTGGGTGGCCTTGGTGTGGCTGGTGCCCCAGTTGTAGCCGTCCATGCCCAGCACGTCGACGAAGGCGTCGCCCGGATAGTAGGCGCTGGCGCGGTTCCACGGGGCCGAGGGCAGGGAGTCCACGTTGGGGCAGAACACGAAGAGCGCGTTGCCCGCGGCCTGGGCGCGGAACACCTCCACCACGCGCCGGAACAGGGCCTTGTAGCGTTCCGGGCTCTGCGGGCCGTATCCGGCGGCGTCCGAGCCCCAGTGGTAGCGCTCCAGGTTCATCTCGTGCGCCAGGCGCACCAGCACCGGCGCGCCGAAAGCTCGCACCGCGCGCGCAACGTCCGCGATGTAGGCGTCGTACTCGCCGGAGAGCACGCGCTCCGCCGGGATGACGGTCTCGCTCCCGCCAGCGCCGATGCTCATGGGCTCCCAGGTGACGCACGGCACTGCCCCGGCGTCCCTGATGGCGGCCATGCTGGAGGAAAGGTCGGCAAGATGCCTGTCGCGCGGGGCTGCGGGGTTCTCCGGCCACTGCGCATAGAACTGCGCAAGCCGCACGGGCAGGCCGGTGGAGGCCTTGGCCGCGTCGAGCATCCCCGGGGTCACGGGCAGGCCGTCCAGGGCCACGCCAAAGGCCGGTGTGCTGCGCTTGGCGCCGCCGCCGGGCACGCAGGCGCAAAGGAGAACCGCCAGCAGCATGGCCAGGGAGAGGAACCGGCTGCGAGCGTTCACGGCGTGTCCTCCTCGGGGAAGTTGAAGAACAGCGTGGTGGAGAGGATGCAGAAATGGTACAGGCTCCAGCCCGCGTTGGTCAGCAGGGCCAGCGCCGGGCCGTCGCCGTTGTAGAGGCGCAGCATGCCCCAGGTGAAGCCGCCCAGGCAGGCCAGGGCCAGGCCCAGCTGCGGCCAGAGCTTGAACATGGGCAGGGAGGTGCTGCCGCCCTTGGGGGTGATGCCGAAGCTGCCGCGCACTCCCAGGATGCCCTGCAGCGACGCCTGCATGTACACGGGGAAGGTGATGGCCTGGAGCAGGATGCCCTGGGCCAGTTCGCGGAAGCCGTATTTGCGCTGGCTCATGGAGTACAGGAAGATGGTCACGGTGAGGATGATGTAGGGCAGGAAGAACAGGAAATACAGCTCCGGCCGGGCGAAGTAGCTGGGGGTGTCCGTGAACAGGTACAGAAGCGGGCACACGGCCATGATAAGGAACACCCAGCCCACGAAATAGTGCGTGCCGGAGAGGAAGTACTCCCACCACTTGGCCGAGGGAAGGCGCGAAGGCCCGCGCAGGAACTCCCGGGCGATGGAGCGCAGCAGGCCCACCGTGCCGAGCGCCCAGCGGAATTGCTGCTTGAAGTAGCCTCCCAGGTCCTCCGGCCCCATGCCGAAGGCGCAGATCTTGTTCAGGTAGGCGCTGCTCCAGCCGTTCATGTGGAAGCGCAGGGAGGTGGCGAAGTCCTCGGTGACCGAGGTCTCGTCGAAGCCGCCCACGTCGAGCAGGGCCGCGCGGCGCAGGATGACGTTGGTGCCGCAGCAGAACATGGCGTCCTGGGCGCTCTTGCCCTCGCAGATGTACTCGTAGAACACGGCCTGCTGGAGTCCGGCGGCCTTGGCCACGCGGTTGGCCTCGAAGTTCGAGTAGTACTGCGGGGTCTGGATGAAGGCCAGCTTCTGGTGCTGCTCCATGAAGGCCACCAGCGGCTCCACGAAGTCCGGCAGCGGGTTCATGTCCGCGTCGAAGACGATGACGTATTTCTCCGGCCCGGTCCTGGGGCGGTCCTCAAAGGAGGTCAGGCTGGCCTGGGCCACGGGCTTGTCGGCCAGATAGTCCAGGAAGTCGTTGATCATGCCCGCCTTGGCCCCGCGCCAGGGGCGGCGGAACAGGTTCACCCCGATGCGCCGGCACAGGTCGTCGATCTTGGCCCGGTACTCGGCCATCTGTTTCGGGTCGTCCTTGGGCAGGTCGTAGCGCGTGTCGTCGAGGAAGAAGATGTGCTTGTTCGGGTAGGTGAGGTTGTAGAAGCAGGTCAGCGTGTCCTCCAGGACGTCCAGGGGCTCCTTGTAGGAGGCAACCACGATGGCCACGGGCGGATAGTCCTTGAGCTCGGGCACGGTGTCCCGTGTGATGCGCGGCATGTCCGACGCGGCCAGGCCGTGGTACACGTTCAGGAAGTAGCCGAAGGCGTGCAGCATGGTGAAGCCCTCGGCCAGGAGCAGCAGGGCGCCGACGGCGATCTCCTGCCAGAGCCGCGCGGAGGCGACAAAGAGCACCGTGCGCGCCATGAGGTACAGGAAGATCGACAGCATCGCCGTCGTCAGGCTCAGGGCGAAGATCTTTGCGCGCGTCTTCTGATGCATGGCTGCCCCTAGAATCCAAAGCCCAGGCCGAGCCACAGGCCGTCGGCGTCCCACTCGCGCGAGCGGTGCACAAGACCCTTGGCCTCCAGCGCCCAGCGCTCGGCGAACTCATACTTCCACTCCGCCTCGAAGCGCACGGACGGGTTGTTCTCCGAATCCGTGCCCACGGTGGCGCGCAGGTCGTACCAGTGCTGGGGCGCGCCGCAGAAGAACAGCTTGGCCAGGTCGTGCCGCCATTCCAGGGTCAGGGCCGTGGCGGTGTAGTCCTGCGGCGTCCAGTACGGGCGGCGGATGTCCGTCAGCACCGCGCCGGTGTAGACCTCGACGCTTTTCTTCTGGGTGTTGCGGCGCTCGCCGGAGAGGGTGGCCTTGAGCTGGCGCGGGTGGTCGGTGAAGGCGTAGCTCACGGCCAGCTTCTGCAGGTCGCCCAGGTTGCCGTCGCTGTAGTTCTTGCCGCGCGCCTCGGCCACGATCTCCCAATCCCGCGACGGGGTCAGGGTCAACTCGGCGAACAGGTTGTCCGAGAGGGAGCGCTGCCGCAGGGCGTACTCGTTGGCCAGCTCTTCCATGCGCTCATAGCCCAGGCCCAGGCGCGCCACGTCGTCCAGGTTGAACTCCAGCCGCGCCCGGCCGGTGTCCACGTTGCCCACACGGCCCGTGGTGTAGCGCTTGTTGGTCCACGAGGCTTGGCCGCGCAACACGGGGCTGAACACGCCGTCGAAGGACAGAGTCTGGCCGAGGGCTTCGTAGGTCTGCCCGCCGCGCGGGCTCTCCTGCCAGCGGTGCTGGGTCAGGCCCAGGCGATAGTCGTCGGCCACGGGCACGGTGAGGCCCAGGTCGGTGCGCTGGCGCAAGATGCGCGCGAGCTCGCCGCGGCCCGCCTCGTGCCAAATGTTCTGGCGCAGGCCAAGGGACGGGCTGGTGCGGCGGTCCAGGCGCTCCAGGGCGGTGCCCGCCAGGGTGTGCAGCGGGTCGATCTGAAGCAGGCGCGTGTAGGCCGCGCGCTCGGCGCTGCAGAGGCCGAGGGCGCAGGCGCTCTGGGCCTGGTCGAAGCGGGCCTCCTGGTTGCCGGGCTCGAAGGCCAGCAGCTCGCCGTACACCGGCAGGGACCGGCTGAAGCGGCGGTCGAAGGCCAGGTTCTTGGCCTGGGCCTCCAGGCTGGCGCCCTTCTGGACGCGGTAGGCGGGTAGCTGGTCCGCCAGAACGCGGTTCACCCCCGGCGCGGATTCGGACGAGAACTCGGCGTCGCGCCCCAGGTACAGGCGCTCATAGCGGCGGTACTGCGACCCTTCGGCCGCGCTTTTGGCCATGTTGGCGGCGATTTCGCGCAGCGCGGCGTCCTTCGTCACGCCCGCGACCCTGCCCAACTCTCCGGCGAGGGTGGCGTCCACGGGCGGCGCCAGCAGGCTGGAGTAGGAGGCCAGGGCCTGGTCGCGCTCCTTGGCCCAGAAATGCACGCGGGCGGCCTCGCGCACGGGCACGGGATCGCCCGGATAGGCCTGAGCGAGGGCGGCGTACGCGGCCTGGGCCTCATCGTAGCGCTTGGCCCATGACAGCACGCGCGCCCGGGTGAGCAGCACCTTGGAGGAGTCCGGGAAGTCACCGGCCAGGGCGTCCAGTTCGCCCAGGGCCGCGTCGTACTGGCGGTCGGCGGCCAGGGTCTCGGCCAGGGCCATGCGCGCCGGGAAATACTGGGCATCGGCCAGGAGGGCGGCGCGCAGGCAGCGCAGGGCGGCCTCGCGCTTGCCGGCCCCGGCGTAGAGAGCGGCCCAGGCGGTGAGCTCCGCCGGGGTGCGCGCGCCCGGCGTGGTGAGGGCGTCGAGGGTCGCCTGCGCGGCGGCCTTTTCGCCAAGGGCCAGGAAGGCGATTTCGGCATCGCGAGGCGCGGCGGCGTGGGCCTTGGCCAGCAGCGCGGCGGCCTGGCCGTCTTGTCCGGCGGCCAGCATCAAGCGGGCGCGCGGGCCAGCCTGCCGGTCTGCGGGCAGCTTTGCGAGCAGCCGCAAACCCTCGGCCGGGTTGCCCAGCTTCTTCCGGGCCTGGGCCGCCAGAGCCAGGGCGTCGGCGGTTTCGGGCAGGGGCGGCGTGGCGTCGAATAGCGGTTCAAGCGCCTCCAGGGCCGTCGCGGGGTCCTCTTGGCCGAGCTTGAGCCGCGCCAGCACCAGCCGCGCCTGGGGAGCAAGGCCTTCCAGCATCAGGGCGCGCAGCACGCCCTCGGCCTCGTCCGCGCGCTGGGCGGCGAGGAGCGCTTCGGCCAGGGGCAGGCGGGCCTCGGCGTGACCGGCGGCCACGCGTCCGCGTTGGATGGCGATGCCCCGCCCGAAGGCTCCCCAGAGGTTCATGGCCTGGGCGTAGCGCGGTGTCAGCTCGGCCCCGCCAGGCAGGGCGAGCGCCCTCTCGTACAGCGCCCGCGCGCTGGCGGCGTGGCCCAGGGCGGTTTCCACGTCGGCCAGTTCGGCCAGGGCTTGCGGGTCGTCCGGCGCGGACTGGGCCAACTGGCGCGCCAGGGACGCGGCCCCATCGGCATCGCTATCGGCCAGGCGCAGGCGCACCAGCAACAGGGCGACCTCGCGATCGGCCGGATTCTGCGCCAGGAGCTTCTCGAGCATGGGCCGGGCGGCCTTCGCGTCGCCCCCCCAGGCCAGGGCTTGCGCCAGCTTGCGCAGCACCGGGCGGCCTCCTTCCAGCGCATGCTGGAAATGCCGGGCGGCCTCGCCCATGCGCCCCGCGGCGAAATAGGCGTCGCCGATGCGTTCCCGGGTTTCGGGCAGGGCCAGGGTCTTGGCGGGCAGCGCGGCCAGGGCGGCCTCGGCCTCCGGCAGGCGTCCGGCGCGGGCGAGCAGCTCCGCCAGGGCCAGGCGCGCCTCGGCGTCCTGCGGGGCGACCTTCAGCTGCGCTTGCAGGATTTCCAGCGCCTCGGCGCGGCCGGAGTCGGAGTAGGAGAGCAGCCGGGCCAGCTCGCGGCGGGCCTCGGCGTCGGAGATGCGGTCGGCGGGCGGCACGAGGCTGCCCGGTGCGGCGGAGGCTGCCGCAGGCAGAAGCGCCAGGACGCAGAGCGCGGCCCCGGCGAGGTGCAGTATGGCGCGCCTAGTTGCCAAGGCTCTTTCTCAGCTCCCGGATGGCGTCGTCGTTGCGGCCCGCCCAGGTGAGCACGCGGGCGTAGCGGCGGCGCACCTGCTGGTCGCCTGGGGCTGCGGTGAGCACCTTCTCGTATTCGGCCAGGGACTCGTCCAGCCGCTTGCGCCAGGAGAGAACGTCGGCCAGTTTGACCCTGGCCTTCAGGTCGCCGGGCTTGAGGGCGAGATAGCCGCGCAGGGCGTCGATGGCCTCGTCGTGGCGGTTGGCGGAAAGGTGCAGCTCGGCCTGGAGCAGCCGGTCCTCGGCGGTGAGGGCCGATGCCGGAGCCTTGGCCAGCTCGGCGGCGGCCTCGTCGCGCTTGCCGCTCCAGAACAGGGCGCGGGCCAGCCCGGCGCGGGCCTGGGCCTGGTCTGGCTTGTCGCGCAGGACTTTCCGGTACTGCTCCGCGGCCTCGGCGTGGCGGCCGGACTCCGTGAGCAGCTTGGCCAGTTCCAGCCGGGCCTGCCAGTCGGCGATGTCGTCGCGGGCGGGCGGCTGGGCCGACTCCGTCGCGGCCTGCTGCGCCTGGGCGGCAGGGGGAGCGGGCAGGGCCAGGAGCGCCAGCAGGAGAATGGCTGCGACAGGTCGGCGGGCAATGCTCATGGCTTTTCTCCCAGCAGTTTCTGATACTCGGCGATGGCGCCCTCGGCGTTGCCGCCAGCGGCCAGTGTCCGGGCCAGCACCAGCCGTGCGGCGCGGGAGTCCGGCTTGCGGGCGAGCATGTCCCGCGCGGCCTTCTCCGCTTCGGCGGGCTTGCCCATCCAGAGCAGCGTCTCGGCCCGGTCCGCACCGGCAGCGGTGTCGGCGGGGTTCTTGGCCAGCAGGTCGGCGTAAAGGCCCAGCGCCTCGTCGAAGCGCTTGCCCCGCCGCAGGAGGTCGGCCAGGTGCAGGGTCTCGGGGGCGTCCAGCGGCCCCATGGCGCGGCGCTTCTCAAGCAGGGCCAGCGCACCCTCGCTGTCGCCGGAGGCGTCGAGCAGTCCGGCGGCCTTGCCCACCAGCCCGGACGCCAACGGCCTGCCCTTGTCCATCAGCAGCAGGGAAAGATCGCGGGCGATGCGCGCCTCGCCGGCCTTGAGCGCGGTTTCGAGCATGGTTCCGGCGCTGCCGATGGGGACGGTGCCGAGGCTCATGGCCTCGCGCAGGGCTTGAAGCGCCTGCTCCACCTTGCCTTGCGCCAGAAGGCGCTCCGAGGAGGCCACAAGCCGCTGGCCCCGCCGGGCGTAAGGGTAGCTCAGGACGCAAGCCGCCACCGTGACCGCCGCCAGGACGGCGAAGGTCAGATACTGGCGCAGCTTGCCGGGCTGCATGCGCGCGGCGCACCGTATCATCGCGAAAGAGGTCCCTGTCCGCATTTCATTACGTATGACCAAAGCCTGAAAGAATGCGTGGTGTCAAGCGTTCCGGGGCTTTTCCACTGTTCGCTCACGTGCAGGAGAGCGCGGCAAGCACTCCCATTCCTGCCTGGTGCTTCCGCGGCCACGTCGCGTCGCGGCGATTTCTGGCGTGGGCAGGCAACCTGCTTGCGCCAGGGCGGCGCAAAATTTGAGTAGAAAAACAGGGCGTTGTGGCGAAGGCTGGCAGGCTGGCCTGAAGGCGCGGCTGCCGCGGGGAGGTCACTTCTTGCTGGCGTAGCGCTCGATCTGGTCCTTGTAGGCTTTGACGCCGTCGGCGATGCCGCGCGACAGGGTGCGCAGGTAGGCGTCGTTGTTCAGGCGCGCGGCCTCGGTCTTGTTGGTGATGTAGCCGATTTCCAGCAGGGCCGAGGGCATCTTCGCGCCCATGAGCACGTAGAACGGGGCCTCGCGGTTGCCGTGGTCGGCCACGGTCCACACGCGGCGCACGTTGGCCAGGCCGCGCCTGTGCACGCCGTGGGCCAGGTCCACGCTCTCCTTGATCTTGCTGGTGAGCATGAGGTCGGTCAAGATCATCTGCAGGTCGCTGATGTTCTTGTCGGACACGGAGTTCTCTCGCGCGGCCACGCGCACGGCGTCGGGGGTGCGCGCCAGGTTCAGGCTGTAGGTCTCCAGGCCGCTCATGGCGGGGTCCGTGTGGGCGTTGCAGTGCACGGAGAGGAACAGGTCGGCCTTCTTGGCGTTGGCCATGGCGGTGCGCTCCTCCAGCGCCAGGAACACGTCGGAGGTGCGCGTGTAGATGACGTTGAACCCCCGGCTCTTGAGGATCTTGCCGAGGATCAGGGCCATGCGCAGGTTCACGTCCTTTTCGACGAGGCCGTAGCCTCGGGCACCGGGGTCTTTGCCGCCGTGGCCCGCGTCGATCATGATGGTGCGCACCGAGAGCCCCAGCTGTTCCACCAGGTCCGCCGCCATGCGCTTGCGGCTGGGCGAGGGCTCGGTGAACGTGGGCGCTTGCGGTTCCTTCGCGGCGGCCTTGTGGGATTCCTTCGGCGATTCCTTGGCGTTCGGCTTGAAGTTCGGCCCGGCGTAGGCGTCCAGCACGATGCGGAAGGGGTTGTCAAGGGTCTGGACCTTGTAGTCCTTCAGGTCCGCGAAGTCGAAGACCACGCGCACGGTGTCGGCCTCGCGCTGGGAGGCGCGGATGGACTTGAGCAGCCCGCCGTCGCCCAGGTGCGTGTCCTCCACGATGGTGGGGCCGATCTGGGTGCGCAGGAGGTCCATGTACACGCGGTTGTGCTCGTCCTTGCCCGAGGAGGATTCCAGCAGCTGGTACTTGAAGCGCACTTGCTGGTCCAGGTCGAGGACAACGCGGGAGCTGGCCCCCTGGTTCTTGGGGCGGATGTCCATGAGCAGGGCCTTGTCCCCAGGCCCGCGCGACCGCTCGGCCGCTGCTTCGGCCCTTGCCTCCGCCGCCTTGCCCGAGCCAAGGGCCTTGCCCGCCAGCCGCGCGAGTTTGCGGGCCGCGTTCACGCGGGACGAGCGCGGGAAGTCGCGCAGCACGGCCTGGGCGTCATCCTGGGCGCCCTCGGCGTTGGACAGCTGGGTCAGCCGGATGGTGCCGCGCCGGACGTGGGCGTCGGCGGCGAGGACGTGCTTCGGGAACTGCTTCAAGTACTCGCCGAAGCTCTCGGCGGCCTTGAACCAGTCGGCCTTGAGGCCGCTTCTTTGGGCCTGCTCCTCCTGCACGCGGGCCAGGAAGAACCCGGCCTTGGCACCTTGCAGCCCGTCGGGCTGGAGCTTCTTGGCCCGCTCCAGCTGGTCTTCAACCTTGCGCAGCTCGGCCTGGGTGGCGCGCTTGTTGGCCAATAGCGTGAGGAAACGCTGCACAGGCTCGTCGGCGGGGGTGGTGTCGACCTTCTGGGCCTTGGCGGCCACGGCGGGCTTGGCTGCGCGCCTGGTCTTGGCCAGGGCGGCGGGAGTCATGACGTCGGGCGCAAGCAACAGGGCGAGCAACCCGCACAAGAGCGCCAGCGTCCCTGTGGACACGAGTCTGTGGCGCGACGCGCGAGGCTTGCGGAATTTCGGCATGCTCCCCCGGCCCGGCTCTTGATGCGGCGCATGCGCGTCGCTCCACCGGGCAGGGGCATCCTTGCCCAGAATCAATAAAATGTCTAGAGCCACCAAAAATCGTTCCATCTTCCTGGCCTCGGCCCCGGCATCGGCCCGCGGGCATTGACCCCGGCGGCGCTGGGCGCTACCACGCCCCCATGCGCATCCCCGAACTGCTCCTGCCTGCGGGCGACATGGAATCCCTGGCCACGGCCCTGCTCTACGGGGCCGACGCGGTATACCTGGGCGCCGACGGCCCGAACCTGCGGGCCCGAGCGGCGGGCTTCGGCGGCGGCGTGCTGGCCCAGGCCGTGGCGGCCGCCCACGCGGCAAAGGCCAAGGTCTACGTCTGCGTCAACGCCACGCCGCGCCAGCAGGACCTGTCCCTGGTGCGCCAGGGGCTGGACCAAGCCGTGGAGGCCGGGGCCGACGGCCTCATCATCGCCGACCCAGGCGTGGCCCGGCTGGCGGCGCGCCACGCGCCCGGCCTGCCCATCCACGTGAGCACCCAGGCCAACACCAGAAACGCCGAGGCCCTGGCCTTCTGGCGCGACTTCGGGGCCACCCGCGCCAACCTCGCCCGCGAGTGCGCCGCCCGCGAGGTCATGGAGCTCTGCGCCGCCCGCGATGCCGACCTGCCCGGTTTTGAGCTGGAGGTCTTCGCCCATGGCGCGCAGTGCATGGCTTTCTCCGGGCGCTGCCAGCTCTCGGTGCACATGACCGGCCGCGCGGTGAACGAGCCGGGCCGCACGGCCTGCATGGGCGCCTGCGCCCACCCCTGCCGCTACGAGTACCGCCTGCGCTCGGTCATCGAGGAGCGCAAGCGCGAGGGCTCCGACGCCTGGGAGGTGCTGGAGAGCTGGACCGACGCGCCGGCCGCCCCCGGCGGCGAGCCGTGGACCCAGTACCTGGCCCCGCAGGACCTCTGCCTCATCTGGCAGGCGCGCTGGTTGGCGAAGATCGGCGTGGACTGCCTGAAGATCGAGGGCCGCACCCGCAGCTCGGCCTACCTGGCCGTGGTGGGGGACGCCTGGCGCTTCGCGCTCGACTCCCTGGCCCGCGGGGAGTTCAGCCCGCGCACTGCCCTGGCCGAGCTGCGCCACGCTGCCACGCGCCCGCTCACGGCCGGGCTCTTCGGGGCCGATCCGCGCCGCACCATCCCCGGCCTGGACCTGAAATCCCCGCGCAGCCTGCCGCTTCTGCGCGTGCTCTCCCCGTCGGACAGCATCACCAGCGGCCCGGCCTGGGAGGTGGAGCTCAAGGGCACCTTCGACCCCGCCCGGCCCGAGGGCCTGACGCTCATCCTGCCGGGGCTGCGGCGCCCGGTGCTGGGGCCGGACGAGTATCGCCTGGAGCGTCCCGACGGCCTGCCGCTCACGGCCGGACATCCGGGCGTGCGGGCAGTGCTCTTCTGCGCGCACCCGGACGTGCGCCCCGGCCTGTTCGCCCGCTAAGGCCCGCTGTCGTCCGCCACAGGCTTCCCGCGCGGTCGCCCACCCCCCCTTGGCAACGGGGAGCGGCCTGGTGTAGGGTGGCGTCAAATGGAGGATGATATGGCTGGAACCGTGACCATCAACGAAGACGAATGCATCGGCTGCGAAACCTGCTGCGAATTGTGCCCCGGCGTGTTCCAGTTCGACGCCGACTCCGGCAAGGCCAAGGTCGTCAACACCACCGGGGGCTCGGATGACGAGATCCAGGCGGCCATCGACGCCTGCCCGGCCACCTGCATTTCCTGGGAGTAGCCGGCCTAGCGGTCGGCCTCGGCCAGCGCGGCCAGGCCCTCCGGGTCCAGCACGCTGACGCGGCTGCCGGAGACCTCGATGAGTCCCTGCTCGGTGAGCTTCTTGATGGCCCGCGAGAGGGTCTCGGGGATGGTGCCGAGGTATGACGCGATCTGGCCCTTGGGCAGCTCCAGGGTCAGTTCATCGCGCCCCTGTGACGCGCGCAACAGCAGCAGGTACCCCGCCAGGCGTTCCGGCACCTCCTTCAGGCTCAGCTGGGCGATCTGCCCCACGAACGCCCGCAGCCGCGACGACAGGAGCGCCATGACGCCCAGGGCCAGTTCCGGCTCGCGCCGCAGCAGCTCCACAAAGCCCTTGCGCGGCACGGACAGCAGCACGCTGTCCTCCAGCGCCTGCGCGCTGGCCGGGTAGGTCTTGCCCTCGAACACCGGGACCTCGGCGAAGCTCTCGCCCGCGCTGAACACCGACAGGATCTGTTCCTTGCCCGAGAGCGAGGACCGGAACACCCGCACCTTGCCCGAGACCACGGCGAAAATGTGCGTGCCCGGCTGGCCGGCCTCGAACAAGGTGTCCCCGGCCTTGCAGGGCTTCAGTTGAACGATCTCCGCCAGGCTCTTCAACTGCGGAGCGGGCAGGCCCTCGAAAAGTTTGATTCCTTCCAGGGCCGCGAGCTTGTCCTTGTCCATGAGGCCTCCCTTTTCGCCGGATGATGCGGATGCTTGACTTTAGTCATGGAATCAACCCATGGCAACTGCCAGTGTGCGAATGCTGGCGGATATGCCAGGGGCAGCGCCCCTGGCATTCATAACAACGAGGCACCATGACCGCATTGATGCTCACCCTTGTCGTGCTTGGCCAGCTGCTGCTGGCGGCGCATGCCTTGCGCCGGGGCGAGTGGGCGCTCTGCGCGGCGTTGCTTGCGTTGCCGCTGCTGCTGCTGACCCGGCGCGGCGCGGCGCGGCTCATCGCGGCCTTTGCGCTGGTGCTGGGCGCGGCGTTGTGGGTGGACGCCGGGCTCGGCTTCGTGCGTCTGCGCATGGCTCTTGGCCAGGACTGGCTGCGGCTGGCGTTCATCCTGTCCGGCGTGACCCTGGTGAGCCTGGGCGCTGGCCTGTGGATGCTCGGCCGCCGCGCGCAGGAGCTGTTCCCCCGGGGGCGCGAGGCCGAAGTGCCCCAGGCCGTGGCTTTCGGCCTCACGGTTGCGCTGCTGGTTGTGGCCCGCGCCAAGGCCAGCGTGCCGCTGCTGCTGGTCGACCGCTTCCTGCCCGGCTGGGGCTGGCTGGAGATTCTGGCGCTGGCGCTCTATGCCGCGTGGCTGGCTGGCGAGTTTCTGGACCCGGAGCGCCACAGGCTGCTGCGCCCGCGGGTCTGGGCGTTGTTTTCGGCGGTGTTCTTCGGCCAACTGCTGCTCGGTCTGATTGGCCTGAACGATTTCCTCATGACCGGCCGCCTGCACCTGCCCGTGCCCGCCCTCATCGTCGCCGGACCGCTGTTCCGCGGCGGCGGCCTGTTCATGGCGATCCTGTTCTCCGCCACGGTGCTGTTCGTCGGCCCGGCCTGGTGCAGCCACCTTTGCTACATCGGCGCCTGGGACGACCAGTGCTCGCGCCTTGGCCCCAAACGGCCCGAGCCGTTGTCCGACCGCTGGAAGCTCTGGGGCAGGCTGGCCGCCCTGGTGCTGACCTGCGGCGGCGCGCTGGCCTTGCGCCTGCTCGGCGTGGAGGCCCTCACCGCCGTCTTGCTTGCCGCCCTGTTCGGCCTGGCCGGGGTGGGCGTGATGCTCTCATTCTCGCGCAGGCTCGGCGTCATGGCCCACTGCACCGCCTTCTGCCCCATCGGGCTGCTGGGCAACCTGCTGGGGCGGCTCATGCCCTGGCGCCTGCGCATCGACCGCGACACCTGCACGCGCTGCCGCTCCTGCTCCCGCGTCTGCCGCTACTCGGCGCTCTCCGGCGCCGACATCGAGGCCGGCACGCCCGCGCTCTCCTGCACCCTCTGCGGCGACTGCATCGGCGCCTGCCCGCACGACTCCATGCACTACCGCTTCCCCGGCCTGTCCAAACCGGCCGCCCGAGCCACCTTCCTCACCCTCGTCGCCACCCTCTCAGCCGTGTTCCTCGGCGTCGCGCGCATCTAGCCAGGGAGCGAGGGCCTGGGATGCCTCAGGCCAGGGGTTCCGCCCCCGGCACCCCCGCCGGTGGCCTGAGGCCCCCGGACCCCCCAGCGGGCTTGGGGCAGGGGCTCCGAGGGCAGACGGGGAGGTTGGGCTGGGCTGGGCGAAGGCAATGCGCGCAGGTTTTCGGCGAAGACGCCGAAATAC